>CAYRNO010000024.1:0-1620 GCA_964425715.1 uncultured Candidatus Saccharibacteria bacterium | reverse complement strand
ATCTCCATCGCTATTTTAGAAAGTATTTTTGGCTGATGAAGATCGTTAAGCCTAATTACCTAAGAAATATATGAATAAAATTCCTAAAAGAGTAAAAAAACTAACGACCTTTACCCTCAGTTTAATGATTGGTTTGGCTCTAGTGTACTCTGGCTATCAGGCTAGTAGTATCGGTCAAAAACAAAATTCAACAAGTGCGAACTCTCCTAGATCCAAGGTGATAAAAGTCATAGATGGCGATACCGCAGAGATTGAAATAAATGGTCAAATCAAAACAGTTCGATATATTGGAATAGATACTCCAGAAACTGTGGATCCTCGAAAGACGGTTCAATGTTTTGGGCGTGAGGCAAGTAACAAAGCTCACGAACTTTTAGACAATCAAATGATACAACTTGAATATGATAGAGCAGTTGGTGAACAGGATAAATATGGTAGACTACTTGCTTACGTAGTACTCCCGGATGGCAGCCTATACAATAAAAAAATGATAGCTGAAGGCTATGCAAAAGAATATACTTATCAAGATCAGTCATATAAGTATCAGACAGAGTTCAAACAAGCTCAAATAGATGCCGAATCTTTGCAGCTTGGACTGTGGAATCAAAATACCTGTTCAGGCGATACAACTCAACCTGCAAAGTCTATATAATAAATATATGGAGCAAAATAATTTATTGCATTCGCATTATTCTCAAGACAAAAAAGAACGGGAGTTCCAGCTAATTGAACAATTTTTGAGCATTTGTCCGGACTTCAATGGTTATCACTTTGCGGAATACTCTGAGAATCCCGATATGATTTATACCAACGGTAGTAAAAGGATTGGTTTTGATAGTGTAATTATCTCAGAAGATCAGGCTAGTGCGGATTGTTATTTTGATGAAACTATGTGCAAAATCGGCATCCCCACTAAGCTAACTGAGAAAGAACGTGCCAACAAAATAACAGTATTTTTTGAAAATAAACTGTTTAAACATTTTAGACGCTATGATGTACCGACTGTGCTGGTCTTCTCTTTGGTAGATATTAGTCCTACGACTTTCATGCAACTATACAAAGTGGCTAAACGATTCAAGCTTCCTGAGTTTTCTATATTTAATATTACGGATTATTATTTGTGTGATTCTATACAGTATCTCAAGATAGATGAGACGCGGTTGGGTAATTTTCAAGAGTGACTTAATATTGTTCCTATAAGTATATATAATAAAATCATGACAACTACATTGATTGCAAACGATAAATTTCAATCGGATTATTCTTATCAACTAACAAGTGCAGAAGGTAGTGACTTTGATAAAGAATTCAAGCCACAGTTAACACCCAAACAAATGCTTGAACTTGGTGTATTTGGCGGGGAATATTTTGCTGATAAACCGAGCGATATTCCAAAAGAATGGTATGAAAATGCTAAACTGAGTATAGTATACAATAAGGATTTAAATTATTTTCACGTTAGTGCCAGCCAACCACTAGAAGTATGGAGGAAAAAAGGCTGGATTGATGAACGAGATCCTAGGGGTTGGTTTCAATGGTATTGTCGGTATTATATGGGTCGAAGGATCGACGATGGGTATGATGAAAGACAAATAAAAAGATGGAAAGCTATCCGGCGTC
>CAYRNO010000023.1:0-2775 GCA_964425715.1 uncultured Candidatus Saccharibacteria bacterium | reverse complement strand
AATAAATAAAATTCTACAAAAGGAGAACTTATAAAATAAAAGATCATTATCAACTAAAATCGAAGAAGTGACTGGAGCTGCAATGTCTCTAGCACCTTTGGCAGCACGTGCTGCTGAGTACGACTACGACTACACTACGACTACCAGCTCTGGTGATACAGCTGCAGCTGCAGCCTTCGGAGGAGTCTTCCTTATATTCTTCTTGATTGCCATCGTTGTGGGGTTGGCGTTATTCATATTTTGGATATTCATGCTTGTCGATGCATTCAAGCGAACCAACTGGAAAGATGACAATCAGAAAAATCTGTGGATCATCATACTTATAGTAGGATTTGTGGTAGGTTTTTCAGGAATAGCTGCAATCGTTTACTACTTTGCCGTCAAAAGAGCTTTAGACAAAGGCGCATCTGCACCAACTCCCGTTGCTGCACAACCAGCTCAGCCATCCCAGCCTGTAGATAAGAAATAAATTCTCAGATTTGTAGGATGACAAGAAGATATCTTAAGACTTTTATAACTTCATTCATGGGTATATTTACGATTTTTGTACCTAGTGCTGTTTTTGCTCAGAGCGATGGCTCTGAAGCAGCACTAGGTGTTTTGGGTGTACTGATATTTGTCTTTAGTATGATATTTGTATTGGCCTGGTTTGCTTTTTGCGCTTTTATTATGGTCTATTGGATACTCATGCTTATCGACTGTATCAAGCGAGACAACTGGGGATCTGAAAATGATAAGACGCTCTGGATACTTATCATTCTTCTAGCGGGTATTATAGGTGCCCTGATATACAGATTTGTAGTAGTTAGTAAGCTTGGCAAGGCTGGAAAAGCTACTGAAGTAAAAGTGGTAAAAAGCTCTAAGTCCAAAAAATAAATATTCAAGAATATAAAAAGCTCAACAAATCGTTGAGCTTTTTATATTGGTCGGGGTGAAAGGACTCGAACCTTCGACCTCATCGTCCCAAACGACGCGCGCTAGCCAACTGCGCCACACCCCGGCGTCAGACAATATCTCCGATTTGCATAAAATTATATTAAATTTTATTTCAATCTTCGATAGTTATCTTCCTTACAAATTTGCAAACAGCTTTTCAAGCTTCGGTTTACAAATTTGATTAGAAAGAAAATATTATCAATAACATTATCTTACTAATAATTATAAAAATCTAGGTACATTATTGGTGGGTCCGGTGGGACTCGAACCCACAACCAATTGCTTAAGAGGCAACTGCTCTGCCAATTGAGCTACAGACCCATGGTACGCCCTGAGGGATTCGAACCCCCGACCTTCTGGTCCGAAGCCAGACGCTCTATCCAGCTGAGCTAAGGGCGCACAGATGATATTTACTATATTATGTAACTTCGCCATTTTACCACTTTTATCGGTATTTTGACATATCTAGACATAGTAAGATATTATTGCTAATATAAATTACAACTCTTATGTATATATTAAACTTTAAAAAACATTCATACTCTGCACTAGTATTTTCTATTGTCTTAATGATTGCCTTAGCTTTAGTCTTATTGATTTTTTATCCCACAAAAGTCCACGCAGCTACTATTACAGTAACCAATACCAATGACTCAGGTGCTGGGTCACTTAGGCAGGCCATATTGGATGCCAACACTAGCGTAGGTGTAGATGATACCATCGATTTTGCTATAGGTACTGGACAACAATCTATTGCACCAACCACACCTTTGCCAACTATCACTGACACCCTAATTATTGATGGCACAACTCAACCCGGAGGAGCGACTTGTGGGACAAACTTTACCGACCGCAATTTATTAATTGAGATAAATGGAACCAATGATGGAACTGATTCATTATTGAGATTTGATGCAGGCAGTGACGGCAGTACCATCAAAGGGCTTGTGATAAATAGGTCGGGACTAGCAGTCGCCGGAGGCCTCGCCTTGTTCAATAGTAATGATCACATTGTGCAGTGCAATAATATCGGAACTAATTTCGCTGGAACAGCTGGCCTGAGCTCACAAAATTTTGGTATAGGTACCTCAGTTACAGACAACTTGATTATTGGCGGTATCAACCCTGGTGAAGGCAATATCGTGTCCGGGAATGCTTCTACTCCGAATAACGGAGATGGTATACGAGTAAATGGTAGCGGTGCTATCATTCGTGGTAATTATGTGGGTGTGGGTGCAAATGGTGAGTGTATAGGTAACGGTGATGGCCAGGGTATTGGTGTTACAGGCGATAACAATATAATAGGTGGCAATACAGCTGCTGCTCGAAATGTTGTCTCATGTCATACCACAGCAGGAAGAGGGGACGGGATTGACATAGTTGGTGGATTTGGCTCAGCTAGCACAGGAAATATAGTACAAGGTAACTATGTTGGCACCAACATCGGAGGTCAGGTCGAGACTGGATATGGTAATTCATCTGGGATAATCATACTGGCTGACTCCGAGAATAACTTGATAGGTGGAGCTGGAGTCGGCGATGGAAACGTTGTAGCAGGCAATGGTCTCGGTATAGGAAATCTATCCTACCAATCATTTTTGGCAATCAATAATAGCATACTGGGCAATAAGATATTTACTAATACCGGAGGTGTTCTGAGCTCTCTTGGTATCGACAACCTCCAGACCAATGACTTTGTTAATTTCATTAATGGAGGTGTAACTCTTAACGATGCAGACGACATAGACTACAATGGTACCAATACTGGCTCCAATCACTACCTCAATTTCCCCGTCATCAACTCCATCACCTCATCCAATGGCCAGGTCACTATCAACT
>CAYRNO010000022.1:0-3087 GCA_964425715.1 uncultured Candidatus Saccharibacteria bacterium | reverse complement strand
AGCGTCAAAGAAACTCAAGAATTTCTTACTAGGATCATCGATGTATTACAAGGTATCGTAATTGCCTTTGGTCTGATTGCTATCGTAGCTTCGATATTTGGAATTGTATATACCATGTATATCAGCGTGATCCAGCGTACCAGAGAAATAGGGCTCATGAAAGCATTGGGAATGCGTAAGCGTGACATCGGACGTTTGTTCAGATTTGAAGCAGCTTGGATAGGATTGCTGGGAGGTGTAATAGGTGCTGGTATAGCCGTAGGGCTCGGAATAGCACTCAATCCATGGATCACCAAGCAACTTAGCCTAGGCGATGGTAACGAGCTCTTGATATTTGAACCAATGCAGATTGGAGGACTTGTACTCATACTCGTAATTGTGGCTATCTTTGCTGGCTGGCTACCATCCCGCAAAGCAGCCAAACTCGATCCCATCGAAGCCCTTCGAACCGAGTAGTAGTTGTAAACAATAGATGATAGAATATGCCATATAATTTGGTACCTACAGACCTGGGGGTTTATGATGGACACAGCAGTAAATGAAAAAGACCATATCAACACTACCAAAAATGTAAAACTGGAAGTGTTAGATCGCCTTAGTGATACTTTTCTTGTAGTTGTATTTATCAACCTATTTGTTTTCATGTTCTCTGTATTTGTAATTATTTCCTTGAGTGAAGACACAATATCCGAATCAAATGGATATATTCACGGCAATGGATATATACCCAACTGGTTGCAAATATTGGCACTTTGTTCGCTAGTGACTACTGTGTTTAGCTTTCTAAATATGCTAATAGTGTCCCTGGTAAAAGAAAAAGTCAGTTATGAGAACAACAGCCCAGCCTCAAACGCTTAATCTTTAGTGATTAAGCGTTTTTTTAATAATGTAGTAAAATAATATCTAAATGAAAAAAGTACTTTATATAAACTCCATCAGCAACGAGAGTATCGCCGAGCGATTACTCTTACCTACGATATTAATAGTAAGTTTATTGAGTCTTGTGTGGTTCTGGAATGAGTCAAGTGTCAAGCTCGTAGGCAGTGACTCTATCGGTAACACGGTACTTATCCTAGGTATTATATTGTCTCTAATCTTGTTTGTACCATCATATTTATTTGGCCTAAAAGCACATAGCGAGAAACTCAGTAAAAAACAATTAGTATTCAACATAGTGACTTTATCTGTAGCAACTTCAATCATGACTATCTTAGTCACCGCTATAGGTGTAGCATTGGTCTCGTTGGCATTCAAAGAGCTGACACTAGATAGATATATATCATCGGTAATTGTAGGAGTCTATGCTGGATTGGTAGTATATCTTCTTGTGCCGGCAAGTATCAATATCAATACCAATAGTATAGTACGTATATTTTCAGTCGTAATGGTATGTGGAATGTTGCTAAGTATGATCACATCGACCGATCCTCTCTGGTGGCAAATAAACTTCTCATCACTAGGAAGCTTGACTGGACCATCAGCAAAAGTATTTAATTTCACCCTGTTGCTTTCAGGTATGGTACTTATCACTATGAGCTTTCACTTACTTGACGATATCCGCAAGCTAATGGTTTCTGATAGTAATATTTCCAAGTCAACTCGTATCAATATATTAAAAGGGCTATTTATATTTATCGGTATCTGTATGGCTGGTGTAGGTATATTTACTTATGCCGAAGACCCTCTCATGCACAATCTATCAGCCTACTCTATGGTATTGGGTTTTGGGATTATTATTATCGGGCTAAAAAAGTTGCTGCCATTTATTGATGCTACTTTCTTGGTAAACTCTTATTTTACACTTGTAATAATCGCTATCTGCTATTTCTTGTTTGCAAGAGTGGGTTATCTCAATCTAACCGCATTTGAACTTCTGGCGTTTGGGATCACTTTCTCCTGGCTTGTATTATTTGTAAGAAAGATTACTAGTCTTCAAGAAAAGTAGTTAGCTATTTGATTTCTCAATCTCAGCTTGATTGATACCATTGGACACATCCTCAAAGCCTAGTTGCTGTAATTGCATCTTGGCATTTTCAGCTCTTGCGCCACTCCTACAATACACCACGATATGTGAGTCCTTATCTATATCTTGAAGTTGAGATGAGTTATCCACGATTGTACCGAGAGGGATATTGATAGCACCTTCTAGATGTCCTGATGCATACTCATTGGGTTCTCTTACGTCAATAAAGATAGTATTTGCTGTTTTATCCATAACTGTATTATACCACTTGGTTCTTTAATAATGGTGATATTTTTGCTATGTTAGTAGTAATGAATAACAATTCACTTAAAATCAAATATGGTCTTATAGTATTGGGCTCAAGCATGGGAGCTATTGCGTCTTTTATACAGTTGATAGAAAAATTAAATCTATTAAAAAACCCACAGGTCAACTTACTGTGCAATGTAAGTAGCGCGCTGAATTGTACTAGTGTATTGAATGCTCCGCAGGGTTCTGTTCTTGGATTTCCCAATGCAATGATGAGCTTGATCTTGTTTGTATTATTTTTAGGGGTTGGGCTGGTGGGTCTGACGGGAGGATCCGTCTCTAGAGGAATGCGTGTTTTCGTGCAGTTGCTTAGTCTCTTCACGCTTGGTTTTGGGCTTTGGTTTTTATGGCAAAGTACATACAATATCGGGGCCATATGCCTCTATTGTATTTTGAATTTCATAGGACTGATAATTATCAATATGAGCTGGGTAAGGATAAACTACCGTGATTTCTTTCGTTCTAAGAATATCAAAAATAAAATGATATATATTGTGGAAAATAATTTTGATGTTGTTGGATGGGGATTTTTAACACTTCTGACGCTACTTACTATCTACCTAAAACTTGGGGTTAATTAATCCAAAAGAGAAATTTCTATGAGTGATCAACAACCAACCATAGTCATAGATAAACTATCAAAAAAATATGATAGAAATCAAAACTATGCCTTACACAATCTATCGCTCAAAATATTTCCAGGTGAAGTGTATGGATTCTTGGGGCCCAATGGAGCCGGTAAGTCTAGCACCATAAGACTACTGATGGACTTTATTAGGCACACAGAAGGTAAGGCAAGTATTTTGGCATATGAT
>CAYRNO010000021.1:0-3110 GCA_964425715.1 uncultured Candidatus Saccharibacteria bacterium | reverse complement strand
CTGGAGCCTCGAGCGAGGATTGAACTCGCGACCTCTTCCTTACCATGGAAGCGCTCTACCACTGAGCTATCGAGGCGAGTCTATCGGATTATATATACAATTATTCTGGAGCCGATGGAGGGATTCGAACCCACGACCTGCTGTTTACAAAACAGCTGCTCTAACCAACTGAGCTACATCGGCATGGTGCCGGGTGAGAGATTCGAACTCCCGAAGGCACAAGGCCGTCAGATTTACAGTCTGATGCGTTTAACCACTTCGCTAACCCGGCATAGTATAAAATACAAACTTAAGTTTATCAAATATAAGCTATATTATCAATGCTAGGAAATTTATGTAAGATACAATTTGCTCATCTATAATCCAATCGATTATCACTATTTATTGAGATAGGTAAACCAAAAGATGCTTAAGTTGATAAGCATCTTTTTAAGGTTATTTGTTGCTGGATTGTATTTATGACCTAGATAGGGTCAGGGTAAGCAGCTGTACCGTAGTTGCCATAGCCTGGTAATCCAGATCCTGTACCTTTAGGAGGTAGTCCGGTCCAATATCCCGAACCCAAGGATGAAAGTGGTGAAATTCCGTTTTTCAAGAATATCTCTGCCATCTTGTCTTGTCCTGGGCCAGCAACGCCTACATCTATACCAGCTGCTTTAATCTGGTTGAAGGCTCTCTCGTAATTACTGTACATGACTTCGGAGAAGTTGGCCTTGCTATCTATCTGGTTACGCACTTGTATTGGATCGGCACCACATTTTGGCAAGTCTTTGAATCGTACAACTTTCACATCACTGTCTACCAAGAGCTTGCTGTTTTCTCCTACGCTACCAACACTTCGCCCACCAAACCAACTGATAACAAATTTGATGAACGGATTGGGGTTGTTGATGGGGTCATATTTACTAGGATCATTGCCACAGCCGTAAGGGTCGCTGTTACCTGGTTGTGACTCTCTACACCTTGCATCATTGTATTTTGCTACTGGTCCTTGTAAATAGCTCCATGAAGTCCTTCCCGGTAATGTACCTGGATACAAGCCTAGATTGGGGTTTGTTTTACTAGTGACTGTACCCAATATACTATTTAGCTTAGAGACGTCATTGGGATTGCTTTGGTACATATTGTTGGTAGTGTTGGTTTGTGTAGTTCGGTTGTTAGAGGGTGTCGAAGCTTTGTTTGTACTGCTGGAAGTTGATGTAGATTGGGTAGAGTTGCTGGTGGAATTACTCGTAGAGGGCTTGAATCTGCTGATATTGCCTGTTGATGAGTTTGTAGATTTTGAGGATTCTGTTGAACTATTTGCTGAACCAGATGAAGATTGCTCAGTTGTACTGATGTTGCTACTAGCCGGGAATGGACTAACTGGCTTACTGTTGCCAGAAGGCGTATCAATATATGTGGCTGCGTTGCCATAAATCGTACCGTTGTCCCAGAATTTCTTGATAGCTGGGCCCGGAGACGCTAGCAAAGAAGTCTCCAGTGCAGGTGGTTGACCGGGGGCAAATGTTTTCCATAGCTCTCCTGAATAGAACTTGGGGTACCCCTCTGAGGGCAATAAGAAGTCTCTATATGGGCTTGAGGTATCTGTAGGATTGTCTCTGTCATATATATAATCCGCTTCATAATATACCGACTGAGGCATTTGATAGTCAGCCGCATATGTGACATTTTGGCCATTTATATGGTATTCGGGATAGTACTTGTCCCAAACTGCATTTAGCTTATCAGCAGCATAAGCTGATATTACTGGTTTTGCACCTACATATACTCTGTTGGCTGCACCCTCACCAGGAGTATCTGACATACGACAGGCTTCTAGTGTGATAGGTGATCGAACCATGCTAGTAGCACTGTTGGGGTCACTGAGAGCTCCACCGCCGATAATTGTGGCTGTATTGACAGTCCCACCGGATGCGAATGTCCTGACGATGACCGCTATACCAACTACTGCCACTAGGCCTATTACTACAAATTTGGTCCATTTTGGGAACCTGCTTTAATTTAGTTTTTTGGATTTATTAACTCTAGACTTTAATTTTTTATTGGTTGCCATTTATTTTTTCCCTATTATGATATATAGGTACATTATATACTACTTATGTTAGAGCACAAGTGTTTTTAAGGTTTTATATATTTATCTTTTTATTACTGGTTTGGCCCAAGGCTGTACGAGCTCTTTGATTGTGCGGTTCTATTGCGAGAATCTCTTCAAACATATGGTTGGCTGATTTTTCATCTTTTTCATGCAAGTAAGCTTCTGCCAAAAGTTGCATGATCTCAACATTTTTAGGCTCTAATTCTATGGCTTTTTTTAGTGTTGATAGTTGCTTGTCAAATTTATTTAGAATGCGATAGATGCGCGCTAAGTTAACAAGCCTATTGATGTGCATTTCCATGCTCAGTGATTTCTCGAGAGCATCGGCTGATTTTTGGTATTCTCGAGTCTTGAAATACATCATCGAGAGGTTGTGATAACTAGCAGCATTGGGATATGTATCAGCTACTATTTTGAAACATTCTATAGCATCCTCGTTGTTTCCAAGATGCGAATAAATAAATCCCAACCTACTATAGGCAAGGCTATTTTTGTGGTCTACTCTTAGTACCTTGAGATAAGCTTTTTCTGCCGAAAGATAGTTCCTCTCAGCATAATATCTACCAGCTATATCTAGTAGATTATCCAAAGTCTCATCCTGACTCGGCGGGTTTGCTGATAAATTGCTAACGATATTATCTACAACACTACTTCTTTTCTTGACTACAGCAAGAATTGTAAAAATAACTACTATTGATATTAAAACTACTTCAAAAATCATTTACTCTACCTCAATGCTAGATTTTCAATTGCTATACGTACGTTTACATTGTTGCGTGTTTGTTCTAGAGCCCGCATGATACTTTCAACAAAATCCAATCTATCATATAGTATAGTAGATTGTTTACTGGTTGCATAGATAAGCCCGGTCAAGAATTCCTGGCCTAGTTTCTTATCGTGCACTTGTTTTGCAATATTAAATCGTTCAGTGATACTACCCTCTATAAAACTAGCAGTTATATTGTGGATATATTTATAATTTTGATAAGTCTGTTCATCGAGATTTTCATTT
>CAYRNO010000020.1:0-4424 GCA_964425715.1 uncultured Candidatus Saccharibacteria bacterium | reverse complement strand
CCAGCGACCAATTGATTAACAGTCAACTGCTCTACCGCTGAGCTACCCCGGAATATTGGATTTTACGAATTCTCGACCTTTTTGACTCTTTAGCTGTCTTTCTCGTTTAACCGCTTCAAGCCGAGTGGTAACTGATTCTGTATAAATCAACTTCCATTCACCTTCAAACATAGCTGTATAGTGATTTCCTCGCTTTTGATTGTGCTCACTCAGTCGTTTAGCCAAATCTCTCGTCTGACCAATGTATATTTTATCATTTAATTGATTGTAAATAGTATAAACCCAAAACATTGCTATATATTAACAGTCAACTGTCCGTTAGCCAACGGACTACCCCGGATAATTTGTAGATAATACCACATGATTATATCTGTTGATATGGTGGCAAGTCAAGAAACTATATGGTATCATAACATCGCTTCTAAGAAGAGAACCTTGCTAGATTTGCAAAGGAGACGATAGTGACACATCCAACTGCTATATTGCAACTAGGTGATGCCCGGATATATCGAATCAGCCAATGGTCTCATGTACTGTCTGCTGGCAAGTGTCTGGCTAGACCACTGCTTGCTGATAGGCTCAGTAAGTTCTTCGTGATCTCGGGTGTATTCACACCTCGAGACCTAGACAAACTGGGCGAGATCATCGCTGTGATTCGTACCGAAGACCCCAAGCAGACACAGTTCCATACTTGGACTGCCTACAGTATAGGCAGGTCTGCTGAACTAGCACATGACAACATACTAGATAGGGCCAATGCGCTTGAAGACATGCAGTCTGATCACAGTCTGGTCATCGGGGTGATCACTCAATACTGGCAAGAGGCCAAGCACAATACCTTGCTGATGAACTATCTCAAGAACATTCTAGTACTGCATGCTTGCAAACTCCTCAACGCCAGGACCACTCACAGACTTGAGGCTGGCGATCTAGTGGCTAGCTCGAGCAGTTTGGTGGACAGTCTTGGCAGGTACAATCCTGGTGCCAAATCAGCCCAGATCACTGCTGCCAACACAAGACTAGATGACCAGCTCGAGTTTGATGCCCTCTCTCTTGGCTCTGCCGCATATCGGCGCGAGCTTGCAAGATTCGTTGAGCAAGCTTGCGATGAGGTAGTCTCGGCAATTGTTGCTCTCACTAGATCTGGGAGCGATGAGGAGTTGGTAGATTATTTGCATCGCTGGATCAGTCGCATCCTAGTGAAGCCCTATACCTACGCCATCAGATCGATATCCGACAATCGCAAAATAGCATTTCGGACTGACGAATCTTCAAGGCATATTGTTGCAGGTGCGTTTGTAGCCGAGCGCTCCATGGCCGAGCTGGATGCAGCTATCTCTGCGATACGAGATGATTATCTATTCTTTGCGGATCGCATCGATCTAGTCGAAGAACTGGTTTATCTAGTGTCGATAGAGACACATTTGCCAGAGTACAAAGAGCTTCAGGACAATATCAGAGTACTAATCAATGAGCTGATCGAAGCTCTGCGTAGCAAAGATCTGTCTCGGGTTCGCAAATCTATCAAAAATATCAAGAATCTCATCCGTCATCGTGACATGCATATGTTGTGGCCTATGCACGAGACTGATGACACCCTGCACCCTATCTACCGGTAGGGTGTTATTTTGTTATAATAGAAAACCTACCCATGAATAAATTTGTAAAAATACTACTTATCGTTATGTCTGTTTTAGTCGCAATATCTATTATTGTAATGACACGATTTTGGTGGATGCAAAGAAGTGAGCAAGAAGTAATAGGGGTAAGTTTTTCTCAGGTACAAGCCGAACGATACGGTAGTGATTGGAAAGACAATTATATTTCTATGATAGATGAGCTTGGATTTCGGCATATACGAATTGCAACTTACTGGGACAGGATAGAAAAGATTCCAGGCGAGTACGATTTCTCAGAGATTGATTTCATGATAGAAGAAGCCAAGAAAAGTAATGCCAAGATCACTTTGGTATTGGGCCAAAAAACTATTCGAGTACCAGAATGCTACTATCCTAGTTGGCTCGACAAGAATGATTCAAATGAAGTAGGCTTGCGGGTCAATAAGATGATAAAAACCACAGCAGAAAGATACAAAAATGAGCCCGTAATAGAAGCTTGGCAGTTAGAAAACGAATTCTTACTACGTAGCTTTGGTGATTGCCCTCAACAAAATCTGACTCGTGAAGCATTGAACACCGAACTATCTACATTGAAATCAGTCGATACTTCAAGACCTATTATTCTTACCCAAAGCGACCAAATAGGCTGGCCGGTAAGTGGACCGTTTGGAAATATCTATGGATTTTCGATGTATCGGTATGTATGGAGTCCGATAGGCTATTATCGTTATCCTCAAAGTGGACTTTTCAACTGGTGGAAGGCATCGATCATCAGCTGGTACGCCAATCAGAAAACTAAGGTGCATGAGCTACAGGCCGAGCCATGGGACAAGGTAGGAAACGAAAATCTAGAATATGAAAGATCAAGACAAACCATGAATCCCAAGCAATTGTTGGACAATCTAGAATATGCCCGTCAAACTCAAATAAAACGTATAGATCTGTGGGGATCGGAGTGGTGGTATGCTATGCGCAATCAAGGTCATCCTGAGATGTGGGAAACCGTCAAAAGTCTGCCAAACAAAGACTAGCCTATCCAATGCCCGTTGGCAAACATCACGAAGAACACACCTTGGCATAACATAAATAATGCGATTAAAAATGTGAGCAATAACTGTTTGTTCTTGAGCAACATTACTATACCTATAAAGACCGGAAATAACGGCAATACATAACGATTGACCGAGGTCACATTGCCGTTGAGCACTATAAATATCAAGCTCACTACCGAATATATGATATAGCTTAGTGGTAGCTTCTTGCGCAGTACAAATATCACTGTTGCAAAACCAAACCAACACAATAGCGGCAATAGTACTAAAAACTCTCCTGTCTTACCAACCTGTATGGCTGAACGGATAAGAGTAAGTATAAAGTTCGGCTGGAAACTTTGATATGACCATTCGCCCAGCTTATATGCCTCAAACATAGCAAAGTAACTACCCACGATACTATGGGCGTAGATCATATACGATACAAGACCCAGAGGCATCAAGGCAAACCACAATATATTGTAATCAAATTTCTTGACACTGTATTGTTTGACCCTTAGATATTCTAAAATTATTGGAATCATTACTATAAGTCCTACTAGCCTGGTGGCTGTGCACAGCATAGCCAGAATCGATGCATAAGCCCAGCTCTGTTTTCTGGCAAAGTATATTGCCCAGAAGCTAAGCGCACAAAATACTGCCTCAGTATAAAACGCGAATAAGAAGAAACTCATTGGAAATACCAAGAATAACAATACCGTATAGAGCGATAGGTTTTCTGAGAGAAATTCTCGAGCGAGTTTATAAAGTGCTAGGCTTGCCAAAAAACTGGCGACAATATTTATCAAAAACCCTGCTGTCATAAAATGAACGCCAAATTTAGTGATAAATCCTACAAGTAACGGAAACAGTGGAAAGAATGCATAAACCGGTGCAATGGTCTTGGGATAACCATTGAGTGCAATTGAGCTATACCAGCCACTATCCCAGGCAAATCCAAAACTCAACCAACTAGGTATATTCAATGCGCTATAGTCAGCTGGTTTGACTGTCTGCTTAAATACATTGGTGGCGAACCTGCCGAGCAACAAGTACAATAGCCCAAAACTAATCACAAACAACAATATGTAATGAGCTGGTTTTAGCTTGATACTACGCATCTATCGCTGATTAAGTATTTTTTCGTATACACCCAGAGTAACTTTGGCTGTATTCTTCCAGTTGTACTTTTTGACCCTAGTATAGCCCTTCTTGGTCATCTTTTCTTGAAGCTTTTTGTCGGCTAGTACTTGAGATATTACTTTTGCAATGTTGTTGATGTTCTTGGGGTCAAAATACACAGCACTATCACCAAGTATCTCTGGCAAACAAGTAGAGTTACTGGAAATTACTGGGGTACCGTAGCTCATAGCCTCAAGGGCAGGCAAGCCAAATCCTTCTGAGAGAGACGGAAAAACATAGGCACTTGATGCCTTGTATAGCCCGGCTAGTTCCGAGTCGTTTACAAATCCAGTAAATATTACCCTGCCTTCTAAGCCAGATTTCTTGACCTCATCTTCTAAGGCGGCATGAAAATCATCTTTGCGACCGGCTATTACTAGCTGATAATCAAGTACATACTTGGTGACCAATTTTCCAAAAGCCAGTATCAATCTTTCTAAGTTCTTGTGCGGATATGCATTGCCTACATAGAGCAAAAAGGGTTTATCAATACCCATATACTTCAAGTCTACCCTAGCTCGTTGATAAGGTGTGGTAGCGGCTTCGTGTATGACATGAATCTTATTGCGACGTATCTTATAAGTTGTGGCGA
>CAYRNO010000019.1:0-4712 GCA_964425715.1 uncultured Candidatus Saccharibacteria bacterium | reverse complement strand
TATCCATAATAGTTATGATTTATTATAGACTATATTCTTGCTTTGCCCAACTAGCCATGAAAAATATTAATGAACGAATATTAAAAGAGCAATCAAGTCTAATTATTTACTACCAGTAGTTATAACCGCCCAAAACGCGCCATGTACCATCCGATCGAGGTGTCCAGAAGCCATAGGATGGTAAAGGTGAGATGCCATTATTAACTTCGATGTCTGACATTTGCCACTGTTTTTCTATTGGTATTCCGGAGGCGGTTCTTACCAAGCCTTTGCTAGCCATTTCGGCTTCAGCTTTGTCTCTAAGTTGTTTGCTAATTTGAGATATCTTGAAGTATTCGTCTACTTGAGCTTGGGTGTTAGTTGGGATAGGTGTTTGGCCACATTTAGGTAAGTCTTTGAATCTCACACCAACGCTATAATGATTGTCTTGAGGTCCAGCGGAGCCACCGGATGCAATCCCTTGACCAACGTTGCCAAAACTTGATTGCCAACGCACATCAAAATAGATCATTGGGTTTGGATTATTGATAATATCGTAACATTCAGGTCGCGCAATACCATCTCCTCCAGGACAACGTTGATCGTTATAAGTCATTACTTTACCAGTAAGATAGCTCCAAGTGGTTCTGCCCGGCAAGGTACCTGGGGGCGTAAGCTGATTAATTTTTTCAGGCGAGTCAGCAGCTCCGCTTGCAGTGCCTGTATTCTTAGGGTCATTAAATCTTGATCTTAAAATAGTACCTGTTGCTTTAGCTAGATCTTCGTTATTATATGGTTTATCTTGATAAAAAGCAGTTGTTAATTCTGGAGTAGCTCGATATATTGCTTGGTTCCAATCCATATTAACATTGGGGTCAGAGCTCTCTTTGTACATTGTAAAAGGATATTTACCTTTTTGTAAACCACCCTCCATTAACCTACCTTGTCGCGCTAGAGCATAAGGCATAAAGCCACTATTCAATGTTTGTTCATTTGCCCACCATCCACCTCTAGTAAGGCCACTGAAGGCTTCAGATGGTTTATATAATGAGGTGTATTTACGGGTGGTTTCAGTTTTATTTCTGTTGTCTACTATATAAAATGCTGTGAGTCCCACCTGATAGGGACGAGTATAGTCTGCGGCCCAGGGTACATCTTGGCCATCTATATGGTATTGAGGATAGTACTGGTCCCAAACTTTATTAAGTTTATCGGCAAGTGCTTTGGTAACAATTGGCTTGGCGCCTACATATATTCTGTTTTCTGGTCCATCACCAGGAGTGTCTGACATACGACAGGCTTCGAGAGTAATTGGCGATCGGTGTGCTACCCCTCTATCATCAAGCGGTTGTTTACCGCCAGCCTCTATTATTTTTTTAGTATTAACTTGAGGCACCAGCCCAGTCGCAGCAAAAGACCGATATATTACAAAAATACCTATAGCTGCTACCAAACCTATGACTAATACTATTCCCCAGCGAGGAATTTTACGTTTGTTTTTCGATGCTTTTTTGAATACTTTAGATTTTTTTGTAGCCATTTAAATTTCCTTTTTAGTTGTTTATATCTAGTTTAACATAAGTAATATAAAAATACACTCTATTCATTATCCGTTATAATATCTTCCACAATGCGGCCATGGTTGAGTACCGCGTTGACTCCTGAGTATTTCGGCCCTATAAGCTTGCTCATGAGCCGAGTTTTGGTGAGGATAGCCTTGTCCACCGACACTACTCCAGGTTTGCAGGTCAAACTGCAATCCTCCATAAAATCCATTACCTGTATTTATAGCCCAATTGCCCCCACTCTCGCATGCAGCAACTCTCAGCCATGGTCTAATAATTGGGTCACTTTCGACACTATAATCACGTGTGCAAAGCCATCTACCCGCCTTGGTACCACTGACAACTTTGTATGACCAGCCTGATCCATTGGTGCAATTCCACGATGGCTTGATTTGGGTTTGCACAGGTTGACCATAATTATATCCTACGCTGCACTGACCTTGATTACACCAGATAGTTGCATTTCTGGGAGCGAATATACTATTGATAGTAGCGCTTTCCGCCCCGCTGTCAGAAACTGATCCAGCAGCTAGCTCAGCCGGAGTAAGACTAGCCGATAGTCTTCTATTGTTGGTGCTACCTGCACCGGTATTTGGTGGATTTCCATTACCAGTGTTTGAATTACCTCCACCAGAGCCTGTATTACCAGGCGAAGTAGATACTACATTTATAGTTCTGTTGGTATTGCCGTTAGCTTCACAGTATGGCGAGAAAGTTACTGTACTTCCCGATTTGGTACCAGTAACACTAAATGTATGAGACGCTTGGCTTGAGCTAAGGGCAGGTGAGGCTATCATGAGATTTACTACAGGACCATTTATGGATGTCGGATTTGTAGTAACTGCTTGTCCGTTGATATTGACTGAGATATTGCTAATAGTTTCGCTTCCACTATCTCTATAAATCCTCACATGTACTACACTATCTGTACTCGGCACTGAAGATACACATGTAGAATTTTTGAGTATTTGGAATCGTAAGTTGGGCTTAACTGCAGCATAAGATCTATATATCAATACGATACCAACTAGCGCTACCAATAAGATTACACCGTAAGCAAACCATTTTACATTTGCAGACTTCTTGTTGATTTTGCTACTGGCAACACGAGACTTATTCCTGTTCTTCTTTTTGAGAGGAGCATTCTTCTTGTACTTTGCGTTGCGATTAGTCTTAGGCATAATTATTTATTGATTATATTCAGTTTAATAACACTTATGTTCAGTGTCAAGTAAGTGTAATAAATAAGCTGTGCTGATATAATATATCTATGAGTCTATCTGTAGGAATAGTCGGCTTGCCCAACGTAGGTAAGTCTACACTTTTTAATGCACTTACCAAGAACCGCGTACTTGCGGCCAACTACCCTTTTGCCACAATTGAGCCCAATGTGGGTATTGTAAATGTCACCGACAATAGACTTGATGAACTAGCCAAGATATCGGGCTCAGAGAAAGTCATACCCGCTACCTGTACATTTGTTGATATCGCGGGAATAGTGCGCGGTGCCAGCAAGGGCGAAGGACTTGGTAACAAATTCTTATCCCATATTCGCGAGAGCAATGTAATAGCTCAAGTAGTGCGCGCATTTGAGAATGATGATATCGTGCACGTCGAAGGTAAGATCGACCCCGCCCAAGACATCGATATCATACGCACTGAGCTTTGCCTTGCAGATATCGAAAGCATCACCAAGAAGATTGACAAGCTTGAAAAAGAACGTAAAGCCAACCCAAAAGTATCTTCACAAATCGATGAGCTCCAAAAGATACTGGATATACTCAACAAAGGTGAATTGCTCAGCAGCCAATTGACAGATATTCCAGAAGCAATCCAAGACTTACAACTACTTACAGTCAAAAAATTTGTATATATCTTCAATATCGATGAAGAAACCTTGAGCAACAAAAATAAACAAGAAGAGCTAGTAAAGCTCACCAATAACTTCCCGGCGGTTTTTCTGTGTGCACAGCTCGAATCAGAACTCCAGGATATGCCCAAAAAAGATGCGCTTGATCTTCTCAAGTCTCTGGGTCAGAGCGAATCCGGTGTAGACACACTGATAAGACTTAGTTATCAAACTCTCGGATATATTAGCTATTACACATCAGGACCTCAAGAATCACGAGCCTGGACTATTACCAAAGGAAATACCGCACCACAAGCTGCTGGAGTAATTCATACTGATTTTGAGACTGGCTTTATCAAAGCTGAAGTCGTAAGTTATCAAGATTTTGTGAACTGCAATGGATGGTCGGGAGCCAAGGATGCTGGTAAGGTTCGGCTGGAAGGAAAAGACTATATCGTGCAAGATGACGATGTGATAGTATTTCGATTCAATAACTAGAGAATTGTTGCTATTTTGTTATAGCTTTGGAATTACTACTCTTTCTGCTGATGATAAATATACCTATAAAAAGAACGATTGCGATTCCAATATAGCCTATAGCGCCAATCGATCCAGTATTGGTACCTTGCAAGAATAAATAATTGTATATGGCTATAAGTCCTCCAAGTAAAAAAGCTATGCCTATACTATTAAGACGAATCTTTTGGCGTAGATCCTTGATAGTTCGGGCTTGTCTAATGGTGATAAATCCTACAAAAATATATGCTGTCGACATTGCAGCAAATAGCCAACTTGCAATCTTATCTACTGGAAAATATACATAATCTGAATAGAACTGATAAGTAATTTCCGACCATGAATTAATTACTATCATCTGACAGGCAATTATTATTAATAGGTATGGTAACAATACCCATACAAATGATATTTTTTTAGCAAATCCTAGATACCATATCAATCGAGCCATCACTAGTATAGATGCATAGTAAAAAAAGTCACCACAGTTAGTAACTATCTTTAGTATTTGCTCATCTCGTGTAAATATAAAAGGCACAGAATAAAACAGGGTTGAAATGCCAATAAGCAAAATACCTAAAGAATAATATAAACTTATGGGTGATTTTCTTTTGTTATAAAAATACAAGCCTCGCACGCCCAGTGAGGTAGCTACGATACCAAGTACTAAAAAAGGTATAACATTTGAAGGTATTGGATATGGCATTTGGCATTATTTTAGCATTTGCTTGTAAGCTTAAGCAAATTGTTATTTTTTACGGCTGACGATAAATATACCTATAAGTTTATATTATTCTTTAGGT
>CAYRNO010000018.1:4695-6446 GCA_964425715.1 uncultured Candidatus Saccharibacteria bacterium | reverse complement strand
GATTCCACGTACTATTTGTATAAAAACTCGTATTGACCTTTTAATCACTAGTGAGAAAAACCACCATCAAATCATTTGAGCTAGGCCGGGCACGTATCATCATTGCGGTTATATAGTTGCTACTAGATCCGATTGCACCAATCCCAACTTCTGGGCCCCAAGTCGAGCCGTTAAAGGCTCTGGACTTCGGTACATTACTACCATCAGAATATACAGCAACAAATGACCCATCTGCCAAGAATTCACCACCATAATTACCAGAGTTTAGGGCACTACTAGATGTCCATTGCGCCAGGAGTTGAGGAGTAACCCAACTAGTTCCATTCCATGCAGTAGCGTACATATATTGACGAGTGCCATCATAGTGTCGAGATAGCATCATCTTGGCCGAACCTGTTTGTGCAGAGTATAGCTTCAAAGACCGTGGAACCCTATTTGTTGTTGTAGTACTTACATCCGGCATTGCTGTTTCGGGAGTCCAAGATCCAGTAGTTAGTAGTTGACGATATTCTAGTCTATCAGTGCTAGTGCCTCCATCGGCGTATACAAATAGACCGCTTTTTATTGGTGAAGAGGTAGGCTGACGCCAATTGGCAAAGTATGTATTGACATTTACAGTTCCTCCCCTAGTCAGATTTTGGGCCCAATTTACCGTTACGCTTACCTTACGTGAACCATTCGGCCCATCACTAAAATTAATAATTCTTGTATATTTATTATCAATAGTCTGTGGGACCGTAGTTAGCTGCCACCTGTTATTTACGAAATTGACATAATAATTAGTACCATTAACGAAGCTCGATAAGTTCGAGTAGTTGGGGTTTGCTATGTTGCGCACTACTTCTACCCCACCGTTAGCCAGCTCTGTGGCCCTTGCTCTATCGCCTGCCAGCCTAACTCCTTCCCTGCCATAAACAAAAGCACTGAGCATAATTGTACCAAATAGCGCAAATACGCCAACTGCAAGTAGTATTTCGACCAGACTAAACCCCTGCGATTGCTGATTTGGTCTAAATCTATTTAGTTGTTTTTTAATATTCAATAACACCATTTGAGCTCACCGAAATTACTCTCGTATCACTATTATTGTTAAGGGTAGTCGATCCGGGGTTTGCCAAATTGCCACTAAACTTAGTAAACACGTATTCTGTCTTACCGGATATACCAATACTAGTAGAAAAAGAATATATTTCATCTTTATTTTGATTGCGCGAGGAGTAGTTGTTTCCTTGAAATACTGTTGCACTGCCACTCTGCAGATAAACTCCCCAGTTACTGTCGTTTTCCCCTGCTCTGGCTAGATTCTGAGCTCTATATAAATCCTGAACGATGATATTTGACAATACTTCCATATCATTTCGTATCACATATCTTTGGGTTAGAGGTACTGATATTAGTAGTATTATTGAGAGTACAGCAACCGACAAAATAAGCTCTATAAGAGTAAATCCTAGAAGTTTATTTTTATTGGCAAAGTATTTAACCATAATTATTTAATCCCACCCAATAGGCTATAGATAGGTAGTATTACAGAAAGCGCTACGAAAAGCACACCAACCGCAATCAAAATAAGGATTATAGGCTCTAATACGGTCTCGAGATTTTGAGCAGTTATCTCTGCCTTTTCTTCATAGATATCACTTATCTTGAGAAGTGTAGTTGAAAGATTACCAGATTGCTCGGAACTTACTATAAGCTGTCGGATAGGTCCCGGAAGTGCCTTTCGGTCTTTAATCTTATCAAAAGTCTTG
>CAYRNO010000018.1:0-4595 GCA_964425715.1 uncultured Candidatus Saccharibacteria bacterium | reverse complement strand
CTGTCGGATAGGTCCCGGAAGTGCCTTTCGGTCTTTAATCTTATCAAAAGTCTTGGTGATTGATTGACCCTCTTCTACATTGGTCTTTATAATAAGTGCAATTTTTCTATATCTATTGGTACTAAACGAATCAGCCAGCGAATCTAGTACATCTATGATAGGTAGCCCAGCTTCGAGTAAAGATCCCATGATAAAGCCTAGTCTTGAAATTTCTGTTTGATATATAAGGGTCTTAATTCCAGGGATTAGATATAAAATACTTTCTGCAACAGCTCGAACTGGTCTCAAATATGCTATACCCACACCAATGAAAAATATAGCCACGAAGAATAAGCCTGTGATGGCAAGTCCCCAATGTGACCAAAATACCCCAAAGTTTATCATTATCTTGGTAAGTAGATTGAGTTCTACATCTAGCCCATTGAATATTTCAGACAGTCGAGGTAGCAGGAATAGACTAATGCCACTTCCTACCAAAATAAGTAAAACTATCAGGAAAGATGGATAAATCAAAGCAGACCGGACTTTAGCATTTATAGTATTTATCCTGTGGGTTTGATCAGATACTACCTTGAGATTCTCGGCCAGTCTACCAGACTCCTCTCCGGCCTTAATTAGCGCAACCGAAGATGTGCTCAATATTCCAGATTCACCAATCGCTTTCCATAGAGTACCTCCTTCGTCGACCTTGTCTCGAATAGCAAGAATAGCATTTTTTACTTTCTTACTTGGCAGTTCTTTACTAATTATCTCCAGCGATAGGCCCACAGTAACACCGGTAGATATGAGCATACTTAGAGTTTCAGTAAAATATTCTCTAGTATCTCTACTTACTGCATATTTGGACAATTTTTTGATTGGGCGCTTTTTTTTGACAGATTTGGGTGTTGCAGCTTCTGGCTTGAGCTTGGACTCAGCAGACTTGGTAGAGGATTCAGAAATATTATCTACTTTGGGTGTATTATTTTGGCTCGGCGACACGCATCAACTCCTCTAGGGTGGATCTACCATTTTTCACCTTGGATATACCATCTTCAAATAACGTTCGAGCCCCTTCGCGCCTGGCTTGTTCCCATATCAATTTGCTAGATGGATTCTTGACTATTAATTCTTTTATCTGAGGGGACACTACAAGTATTTCATAAAGCGCTACTCTACCTTTGTAGCCAGAGAAATTACATGCCTCACACCCTTCACCAAAAAACAAGGTTACTTGGGGCTGGCTAAAATAAGATTCGGCGTTTGGTATCTTCTTGCTAATATCTGCGATGCTTACGTTATAACTTTTCCTACATGCACTACAGATAGTACGCATCAGCCGTTGGGCTATTACGGTATTGAGTGTGGAAGATAGCAAGAAAGGCTCGACTCCCATATCGATAAATCTCGGTATAGCAGTAGCCGAATCATTGGCATGGAATGTCGAGAATAGCAAGTGTCCGGTCAGTGCTGCATTTACTGCCATCTTAGCAGTCTCTTTGTCTCGAATCTCCCCTACAAGTATAATATCTGGATCCTGTCTTACTATAGTTCTTAACCCTTCTGAGAAATTCAGATGTGTGGCTCGATTGACTTGTATCTGATTGACACCGAATAGCTTGTATTCCACTGGGTCTTCAATAGTAGTGATATTTATATCCGAGCTATTGAGTAGCTTGAGCATGGCATATAGTGTGGTAGTCTTACCAGAGCCAGTAGGACCCGTGGTGATAATCATCCCAAATGGTCTATGGATCTGTTTTTCGATAGTCTTGAGATCAAATACATTGAAGCCAAGATTTTTGAAATTCAGATTCTTTGAGTTGCCTGCAAGTAGTCTTAAGGCTACTGTTTCGCCATTGAGGGTAGGCACTATAGATATACGTATATCTACTGATTCTTCGTCTACACTATATCTAATTGCACCATCTTGACTTGCTCCGTGCTCATCGATACGCATACGCGCCTGTACTTTGAGTCGGTTCAAGATATTTTCGTAGTACTGTATAGGTAGCTGACCTGCCTCGCGAAGCACTCCATCTATTCTAAACCTGATAAGCACTACCTTTTCTTCTGGCTCAAAGTGTATATCAGATACATCAAATACTATTGCATCTTTTATAATCTCATCGATGATCTCAGGCGCGACACGCTCTTGATCTTGGATTATCTGATTGAAACGTGTGATGAGTGGTTTGCGATAATGAGCGAGTATCACATCAATATCATCACTAAGTGAATATGCAATTGTTACCGGAAGACCACCAGTAAACTCAGCCAGTTTTTCTTTGAGTCCAGGCTGATTGGGCTCATCAGTCACAAATACGGCGTGAGATTGATCGATATAATAAAATATTACTCTAGAATCGGTAGTTATATTTTTGGGGATTTTGAGTACTAGGTCTTTCGGAGGCTGATTGGCCTCTAGGTCGATATAAGATACTTTGTAATAATTAGCTACTGTTTGCCCAATGAAGTCTTTGTCGACAATACTTTGAGATATAAGATAATCAATAAAATTGATATTGTGAAGCTTGATAGTATGCTCTATGTTTTTGAGCTGAGCTTCAGTCAACTTTTTCTGAGACAACATTGCTTCTTTGATGCACTTGACGGTATTGATACGAGCATCTTGCGCACTCTGAATAGTTACTCCTCCCACATTAGCCTGCTGGGTGTTGTTTTGCGCACTAGGAGTTGCTGAATCTGAAGGATTCTGCTGATCTAATTGAGCATCTTTTGGTTGGGGGTTTTTATCTGTTTGGTCCATCTATAAATAATTTAGCAACCACAATTCTGGTTATGTTTATTATACCTTAAATAACAATTCGGTTACACATACTGACACAAATATTCTTTATAAAAAAATAACTATACGATGATAGTTATTTCTGGCAGGGGTGGCAGGAATCGAACCCGCGGCCTTCGGTTTTGGAGACCGACGCTCTAGCCATCTGAGCTACACCCCTTAGCAAATTGAAAATGTAATCTGACTGGTTTATTTTAGCTTATTTTGGCTATTTTAGCCAATCAGGTATAGCACGCCTACCAATATCTGTTCTGTATTGCATTCCTTTGAAATGTATCTTTTTTATAGCATTATATGCCTTATCTAGAGCCTCATCTAGATTATCTCCTACTGCGGTTACGCCCAGTACCCTACCACCATTAACGATAAGGTTATTTCCTTCTTGTTTAGTACCAGCATGGAAAACTACTATATCATCAAGTTTCTCTGCAACATTCACACCAGTAATCACTTCACCTTTTTGGTACTGACCAGGATATCCCTCGGAAGCCAGTATTATGCAACATGCATACTTGTCTATCCACTCTATTTCAATATTGGCTAAGTTTCTATTCGCACAAGCCTCTAGTATATCCACAAGGTCTGTTTTTAGTAATCGTATATAGCTTTGAAGCTCAGGATCACCAAATCTAGCATTGTACTCAACTACATTATAACCATTATCATTTAGCATAAGACCGGGATATAGACATCCGATGTACTCATTGCCATCTATTTTGAGCTCATCAAGAATTGGATTTACTATCTTCTTGCCGAGATCTTCAATAAATTTTTTAGGTACCCATGGAAGTGGTGCGATAGTACCCATGCCGCCTGTGTTTGGTCCTTGGTCGTTATTAAAAATCTGCTTGTGATCTTGTGAGCTCGGGAACATATGATATGTTATGCCGTCACAAAATGCATGGGTACTTATCTCAATGCCCTCCAAGAAGTTCTCGATTATTACTTTACTTCCCGACTCACCATGAACCTTTTCTTGCATGATATTCTGCAAAGCTTTGGTCGCTTCTGCTATATTTCGACAGATTACTACTCCCTTACCCAGTGCTAGACCATCGGCTTTGATTACTAGAGGATACTTACTCTTTTTTAGATAATCGATCGCCTTATTAAAAGTATTAAATTCCTGATATTGTGCGGTATTTATACCTGCTCGATTCATCATATCTTTCGCATAGGCCTTCGAATATTCAATTCTTGCAGCAGACTGACTAGGCCCGAACACCATTAATCTATTTGCCCGCAATACATCTGCTACATCAGTAGCTAGCACATCATCTGGTCCAATCACCACAAGATCTATATTGTAATTTATGCAGGTAGATAAAATTTCTTGAGAACTATATATGTCTATATCTAATGATTGAGCTTTCTTTGTAGTGCCAGCATTGCCAGGTGCAATATACATCTTGCCAAGTCTGGGTGAATCATATATTTTCCACACAAGTGCATGCTCACGACCACCAGAGCCAATAATTAATATATTAAGCTTTTGGCTTTTCATCTGATTTCTTCATAAGCATATAGAAGACTCCGTAGACTATCAGGCCCGGAATAATGCCAGTCAGGATAATCAAGATAACAGCACCTACTCGAACAAGTGCGGAGTCTTTCTTGAAGTGTTCAGATATGCCTCCGGCTACTCCACCTACTTTGGCGTCGGATTTGGAAAGAGATATTTCTTCGGGTGGTTTTTTGCTTTTTTTAGTCATAACTATATTGTAACAAAAAAACTCCATATATTTGGAGTTTCTGGAGCCTCGAGCGAGGATTGAACTCGCGACCTCTTCCTTACCATGGAAGCGCT
>CAYRNO010000017.1:0-6516 GCA_964425715.1 uncultured Candidatus Saccharibacteria bacterium | reverse complement strand
TCCACCAGGATTGGTTCCCAGGCTATTCAGACATGTTCTAAGAATCATTTGTTACAATTAGTCCGATAGTGTTATAATAATTCTTAAGTTAAAGAGGGAAATAAATGCCAAAAATATTAATCGTAGAAGACGAACTAGCGCTGAGAGATGTGTATGCTACCCGTTTACAAGCTGAAGGCTATCAAGTAGTATTAGCATCAAATGGTGAAGAGGCACTTGCTACTGCAGTGTCAGAGCGACCAGATATTATATTGCTTGACATCATGATGCCCAAAATATCCGGATTTGATGTATTGGATATTATTCGTACCACACCAGAAATTGCCAATACTAGAGTCATTATGCTGACGGCACTATCAGAAGAAACGGACAGAGAAAGAGGTGAAAAACTAGGTGTTGATAGGTATCTGGTCAAGTCTCAAGTCATACTAGAAGATGTAGTATCTGCTGTAGCAGATGTATTAGCTACTCCATCCATATCACATCCCCAACCAGCACCAAATAACAAAGTGACTGTAGATACCAGTCTTCCAAATCAAAATCCTCAAAACACTACACCACCGCAATCTAATGCTGCGAGCGAACATACCGAAAAAGAAAATTCAGACAGGATAAACTCACTAGATATCAATCCCGTATCGAACAACAATCCACAGCCCAGACCAGAATCTACACAAAACTAATTTAGAACAATCCGTGCATTGATGCTTATTATGAGTTTTTTTTGCTATAATAATAAGATATGAAAAATAGAACCCTTATCAAAGATCTTCACGATAAATCAGGTGAAACAGTAAAAATCAACGGATGGCTATATAAAAGAAGATTGCTCGGAAGCCTTAATTTTTTAATTATCCGAGATCGGTCTGGACTAGTACAGGCTTTGGTTGAAGATAAAAAAGAGCTGGATAAACTACATGGACTTCAGCTAGGATCTGTAGTCGAGATAACTGGAAAAATTCATCAAGACGATCGGGCTATAGATGGAGTAGAGATACATGAGCCAAAGATTAGAGTAGACATGCCCGTTATTGATGTTATGCCAATAGAGATTGACAAGCCTATCAGCCACAAGCCTGAACACCTTGATACTTTATTTGAAAATAGAGTAATATCGCTTAGAAATATACATGAGCAATCGATATTTAAGATTCAAGCTGAGATAGAGAATATCATCCGCACTTATTTACTCTCGAATGAATTTGTATCTATTCATAGCCCAAAACTACTTGCCGAAGCCACCGAAGGAGGGGCCGAAGTATTTAAACTGGATTATTTCGGTAAAGAAGCTACACTTGCCCAATCAGCTCAATTCTACAAACAGATAATGGTTGGCGTTTATGAGAGAGTATTTGAAATTGGTGGTACATACAGGGCAGAGCCGAGCACTACCACCAGGCATATGAGTGAATACATCACAGTGGATGTAGAAATGGGTTTTATAGATTCATTTCAAGATGTTAAAAAATTGCTCAATGAAATGATGTGGGAAATAAATGAAAATATCTGGTTAAACAAAACCGTCGATTTAGAAAATTTACGAGCGACTAAATCAAAAATTACCAAAAATATACCAGAAATTACCCTCAAAGAGCTGCACGAAGTTTTTTATAAAGAAACCGGACAAGATACAAGAAAAGAAAAAGATCCAACTCCAGCTGAAGAAAGATTTGCAAGCGAGTACTCACTAAAAGAATTCGGAAGTGAAGCAATATACATTACTGAATTTCCATCTGCAGAAATGAAGTTTTATCATCATATTAACGAAGATGATCCAACGGTTTGTGATAGAGCCGATCTGATATTTAGAGGTGTAGAAATAGTAACTATTACCCAACGCGAAAACCGCTACAGTGTCTTAGTTGATCAGCTAGAAAAAATGGTTGGTGCTAGTCCAGACAGCCCAGGCTTCAAATATTATTTAGATGCTTTTAAATATGGTATGCCAAAGCATGGTGGTTTTGGGCTGGGACTAGAAAGACTAACTGCAAAAATAATAGGACTTAATAATGTAAAAGAAGCTACGTTATTCCCAAGAGATATGCAAAGATTGGCGCCATAGATAAAGCAGTATTTTCAAATGACAAAATCTACTGACTACATAGTAAATCTGGAGAATTACAACGGGCCATTGGATTTGCTTCTAAAATTAATTGAACGAGAAAAACTAGATATCTGCCAAGTGAGTATTGCGAAAATAACCGAAGATTATTTATCATACATTCAAAATATCGAACTAAGTCATCACGATGTAAACAAATTTTTAGATGTTGCAGTTAAATTAATACTCACAAAATCAAAAGCATTGCTACCAAACAATGCCAACAATGATAGTGACGAGGATGAATTAGAAGTTCTTTCAGAACAATTATTGGAGCTAAGTCGGTATAAAAAAATTGCCAAAGAATTTGCCAGAATGCAAAATAATCACTTTCTTAGTAGACCAAAGCTCAAAAACGACAATGCACTTATAAACTATTCAAATATCAATATTACTAATATAGTGAATTCTTATTTACAGACCAAAAACAATGTTGATTCGGTAGAAACTGATTTTGTTAGTCTAAAAAGAAAAACTAATCTAGAAAAACGGCAAAAGTTGATAGAAAAAATATATCAATTCAATAAATTACCTATCTCAAAAATCATAAGTATTACAGACAGTAAAAAAGAATCAGTAATGATGTTTATGATAATCTTAGAGTTTATAAAATCGAATAAATTACGTGTGACCAATTATAATTCCCTTGAAATAGAGGTAGTAAAATGAGTGAAAATATCCAATTGGTGTCTGCAGTATTATTCCTAAATCCAAATGGTATATCAACAAAAGATATATCTAAGATCACAAATATTGGTGATAAGGAATTATTAACTATTTTAAAAACATTAAAATCCAAATATAAAGCTCTTGGACTTGAGCTACTAAATCAAAATGATCAATATATGTTATTGGTGAAAAAAGTCATTACATCAAAAAATAAGCAATTAATTAAAAGTACTGATCAGCTGAGTAGTTCTGCTTTAGAAGTACTCTCAATAATTGCATATAAGCAACCAATATCTCGATCTGAGATTGAAGAGATAAGAGGAATAGGGAGCGAGCAGAGTATTCGCGGGCTTTTAGAAAGAGAGTTGATTGAGGAAAAAAGAAGTAAAATAGGTGGTATTCTACATGTCAAATATTTAACTACGGTTTTATTTTTGAAACAACTTGGCATTACTTCGCTCTACGAACTTCCGGAGAAGAAGTAGATGAGCTACGAAGTACTTAATACTCGAATAAATCGTAGATTAGTAGAATTGGGGCTAGCAAATTCTCGTCGAAAAGCTGATGAAGCTATAGAAATGGGCATTGTTAGTATCAATGGTAAAACGGCTAAAAAAGGAGATATTGTAACATCTTCGGACCGTATAAAGCTGGAAGGTAAAAGTGGCTCAAAAAAAGATGATATCACGCTATTATTCAATAAACCAAAGGGTTATATATGCTCTCATAATAAACAAGGTAACGTACCTACTATTTTTTCAATACTACCTAAAAAATTTAAAAATCTAAAGATTTCTGGGCGGCTAGACAAAGATAGTCAAGGACTGGTCATACTGAGCTCAGATGGTAACTTGATCAATATGCTTTCTCATCCAAGCTCAGATAAGTTAAAAACCTATAGTGTAGTTATAAATAAACCACTAGAACTTCGTGACAAGAAAAGACTCATGAGTGGAGTAATCTTGACTGATGGCATAAGTACTTTTGTCAATCTCAAAATAGTAACACCAAAACAAATAAGATTTTCGTTGACTGAAGGAAGAAATCGTCAGGTTCGAAGAACCTTATCCCAATTAGGCTATAAGGTAATCAAATTAGAAAGAATAGCTATCGGAGACTTTAGACTTGATTCGATCCCAGTGGGAAAATATGAATTTACTAATGCCAAAACTAAGAGTATAGATTAATATGCTAATTATTATACTTCTTATACTATCAATCATAGAGAATATATTTGGACCGAATATTTTACTTGCTAAAATTCAGCAATTTAATACAGTAAACGAAGTGGGTGTTCAAAACAAGCTTGGCTTCAAAATGATTGATTACACCCCGTCGGCCCAACAGTATAATAATACTGCACCAATTCAAAGTAGTGCCAAAGTTGCACTAATCTATGATTTGACTGGTAAAAAAGTGTTATTTGCTAAAGCTGAAAATGAATCGGTTCCAGTAGCTTCACTTACAAAACTTATGACTGCTCTTGTGATACTACAGCAACATAGTCCTAATGAGATAGTGATTATTCCAGATGGATTACCAAAACTTGCAAATGATGACCAGAAATTAAATATTCAACCAGGTGAAAAGTTCATATTATCAGATCTTACTAATGCACTTTTAATATATTCTGCCAATGATGTAGCAAACGCACTTGCTGTATGGGATAGTGGATCGATAAAAAATTTTAGCAACAAAATGAACTACTATGCTAAACAGTGGGGACTTGACAAGACAAACTTCACAAACCCCAACGGACTAGATGAATTGAACCATAAAAGTTCTGCCTCTGATTTATTGGTATTGGCTACAATATTAATCCAAAACGAAGAATTTAGAAAAACAATCAATACACAATCCATGTCAATTCAAAATATTGATGGAAAAAAATACCAACTTATTACAACCAACAAGTTATTGAACTTACCTTATGTATATGGTATTAAGACTGGATTCACAAAAGAAGCAGGTCAAAGTCTAATGCTATTGGCGGAAAAAAACGGTCATCAGATTATTACAGTTGTGCTCAACAGCCCTGATCGCTTTACAGAATCTAATAATATGATAAAATATACCTTCGACAATTACTCTTGGAAGTAAATCAACAAATGAAAGAAATTGTAAAAAATATACCTAAGGTAGCACTAATAGGGTTGCCAAACTCTGGTAAATCAACATTATTCAATCGCTTTTCGCATAGTGCCCAAGCGATAATTTCTGATATCGAAAATACAACAAGAGACAGTAATATAGCAAGCTCAGAATATAATGGAAAGAAATTTGAAATAATTGATACAGCGGGTTATACCAAACTCAATACTACAATAACCAAGCTAGCTATGCAGAAACTAGATGAAATTATAAAAGATGTAGATCTAGTAATATTCGTGATAGATGGGATATCTGAACTATCTCCTGCGGATGATCAGCTCGCGAAGCTTGTAAGATCAGTCGGTAAACCGGTGATAGTTGCGGCAAATAAGGTAGATAATCCAAATAAAGATCAAAACACATCAAAATATCGTCGATTGGGATTTGAGGATATAATTCCGCTTTCAGCTATACACGGTAATGGTTGTGATGAATTACTTGAATTAATCGTAGAAAAACTACCTTTAAAAAAAGCAAATAAAATCAAATACGATGATGAGATATTTATTTCAATAATAGGTAGACCCAATACTGGTAAATCTAGCCTTATTAATGCTATTGCGGGAGAAGATCTGGCTATCGAATCAGATATTCCCGGCACCACTAGAGATACCAATGATTATTCGCTTGCATATCATGGATCCAGAATTACTTTTATAGATACAGCAGGCATGCGTAAGCCAGGTAAGATCGGTAAAGGAGAAGACATAGAGTTTTATTCAAAAGTTAGGACCAAAAAAGCCATAGAGAAATCTGATATATGCCTTATGACTATTGATGCGACTGAGCCAGCCACTGCTCAGGACTTGCATCTTTTGGGTATGATAAAAGACGCTAGCAAAGGTCTGATAATAGTGATTACCAAATGGGATCTTGTAGATAAAGATTTGATTACTAGTGAAACATTCATCAGTAGTTTAAAATCAAAGATGCAATTCGTGTGGTGGGTACCGATAATTCTTACTAGCTCAAAAGACAAACAAAATATCACTAAACTAAACGAATTGATTACTGATGTATATGGAAGATTGAGCTTAAGCATTAAAACCCCTGAGCTCAACCGGTTTCTTGATGATGCTAATTCTATTAATCCTCCAAGTGCAATAAAAACCAAACATCCTAGAGTAAACTACATTACTCAAACCGGAGTAAAACCACCGAAATTTACTATTTTTGCAACCCATCCAGAATATATGCACTGGAGCTATACAAGATTTCTAGAAAATCAACTGAGGGAAAAATATGAACTCAATGGAGTACCAGTTATAATAGAATATAAAAGTAAATACAAAGAAGGTAATCGAGATAGGTACAAGAAGAGATGAAGTTAATAGTAGGCCTTGGTAATCCAGGTGAAAAATATCAAAATACTAGACACAATTTGGGCTATTTAGTAATAAATAAAATAGCCAAGGACCTGTCAATCCAATTAGACAATCAAACTAAACTCAAATGTGAACTAGCAATCACCATGATAGGCAATGAGACTGTCCTATTGGCAACACCCTCTACCTATATGAACGATAGCGGAATAGCTATTCAAAAAATAAAACAATTTTATAAGTTAGAGAATAAAGATATATGGGTGGTATCAG
>CAYRNO010000016.1:0-8935 GCA_964425715.1 uncultured Candidatus Saccharibacteria bacterium | reverse complement strand
TCATCGAGATTTTCAATTGCCCTAAACAATCTATCATTGGCAATTTCCATAAATTGCTCGGCCTGCTTGACGTCTACATTATAAAAACGTGATAAATAGTCGATAGCTTTTGACTTGTCTGGACGACAATAAATCAACTGTGATCTAGATCGGATTGTAGGCATTACTCCTTGTAGGTTATCAGCAGTAAGAATAATCGTAGTTTTCTCAGGAGTATCTTCTAGATTCTTTAGAAGAGCATTTGCGGCGCTCTCAGTGATTTTATCGATATTTCGTATAATGATAACTTTTCTTAAAAGCCCTGAGTAGTTCGTATGCCAGATACTCTCGGTCAAGCTTCTAACATCAGCAATAGATATAGCCTTGTTGTCGATATCTTTACTCAAGCAATATAGTGCAGGATGCACATAATCATAATGTGTGATTTTTTCATCTTGCAGTAGCTGGGAAGCTATATATCTAGATGTGAAATATTTTCCTATGTATTTATCACCATACAATAAATATACTCGATTGGGATTTTGAAGTATTACATCAATCTTTTGGATAGTACTATTTGCGAATGGCAATATCATGCGAGTTCCTTCAGTATATCTTCAAGATCATCAGGCAAAGGTGCTCTGAAGGTCTTTATGGTGCCTGATGGCAATTCTATAGTAAGTTCACTGGAATGCAAAAATTGTCTATTTATACCTTTAAGACTTTTCTTGTTGCTGTATAGCATATCTCCAGCTACTGGATTGCCAATATAAGCCATTTGCACTCTTATCTGATGAGTACGGCCCGTCATTATCTTGATACTAATAAGTGTATAATCTTTGTACTTCTTGATGGTGTGATACTCGCTAATAGCTGGCTTACCCTGCTTGGAAATAATCATCTTTTGCGGGTTGTTACTACTACGTGTGATAGGTAATTCCAGTCTAGCTGCATCATTTTGCAAGTGGCCATGCACAAGTGCGATATATGTCTTTTTTACCTTGCGAGCCTTAAATTGTTCTTGCAAAAACTTTTTGGTGGTAGGATTTCTGGCAAGGATCATTATGCCTGAAGTCTGTTTGTCCAACCGATGCACTATTCCTGATCGCAATGGGTCATCATCGTCCACTTCTGAATTGAATGCACCCGCTACAGAATCAGCGTTTTTATTGCTAAGTGCGTGAGACAACAAGCCAGCTGGCTTGTTTATGACTATCACGTCCTTATTTTTGAATATTATGTCCGGAGTAATATCTGGTGCAGTCAATTTGTTTGAGCTTATTGCAACAGGTAACCCGCCGGTGATAACATCGTGATTATTTATTTTGGTAGATGGTTTGACTACTTTGCCATTGACCTTGATTTTGTAGTTTAAAATCTGTTCGGACCACTGAGATCTAGAATATTGGTTGTATTTTTTGGACAAAAACAAATCAAGTCTAGTGCTAGTACTCAAATCAGAAACCGTTAATTGAAAAGATTTATTGATTTGATTAGACATATCAATTAAATATTACGGCCGAGCGAATCAAGCTGTTGTCTGGTCCCCATCATGATTAGTTTGTCACCCGCATAAAGTACTTCTTGACCACTTGGGGTGACCTTGCTCTTGCCTTCTGCGCTATTTAGGGCAAGTACGGTAGTGCCGCTTCCAGCTGTTCTTATGAAATGTCCTAATTTGGAGCCTACCAATTTTGAACCCTTGGCTATCACCATCTCCTCTACCTGCAATTCTTCACTTGGTTTATTACTCAATACTTCAAAAAAATCTAATACGCCAGGTCGTACCAACATAGTAGCCATATGAAACCCGCCTATCTGATTGGGCATAGCTACTTTGTCCGCACCAGCTTTTTGCATTCTTTCTACGTTTTCTTCTCGATTGGCTCGAGACACTATATATAACGATGGATTGAGCTGTCTTGCTGTAAGAGTAACGAAAAGATTACAGGAATCATCACCTATAGCTGCTATTATCCCCTTGGCTTTTTCTATCTTGGCTTTTTTGAGTGTCTCTTCTTTTGTACTATCGCCGACAAAGGCTATCTGGCCCTTTGCTACAGCAGCCCTGACAGACTCTTCATCCCTATCTATCCCTACAAATTTTACACCTTCATTTTCAAGCTCTTGGGTTATATGACTACCCACTCTTCCAAGCCCACATATGATATAGTGATCGCTGATATTTACTAGTTTTGCTTTCATTTTATTGCGTTTTAAGCCGTCTCCTAAATTAATCATATAGTCTGCGAGTGTTTTGAGCAAATATGCGATGATGACAAGGCTTGCGAGTATAAGAAGTACTACAGTCAGACGCGATAAGGAGCTTTCCATATGGAAATTATCGTGGTGTGAAAGAGCTATATAAATAGATCGATAAAACCCTTCAACAAAACTTATTTTCTCAAAAAAACTAAACAATAATGATGCCAATAGTATTATCAATATACTTGTCAGAGCAAGATTGATAAATTTTTTCTTTGATGGTGACATAAGTATTATTATAGGACAAAACTATGGTTTATATCAAAAAACCAATAAATATAATGGGGCAATAGATATATGCTATCTTTTAGAGAATTGTGGTGCTTTACGAGCCTTCTTGAGTCCTGGTTTTTTACGCTCTTTGACTCTAGGATCTCTAGTGAGATAACCTTCTCTACGCAAACTCACACGAAAATCTTCGCTGATATTGAGTAGAGCTCTTGCTATACCAAGTCTAATTGCTTCAGCTTGACCTCGTACTCCACCGCCTTCAACCCGTGCATTTACATCCAAGGTCTTATCTTTGGCAAGCAATACAAGCGGTGCATATAATATCTGTTCAAAATTATCATTACCAAAGTATTCATCCACTGACTTATCATTGACCATTATTTGTCCTTTGCCTTTTGTCAGTCGAACTGTAGCAATAGATCTCTTCCTTCTTCCTACACCGGTATAATATTGTTCTTTTTGTACCATTATTTGTCCTCTAGTTTAATTGACTTTGGATTTTGAGGAGCATGGGGGTGCTCATTTCCACTATATACTTTTAGATTTTTGAGCATTACAGCTTGAAGCTTGTTCTTGGGAAGCATTCCTTCTACAGCATGCTCAATCACTTTGTTGGGGTTTTTTTCTAGTTGATCACGAAGATTGATTTCCCTAATACCACCCGGATATCCTGTATGACGATAATATATTTTGTCAGTTAGTTTTTGACCAGTTACTTTAACCTTAGCAGAATTAATTACTACCACAACATCTCCACTAACTACATGAGGGGTGTAGTTTGGCTTGTCTTTACCGATTAATAGTCTTGCTATCTTAGTAGCTAATCTTCCTAGCACCTGATCCTTGGCATCTATGATATACCATTCTTGTTTGGCATCTGCTGTTTTTAGATTATAAGTTTTCATTTCTTAGATCCTGTTATCTTAGTCGTAACCACCTCTGACTTTTTGCTGTTCTTAGAGGCCTTTTTAGCTGCAGGTTTTTTCTTTTCAGCCCCATCCTTTTTGACCGTATCTTCTTTTTTATCAGACGATTTATAGTCTTTGTCTAATACCAGCTCAATCACTGCCATTGGAGCTCCGTCGCCCAATCTATTTCCGGTCTTTATTATCCTTGTATAGCCACCCGATCTCGAAGAGAATCCTTTTACCAAATCATAATTAAGCTTCTGAGCGGCTACAGGGTTGATGGTTTCTGCCAAAATCAATCTATAAGATGCAAGAGTTTGTTGCTTTGCTCGAGTGACTTGTTTCTCGAAATAAGGCGCTAGAGCCTTTGCCTTGGATTGGGTAGTCTCAATCCTTTCATAGAGTATGAGACTGTCCAATAGACCACGCAAAAGAGCTCGTCGCGGTGCAGCGGCTCTTGAGAGTTTGGTGCCAGAGTAAGCGTGGCGGTGCATTTTTACTCCTGTGCTTCCCTTCCGATACTGCTTACACCAAGTTCATCTAGTTTATCTAGAACTTCTTCGTATGCTTTTTGACCAAATCCTTTGAGCTCCTTTAGTTCGCCTGGTTTGAGTTCCATAATTTCTTTAATAGTCTTGATATCGTTGTTCAATAGAGTATTGGTGGTTCGTGGGCTAAAGTTAACTTCTTCGACAGAAACTTGAGCCATATCAGCTTCTTGCTTTTGTTCGGCAGTTATTATACCTTCAGTCCCTACGCTCACCACATCATGCCCAGCCAATACCTGGAAGTGTCCTACTAGTATTTCAGCAGATTGCTTGATAGCATCTGATGCACTTACAGTACCGTCGGTCTCAATATCTAGAATAAGCTTGTCTAAGTTGGTCATTTGACCTACCCGAGTATTCTCGACATTATATCGAACTCTCTTGATGGGCGTGTAGATAGCATCGATTGCTATCATGCCTACAGGCAATTGATCGGCAGATCGGCTTTCTACTGCAACGTAGCCACGGCCTTTTTCTATTTGGAGATCCATTTCTATCTTACTCTTTGAGCTATCCAGGTGTGCAATGACATGATCAGGATTGGCAATCTCTACTCCAGAAACAGTTTTGATATCCTTTGCAGTAACTTCGCCCTTACCGGACTTTTTCAAACTTACAATTACTTTATCTTCATCCATAAGTGAAAAACGAACCTGTTTGAGATTGAGAATTATTTCTATAATATCCTCATGAACTCCTTTGATAGTAGAGAATTCGTGGCTTGCACCTTCTATTTTGACTCCAGTTATTGCACATCCAGCAAGACTTGAGAGCAATACTCTTCGCATTGAATTGCCAAGTGTCATACCATAGCCTGGATATAGTGGCTCTACTTCAAAGGTAGAACTATTTCCTTCTGTACTTACTTCTTTTATTTCTGGTAGATTGATGTCGAATAACACTTGATAACTCCTTTTATTATTTATTAGCGTGAATAGTATTCTATGATAAGCTGCTCATGAATCTCTTCCTGTACTTCTTCTCTGAGTGGCTCCCCGGTAACTTTTACACTGAGCTTTTTGGGATCATAACTCAACCAGCTTGATTCTGCTGATTCCGTCTTATTTTCAGCTTGTAAAAGCTTAAAGTATTCATTTTTTGAGCTTTTACTCTGTACCGATATAACATCCTTGGGCTTGACCTGAATAGAAGGTATGTCTACTTTCTTGCCATTGAGGCTGATATGAGCATGACTTACGAGTTGACGGGCGGATTGTCGACTAGTTGCAAGCCCTACTCTATACACCACATTATCTAGTCTTTGTTCGAGTAATCGGATGAGATTTTCACCACTTACTCCTGGCATTTTTTCAGCCTTACGTACGTAATTTCTAAATTGTTTTTCCAGCACTCCATACATACGTTTTACTTTTTGTTTTTCTCTCAGCTGAAGCGAATAATCACTAGGCTTTGATCTTCTACTCTGACCATGTTGTCCTGGCGCATAATTGCGTTTAGCCATTACTTTTATAGCTTTGGGGTGCAACTCTACACCTTCGCGACGAGACTGCTTAACTATAGGGGTTAGGTTTCTAGCCATGATTTAGGTCCTTCTTGCCTTTCTTGGTCTGCAGCCATTATGAGGTATGCCAGTGACGTCTTTGATGCTTGCCAAACTGATACCTGAAGCCATGAGTGCTCTTACCGCTGCTTCTCTACCAGATCCAATGCCTTTAATAATTACATCAACCTTGGCTAGTCCAAACTCTTTTGCAACTTCAATAGCTTTTTCAGCTGCAATTTGAGCTGCATAAGGTGTTGATTTTCTACTACCTTTAAAACCAGCCGAACCAGATGATTTCCAGGCTACTGTATTGCCATTATCATCTGTAATACTGACGATTGTGTTATTGAATGTAGCTTGTACATGAACAGTACCTTTAGGTAAGGACTTCTTTGACTTTTTTCTTCTGGTTTTTTTTACTTCTGCCATATTATTCCATTCAATTAATTTTAGGTCTTAGCTGCGGCCTTTTTACGACCCGAACCTACCGTCACCTTTTTGCCTCTTTTGGTTCGAGCATTTGTTTTGGTACGTTGGCCTCTGACAGGTAATCCAGCACTATGACGCAAGCCCCTGTAGGCTTTGATATCTTTGAGTCTTTTTATGTTGGAAGTAACGGTTCTAGATAAGTCAGCTTCTACTTTATAATTTTTGTCTATGTATTCTCTAAGGCTAGCCAAGTTATCTTCTGTCAGGTCTTTTACTCGTGTGTTTGGATCAATCTTGAGCTGAGCAAGGATTTTCTTACTGCTAGTAATTGCTATGCCATAGATATATGTAAGCCCTACTTCTACTCGTTTTTCATTTGGTATATTTGTACCTGCTACACGTGCCATATTACCTAGCCCTGCCTTTGTTTATGTTTTGGGTTATCACAAATCACCGCGACTCTTTTACGTCGGCGTACTATCTTGCACTTAGCACACATTTTTTTAACTCCGGATCTTACTTTCATAATATTCTCACTTATGTCTATAGGTTATTCGGCCCTTGTCGAGGTCATACGGTGTCATCTCGATTGTCACTTTATCTCCTGGCAATATTTTTATATAGTGCATACGCATTTTACCAGATATATGGGCAAGTATCTCATGCTCATTTTCTAGTTGCACTCGAAAATTGGCATTGGGTAATGCTTCAATTATGGTGCCTTCTACTTCGATTACTTCCTTTGTTTGTGACATGAGATTTTGCGTATCAGGTTTGTATTATAGACCCTCCAGGTAAGAATGTAAAGGGTTTTTTTGAGTTTTTTACCATATAGCTAGTATTTATCATAGGTGGCCATAAGGGCCCTAGATTCGATTTGCTTGATAGTCTCTATAATTACCGCAACTATGATCAGTATACCAGTGCCACCAATACTCAATAGTGAATTCTCGGTCTTGAATATACTCTCAATGACAAAAGGGAAAACAGCCAGTAGACCGAGCGCTAATGCACCAAATAAGGTCAATCTAGTAATAATTTTCTTGAGATATTTACTAGTTTCAGCCCCAGGTCTAATTCCGGTAATGAAGCCTCCTTGTTTTTGAAGATTTTCAGCAATTTCTTTTGGCTTGAATACCACAGCTGTATAGAAATATGTAAATGCAAAAACTAATACAAAATAGGTAAAAGTATATATGGGCTTATTTGGTGCAAATGCAGTTTTCATCCAGTTTGCAGCTGCTGAAACCCAGGAAGTTTTGGCGTCTGCAAACAACTGACCCAAGAAACCTGGCAAAGATAGAAAGGCTAGTGCAAAGATAATTGGGATAACTCCAGCTGTAATTAGTCTGATAGGTAGGTGGGAGTCTACACCTCCATAGCGAGAGTCTCCTGCAATTCTACGCGCATAAGAGATGGGTATATTGCGCTGACCTTCGTTGAGCATCACCACAAAGAAAACTACTGCAATAATCACCGCTACAAAGAATATAAGAGTAAATATCTTTGCACTATCGGCCTGTGCAAGACTGATTTGCTGGACTATTTGAGTTGGAAGATTGGATACAATTCCAGCCAATATCAGCAATGATATACCGTTTCCTATACCTTTATCGGTTATCAGTTCTCCCAGCCACATCAAGAGCATCGATCCGCCAGTAATCGAAGCGATCATTAGTACCCATTGGCTTATTGTTGGGCTGCCTATCAGATCTACCCCAGCTATTTGCTGCGACAATGTCCTGGCTAAGGTAATCATAGCCACTGACTGAATCAGTGCAAGTGGCAGGGTCAAAAGTCTTGTGTAATAGTTGATCTTTCTTCTTCCCGCTTCGCCACCTTCTTTTTGTAAAGCTTCAAGTTGAGGTACTACTTGACTAAGTAGCTGGATAATAATCGAGGCATTAATATATGGCCCCAAGCCCATCAGCAAAATTGAGAAGTTACTAAGAGCACCTCCTGTAAATAAATTGGCAAAACCAAGCAATGGATTGCTCTGGAATAACTGTAATAAAAAATTCTGTAATTTAGCAGTATCAGGCACCGGAACAGGAACATGGGCCAGCAAACTATAAATTGCCAATATTGCCAATACCACAATCAATCGCTTACGCAAATCTTTATTTTTATACATTTGTGAAAATATTGATATATTCATAGTCTACCCTCCAATAATGCTACTTTGCTTTGGGTTTTGCCTGTACGATCTTGTTGGTGTTTTGGCTGTTAACACTAAGTAGCGTAACATCTCCACCGGCTTTTTTTACCATATCGATGGCTTTCTGGGATGCAGCATGAATTTGAATTATTGATTTCACGCTTATCTTACCGTTTGCTAAAAGTTTTACTGGCTTATTGGGCTTGATTAGCCTGGCAGTTTCTAGAGACTTGATATCTACTTTTGATTTATTGAGCTTTTCAATATCATCAAGATTAATAACTTGATAGCTGGTACGATTGATGGCTTTGAAGCCCCTGAGTTTTGGCAATCTTCGACTGAGTTTGGTTTGACCACCTTCAAAACCTATCTTGACTCCACCACCGGTACGCGAATTTTGACCTTTAGTTCCTCGTCCTGAGGTTTTTCCGCTACCGCTTCCAATACCTCTGCCCAATCGCTTGTTCTTCTTGTATTTACTGACTTTGAGTTCATGAATCTTCATTTTATTTTCCAACCTTCTTTATTTCTTGAGGCTTTTCTTCTGCTTGTAAAGTCTGTAATGCTGCAATAGTTGCATAGGCATTATTGATCTTGTTAGAAGAGCCAAGAGACTTGGTAAGTATGTCCTTTACTCCCGCTACTTCAAGTATAGATCGAACAGTACCACCTGCAATTACTCCAGTACCTGGTGCTGCTGGCTTCATAAATACAGTAGCTCCATCGGATCTCACCTGCACTTGGTGTGGGATAGTATTTTTATGAAGAGGAAATGTTATCAGGGCTTTTTTGGCAGTTGCTACGGCCTTGACTATTGAAGTTGGAGCATCAGCACCTTTACCGACACCAACACCAACTTGACCAGCACCATTTACAATTCCTACAGTAGCTCTAAATCTAAATCTTCTACCAC
>CAYRNO010000015.1:0-11868 GCA_964425715.1 uncultured Candidatus Saccharibacteria bacterium | reverse complement strand
AAATGCCACAAAGATGTTAATATACTGGTCTATTCGTACCTGTACATAGGAGGCAAGATGCTTTCATTAGTCTTTTTTCTCGCTCAAGATGTCACACTCACTCCATCCCAAGCAGTTCTGTTGGTAATCATCGCTGGGGCATGCATCGCAGTTGCGATCATTATAGCGCTTTTTGCAAGCAAGAACTGAATCAACTTCAAACGACAAGGAGACACAGATGTTGGTAGTCGTAGGAGTAGTATTGTTGGTACTCGTACTGTTGTTCTCAACTAAAAAGATCGAGTCAGATGCTCTGGAGGCTCTAGCAGGCGTTATACTGCTAATCGCTGTAGGCGCCTTTGCGCTATGGGCTCTCTTTCGTTATTCGGACTTTTGGCAGTTACTATTGGGCTAATGCTTGAAATAATCTTGCACTAGGAGTAGAATCTTCCATAACCCAAATATCACCCTTGAGACCACAAAGGAGGTGAAATAATGGTATCTGTGAGGACACAACCCAAAGTATCTCTCTCAGAAAGCCAGGCGCAGCGGGCTATGTCTCTCGAAAGGTATCTACGATACCTAGCAGACGAATTCAACACAACTGTTGCGGCCTTGCGTGACTATGGCATTGATGCCAACGTTTCAGTCTCCGGTGACGGAGCCGCCCCTGGAAAATAGTAGTTTTCAGGGGTGATTTTAATTATTCGCAATAATACCTGTCAAAGTATACAATTGTACTTATGAATAGCTCAAAGCATGCTGATACGCATTACCGAACGGTTGTTAAGACTATTACTTATAGAATAGTTATAGTCATATCCATATTTATTGTCACATATATCACTACGGGTGAGATTGGTGATGCGCTGGCTATCACTTCTATCACTGCCGTAACCGGTACTATTCTCTACTATATACACGAGAGAGTATGGAACAGCATACATTGGGGTAAGACTAATAAATGAGTCCAGTAGATACTATAAAGGCCGAATTACTGAAAAAATGTGATAAATCTCGTGCTGATAAGTCACAGAGATTTTTTAAAACAGGCCCGGGTGAATACGGTGAAGGGGATGTGTTTATAGGAATAAGTGTGCCAGATCAGCGCAAGGTAGCCAAAAAATATACCGATATGTCACTCGTACAAATATCTAAACTATTGCATTCACATATTCATGAGCACAGACTGGTCGCGATATTTATACTGGTGTACAAGTTCCGAAGAGCTAGTGTAGCTGACCAAAAACTAATATATCAATACTATCTAGATAATACTAAATACATTAATAATTGGGACATTATAGATAGCTCCGCAGGGTATATAGTTGGAGAGTATTTGTATTCTCAGAAAGATGATAAAAGCGCGACTCTAGTTCTTACAAGGCTAGCCAATTCTAGCTCTATCTGGGAAAGACGAATCGCCATTTTGAGTACATTTGCATACATCATACATGGAAATAGTAGATTGACACTTGAGATTGCAGACATATTGATACATGATGAGCATGATCTAGTACAAAAAGCAGTCGGATGGATGCTACGAGAAGTAGGCAAAAGAATATCTCAAGACCAAGAAGAGGAATTTTTGAAATCAAGATATCAAACCATGCCTCGTACTATGTTGCGCTATGCGATAGAGAGATTTGCAGAACCTAAGCGACAGATGTATCTAAAGTCTCAAATATAATTTGATTGTAAATATTATATATATTTGGTATATTCTTTTTACGTACCTACAGGGGAGCAATAATGCAGATTCGAACCAAGAAAAAGATGGCATTGACCATCGGGGTGTTCGTATTGTACGCATTCATTCAAATTTTGCGGTCTCCACAAGCTGATACGCGTAGAATAGCACGCGAACAGAAGCAGCGAGCCAGAACTTGGAATGGAATGTACGATCAGTTGGATGTATTAGAACCACAGCAACGGGGCTGGTAATATGATAATGACTTCTATATATCAGGTCTGTATCGATCACACTCTTCTGATACTTGCCGTATTTAACTTGTTGTTGCTAATAGTAATAGTCTGGTTGCTCAGAGATACCCCAGTGTTTAAGAACAACATACCAAAATAGCACTATAAAGAACTTCCTTAGGTCACTAATGCACTGTGCGTGCAATGGTGACTTATTTAATTTGTAGTGGAACCGGTACTAGTGGTAGCCGCAGCGTAATCTGTACCAAGGGTTATTTCAAAATCTACTACTGGGAACTTGACTGGAGTTGCTGGTGGTACTACTTCTGCACCAAGTAATTTAGCAAGGTAGTTTGCGGTATTTGGTTTCTTGCCACCGGTGAAGTCAATGACCTTAGATTTGGCATAGTCTTTGGTAGCAGCATTACCTACGCTAGTCACTGTAATTGGTATACCATTATTTTCGAGGTATTTTTGCAACTTGAGACTTAGGCCAGGTGTAGTGGTGCCATTGAGGATGGTGACCTTTGAATCTTCTTTCCAGATAGGCCCGAGCTCAAAAATATTGGCTACAAATTTTTGTATATCTTCAAAATTACCACCCGCTGGTATCAAGTCGCTAGAAGTCTTGCTAGATACCAAGAATCCATTGGGCTTGAGTGAGAAGACTACGTTGGTAATTTCGGAAATGTTGATGTCTTTGGTGATATCTTGAAGTCTTTGAATATTGCGAAGACTAAGATCGGTCTTGATGTTGTTGCTAGCAGCTTCCACCAGGCTATTCACCTTTGCAGGATTTGAAAGTGTTTCGACTGATACAGCCTTTTGTCTGATGGCAGTTATGACCTCTTGTTGGCGAAGTGCTCTACCGAAGTCGTCACCACATGTTCCTTTTCGACATCTAGCATACTTGAGTGCTGTTGCTCCATCCATTTGCTGTTTACCAGCAGCTATCTTGATACCGCAGCTTCTACTTTCATTTTTTTCGCATGGATATTCACTATCTATGAGGGGCTCTTTGACATCTATCTCTATTCCTCCGACGGCATCCACGGCCTGTTTGAGACCAGAGAAATTAGCTCTGACATAATAATGTATCGGAATGCCCAAGGTTTCTTCTATAGTTTCTTTGCTTGTCTCGATGCCTTGAGGTGGCTTTTGACTCTCACCATAGGCATGAGCTTCGTTGAGTTTGCCAGTACCATCACCAGCTATCTTTACTTGTAGATCTCTGGGTAAGCTTATCATGGCTATTTGGTGTGGGTTGGTCTTGGTGTTGATACTGACAACCATATTGGTATCGGCAAGTGTCTCGCCGGCGTGACCGGGGTCTCCAACGCCTAATAGCAAGATATTGACCCTACCATCATCTTCTCCTTTGAGTTTGCTAGTAAAGTCAAATGGGTTGGTAGATATCTTGCCGGCCTTGAGGAATAAATACAGCGCAATACCTGCTGCAATTACAGCTAATAAACCCAATACTATCAAAACTATACGCATTATCTTGCGCCATAAAGGACGTGGTGGTTTTTGGAGGTCGGAGAAGTCTGCGCTGATGTGAGTCTTGGCCATAGTGTTTTTATTGAACTCCAAATCATTGCTTACGGTATCTCCTGGTAAATTCTTACCCTTATCTTTGAGAGGGTCGTAAACAAAATCCGGTTTCTGGGGTTTCTTATCTGTCATTTACCTTATTATAACGGATATTTTACGATTTAGTGACTAGATAATATCTGATTTTTGAGATACAATCGTTGCCATTACACTATCTATAATATTATATGAATAATATCTGGCAAAAATTAAAAAAAGACAAAAAACCATTTTTTGTATTGGCACCAATGGATGACGTCACGGACACTGTTTTTAGGCAAATAGTGAAAAAACATGCTCCGGCTGATCTCATGATGACTGAATTTGCTAATACCGACGGATGGTGTTCGGCAGGTAAAGAAGCAATATACAAAAGACTTAAGTTTGTAGAGGGGGAGCGACCGCTGATTGCTCAAATATGGGGAGCCAAACCAGAGCATTATGAGGTCATAAGTAGAGATATAGTAGAGCTTGGATTTGATGGTATCGATATCAATATGGGTTGCCCAATAAAAGATGTTGTCAAAACCGGTGCTTGCTCAGCTCTTATAGAGAATCATGATCTGACAGCAGAGATAATAAAAGCCGTCAAGCGAGGTAGCAAGGGGAAGATACCGCTTAGTGTCAAAACAAGAATTGGCTACAACAAGATAGATACGGAAAATTGGTGTGGATTCTTACTTTCTCAAGGTATTGATGCTCTGACAATTCATGGTAGGACCAAGAAAGATATGAGTAAGGTTCCGGCCAATTGGGATGAGATAGCTAAGGTAGTGGATCTAAGAGACAAGCTATCGCCAGAAACAGTAATAGTTGGCAATGGAGATGTGCTGACCAGGCAAGACGGGATAGACAAGTCCAGTAAGTATGGAGTGGACGGCATTATGATAGGACGAGGGATATTTCAAGATTTCTTTGTGTTTTTAGGCGAGGAAATGAAACCAGAATTATCTCAAATGCTCAAGATTCTAAAAGAGCATACACTTTTGCATCGAGAATTATTGCAAGGCAATAGGTTTGAACCTCTCAAAAAATTTATCAAGATGTATGTGCATGGGTTTAGCAATGCCAGCGCACTTAGGGCAGAACTAATGAGCACTACTTCACATCAAGAACTAATTGAAAAGATTGACAAACATATCAAAACAGTTTAGTATAGTCAACCAGACATTCATACTCTCAGACCTACAAGGGAGATGGCATGACGTACCGAACAGTAGTGACCCTGGTGTTGGAAACAGACACACTGGGACTACCCATGAGTGCAATATCTGAGTTGCAAGAGTGGGCCGAAGACAAGCCGTATGTATTGGATTGTGAGGTTACCGAGTATCGTTCTCGTCTTGAATTAGAAGATGAAACAAACATTCTTGATTGGCCTTTGACCGATGAATCACTGGGATTCTCTACGAGAGTAATTAACTCTCTGAGTAATCCTCGCAGAAGAAAGTATGAATATGGCTGGGTCATGAGAGAATCTCCCGAAGATGCTATTCATAGCTTGGGAGATCTTGTGTCACGGGATGCCCGAACATTGCTCGATTATAATAATTTTGGCAAAAGCTCACTTGCTGAAGTGCGTAAAGTTCTGTCCAGATATGGACTGCACCTTCTGGGTGAGAGAAGACAGCCTCCTCGCAATTCGTGAGGGGGCAATTTATTTAAAATAAGACAAGCAAAAAACATGCTACAATCTGTATATGAGCAGGAATAGTCACAGAAAACACGAGCAGAAGTCAAAGCACTCCTTGCACAAAAATACTGCCAATCAAGAAATACCAGAAGATGATATTTTTGTAGAGCATAGAGGTTGGTCCGAGGTACTAATAGCCCTGATCATTTTTGCATTGGGGCTATTCTTCATGGTGCCAATATTCTCAGCTACAACAGTCAATATACAATTCGCATTACTCATAGTATTTGCAGTAGCAGTGCTTGCATTTGTAGTGACTCATTGGCACAAACAAAAGCAATATTCTGCACAGCACAAACTGCCTTTATTGGAAAACTTCGTATACTTAAGTATCATTAGTATCTTGCTAATAGCTATTATCATACAGGCCGTTAGTGGCACCTTAGATCTGTGGTTGCCAGTGATATTGGTTGTAGCAGTGCTGCTAAAGGTATTACTTACTACAAGAGAAGATCGGAAATAAATGAAGAGAGTTTTGATCATTTCAGCAATGGTTTTAATATTTATACTCATCGTAGTAGGTGGGTATTTTGGGTATAGAAAATATACCGCCTATAGAGATGCTAAAGAGGCAATTGAAAATGCCAAGACGGAAGTAGCCGCACCGGTATCAGAACAGCTCAAACTAGATAAGCGACCGGGAACCTATGAGCCTTATGACGTATCCAAGCTCGTATTAGCCAAAGACGGTAAAGTAGTATTATTTTTCAATGCTAAGTGGTCAAAGACAAGTAAGCAATTGGATCTAGAAATCAAGAATCATGTAGACAAGCTACCCAACAACTTCACGATACTAAGCGTGGATTATGATAAGAATGCAGTCTTGCGTAAGACTTATGAAGTACCTTTTGAGAACACTTTTGTACAAGTAGATGAGCAAGGCGGTATCGTAAACCGCTGGTCTGGCTCAGAAGATTTGGCTGAGATAGTAGCATTGGCTAAATGATTATATTTTTCAGATAACCTATTAAACCTAGAAAATGACCAGATGCTTTGCTATAATCTTGGGTTATGATGAATAGAATATTTGTATTACTTTACTACAAGTTTGTAGAAATCAAAGATCCTGCTTTTGAAACAATTCAGCACAAATACGTGTGTGATGGTTTGGGTCTCAAAGGACGCATAATAATTGCTCAAGAGGGCATCAATGGTACTGTGGCAGGAAATTCAGCTCAGCTCAAGAGATACATTGACTACATGGACAATCATCCATTGTTTGATGGCATTGTATTCAAACGATCTTATGCAGGCAAGATGCCATTCGGCAAGATGATAGTCAAGCATAGAGATGAAATAGTTACTTTGGGCAAAAAAGTAGATATTGGCAACACAGGCACATACCTCAAACCAAGTGAGTTACATAATTTGTTTGAGAAAGATGAAGATATGGTGGTAGTAGACATGCGAAACAACTATGAGTATGATGTAGGTCGTTTTGAAGGCGCTATCCAACCCGATACCACCAAGTTTTACGAACTTCCCAGGAAGATCAAGAATCTCAAAATAGATAAAGACAAAAAAATAGTGACTTATTGTACAGGAGGAATTCGTTGCGAAAAGGCCACGGTCTTACTCAAAGAGATTGGTTATGAAAACGTCTACCAATTAGAAGGTGGAATAGTGAAGTATCTAGAAAAATATCCGGATGGGTATTTCAAAGGTAAAAATTTCGTTTTTGATAATCGTATGGTTACAAATGTCGATACTCCGAGCGGTAAAAAAATATTGTCCAAGTGCGAACACTGCAGACAGTCTTGCGATAGATACATAGACTGTACCGATACCAAATGTCACAGACTATTTATCTGCTGTAAAGACTGCGAGAAAAAACATTCAGGTTTTTGTAGATTGAGCAGTAATAAAACTATAAAGAAGTAATGATAGTTAAGAAAAAAGTACTTCCAGAATATTTCAAAGAAGTTAAGAATGGTAACAAAACATTTGAGTTGAGGTTGTCAGATTGGCAAATAAAAGAAGGTGACACTCTTGTATTAAAAGAGTATGATCCATATACACAAAGCTATACTGGTAGAGAAATTACAAAAAAAGTAGGGTTTGTAATTAAAACCAAGGAAATAAAGTTCTGGAAGCCAGAAGAAGTTGATAAATATGGCTATCAGGTAATATCATTACTTGATTAATTTTCTCAACTCTTCAAGGGTGACCTTACGATCATCCCAAGGTAATGATTTGCCATTGGCAATCATCATTAGCTGATCTGCTCCCTTGCAGGCTACAAATACTAAGTCGCCAGTGTTTGCTAGAGATAGGGCCTTATGTATACCAGATCGTCGGTCTTGTACTAAAAACAAATTCTTATCAATGATCTTGCCTGCTTTTTTGGCACCACTGGCGATGTCCTCTATGATCTCCATCGGAGGATCATCATAAGGATCGTCATCACTTATCACTACAATATCAGCTAGATTACCTGCAATCACTCCCATTTCAGCTCGTTTGAGCTTGTCTCTACCTCCTCCTTGTCCGCCAAAGAGTACTATTACTTTATTGCTCTTTGGTATTATCTCCTTACCTGTTTGTAGAAGATGTTCTAGGCTGATTTGATCGTGAGCATAGTCCACAAACACCATAAAATCCTGTCCAATATCTATCTTCTCCATGCGTCCAGGAATAGTCTTGAGATTACTAAATCCTTTCTGAATGTTATCCCTTGATATTTTTAGAGATTTGGCAGCAGCTATAGCCGCTACTGCGTTTTTGACATTAATTTTCCCGATGAGATTTAGATTGTACTTTTCGTTATTTACTTCGAAGCTTGTACCTTCTTTATTGATTTTGATATGTGAGCCCTTAAAGTCACTTTTGTGATGAGTACTAAATGAAATTTTGCTGTCAAATTTATTAGCTGTGTACATATTGGTATATTTACTATCAGCATTGAAGAAAAGAGTCTTCGGTATCACTCTACCAGCAATCATTTTTTTCGAACTCTTAGAGGTATGTGCAAAGACTCTTAGGTTGTGCTTGTGCAATGTTTCCATATTATTGTTATGTGCGGCCATTATTTCTTTTTCAACACCTGTAAATATCAAGATATCAAAGTTTATACCTATATGGCGCCACTGAGTCTGAGCTTCTGAAGGTACTTCCATGATGACATAATTGCATTTTGCCTTGTGCATGTCGCTGAGTAGTGATTGCAATCTTTTACTACCAGGCATAGTCATGTGCCATCTGTTTAGCTGTTCCTTCTCCCCGATACGAATATTGGCGGTGCTTACTTGACCTACTTTATTACCAGCAGCAGTGAGAATCGACCAAATCATATTGGCTGTAGTAGTTTTGCCCTTACTTCCTACGATACCTATAATGATCATTTTCTCTGCAGGATATTTGTGTTTTTTTGAGTAATATTTGGCTTCGGGGTAGTGTAGATTGTCTAGCAAGCTTTTGGGAATTAACTTCTTAATATGGTTTTTTGCATTTTTCATAGGTAGTATTTTAACACTCAAGAATATTTTTTACACTTTTATACATCATAAACATAGCCATTTTTATTTGGAATTGGTATACTTTAATACATAGGACCAATACATAGATAAGTATGCAAGACTCACAAGATAATACATTTCCAATTCCATCCACTGGCGATACTGCAAATAGCCAAGCAGGAAACACTACTCCTCCTCCTCCGGCCAATGATAGCTCGGGACTTGGATTTACCCCTGCACCACCACCTGACATCAATCAGCAACCGGTAGCACCAGACTGGACCAATCAAGCTACTGCCGATGCTGCACAACTTCCGCCCGGAGTGGATGAATATAGTATCAATAGTACTGCACAGCCAGGTGTAGCTTCTCCTGCTGGATTACCACTTTCTCCAGCCCCTGCACCAGATCCAAACGTGGCTCCACCGCAAACAATCAATACAGATTCCGGCATTCCACCCACTCCTATTCCACCAGACCCCAATATGGATCCAAACCAAGCCTACCAACAGCCTGCCATGCCGGCTCAACCAGATCCTGCTGCATATCCACAGCAACCAATGGATCAGATGGGTCAGACAAATATTCCGGCTCAGCCTCCTTATGACCCAAATGCTATGCAGCCTATGACTGCAGTTCCGCCTGCCAACACACTTGATCTGAGTAATCAACCAATGGGCTCTATGCAGCCAGGGGTAGAAATAGCTCCTCAAATGAATGTTCAAGATGGAACAATGCCAGCTACTGATATGGGCGGTATACCTCCGGATTTTGGCAATAGCTACAATACCGAAGCTACAGATATGATGGGTGCTCAGGCTAGTAAGAGCCGTTTCCCAATGAAGTTTATCTTGATTGGAGCTGGTGCTTTGGGATTTATCATTATCCTTAGTCTTGTATTGGTATTTGTAAATCGCAATCAGCGCACACCAGCAGTAGATCTCAACGAGGCAGTTATAGAGGAGACACAAACACCAGAAGAGACCTCTACTCCAGCAGAAATTCCTGAAGGATACAAAAAGGTCGAGAGAGATTGCTTTAGCTTTGGAGTGTTGTTGCCAACTACAGTCAATTTTACTCCTACTACCTGCAAGATTAGTGCCAAGTTTGGTAGCGTGTCTCAGTACAATCTTGTAGTCAAAGCTGTTACTGATCCTGTGACAGACTTACAAGGTCTAGTAGACCAAGCCAAAGTAGGCACTATCACTAATCAAGAAGATATCAAGCTCAACGGTGTAGATGCCAAAAAAATCATTCAAAAGATTAATGGATTAGACCAACAAGATATTGTAGTTATCCCGGCCAATAAGAATTATCAGCTCGAAGGCAGTGCTATCAATGGCTTTATCATCACTACATCGTTTAATGATGATACTTCCAAGACTGCTAGTGACAACTTGGTATCGACTTGGGCATGGAAATAACAATTTGAACAAAATAATAAACTTTAATAACATAACACTATAACTCTTATGAATATAACCAACATCAAAAAACCACTCAGTTTAATTTCAATTGCTCTCATAGCATTTTCTTATTTACTAACTTCTGGAGTATTGTTATTTCGTCCTCAAGTAGCTAGAGCTGCTACTATTACAGTTACCAATACCAACGACTCTGGTGCTGGTAGTCTCAGACAAGCTATTGAAGATGCCAATGCCTCTGTAGGAGTAGATGATACGATTGAGTTTGCGATACCTGGAGCTGGTCCTCATACCATTCAGCCTACTAGTGCCTTTCCTTCTATTACCGACCAAGTCACTATCGACGGTACTACTCAATCTGGCTGGGTAGCAAATACTGCAGCAGCCCCGAATCCTTTTAACGGCACCATGATGATAGAGATAGACGGACAAAACAGTGGAGGCGCAACAGACAATGGGCTTCTTTTTAGTGCCGGTAGCGATGGAAGTGTAGTGCGAGGATTGGTAATCAATCGTTTTGCTCAAGATGGCATATCGTTAGTTGATGCAAACAATATTACAATACAAGGGAATTACATAGGCACCAGCGTAGATGGCCTGACCGATCTAGGTAATGAGGCAAGAGGGGTTGGAAGCTCTACAGGCAATAGCTCTGATAATAATATAATTGGAGGATTGAACCCTGAGGATCGCAATATCATTTCTGGTAATAGTGATGCGGGAGGACCAAATGGCAACGAAGGCATATCTATAACTGATCTCTGTGATGATTGGGTCATTCAAGGTAATTATGTGGGCGTAGACGCTACGGGTCTTGTTGCAATGCCTAATGAATCGGATGGCATTGGCTCAAGCAATGGATCGACAGGATCGATTATAGGTGGTACTGTTGCTGGGGCTACAAACGTTGTATCGGGAAATGAGATGGGAGGTGTTAGTGTGACTAGCGGTGCTTTAGTACAAGGCAATCTCATAGGTGTTGGATATAACGGCCTTATTGATATCGGTAATAATGGAAATGGATTGAGCGTTACTTCAAATAGCACAATCGGAGGTACTAGTCCAACTGCTCGAAACATAATATCTGGTAATGCATTGGGGGTACTTATTGGAAACTCCAATAATCTAATCCAAGGTAATTATATAGGAACAAACATCAATGGTGATGTAGCTAGCGTTGGTAACTCCTCTGCAGGATTGCTGGTACTCGCCAGTGACAATAATATGGTAGGTGGTCCGAATAGTAATCAGGCAAATCTCATAGCCGGCAATGGGGCAGGAGTACTGGCAACTAGTTTTGGAGGATCTGGGGGGCTCAATAATTCTTTCTTGGGTAACAAGATATATAGCAATACTGGTGGCGTTGTTTCTGAACTTGGCATAGATCTGCTTGGAGATACCAACGACTTTTTAACATTCACCAGTCTTGGTGTCACACCAAATGACACTGATGATCCAGATGTGACCTCCAATCACTTGATGAATTTCCCTGTCATCAACTCCATTACTTCATCCAATGGACAAGTCACTATCAACTACGATCTAGACATCAACGATGCTGAAGCCGGAGCTACGGGCTATCGTGTAGAGTTCTTTGCCAATGATGCAGCAGATCCTTCTGGCTATGGTGAAGGACAGACTTACTTGGGCTATGAAAATGTAGCTGGTGATGTCACAGGCCAAAGTGTTACTCTTACTCTCCCAGCTGGAGTAGAAGGTAATAAGTTCATCTCTGCTACTACTACTATGATAGACAACTCTACCGATGGATTCGGACATACTTCTGAGTTCGGTGCATTGG
>CAYRNO010000014.1:0-16605 GCA_964425715.1 uncultured Candidatus Saccharibacteria bacterium | reverse complement strand
ATTTCGCTACCTTAGGACCGTTATAGTTACGGCCGCCGTTCACCGGGGCTTCGATCACAAGCTTGCACTCGCTCACTTAACCTTCCGGCACTGGGCAGGCGTCAGTCCGTATACATCCACTTTCGTGTTCGCACAGACCTGTGTTTTTGATAAACAGTTGCATGGGCTCTTTCGCTGCGGCCTCCGCGCTCCACACATTTGTGCAAAGACACTTGAGCTATTAGCTACTCAAGACTTGAAGATTATTTTACAAGTTTCCTTCAAACTTGGAACTTTACTCAATACATTCGTATATCTTTCAAAGACATATCTCACTTGCTATCCACAAATTTGTGGAACGCAGAGGCAGACCTTATCCCGAAGTTACGGTCGCTGTATTGCCGAGTTCCTTAACGAGGGTTCTCCCGAGCACCTTGGTCTACTCGACCCGAACACCTGTGTCGGTTTGCGGTACGGGCGGCACAATCTATTAATCACACAATTTTCTGGTCAGTTTGGCTCGCGCGAATTCAACTCGGTAAAGAGTCGTTTCATTCGTGTTTCGGCCTTGATAAATCAAGGACTACGCACTTAGACGGCTATAGCCATAAAGCCGCTCACGTTACCATCCTGCGTCTTGTGTGGGAACAATTGTACCGGTACAGGAATATCAACCTGTTGTCCATCGCCTACGCTACTCGCCTCGGCTTAGGCCCGACTAACCCTGGGACGATAAACGTTGCCCAGGAAACCTTGTTCTTACGGTGGGCAGGATTCTCACCTGCCTTATAGTTACTCATTCCAGCATTCTCACTTGTATACGTTCCACCAAACCTTACGGTTTGACTTCAGCACATATACAACGCTCCTCTACCACTCCATATAAATATGAAGTTCGCATCTTCGGTGCATAGCTTAGCCCCGTTATATTTTCCGCGCGGGATCACAATCGACCAGTGAGCTGTTACGCACTCTTTAAATGCATGGCTGCTTCTAAGCCAACATCCTGGTTGTTTATGCAATCCCACCTCGTTTCCCACTTAGCTATGACTTGGGGACCTTAGATGGCGATCTGGGCTGTTTCCCTTTCGAGCACGAAACTTAGCTCCCGTGTTCTGACTGCCATAATAATCTCTCTCAGTATTCGGAGTTTGATTGAGCGCAGTACTGCAAGCAGCCTGCTACCCATTCAGTGCTCTACCCCTGAGAGGTAGTTTATGACGCTAGCCCTAAAGCTATTTCGAGGAGAACCAGCTATCTCCAGGTTCGATTGGAATTTCTCCGCTAACCACAGCTCATCCAAGCCATTTGCAGCTGGCGGTGGTTCGGCCCTCCACGTAGTTTTACCCACGCTTCAGCCTGGCCATGGTTAGGTCACCTGGTTTCGGGTCTACGACATGCGACTAAATCGCCCTATTAAGGCTCGCTTTCACTATGGCTCCGGTACGTATATACCTTAACCTTGCCACATATCGTAACTCGCTGGATCGTTCTACAAAAAGCACGCCGTCACCCCAATAAATTGAAGCTCCGACTCATTGTAAGCATATGATTTCAGGATTCTATTTCACTCCCCTTACGGGGTTCTTTTCACCTTTCCCTCACGGTACTTGTTCACTATCGATCGAACTGTGTAATTAGCCTTGGAAGGTGGTCCTCCCAGATTCAGACAAGGTTACACGTGCCCCGTCCTACTTGAGTAAAATAGATATAAAGACAAAGTATTTTAATGTACACGACTTTCACGCTCTTTGGTGGTCCTTTCCAGGCACCTTCCACTAATAACTCTGTTTTTTGACTTTATCCACTCGATCCTCATCGGTGGTCACATATAACACAGTATAAATAAATTTACACAGTATTATATGGTCATCTATAGTCTCGCAACCCTCTCTAACATTACTGAGGTAACCTCTGATAAATCAAAGGGCTTAGATAAGTTTTGGCTGATCCCTTTTCGCTCGCCGCTACTAAGGGACTCTTTGTTAATTTCTTTTCCTCAGGGTACTGAGATGTTTCAGTTCCCCTGGTCTCCGCCACTACAACTATGTATTCATTGTAGGGTAATGCGACATGACTCGCATTGGGTTCCCCCATTCGGAAATCCCCGGGTCAAAGCTTGATTGGCAGCTCACCGAGGCTTTTCGCAGCCTTCTACGTCCTTCATCGGCACAGTTCGTCAAGGCATCCATCGTATGCTCTTAAGTAACTTTTTGTTTGCAATTGCGAATTAAACTGGCAATTTGAAAATATCAAACTTTCAAATTCCCGTTGTCAATTCATTATTATTGTCTTGTACTATTACTACTAACAGTACAGAGCAATAAAGATACTCTTATTTAATTTACCCAACTTATAACATCAGAAATGAATGTTATAAGTCTATTCAGTTTTCAAAGAAACAAAAATGGTCGACTGGGCTTTTTTGAAAGCGAGGCGACCATATATCAGTAACAAATATTATCGATTTATTCGATATTACCTCGCAGTAAGTTTTTGTTACTCATATATAATCACCAATTTTGTTTAATTTTTGTTGCTGATAACAATAGTAGCAAATTACTTCATAGATGTAAAGAGAAAAATTCAATATTCAAACCTTTCTACTATTATAGGCTCATGGCTTAGATTGTACGGCAGTCCAATTGAATTTCACAGGTTTTGTCTGGACTTGATTGAGCTCTATAGTAAATCCTATAGTCGATATATCGGTGAGTCGATATGAACCATCGATAAAATCTTGGGCAGTCGCAGTAGCCGTAGGTATAGGTGACATTGCCTTAGTATACTGTACCACTACACTTGTAGATCCAGCCGGTATAGTAACTACCCCAGCACTATTCTCACTAAATACCACATTACCATTGAATGCTACGTCTCCATCAAACGTCGACCCTCCAGTAAACACTGTTTGTCCTTTGAATGTCGTTAGAGCACCAAATATCACATTGCCTGCAAACTCTGTATCTCCACTTATCAATCCTCCATTAAATGCTGCTTGGGCTATTTGCTGTATGTTGTTTTTGGCTTCAATTTCATTGATTTGAGTTTGTTGAGTTACGACAGTACTCTGGATGTCGCGCAAGATATCTAGAGCTTGTGCAATCAGCTCAGGATCTTCCGACTCTAAGCCATTCTTTACACCCTCAACTTGAGCAGTTTCTACTCCAGCAAGAGTACCATCTGTAAGAGTTAAGCCAGTTAAAGATGGGGTCTTGGTACTTCCTACTCCCGCATACCATGATCGATTCACAAATGTCATAATACTTTCTACTCCAGGAACCTGATCTTCCATAGCCATACCTATCACCCAGCCGGGCTGAGTGGCTTTCATGGCTACACCTGGGGTCGATGAGCTAGTAAGTGGATCGCCAGCTTTGACAATGCCATTCTCATCAGATATTTTTACCGGCACACGACCGCTGAGGGCGAGTGCTACCGGCGTAGCAGTAGGATCTGTGCCAGTAGAGTCAGCTAGTACATAGCCTGGCTTAGTACTTATCACACCCATCACGGTAGGGTCGTACTGAATTGAGCTCTTGCGTACACCAGCTTTCATAGATGAGTCTAGACTGACCAATTGACCGGGTTGGGCGTTGTCGTGAGTATAGTATATTTCAGCAAGGTCAGCACCTGTCGCTTTGTAAGCTTGCACATAGCTCCCGGCTTTTATTGTTAAGTTGACTGCGCTAGCGGTGTTTTGCGCAAACTGCAATTTAACAGTACCACCGCTACCACCAGCAGTGATAGTGCCTTGAATAGTGATATTAATACCATTATTACCATCTGCATTTATATTGCCATTAACTAATGTTGAAGGGGTGGTACAATTGGAAGAAACGGATTGCGGGAAATTTTGTCCACCGGCCTCGTCCCCAGATTGTTGGACACTACAAGTAGAACCAGCTGGCCCAACTATAGCCGCTTTCCAGTCAGGACCAGCACTATTTGAGTTTGTTGCTATTATGGTGTACTGGAAAGTCCAGGTTTCACCAGCACCTATAGGAAATTGTAATGCTGTTTCATCTACTAATGTTGTACTGTTGTTCACAGATTGATTGGCTGATTTTGCCGCGTATGCCTGTCCTGATGATGAACCAATACAGTTAGCCCAAGCTCCATTTTCATAACACCGGAATTTATTGGTGCTAGCATTGTAATACATAGCACCATTAGTTCCGGTGGGGTCACCTGCGTCGCTCTTTCGATCAAGAACCAATAGGTCTGGCGTGGTTGAACCAGCCCCGCCTGCGCCAATCTGGACGTTGGCAGTAGTACTGGTGCCACCAGGTTGTAAATTGATATTGCCAGTACCAGAGTTGATGTTGACCGCTGTTGCACCAGTATTGTTACCAATCGTTACAGTTTTGGCATTGGCTCCTGTACCCAAATTGATAGCACCAGTAGTACCAGAGTCTAGGGAGAGAGTACCGTTGGTACCAGTATTGATATTGATAGCTACTCCGGCTGATGTCGTAAGACTAGAGGTTGCTGTACCAGACAATGAGAATGCTCCACCCGATGTGGTTATACCTGCGTTTCCTGTCAGTAATCCTGCAGCCGTAATAGTACCTGTACCGGTAGTGCTAATATTGCCAGTTGTAGTCACATTGTCGCCAGCTGTAGTGGGGCTAAGAGTAGTACCAGAGCGTGACCACCATCCTTGAGTACCCGAAGTAGCAGTAGTAGCAATAGCCCCTGAGCAAGTTAGATTACCAGTAGCGCCATCTACAGTACAGCCGGTTGCGCCTGATCCACCAGCGAAGTTGAGTGTAGTAGCCGTTGCGCCGCCTGGTCCGTAGTTGACAGTAGTTGCAGCTCCACCAATATTGAGTGTAGTTACTCCGCTGTTGAGTAGATTGAAGGTAGATGCAGAGCTGGTGAGATCACCACCATTTACTGTCACATCACCGCCTGCAGTGATATTATTGAATGTCACATTTGATGTAGTAGCAATGTCTTGTGGAGTAGTGAGTGTGATAGCTCCAGTCTGAGCAGATCCAGATGTGCCATTGACCAATACTTGATTGGCCGTACCTGTGGCAGATGATACTGTGATGCCAGATAATGATGTCCAGGTAGGAGCACCGGCTCCACCGCTAGTCAGTACTTGACCAGATGTACCAGCAGCATTGAATTGATAACTTGTTCCGTCACTGTAAGCTATCGATCCAGCCGTGCCGATAGTAGTTTGATTGGTGCCACCGCGAGCTATCGGCAATGTACCAGCTGTAATTTGATTGGCGTTGATTGCTATAGCAGCGTTGCCAGCCAAGGTCAATCGACCTTGTGCATCTACAGTAAAGGTAGCTACTGAACTAGATGATCCATAGCTTGCAGCCGTTACTGAAGTATCGGCAAGTGTAAATGTGACATTTCCTGCACCTATCAGACGATTGGTAAGTGTACCAGTGGCGTTCAGGCCTATGCCATTTACTATATCGCCGTTTCCAACTGAAGTCAGACAGGTACTACAGCCAATATCGCCCAGCGCCGAGAGAGTAATTGGTCCAGTAGCCGAGACTGCTACAGTACCACTAGCGTTAGGAAGATTGATGGTATTATTAGCAGTCGGGTCTGTCAAGGTCAAAGTGGTGGCAAATGCGTTATCAGTTGTACCTTGGAATGATAGAGCGCTTGTACCTGAATAATTTAGAATTTGTGAATTAATTGTCAGCCTATCAGTCGTAGCATTTCCGATAGTTACTGAATTGCCATTAAGGTTAGTGTTGCCATTGACTATTAGAGCATCATTGATGGTCTTATCTCCACCAAATGTCTGTGCACCAGTAGTCACCAAGCCACGTGCAGTCGTAGAAGCATCTGGTATATTTAGTGTCACGGTTCCTCCTAGAGCTACTGGACTCCCTGAAACATTGAAGTCAGATCCAGCCGATCCTACTGCTACTGATATAGTGCTATTGACGAGCGATGAATTGGCAATACCTGTTAGAGTCACAGCACTTGTACCGGCAGCGGTTAGGCGTCCTTTGGAATCAACTGTGAAAGTTGGAATATCCAAACTGCCGTCGCCATTGTCAGCACCGGCATAGCTACCAGCTACTACTGTAGTGTCTTTAAGATTCACAGCGCCGGCTGTTACATCGAAATTGCTACTATTGAATGAAGCGATACCCTTTGCTACGGTGCTTGCATTATCGATAGTGATAGCATTGCCAGATCCAGTTGCATTATTGATAGTAATTGCAGGACCGGATTGGCTGTTGATAGAATTGATAGTCCCCCCTCCACCTGTCACATATGGTGCACAGCTCCAGTTGGTTGACCCTGAAGCCCATACCAATACTTCCTGATCACTACATCCCCTTAATAATGACAATCCATCAGCGGCTAGCTCTAGTCCAGAGTTACTACTATTGGTAGCAGTGGTGCCAGATGTAGTTACATCAATCCCTAGTGTATAAGGCGATGGCACTGTACCAGCACCTGATCTTACAAGACCGCTACTTCCGGCAGTTACATCAGTCACTTCATTGCCTATTATTGGGTCTCCAGCTACACCAGTTGCTGCCCAGCTAGGTAGCGCTCCGCCAGATACAGTAAGTACTTCCCCAGGAGCACCAATACTCAAATTGGTCCATGTGGCACCGTTCCAATATTGAATATCACCTGCAGAACCACCTGCTGTCCTTGCAACAGTTACAGTTCCAGACCCATTACTAGTAGTTGTGATACCATCACCTGCTGCAATTGTAGCAGTACCCCCTTGGCTTATTGCTGAGTTAGCGCCACTTGTACCTGCCAGTGTGAATAACGAACCACCACTAACCACACAAGTCGTACATCCAATATCACCCAATGCTGATAATGTTATCGGTCCAGTTGCCGATACAGCAACAGTTCCAGAAGCATTCGGGAAGGTAATAGTCTTGCTGCTACCTGTTGGATCCGTAATAGCAAAGCTAGTAGTCAAACCATTGTCGGTAGCACCTTGAAATACTAAGGGTGTACCACCAGTAATTTGTGAGTTAACAGTCAGTCGATCAGTGCTGGAACTACCTGCTATCAGATTGCCATCAGCATTAATAGTATTGAATGTCACATTGGATCCTGTACCGATATCTTGCGGTAAAGATAGAGTGATAGCACCGGTCTGTGCAGAGCCGCTGGTACCATTTACTAATACTTGGCTTGCAGTACCAGTAGCCGAAGTTACGGCTATTCCACTAAGCGTACTCCATACCGGAGTGCCGGCACCAGCACTTGTAAGTATCTGCCCAGCACTACCTACAGCCGTAGAACTATAAGCTGTACCGTTCGAATACGTGACTGTTCCTGCTGCGCCGATTGTAGATGAGTTGGTACCACCACGATCTATTGATAATACACCGGTTGTGATTTGATTGGCATTGATTGCTATAGCAGTATTAGCAGCTGCAGTCAGTCTACCCTGTGCATCTACAGTGAAGGTAGGTATAGAACTTGCTGAGCCATATGCTCCAGCAACTACGGTAGTGTCATTGAGTGCAAAGGTTACATCGCCCAGACCCACCAGACGACTTGCAGTTGTACCAGAGAGACTTATGCCGGTCCCAGATAAAATACTGCCAGCAGAGGAAGATGTGGCACAAGTTGGGCAGCTTATAGCCCCAGAAGCGTTAAGGCTAATTGGTCCTGTAGCAGATACTGCGACGGTACCACTAGCATTGGGCAAAGTAATAGTATTGGTGCCAGTAGGATTGGTTACTGCTAAGGTCGTGGTATTGCCATCGTCCGCTGAGCCTTGAAAAACCAAAGGGGTGCCACCCGTCACTTCAGCATTGAATGTCACTCTATTGCTAGAACTACTTCCGATATTGGCTGAGCCATTGGCATTCAATGTACCGTTTGTGTCTAAATCATTGAAAGTGGGATTGGAAGTAGTGGCAATATCCTGTGGTAGTGACAAACCAATACTGCCAGCGCCATCTGTAACAGTTACTTGATTGGCTGTACCCGTAATATTAGCAAGTGTATATCCTGTGCCATTACCTATCAGCAAGCTACCATTCGGCGCTGTAGATCCATCGATGCCCGTACCTCCTCTTTGAGCAGAGAGTTGTCCTTGCCAGCCCAGTGTCAACACACTAGCAGCTAGTGAGCCAGTGACATTGGCGTCATTGGTAACACTGATCAACCCACCAGATCCGGCTGGTCCAGCTGGTCCGGTGGCACCCGCTGCTCCTGCTGCACCAGTGGCCCCAGGAATACCTGGTGTTCCAGCTACTGATGCACCAGGTAGACCAGGTGTGCCGTCGACTCTAATAAGACTTTGAGAGCCACCTGGTACCAATTGAGGGATGATAGCGACTGTATTTGTTCCCAATTCGTTTTTAATAGTCAATTTACCATCTTGATATTCAAGCGTTTGACCAGAGCTTATCTCAGAGCCAATGTTTTTACAAATCCTTCGCAGCCCCAATATGTCACCAAATAATTTATTGTACCAAGTATCAGTTTTACAAATATTTTGTAGATAAATAATTACAATGATAAAAAGTATCACTAACCCAGCTATAAGATAGAGAAACAATCTTTTAAGCCGCTTATTATGCTGCTGCAGCTTGTATATCGGATAATTCTCTGGGCTATAATTCGAAGCTAAATTGCTTGCCTTAGCGCTACTTTTTGATTCTGGTTTCATATGCTTTGTATAATATCAAATTGTTTTATTATTTTATTTTGCAATATAAACAATTTAAACCTTTTATGGTTAATATAATTATACATTCAATATGTGAAGTTTTCTACAATAATTACCAAAAAAATATAATCTTTTTCTTGATGCTCAATCAAGTTGCTTATTGACGCGATCAACTATCTCAGTAAGGGTAGCATTTGACTTGATAATGTATCCCACTGAACCCATTTTCTTGGCCCTACGAGTCTCTTCACTTTCACCTAAGTTTGATACTACCATTATTGGAGATTTGACTTCGCTTTTGTTCATAGCTTCAAGCGTCTGGAACCCGTCCATGACCGGCATGATGAGATCTAGCAGTATAAAATCGGGTTTATTCTTGACGGCAGATGCCACTCCATCTTGCCCATTAGCAGCAGAGTACACGGTATAGCCAGACTCTTTGAATTCAGTAGCTAACGCTTCTCTTAGCGGTGCTTCGTCGTCTATTATCAATATTGATTTTTTGCTACTCATAGTATAAAAACGCCTCTCTTATATGGTAATTCTGATTTTACCCTTATGCTATTATTTTATTGAAATTGACAACATTAGTCAATCAAGATATTAAGTACTTTGTTCGATCCTCTTTCCACCTTCTTTTTTCTGCATCCCTTTGAGAGGCATTTCTACGAAGAAGGTTGTGCCCTTATTCTCAACAGACTCAAACCATATCTTACCCCCTGCATTGACAACAATGCCTTTTACCATATATAGACCTAACCCTGTGCCTTCTGCGGCCGAAGAAGTTGCATTATCTGCTCTAAATAATTTTGTAAATATCTTATCTTGCTGATCCTTGGGGATTCCCATACCGCTATCCTTGATTCTAATAACAAAGTTATTCTTGTGCTTTTGCACACTAAGTTCTACCTGTCCTTTATCGGGTGTGTATTTTACGGAATTACTCATAATATTTTCTATAACCACTCGCATCAATTTGGGATCGGTTGTAACCATAGGGATATCTTTATCGTATTTTTGGATGAGCTTGATATGTTTGAGCTTGATTTGAGGTGTCAAATCTTCTGCAATGGTTTGGGCAAGTTTGACGATATCAGTCGGAACCGGTTCCACATTGAATGTTCCAAGATCTAGCCTCGATACATTCAGCAAATCATTCACCAACTCAATCATACGTTCATTGCCGCTTGTAACTTGTTTGAGGTATTGCTTCTGTGTATTGGTAAGTTTGCTTTTCTTTTCATCGGCTAGCATTTCAGCATACCATTTGATTGCAGTGAGAGGTGTGCGAAGTTGATGTGATGCTAGTGAAACGAATTCTGTTTTGGTCTTATCTACTTCTTGTTCGTGAGTGACATCCAGATTAACGCTATATATTTTGGCTACCTTGCCATTTATATTTTCTGTAGTACCAAAAGACCTTAGATAGTGAATGGTTCCATCCTTCCGCTTCACTCTAAATATAATGTCATACTTACCACCCTTTCTGAGTTCGGTTTCTCTTTTACTAGCCGTTTTAACTTGATCTTCGGGCAATATTGCTGCCCTACTTTGCTCTAATAGCTCGTTTGTTGAGTGTATTTTGGATTTATCAATATCAAACAGTTTGTACATCTGGTCGTTCCAAACCATTTCATTATGACCTACATCCCACTCTGATATGCCGATATTTGCACCTTCTGTGGCCAATTCTAACCTTCTAGATATTGCAGAAAATTTATCTTTCTCCTCTTCTACATCTTCTAAAATATTCAACATGGCTTTCTTAGTATCTTCTAGGCTTTTCTTTTGTAATTCATTGGCTTTGGCAAGTTCAATTGCTTCTTGAATCTTCTCATTTGCTTTAATATCTAAGCTGCTATTAAGCTCGTTGAGCTCTTTTGTCCTGGCTTTTACTTGTTTTCTAAGTATATAGATAATCACCAGGGTCAGTAGTATTATTACTGGTAATCCAAAAAGGATATAAACAACATACGTCGGGATAGCGCTATTTGCATAAGATTCGTTTTCTATGGGAAGTGAAGCTATCCATTTAGAGTAAATAGCTGAACGTTCCTGGGCAGTTAGCCCTGCAATTGCTTGATTGATAAGAGGTATTACAGCTTTGTTCTCTTTGGAGACAGCAAAGCTCAGTGAATAGTTAAAACCTGTTTTACCAATCACCTCAATATTGGACAACGGTTTTTTCTGCAACACATACGCTAGACTACTTTCATCAAGTACACCAACATCTACTGCTCCAAGAGCAACAGCGTCCAATACTTCAGTATCAGAAGAAAACTCTATTAGATCAGCTTTTGGATACTTATTTTTTAGATATGAAACTACTCCATAATCTCTTCCTACTGCAACATTGATATTGTCATTTGATTCTCCCTCAGACCATTTAGTTTCTTCATTTTTTCGACCGATGACGACTGCTTGCGTTTCTACATAAGGATCACTAAATTCCAAGTAGGCCTGTCGCTCGGGTGTCTTAGTGATATCAGATAGCAAGTTGGCCCTACCGCTTCTTACATCTTCTAGATTTTGTTGTAATTGTTTAGGTTGAGTAGTAGTAAGAGCATAGCCAAGTTTTTCAGAAATCAATTTGGTATAGTCATAAGATATACCTTTTGGTGTTCCATTCTCAGAATACAAAAATGGCGGATAATCATTTTCCAATGCCAGTACAAAAGCCTTTGTAGCAAGTATATTATTACTGTTGACTACAGTAGTCGCAGCAGATGCTCGATATGGAGTTGCCATACTAAAAAACAAAGTTATAAATATCAAAATAAAAGTAGTGAATTTTCTCATTATTTCTTCAACTTTTCCTTGAGCTCGATCATTTTAAGCTCCCTGCCGATCATTACCCTATTGAGCTTATCGCTTTCTTCTTTGGCTTCTCTTTCAGAAATAATTTTGGCTTCAAATTGCTTATTTAATTCTAGTAAATCATTTCTTGATTTTTCATAATTAGCATCACGTACAGAATCAAAATGCTTATTGACTACAGTTACAATAGCTATGGCAAAATAAACTGCCTGATACTTGATGCTAACTGCAAATATCAAATTTGCCTGGCCTAGTAATGTAACTATTAAAAAAGCGGCATACGTCAATATTGCATAAATCAGTAATGAATAGATAGACCTGAGTAGAAAGTACCCGACTACAAGTATGGCAATCAGACCGACATAAGGACCCAAGTCACTTTTACTGAATTGCAGAATGTTGTCCATCAGAACTATTGCTGCAGAGTACATTATAATATTGCTAAATATTTCTAGATATCTTCCTCTTCGGGCCACTATAATACTTATAAAATATAGAATTGACAAAATGATTTGTACTAAAGCCACTCCAGTATAGCCAGTTCTAAAATTAAAAGCCGCAGCAACCACAAATACCAATATGAAAGCTGCTACAACTATTCTATAAGTCTTGATTCTTAGCTGCTTATTAAATTCATTGATATCTAAATTATTTTTACCTATCATACTTTATTCTCGCTATGATCTTCTCTACCATCTGTCGGTGATTTTTTCTGCCCACTAAGTTTCTCAATCTCTTTCTTGAGCTCCACCATTCTCAGCTCTCTTCCCACCATAAATTTATTCAATTTTTCCAATTCCTTTTCTCTTGTACGAGCTTCTGTGATATCGGTATGAGTACCTACTGCTCTTAATGGTTTGAGTTTTTTGTCCCGACTAGTAACAATACCCCTAGCGAGTATCCACTTATATTCACCATTCTTACAAAGAATCCTATACTCAGTTTCAAAAAAAGGAGTTTTACCATCTAAGTGAGCCTTGAGAGCTTTCATGGTTTTTTCCTTGTCGTCTGGATGGAGCAGTTTTTCCCATTCTTCATATCTACCTTTGAGATCTTTATTGCTGTAGCCTAGCATTGCTTTCCACTGAGGAGACAGATACACATCACCAGATTTAATATTCCAATCCCACAGACCATCACGGCTACCTTCAACAGCGAACTTCAATCTTTCTTCACTATTTCTAGTTTTTTCTTGTTGGATTTTGAGCTCTGTCAAATCTTCCTCAGTACCTATAAACCCCACTACCTTTTTTTGTTTATTAAAAATTGGTGCAATGTGTGCCATAGCATAATATACTTCACCGCTTTTCCTGCGATTGATTATTTCACCTTCAAAAGGCAAACCTGAGGACTTTCTTTGCCACAATTCCTTATAAAACTCTGGGCTCATCAAGCCTCCCCACAGCCTTGGAGTGTTTCCTAACATTTCTTGCTCACTATACCCAGTAGTCTCTTGAGCTGCTCGGTTGGCATATAGAACAATACCTTCTGAATTAGTGATAATAGTATGGTTGGTGGAGTTTTCAAGAGCTTGAGCAAAGACATTGTCATGAGCCAAGTTTTTAGCTACATCTTCGGCCGTTAGATCATACTCGTTGGTTGGATAAAAGTTCTCAAATATCATATCGGCTCTTGAAATCCCTACTCCTTCAAGGATCTTATAGACAAAATCCACCATCCCTTGTGGACCAACTATCCACCACTGAGCATTATTATTGAGATTTTTACTTGCTTCTACCGCATCTTCAGAGGAAAACTTATCGTATTTAAGGGTATAATCAAAAAAATCCATGCTTTTTTTGAGACTCTTCAGCTCTTCTAGAAACGGTGTGGACTGTTCGTCTTTATTCAAATAGATGAGATTGCTTCGATGCTTCAACTTCTTATTCTTGATAGTCTCAATCATAGGCAAGAAGGCAGCAATACCAACCCCTCCAGCTATCATTACAATATTGTCAGGTGTACTATCGTCAATTACAAAACTACTTCCGAAGGGCCCGTGAATTGTGACTTCATCACCTGCATCAAGCGCAAATAAACTTTGTTTATAGCCACTCTCACTAAATCTAGCGACTATTTCTATGATATTATCTTCGTTTTCTGTATTTAGTATCGAAAATGCCCGGCGATTACCTTGCTCATCTTTAATTTTCAGATCAGGTATAATAACCCAAACATACTGCCATGGCAAAAATTTAAAATCTTCTTCTACTTTGAAGCTAATTTTTTTGACGGCCAGCGCAATATTCTGGGTAGATAACACCTTTGCCTTAAATACTTTTTTTGGGATATCTTCTATATCAACTCCTGTTTTTATTTCTATAGATATATAAAATTATTATACACTAAAAAGCACAAGCATTTTAGTGAGCTTGTACTTCTTAATATTGAATTATTGATAATTATTTTACAAAAATTACTATAGCAGCGCCTTCTGGAGCTGTTTCACCAGCTGGCAAACTTCCTACTTCACCGCCGGTTTCGGCTGCGATTTTCTTGACTGCATCAGCGTTTTGGCCATTGACGTCTACTACAGTGATTTTCCTGACGCTGTTTCTATTTTTGGCGTCGGTCTTAGTCAGTATCGCAACGCTATCTCCGAATTTTTCAGATATTTTTTTCTCGATAGCGCCCATGTCGCCACCAGCATTGATGAGAGCTACTTGAGTAAGTGATTTTTGATCTAGTGCGATTGGTCCAGCATTGACTATAACTTTTTCTTTAGGCCTATAGACTATCGCCTTTTTGGATTTGGTGAAGATGAGTATCTTGTCACCATTTTGAGCATTGGCAAAGAAAGGCTGATCTTTTAGTTTTTCTTTGTCTATCACAGTAGCGATGGTAGGAGTTTCGTCTTTGGGTAGATCATAGATCTTTCCTACTTCTTCTACTAGGGCTTCATTCTCAGCCTTGGTAATCTGATCGGGATTCTTCTTCAAGTTTTGATATTGCACATAGAAAAATCCAGCGATTACGCTAAGCACTAGGATTATCACTCCCAGTCCTATTAATACGTATTTCAGGCTAATTGTGCTTTTATTCTTTTCCATTGTATATAAAACCCCCTAATTAAGACTTACTAATATAGGATAACCAATGGATATAGTGGTGTCAAATCAACGCTTATCTTTGGAGTCATTCATGAACTCGACAATTTTATTCCAAGCATCTGTCGCAGCACTAGCATTATAGACTTGGGGTCTCTGATCATTGAAAAATGCATGTCCGCTCTGTTCATATACTACCTCTTGGTACTTTATGCCTGATTTTATAAGACTATCTTTGGTTTTGTCTCTATCTGCAATAGATATACTATCATCAAGTCCGCCATACAATGAGAGTATTGAGAGTTTGGAGTCATTCTCTCTTTTTGCTGATAAGGCACCGATACAAGTGTTGTCGTTGATATAATTTGGCTGATTTGCTCCTGCACCATAGAACGAGATTATTTTGTCTACCTTGTCATTGAGGCCAGCCAGATAAGCCAATCGACCACCAAAGCAGAAGCCACAAACCACGATTCTACTGATATTAGGGTGGCTGGATGCTATATTCTTGATAGCTTCATTGAATATCATTAAGAAATCATCGCCTCGCATTTGTTGCATCAGTTCGACTCCTTTTTGCATTTCAGTCTCATAGTCAAATTTATTGGCAGTGTGATTGAGCTGATAGAAGAAATCTAGTGCAAAGGCCGAGACACCAAACTGCACAGCAAATCGATCCGCAACACCTGTGATAAAATCTGTCAGACCAAATATCTCTGGCAAGATAATTACAGCGGTGCTGGAATTGTTGGAGTTATTCTTGGATTCGTACAAATAGTCTAAATTCATTTGGTAGTTTTACTTTCTGTTAATTTTTCATCGTTGTATAGAATGTCAGTAATCTTACGCGGTTTGCCACCAAACGTCATCTCTATATCATGTATAACTGGTACTTTTTCGGTATAACTATTACTAACAGCCTTGGTATCATCAACACATATTGCTATATGCTCATTGCTCTGACCGTCATCAAATTCTATAGCCTCATATACGACTATCGCTCCAGCCTTTGGCTTTGCTATTTCCACCCAGCCAGATTCTTTGAGGTCTTTTATTGTGCTATTTACTGTAGCATGAGTTTTTTTCACGAAATCAAAGCTCTTGAGTATGCTCGATACAAATATCGCACAAGATTTGATGCCACCCTCAGTAACATCAGTTTTGACTCCATCGATATCTGCCCAAACAGTCTGCCAAGTCTTAGACCCAACGCTATTTTTTACCATCGATAGATAGGTATCAAATATTCTTGGCGTCACTTTTGGTGCTTCTTTATTCATAATTCTATTATATCAAAAATAAAAACACTCCAAGTTAATAGAGTGTTTTTATTGGTGGAGCATCGGGGACTCGAACCCCGGACCCCCTGCTTGCAAAGCAGGTGCTCTAGCCAACTGAGCTAATGCCCCATATCGTTTATTGTATACCAATATTGGTGGGGCTGGGAGGACTTGAACCACCGACCTCGTCATTATCAGTGACGCGCTCTAACCAGCTGAGCTACAGCCCCGTATCGTTTTATGTTGTATCTAACAGATAAAAAGACTTCATAATTGTAACCTGTTATTGAGTTTTTTTCAACCAACAATGATATACTGAACTTATTATGTTTATTACTGGATTAGTAATTTTACCAATAGGCATTTGCTTCGTGATATTTGCCCAAAACATCTGGAATTTCACAGGATCAATAGATTTTGTAGAAAAATATTTCCCTGGCAACACCAGAGCTTTTATACAATTACTTGGGATAGTTATGGTATTACTAGGTATGTTATTTATCACTGGACTTAGTAATTGGCTTATCCAGCCTATATCCGATACTGCCGGAAGTATTTTCGGCAACTAAAAACACCCCTTCATCTATTTATTCTCAAATAAATTTAGGGGTGTTTTTATTGATCTGTGAAATGTGTCAGCAGAAATGTATGTCATCCCGATAAAATCGGGATCCGACCTAGAAGTACCTCAGTGTTAGCTGGGAGCGACCTAAAAATAGATGCTCTACCATCAACAATCTGGCCTCGGCTCAAAATGTCCGAGGATCTCATTGCTGAGACGTTTCTCCCTAGAAAGGAGGTGATCCATCCGCACCTTCCGGTACGGATACCTTGTTAC
>CAYRNO010000013.1:0-23764 GCA_964425715.1 uncultured Candidatus Saccharibacteria bacterium | reverse complement strand
CCAAATAGATCTTTGTATCAAGGCCGATATGCCACCCAACACAGCACCGGTAGCATAATACAATATCAGAGGAGTCTTTTGCTTGTTGTACAGATATATACCTCTTATCCCGAATAACAATATCGAAATACCAAGCAGAAAGAATGGGATAATGTTAGATGGAAGTGAATAAAACATAAGAAGATTTTATCACTTTTATAACAATACTTATATAGTCTTGGCTATTGATACAAAGATCTATTTGGCACGTTCTAGATATGTACCGTATCTAGTATCTACCTTGATCTTTTCTCCGTTTTTTATAAACTGAGGTACAGCTACGCTGATGCCGGTCTCTAATATTGCTTGCTTGGTATTGGAACTTGCACTATTGCCCTTATCTCCCCCAGGAGTGCTTGTGACCTGAAGTATTACATTTTTTGGCCATTCAAAACCTATAATTTTGTCATCATAGATAAGCGCATCTATATTGCCGCCTTCCAATATATATTTTGGTATATTGGCATCAACTGATTTCGCAATATCAATACTCTCAAATGTATTTGAATCCATAAAATGCATCTGGTCATTGTCTGAGTACAAATATTGTACATTTTGTCTAGAAATATCTGCCGGAGCAACGTTTTCATCATTTCGAAAAGTTCTATCTAGAACATTTCCAGTAATCATATTTTTAAGCTTAGTATTGACTATCGATCCACCTCTACCCATCTGTTTCTGGGCATACTCAATCACCTTGTACGGCACTCCGTCCAAATCAATAATTGTTTCTTTTCGGAGTTGTGTAGGACTTAGCATGATATAGCGATCTCTAGATTACTTAACAACAAAAGGTAATAGCCCGATGTGTCTAGCTCTCTTAAGAGCTTTGGCAAGCATCCTTTGGTGCTTCATACTTGCACCAGTGCGCTTCCGTGACTCTATCTTACCTACGCTATTTATGTACTTCTGCAGGGTCTTATAGTCTTTATAGTCTATATACTCAACATTTTCGGTATAAAATTTATTCTGTTTTGCTTGATAAAATTCTGCCATATATTCCTTTCAGCTAAAATGGGATGTCATCTAGATTGATTTCACCCTCACCCATATCTTCAATAGGTGCATCATCTTTCTTTGACTTGCCCGATGTTCCGGTATCGCTCTTAGATGGTGCGTCAGTATCCATGCTCTCTCCTGCCCTATCTACAAAATTAATATCTGTTGCAACGATTTCGGTGCGTTGCTTCTTAGTTCCATCCTGACCTTCCCAATTTCGTGTTTGCAATCTGCCTACAACCAATACTTTTCTACCTTTTGCCAGATAATTGGATACTAACTCTCCGAGTTTACCCCAGGCTACTACATCATGATATTCTACAGAGTCTTTTCTTTCTCCAGATGGATCATTCCAGCTTCTGTTTGTAGCTACTGCAAAAGATGCTACAGACTGTCCACTCGGTGTAGTACGCAGTTCAGGATCTCTAGTTAGATTACCCATTATTATTGCTTGATTAAAGTCCTTGGCCATTATACTTCCTCCTTGATTGTCTTTTCTTTACTTTCTACTGTTTTGTCAGCTGGTTTCGTATTGGGTTTTTTTAGATATCTAATATCTTCAATAGATACTATCAAAAAGCGGATCACTTCTTCGCTAATTCTTAAGCGGTTATTAATATCTCTGGTTTTTGCTGGGTCTATTTCTATTTCATAGAATACATAGATACCCCAATCCTGCTTGTTTATCTTGTAAGCAAGCTTCTTTTTACCCCAATTGTCTTTTTTATTTATCTTAGCACCTAAATCAGTAAGAATTTTCTCTATTTTTTTCAGAACATTCTCAATATCGATTTCTAGATCTGGGTGTAATACAAGAGCAACTTCATAGTGTCGCATATATATCCTTTCTTTGGCACCCTTCAAACTAATGTTTGAAGTTTTACTGCTCCGAATTGCAAATCGAAGGAGTAAAAAGGTTTAAATATTACAAATTACTATGAGATTATATCTTATATATTTGAAATGGTCAAGGTATACTTGAAATATGCAAAAACTTTCTAGTGAACTTCTCGACAAGCCTGTTGTTGGAGTACAAAACTCCGAAGTACTCGGGACAATTAGAGGATTTGTCATAAATTATTCAGATTTCAAGATAGTTGTTTGTGTTGTAAGTTCACCAATATCTAAGCATAAGCTTTATTTACTGCCAGGCGATATCAGACTTGTAAGTCACGATAAGATTATCATTGACTCACATCAAAAGTTAAGCGAATTTGAAGATTTGATAAGATATCAACATGTCATCACCCAGGGCTATAATGTTATCGGATGCAAGGTAGCTACTACCAGCGGTAAGCGTTTGGGCAGAGTCAAAGATTTCATATTCGACCCGGCCCATTTCTATATATCAAAACTCTATGTAAACCCCGGTATACTCAAAGCCTTCATTGTCACCAATTTATTGATAGATCGAGCAGATGTGATAGATGTACGCAAAAACACAATCATAGTCAAAGATAATTACGCAAAAATCAAAAAAGCATCTCCTTCAGTATTGCCACAAAGCAACTAGCTGTGTGATAATTAAATCAATGGAGGTGAGTTTTTGATAATAGTTATACTTTGGCTAGCATTAATAGGAATTGTTGTACATTTTTTCGTTACTGCCAAAAACTAATTTTACCTCATCAAGAGCTTTAGCTACATCAGAATATTTGAACCCTTGACGCAGTAAATACTGTGTCAATTTTTGTTTGTCTTGGTATTTGGTACTTTGGTGAAATTTCTTATCTATCAAAATCTTAATAACATTGACTTGAACGCCTACTTCGTCCATTTCAAGGCTTTGCTTGATAATTGAGCTTGAAACACCTTTCTTTATTAAATGCGCTCTAATATAAGAATTGGATTTGAGCCCATATTGTTGTTTATCGGCAATAAAGCTCTTTGCATACGCCAAGTCGTCGATGTATTTATCTGATATAAGCTGCTCTATGGCCATATCTATGTAAGATGATTCGTACCCTTTCTGTATCAAGTAGTTTCGCATTTGGTGTTCGGTTCTAGGGCCATATTGCAGATAATACAAAGCTCTATTGTAGGTTTTATTGTAATTAGATGACGAAATTATTTTTTTTAGCTCATCTTCAGATAGTATCTGACCTACCTTAAGATGCATTAACGAAAGCTCCAAGTCTCCTATAGAGCAGCAATAACTATCATCAACAAATATATTGTAAAGATTCTTGTGTTTTTTTTGCCTTGATATTTCAGTTATCTTATTCATGCAGAATACTTGGTCGTATGTTCTGTGTTATATCAACCTTTGGCGCGGATTTCTTTTTCTAATTCAGCCATTATCTTGGGATTGTCTGTAAGAAATTGCTTTGCTGCTTCTCTACCCTGCCCTATTTTTTCGCCTTTATATGAAAACCAAGCTCCAGCTTTTTGCACTAACTCGTTTTTGACAGCTAATTCAACGAGATCACCAGATTTTGATATACCTTCGTTGTACATGATATCAAACTCAGCTACCTTAAATGGTGCTGCTATCTTGTTCTTGACTACTTTAACCTTTACATGATTTCCGATAATATTATCGCCATCTTTTATCTGCTCACTCCTACGAATGTCGAGCCTTACAGAAGCATAATACTTGAGAGCATTACCGCCAGCAGTTACTTCAGGATTGCCAAACATCACTCCTATCTTCATACGAAGCTGATTGATAAATATTACAGTGGTGTTTGATTTGGATATAACTCCTGCCAATTTTCTTAGAGCCTGACTCATCAGTCTGGCTTGCAATCCCATATGACTATCACCCATCTCACCTTCTATCTCAGCCCGTGGTACAAGTGCTGCTACAGAGTCTACTACCACGACATCTACTGCACTAGACCTTACAAGAGTCTCGCAAATTTCAAGAGCTTGTTCACCAGTATCGGGTTGTGAGATTAGCAAATCATCAAGCTTTACGCCTATCTTAGAAGCATACTCTGGATCCAATGCGTGTTCAGCATCAATAAATGCAGCAAGTCCTCCTTTCTTTTGTACTTCGGCAACTGTATGAAGTGCAAGTGTAGTTTTACCGCTTGATTCTGGTCCATATATCTCTACAATTCTACCCTGGGGTATACCACCACCCAATGCTAGATCTAGCGATAAACTACCAGTAGGAATTGTAGCCACTTCTATCTTCATGCCCTCACCAAGCTTCATGATAGAGCCTTGACCAAATTGTCGTTCTATTTGCTCTACAGCTAGATCTACTGCTCTGAGTCTTGCTTGAGTTTCCTTGCTCTTGCTTGAGCTTTTTTGTTCTATCTTCTTGTCTGGCTTTTTTTGTTCAGAGTTTTTCAATTGATTTTCCTTTTTGGATTTAGTTGGTGTGATAGTTGACATATTCCCTCCTTGTTCGGTTTTTATTCTTTATATTCATACTATACCGAACAATTTACAAACATGTCAACAATATTTATAACTTTATTTAATCAATTATACACCCACGGTGTAAAGCATTAGGGTGTTTTTGTGAATCAATAAAATAAAGCCTAGAGAGTTACTCTAGGCTTGTGCGAAAAGATCATGGATAGAAGAGATGGTGTAGCGCTGGTGGCCATGGAATCTCTCTCCACTCTCTCTGAGACAAATCCTTGCATGGGAGACTGAATTTGAGATGCCTTGTGTTCATACTAATAGTTACTGGACCCCATGGCATGCGGCTGTGAATATACACTATCAGCTTGAACCTTGGATCACACAATTCTCTGTGGACATGCGCTTCCAGGCAGAGATTCAGGACATTTCGCAGTTCAGAAGGAGTCAACTGACCAAGTTCATCCAGCAATTCACCAATGGTATCGAGATCTTCTTGGATCCCGATAGTGGTATCAGGCATCTTCTTCCTCTCATAGGTTTTAGGTACAAACTTACAAGATTATATATTAATTCTATGCGATATGTAAAGAATATATTTATCTAAAATTATTAAAACTTATTGGGAAATCAAAGTTTGCAGAGCGCAAAGCTTCCATTACTGCCTGAAGGTCATCCTTTTTTGCTGCACTTACCCGAACACTTTCACCTTGTATTTGAGTTTTTACTTTCAAACCCTTTTCTCTTATGAGTGCTGTTATTTGCTTGGCTTTGGTCTGGTCGAGACCTTGCACCAAGGGTATGGTCTTGCGCGAAATCATATTGTTCTTGAGTATTTCCGATGATTTATCCAAAAACTTCAGGCTCAAATTAGCCTTCAAAAATTTACTCTCTAGCACACCTATGATTGCCTCTATCTTGAGCTCCGAGTTGGATTCTATTTCTATCTTTTTGGCATCTCTATCAAATACCAACTTGGAATTAGTACCCTGGAAGTCGTAGCGAGTTGATATTTCTCGTTGAGCTTGATCGCAAGCGTTTATCATCGCACTTACATCATATTCACTTACTACATCAAATGTTGAATCTTTTGCCATATAATATTTATTATAACTTAACTCATACTATTACTTAAACTGAGTATCTTTACTAAATTCCAAATCATTCTTTACCTCACCAGCCTTGCCGATAATACCTATGTTTTTATTTGCCACTGAAGTATTAGTGATCCCCACAGTTGTATTACCAGCATTTCCGGTAGTGAGCTTGATAGTATTCTTTGCCTTAAATATCTGTGAGGCACCGGGCAACATAGTCCCCCTAAACACATCTTGACCGTCTGCGACTACAGTAATAAAAGTGGCTTGGTTTACTATACTGACCAATAGTTCTACCCCATCGATATTATTGGTGGACAACTTGGCAGCTTCTATACTCGATTGAGGCAGATCCGCAGTAACCGTACGTGTAACTGTGGTGGATTTACCTAGTTGGTTCTTTGCTGTTACTGTAATTACATTTGATCCGCTCACTAGAGAAACTCTTTCAGAGAAACTTCCATCTGCGTTGGTAGATATTGGTGAGTCATCGATAAACACATCTGATTCACCATCAGTCTGACCAGAGATGATTACAAAATCAGTACTCACTCTTTCTTGATTGCTATTGAGAGTAATCTTAGGCGGTGCAGCAATGATAATGACTTGCCAACTCAAGTAGCCTGCTATCAATACAAATATCATTATGCTAAATAGCAGTACAAGCGTCTTAGAACTCAAAACGAAGTTTTGACCCCCTAAAGGCCGTAGGGACATATTACTGTCAGTCTTGATATATCCACCTGATTCTTTACTTTGTTTGTAACTCAGGCGTTCTTTTTTGTACATATTCACAATAGGAGTAGTATCAAATCCTAGATAATCAGCATAACTCTTGATATATCCCAGGGTGTAGACATCGTCAGTCAAATGCTCATAATCTCCGTCCTCGATCCACTGTATATATTTTTTGCGTATTTTGGTGGCAGACTCCACTTCTTTGAGAGATTTAGAGAGCTCAATACGACGTTTTTTGAGTAAATCACTTACAGCAAGATTATTGCCGGTTTTCAATTGATCATCCGGCTTTTTGGTAGAATTAGAATCCGGACTCACTGCAGGTCTGTATCTCCAGTATTTAATTCTTCTAAGCTAGATACCAACACCTCGCGTGGTTTACTGCCATTGGCAACGCTCACTACACCTTTTTGTTCAAGGATATCTATTAGCTTGGCTGCTCTAGCATAGCCTACACCTAGACGACGCTGTAAGAGACTACTTGAGCCCTTCTTGGCGGCTATTACTACTTCAGCAGCTTGTTCCCATAGATCGTCGTCCATGGCATCATAGCTTCCAGCGCCTGCGCCACCTTTGAGATTGACGCTCTGGGCTAAGACTTCCTGGTTGTACTCAGGCTGACGTTGTTCACGCAAGAATTTTGTAACTGCGCTGATTTCCTCATTACTGACCAAAACTCCCTGCACACGTTTGGGCTTGATATATTCTGGACTTGAGAAAAGCATATCACCCTTACCAAGCAGTTTTTCTGCACCCGCCATATCGATAATAGTACGTGAGTCTACTTGACTTGCAGTAGTCAGAGCCATCCTAGTCGGGACATTGGCCTTAATAGTGCCGGTTATCACATTGACACTAGGTCTTTGAGTGGCAAGAACCAGGTGTATACCCACTGCCCTCGCCATCTGTGAGATTCTCTGGATAAGACTTTCGACATCTTTTCCTGCTTGCATCATAAGGTCAAACAACTCATCTATAACGATTACTATATATGGCATTCTGTCTACGTCTTTTAAGGTATTGTATTCACCGATATCTCGCTTGCCGTATTCTGCCAGAAGTTTTAATCTGCGCTCCATCTCAGCTACCGCCCACTTGAGAGCTGATACAGTCTTGTCTGACTCAGTAATAACAGGTGTGAGTAAGTGGGGAATGTTATTGTATAGTGTCATCTCAACATGTTTTGGATCCACTAGTATTAGCTTAAGCTCACTTGGTGAATTTCTATATAGTAAGCTCAAGAGTAATGCATTGATAGTGACTGATTTACCAGTACCAGTAGCACCGGCTACAAGCAAGTGAGGTGCCTTGTTGAGATCATAAGTAACAATATCACCTGCAACATCACGACCTAGTGCAAATGAAAGTTTTGATTTACCTTTTTCGTATTCTTTAGATTGAAAAATGTCTTTTATACGAACAGTTGCGCCTTTTTGGTTTGGTACTTCAATACCTACGAGGCTTTTTCCAGGAATAGGTGCTTCGATACGTATCTGTTGAGCTTCCAATGCCAGTGCAAGGTTGCGATCTAGTGCAGCTATTTTACTCAAATTGACACCAGTAGGAGGCTTGAGTGTGTACTGAGCCACAGTAGGACCTACATCTACGCCATCCATTTTGACTTCAAACCCAAAGTCAGAGAATGTGTCTGATATTATCTTGGCGTTGGCTTTGGCATCCCCAGGATCTGGTTGGGTGGATGTTGCTTCTAGCAGATCAATAGATGGATACTTCCAATCCTTATCTACTGAGTACATAATAGGTTCAGTTTTTTTGTCACTCACAGTGTCTTTGCCAATAGTACCTTTTATGGGTAGTTTATTATTAATATGAAACTTAGTATCTTTCTCTTTATCATCTTCATCATCTTCACTCTTCTCTTTACTAAACAATCGCTTGAATATATCTCTCAAGCTAGTATTGAGAGCTATCACAAGACTAATTATCATCAGCGTAATAAGGATAAAAATAGATACAGGCTGATTAAGCACTGGTGACATAAGTGAGTAAACCGCATATCCAATAATGCCGCCATAGTCACCTATACTAGAAATACTAGGACTTGGTGGCATTGTGATAGCTGCGACAAGACTACTAAGGAAAATAAAGAACGCAATTGTACCAATCAGTGTATTGTACTTATAGCTCTCTATCTCATTTCCATCTTCATCTTCTTTTTTACGAAACAACAAATAGGCAGATAATATCAGTGCTATAGGTAGAGCGTATACTGCTTGGCCAATAATAAATTTGGTACCAGCAAGTACCCATTCTCCAAGAGGGCCGGTAACATTGAGTAGCGCCAATATTAGAAAAACAGCAATCATTATAAGAAAGATTGCGATGATTTCTCGAACTGCACCACCACTAAGTTGAAGCTTTTTTTCTGGTTTCTTTTTCGAGCGATGATACTTTCTGCGTTTCGCCATAAGATGTATTATACCCTCCCAGCGGTGTTGCTGACTACTACTTAATACCATAAACTAATCAATATTAGCTTATATACACACTAGTATAACATAATAATGTAATAATTACAATGCTTTGTAAATGAGAACGACACCGGGGTGAGCCGGTGCCGTTATGACAGAGTAAGTTGATTGCTGCGACCTACTCCGCTTGCTGCTACTTCTGTGCTTCGCGTCTGGTCTTCACCTCTTCGATCTCCCGCGGTGTAGGCAGGAGGTGAAGATACGCCTTCCAGCAGTAGGTGACCCAGCACTTGATGCGACAGAACTTGCCCGACTCGTCGTCGTAGCTGAATAGGCGCTTCTGCTGCTTGCACAGCTTGCACCTACCTTCTCCCTCGATCTCTCGAAGGGTGAAGATATCGGTCCCAGGGACCCTTACGGGCAAGGGGAGCCGATTACCTTGACGATCGAATCGTCGGTGCTGATTTGCCACCTTTTCACCTCTTTTGGCTGGACAGTGGGTAGCCGAAATATATTAACACATTTTTATTACATATGCAACACTTTATAAAGCTAGATGTTATCTATACTTCTATCACTACAGGTATAACTATTGGTGTGCGTTTAGTGACCTTATAGAGCAGATTACTAAGTTCGTCACGAATCCTAGATTTCACTATTGGAGAGTTTGGTGGGGAGTTTGGATTTCGTTTGGCAAATATATTTTTGACTATTAGCCGTGATTTGTTCATAAGCTCTTCATTGTCTTTGACATACACAAATCCCCTAGAGATAATGTCTGGACTAGTCACTAGCTTGCCGGTCTTGCGATTGACAGTGGCGATAACAGTAAATATACCATCGCTTGCCATAGCAAGCCGATCTTTTAGCACTATCTCTTGCACGTCACCTATACCTGATCCATCGATTAGGATAGAGCCAGACTGGACTATAGGACCAAGCTTCATCTCCCCTTCTTTAGCTTCGAGTGTTTGGCCGTTTTCTATTACAAATATATTTTCTGGCTTCACTACTCCGCCACGTTTGGCTATTTCGGCATTGTGTACCATGTGATGAATTTCACCGTGAATAGGTAGATAATATTTAGGTCGGACAAGTTCGATCATTTCTTTTACTTCCTCAAAGTAGGCATGTCCGGAGGTGTGCATGATGCCTAAGTCATCAAAATCCCTTAGATCTTGTTGATAGACATAAGGACCCCAACGAAATATATCATCTATCATTCCCCATACAGACTTCTCATTGCCAGGAATTATTGAGCTAGACAATACTACTACATCGGAGCTTTTAAGCTTGATATCCTTGTGTTCGCCCTTGCCCATTCGAACCAAGCCAGAGTTTTCTTCACCTTGGTGACCAGTAGTTAATACAGCCACTTCGCCATCTTGATATTTACTGACATCAGATGCCTTGATCAGTACTCCTGGCGGTACTTTGACATATCCGAGCTTTACAGCTATTTCCATATTGCTAAGCAAACTTCGACCAGCTAATGCCAGCTTGCGCTTGGCTTTTTGGGCGGCATCTACAAAGACTTGTATCCTATCTACTTGAGATGCAAAAGAGCTAATAATAACGCGCTTGTTGTAATTGCGCACGAATATCTCATCTAACGTCTTAATGATCTCTTTTTCACTAGGGCTACTACCGATCTTCTCACAGCTAGTACTATCGCACATCAAGAGCAATACTCCTTCGTCACCTAGTTCTTTGAGTCTAGTCTTGTTACTAGGTTTGCCGCTAAGTGGATCGTCGTCGAATCTCCAGTCTCCGGTATTTATAATAGTTCCTACGGGCGTATGAATAGCTATACTACAAGCATCTGGAATGGAGTGAGTAATACGAATAAATTCTACAGAAAAAGCTCCTAGCTGAATCTTTTCTCCGCTATCTTGATTGACCATTCTTAGATCTGGCTTGAATGGTAGCTTGTATTCTTCCAGTTTTCTTTCGATAAATTTGATAGTAAACTGTGCTCCATAAATAGGCGCAGGAAGCTTGGGCAGTATAAATGGTATCCCTCCTACATGATCTTCATGAGCGTGAGTAATAAGATGAGCTCGTATCTTGTGTTTGCGCTCTTCTAGGTATTTGGTATCTGGAATAATATAATCAATTCCTGGCATATCAGGACCTGGGAACATGAACCCTAGATCCATTACTATGATGTCATTTTCGTATTCTAATGCCATCATATTCTTTCCAATCTTATCGAGACCACCTAGCGGTATGATTTTGAGCTTGCCAGCATCAGTTTTGCTCATTGCTACAGGCTTTGGTGCTTCGATTTGCTTGCGGGCAGTATCAGCATTGAAACTACCTTCTGAAAATACAGCTGGACCCTTATCGTGACGGCGACGCATTGCATAATTGTCATTCTTTCGACGATTGTTATTGCCTCTTTTTTGGTTGTTATTATTGTTGTTTGATTTGTTGTGATTGTTGTTTTGAATTTTGTTTTTATTGAAATTACCATTTGAAGTATTACTCGAGCCAGCAGCTTTTGGTGCACTTGATTGGCTTTGAGTATTATTCGTGTTGGTTCGACCAGCTGACTGCAAATCTTGCGCAGTTAGTGGTCTACTATTTAATTGTTTGTTGTTTGAATCCATATTTATTGATTAGATTCCTTTCTTTTATGGCTGATTTAGTTCAATTAGCCTTTTTAATTGTATTGATGAATTTATTGTCATCTCGGGTAAAGTCGAAATAGTCTCAACTCGACTCGAAATGCAATGAATTGTTATTTAGTTTTCAATGATTGAATTATCTGGGGTATTTTTGAGAAATCATCAAGTAAAGTCTGTCTCATGCTACCGTTATAAAGTGCTGCTGCAGGATGATATAGTGGCAGAAAAACCATGCCAGATCTTTTATATACCTTACCGTGTGCCTCAGATATCTTTAGTTCGGGCAGAAATACATTCATACTATGTCTTCCTAGAAAGACTACTAATTTAGGTTGTATTATCTTAATCTGTGACAAAAGATATGGCAAGCAAATTTCTATTTCTTCTTTTGAAGGATCACGATTGTCTGGTGGACGGAACTTGACTATATTTGTGACAAATACGTCATCACGACGAAGTCCTATAGTATCTAGCATCTCGTCCAGAAACTTGCCACTAGCCCCTACAAATGGCCTTCCCAGCTTGTCCTCCTGTGATCCCGGGGCTTCACCTATAAACATCAGCTGTGCGTCTGGGTTGCCATCTCCTGGTACTGGATTGAGACACGATTTTGCGATGTCGAGGCCACAAGAGCGATCGATAATCTTCGATGCTATGACATCCAATTTGGCCTGCTTGTCTTCTGTGCTCATACTTTCGCTCATTGATTGTTCCCCCAGTGACGTTCCGATATACTCATCGGAACGCGGCTGGAATAGCATGTGTCTTTTAAGAATTATCAGCTTGTTTTTTGGACAGATTGAGCCTTCCTTTGTCATCTATCTCAGTCAGCTTAACCTTAAATTCATCACCTTCTTTGACCACATCATGAATATTATCGACATGTGCATCTGAAAATTGACTGATGTGCACAAGGCCTTCTTGACCAGGCATTATTTCTACAAAAGCTCCAAAATCCATTACTTTGATCACTCTACCATTGTATGTCTTACCTATTTCAGCTTCGGCTGTAATAGATTCTATCCACTCTTTTGCTGCTTTGGCTTTGGATTCGTCTTCTGAGTATATTAGTACCAAGCCAGAATCTTCGATATCTATCTCTACACCAGTTTCGGCAGTGATTTTTTGAATGGTTTCTCCGCCCTTTCCGATGACTTCTCGTATTTTTTCTGGATTTATGGTGATCTTAGTGATTCGAGGAGCATATTGGCTTACTTCAGATCGTGGCTTGTCCAAAGTCTTTAGAATCTCATTCATTATATGAATCCTACCTTCTTTGGCTTGTTCAAGTGCTTTGGCCATAATATCAGAAGATATACCTTTAACTTTGATATCCATCTGCAAAGCAGTGATACCTTTCTTGGTTCCTGCCACCTTGAAATCCATATCACCTGCAAAATCCTCGGCGTCTTGTATATCTGTAAGGATTACAAACTTCTTAGGATTCTCATGATCTATCATGAGACCCATGGCTACTCCAGCAACCGGTTCTTTTATAGGAACACCTGCATCCATCAACGATAGTGTACTGCCACATACTGCTGCCATAGATGTAGATCCCGCGCTACTTAGCATTTCGCTTACTACTCTTATTGTGTATGGGAAATCTTCTACACTTGGTAGTACTGGCAAGATTGCTTTCTCGGCCAAATATCCATGTCCTACTTCGCGACGACCAGTAGACCGTACAGGTCTAGCTTCTCCAGTACTATAGGGAGGAAAATTGTAATGATGAAAATACCGCTTGGTATTGTCTTCCTCCATAGTATCGATTAGCTGCGCATCAGATACCGAACCCAAAGTAGTAATACTGAGTCCTTGTGTAGTACCTCTAGTAAACAATGCCGAACCGTGTGTTCGTGGCAATAAACCTACTGCCGAAGAAATAGGCCGTACTTCGGTAGTTTTACGATTGTCTGGTCTTATGCCATCATTCAATATCGCTTTACGCACTTCAGTATCTATAAGCTTTTCAAAAGCTACTGCAATATCAGAGTGAGAGTATCGAACTTTGTCGTCATCCTGCACTTCTTCTGGTAAAGTACCGAATTCTTGCAAAACTTTATTTTCAAGCTCTGCGATGGCTTCATGTCTGGTTTGTTTATTTTCGTGTCGTATACTCTCACCTAGATCGGATTCTAAGAATTTGGCAATCTTCTCGTAGACTTCTTCGTTTTTGGTAAATTCCTCATATTCCAAAGGCTTGACGTCCATTTTTTTGACCAATTCTTGTTGGAGCTCTATTACTGGTTGCCAGCTTTTGACTGCTAGATCTAGTCCTTTGGTGATGATATCCTCAGCTACTTCTACAGCTGCAGCTTCGACCATCATAATTGCGTCTTTAGTACCAGCTACAGTCAGGTTGAGGTCACACTTTTCTTGTTCTTGTACAGTAGGATTTACTACTAGTTTTCCATCTACTTGACCTATCCGTGCAGCTGCAACTGGACCATCAAATGGCACTCCAGTCAGCATCAATGCAGTACTTGCTGCAATGATTGAGATAATATCTGGTTCATTTTCAAGATCTGCACTGAGTACTGTCACCATGGCTTGCACATCATTTCGAAATCCCTTGGGAAACAAAGGTCGGATGGGCCTATCTATAAGTCTACTGGTAAGTATTGCTTGGTCGCTTGGTCGACCTTCTCGCTTCATAAATCTGCTTCCAGAGATCTTACCACTTGCATACATTCTTTCTTCATAGTCTATAAGCAATGGGAAAAAGTCGGTTTCTGGCTTTGGTTTTGGTGCTACTACTGCAGTAGCAAGAACTACAGTATCACCATAACGCACAGTTACAGAGCCATCAGCTCGAAATGCCATCTGACCAGTTTCTATTTCTAGTTTTTTACCTGCAAATTCAGTATTTAGTTTTATTTGTTTACCACCAAAAGGGTGAATAATATTCATAAGTTTGTTGAGTTTTCTTTCTTAAAACATCCACTGTTCGATAAGAGAGTTATTTTATTATAAACATGAACACATTTATAATCACACAACTCTATCACCAATCACGTGGATATTTTAGTTATTCTTTTATCAAATACATATGTCTATACAAGACCAATACTAGCGACGCAATTTGAGTTTTTTGATCACCGCGGCATAACGCTCGGGGCTTTTACGTTGTAAGTAGTCAAGTAATCTACGTCTTTTACTTACCATAGCAAGTAATCCTCTACGAGAATGGTTGTCTTTTTTGTGCTCTTTGAGGTGTTCAGTCAACTCGTTTATCTTTGCAGTAAACAAAGCTATCTGTACTTCTGCAGAGCCAGTATCTTTTTTGTGCGACGAATGCGCAGTTATTACTTTCTTCTTTGTAGTCTTAGCTAACATATGATTACCTTATAGTAGCAGATTTGTGTGATTTAATCAAGTGTTATTGCGTTTTTAAGGTAGTACTCACCTATGCGTGTTCTGACTATCTTTGTACAATATCCTCCAGTTTGCAGGTCTTTACCGATATCCTCAGCTAGTGATCGGATATATGTACCAGATGAAACATCGGCCTCAAGAGTTACCAGAGGATAGTTATAATCAATTAGTTTTAAGCTGTTAATTGTCACTTTTCTTGGTTGTATTTCGACTTTTAGGCCCTTTTGGGCACTTTTGTAGGCTCTCTGGCCGTTTATCTTAATTGCGCTGTATTGAGGTGGCACTTGATCAATCTCGCCTTCAAAAGCCTTTATAGTGCTCAAAATGGCCTTTTTAGTAGGTTTTTGGGCTGAAATAGTAGTTTTTGTACCCTCTTCGTCGCCTGTAGTGCTATTTTCACCGAGTTTTACCTCAAATTCGTAGGTTTTATCGAGCTTCAAGAAACTATCAGACTGTTTTGTGTATTCTTTGCCAACGAGTAATATGAGCAAACCTTCGGCTTCAGGATCGAGAGTGCCGGCATGACCTACCTTTTTGACACCACTAAGTCTACGCACCTGCGCAACCATACTGAAGCTACTTCTGCCTCTGGGTTTATTGACTAAATATATACCTGGTTCAAATATCATAACAACTTCTAAAACCAGTATAACCTACTGGACTTAGGGGTTGTCCCGATCACTATATATATTTAGGATCGGGATGTTATCTAGGAAGCATTTGGCAGTAGATACGAAGAGCAAATACCAGTCCAATATTTGCTCTTCATTTTATTATCTATATGCTTCCTTGATACACAAGATCAGGAAAGTACTCTCTCGCCAATTCATCTCCAGACTCATCGAGTTGACGGCTGTCGGATGCGCAGTACAGAAATACCGTATGGCAATATGGGCAACTTCTCCTTCCCTTCATGGTTACAATCCTCTTACGACACTTACCACATATAGTGACGTTTCTCCCAAACAACAATGTTTGAGGATGCTCGTAGAGTAAGGGCATTCCATTCCTCCTTCATCTGATTCTGCTGCCAGGTATATCAGTTCTAAGGTTATAGAACTGATATATATTACTATATTCAGAGATGATTGTCTAGAAGATAATTTACCGTATTAGATATCAAATAAATATTCTTAGTGCCTTATATTTATTAGTTTTCTAGATACCAAAGATACGCCCTTGTAAGAGGGTTTACTTGTTTTTTTTAGAGCCCTTGGACCCCCGCTGAGGTGTATTTGCCTTTGAAGTTCCCTGGTGCGATTGATCCGCTTGCGGATTTTTGAACTTTTTTGAGCTCTGCTCATCCCCGTTTTCAGATGTGACAAGATTGTCATCAAGCACTTCTTCTTCAATGATCTTACCTGTCTTGGCATCTACTACACCTTCTTCGGTGAGCTCTATACCTTGTTTGGCAAGTTTCTGAGCAATTGTCTCTTGTTGCTTGGATTCATCCTTGCGGATACTCTCCGACTTGTTTGATTTGAGTTCAGTTTTATCATTACTATGAGATCTTGGTTGGCTTGAGTGAGCTTGTGATGAGAATAATGTATTGACGATATCTTGTTGCTTTGCTCCACCACTCATCATTTGAGCAGCTATAGTAAGGCTCTTGGCAGAAGTGTTTTGATTGGTAAAGCCTTGAGTAGCTCCCATGATCCCAGCAAGTATTGCTGTAGCTACATGATAGTCAATCATCCCCTGAGCTACTGATTCGATGATACCTACCAGCATTTCACTGACGCTACTTGCACCAGAATCCACAAAGTTCACACTACCATATTGTTCGTTGCTTCTATGGCAATCGATGTTTATAAGGTGTATACCATCAAATATCGTTGGATTTTGCTCTAGTATAGAGTCTATTCGAGCTATTTGGCTGACTCCTAGTACTATTACTAGATCAAATTTGTATGCACCATAGTCAAAGCTTGCGTCTTGAGCAGTAAAATTACCCGAAAATGGCGAGACTATTATCTCGATATTGTTGTCATTTACCTCGTATCGTAGCTTGTCTACCTCTACGTTGGTGGTATCGAGTCGCACCACGAAATCACGAATACCAGTCAGGTCTCGACTAATAGTATGAGTATCTAGTATCTTAGCCACCTTAGGTAGTTCGCTGGTGACTATTGCACTTACTTGCTTGCCTACTCGTTTGAGGATAAGTTCTAGCGCTACCATAGCACTAAGCTGATCGTTATTGGGGTTTTGGCCAGTAACGAGCAGTATGTGATTGGCTTGCTTGATAAGCTCTACGGTTTGTTGTTTGGGGGTCAATTCTTGTTGCATAACTAATTTGTCTAATTAATGCAGTATTATACCAAACCATTACGCTTATGTCAAGTATTATTTTGATCCTACCAAATATATCAATCTGCTTGATAGCTTTGGTTGGGGCTCGAACCGCGAAGGTTCGAGCCGGTGGTCAGCCGATGACAGCCGGAGAATGGAGGTAGAAGATGCATGCGAGATCATCATTCTTCCCAATCTGCGACAGGAACAGACCCGACGAAGGTGTGGTCATGATGGCCACGACCCAAGTAGGATCAGTCCCAGGGAAGCTGCTAAAAGCTTCGTCTTCGAACTGGCCAGATTCCTGGGCAACATGCAAATCGTACTGCACGGCCTGGGTCTGGAGCTGCTGCTCCACCTGCTGACGAAGCCACTCCATGTCGTAGCCGGCAGCCACGATCGAGACCGTGTTGGCCTCAGGGCATGCCTTTGAGATGACCTGGAGCACTACCAAGAAACTTGGGGTGTACATTTTTCTCCCTATGGAAGGTACTGCACGGGAATTTCCCGACCAAAATCCACTATACAATAGACTTTGGTTGGGGCTCGAACTGTGAAGTTCGAGCCGGGTGCCGACATTTACAGGTAGCCGGCGGACACCTTGTCGTCCTCGGGGAACTCTTCGGTGTGCGACTCGGCGCACATGTGGCCACTCTCGTGGCCGAGCATGAAGAACTCCAGGCAGATCTCGGTGGGGCTCATGCCCTGGGCCGTCATGGCCAGGACCATGAATTCCACCGCCTCGATCATGCCCTCGAGGTTGGTCGTCTCGTCCATTTTCACCTCCTTTGGTGGTAGGTGGGCGAGCTTAGGTCACGGGATTGCAACCCAAGAGTTTGGCAGCTGCGCTCTATCCAGATTACTCTGGAGAGCGACGAGCTGCCGCGATATAAGCCGAATTATTGGAGCATTCTTCGGCTGTTTGGTTTTATGAGTTAAGCAAGATGGTTCTAACTGTCTGCATCTGGGCAGTCCAGCTAGAAATCTTCTCAAGGGAGGTCATGCGCGCAGACCCCCTAGCACTGGTCGGTGTTCTTTCTGTATCTCTGCTCCATCCAGTCGGTCTTGGGCAGCTGCGCTCGATCCAGATTACTCTGGAGAGCGACGAGCTGCCGCGAGCTTGACACTCCCTTTCATGAACGCTTTTGGTTTCACCCATCTGCGCACCGGGGAAGGAATGTCTCATTAAACCGCTAGGGTCCCCGAATCCGATTTTTTTTACCCACTCTTCTCAGAGTCACTCTGTGTGTGGTGCAGGTCAACCCCACACGGGCTCGGATCAATTATTATCTCCCTACTGTCTGCGAAGGTCTTACGCAGAGCATTGGTCTCACCCGACCCCCGGTGGGGACCGTTTTGAGCAATGCGTCGTTGTTGATGCCTCAACGACCAGATTTCGCGGTAGCGATATCCTGCTCAGGTGGCGCTCATCCATTTTACCGGAGAGCTGCGACACCTGAGCAGTTGAAGCTGATAAGCACTTGGGTACCTATCAGTTCATGATTTTGCCCGTAAATGCATCGGCCCGATCGTGTCGGGAAACGCGCATATTACAGGCAGGTCATCAGTGAGGCAGCAGTCCCGCCATGTGCTGTGACCTTACTATCTTTTGAAAGCATCTAGCTTTCGAACTAAATATATAGACTTATATATACTCGGTTCGAAAGCTATAGCCCATATTACAAGGTTCAAATATTGTATTTACCATTTCTGTGGGCGGCCAATCTGCTATTAGATGTTTAAATATGTAGCACTGGCCACATCCACAGAATTAGTATTTACAAAGTGCAGTTTCGCCCTAGTTGAACAATATGTTCGGGCTCATCAGTGCTGGCACTTACCAGCAGACTGCTATCTAGCCTGACGGATCAGGCTAGATTGGTAGTTGCTCCAGAGGGAGCTTCAATGCCTACTACCAGGCGGCTTTTTGTACGAGAGCATACTCGGATATGGTATACAGAGCTTCTTTTGGCCCACTCTATATACTTTTGTTGCCAGGACTTATCAAGCCCCCGAGTCTTAGTCGCTAGGCCATGGCCATGACATAGTCACAGTCGGGGAACTCCCGTTGGACGTACGCCACGACGACATCGGGGTGGCAGGCACTACGTTCGAAGTAGTGCACCTCCCCATTGCCGCACTCGACCACGACTGCCCACAGCTGGGTAGAAGCGGTGCGAGTGTCCTTGCCACACTTGCGCGTGAACGTGCGAGCCATAGAATCTCTCCCAAGTCAGTCTTGTTCGGAAATTGGCACTTCAAAGAACTGATTGGTAGTATAACAAACAATGTATTATTTGTCAAGAGTTTTTGTCAGTTTATTTGTTTTTTTGTTACTTTTTACCTGTAGATTCGTCAGTATTTTCTGTCATAGTTATATATTGTTTATACAATTTGTTGTACGAAAAAACCAGGCATATTGCCTGGCTGTACAGTATCGAGTTGAAGTGTAGTCTGGGCTCGGTGCCCTTGATATTGCGGGGGCACCGAGCCCTAGACGGAGGACCAATGACTGGTCCAGTTAGTTCCCGACAGAACCATTTGGTGATGAGAGCTTTCGCTCGTGTCTACGGCTTGCGCCGCGGTTCAGTCAGAAGTTGTTGTTGCGCCGGCGATGGCCGGAATGTTCAGGTGGTGGAGTAAGCAGCGTCCACGGGAATTCTCCATTGCTCATGTCTATGCCGAGGATCTCTCGACGACCTCTGCACTCTGGTTCAGATAACGCTGGAAGCTCTTGCTTCTACGTCTTAGCTATCACTGAAGCATTACGCATTGGCCTGACAAAAAGAAGTATACCAAAATACCCACGTTTTGTCAATATATTTCAACAACTATTTATTATTAATCTTCCAGGCTAGCTCAAATAATTGCTTCATAGCACTTGCTATATCTTTACTCTCAATAGCTACCCCTACGGAGTCTTTGCCCTTATAGGTGGATATTACAACAGCATTCTCATATATGTTGATATCTGCAGCGATAGGCTGATCTATCTTTCTCGTTTCTCTTAATATTTTTTTGTCAGACTTGATTTCCCCACTACTCAAAGAGTACATTAATTTACTCGAAATCTTCTTTCTCTGCCTAAGATTGGGGCCAGATTGTAGTATATCCGGAAATTCTTTTAAAACTTCGTCGAAATTTGAGAACCCATACACCTGACTTTTTGGCTTTGCTTTCCTAGCATAGATAGATGTTTTTGACCTAAGTCCTTCAATACCTTTATAAAACCTCACTACTGGAGTTTCTACTCCGTCAGATGATCTCGACACTTCTTTGAGACTAGGCAAGATATTCTTGAGTTCGTCTTGTTTGTCAGATATTTGCTTGTTTTGAGCATCCAGGTAGCGCTCAATCGACTGAGGTGGCTCAGCCACAAATACAGTCTTCTTGCCTTCTGTAGATTCGCTTACTAGCCCCATAGCAGCCAGTTCGTCGAGTATCACATAGGTAGTAGCTCGATTGATCTCGGCTTGCTCGGCAATCTTCTGTACAGCGCTAGGGCCCAAAAACAGCGCAGCAACATAAACTCGAGCTTGCTTTTCGCTAAGCCCAACAGATTGGAGTTTGGTTGCTAGTTCTATAATTTGCATATGCTTAATTTAGCACACTAGACGTATGTTGTCAATATATGTCAACAATATACTAGAGGATTATTACCGCCCTACTCTTTACAATAACCAAATTATAAGATATACTTTCATCTGTTACTTATTAAATTTATCAATTTATATATATGCCAATAATCAAATCAGCCAAGAAAAGAATGAAGCAAGCCGAAAAGCGTCGCGAATACAATGTCGGCGTCAAAACTGCTGTCAAGAAACAGATAAAGATCGTCAAAGAACAAATCGCTCAAGGATCAGTCAAATCCAATGCCGATCTAGTCAAAGCTATTGCCGAGATAGATCTAGCAGTTAAGAAAGGTGTACTACACAAACGCACAGCTGCTAGACGCAAGTCTAGACTTACTCTTGCCTACAATGCTACTGCATCCAAACCATATGGTACAGAAAACCCTGGTAAACCAGGCACCAAAGCTACTAAGAAGAAAGTGGTAAAGAAAACAGCCACTAAGCCCAAAGCCAAACCAGCTGCCAAAAAAACAGCTCCAAAAAAGACAGTAGCCAAGAAAAAATAATTGCAATCAATTACCAAAAAACTCGAGAATCACTCGAGTTTTTTGATTCTATCGGCCTGCAAGCTGCAATATCAGCTGCCGCAGTGCATCATGCGAGTCTAGCTGTCCAGTCTTGATGGCCATATCGGCGTCTACTATGTACTGGTAAGCTTTCTTGAGTTGATCCATCTCTATATTTTTGATGAGATTTTGTGCTTTGGTAGCTGCATATGGAGAGACTCCCAACTCCTTTTGCCAATCACTACTTTTGCCGACATTGTCTTTGGCAAGTACTAGCATGCGATATTGATAAACAATAGCACCTAGTATCATCTGGTCCGCTTCGCCTTGGACTATCAGTTGCTCATATATTTCTGCGGCTTTCTTGGTGTCTTTACGGATGATCGCATCTACTAGCATAAAGGCTGATTGATCGAGATTTGGAACAACTAATTGTTCAATACTCTCTTTGGTGATTTGTGAATCGAAATTTGTGAGCTTCTGGAGTTCTTGGTCGAGTTGCCACTGGTCGTTGCCTACCAACTCTATCAAAAGATTGATAGCGACATTGTCGATAGTTCCTCCTTGTTCTCGAGTCCTCTCTCGTATCCAACTAACTAACTTTTGAGGAGTGAGATTGTCAAAGTATTTGGAGTTCTTGAGTTTGGAGATGGTCTTAAAATACACACTTCGTTTGTCTGGCTTGGTATCTGTGATGATGACATTGGTGCTCTCTGAAACAGAGCCAAAAAGCTTGTCGAGTTGATCCTTGCCTAGCTTGAGTATGTCTAGATTGCGCACCACAAACAATCTACTTCTCACAAACATCGGTACTACACTAAAAGCATTCAATAGATCAGACAAGCTATGCTCGCTCATATCAAATGTTTGCATATCAGCATCGCCACCAGTCTTATCGATGTATTGGCGCTTGATACTGTCTATACGCTGTTTGATAGCAAAATCATTTTCTCCGTATAAATATATGATCATATATGTAGTATTTATGATGTCTTATAAACTATCAAGTAAGTTAGATGCATTATCTTGTTGGTGGCTTCTGACAATGCGGACAAATATGGGTCCCGCGACCGGCTACTCGTATCTTCTTGATTTCTGCTTTGCAATTGGGACACGGTAGTTTTTCACGGCGAAATACCTGAGCAAATTTGAGATAGCTACCCTTGTTGCCTTTGGCATCTACATAGTTTCTATCCGAACTACCACCTAGGCTGATGCTCAGGGTCATGACTTCTCGGAGCGCCTTATACAATCGCTTGAGCTTGATAGTACTGATATCACCCACTCGAGTGCTAGGATGTATGCGAGCAGCAAACAACCCTTCATCGGCGTAAATATTGCCGACTCCGGCTAATACTGTCTGGTCCAGAATAGCAGCTTTGATAGTGGTGTTTTTGTGCTTATACAATGCATCTCTAAACATTTCATAGGTATAATCATCACTCAGTGGCTCAGGGCCTAGTTTACGCAAGAAAGGATTGGCCTTGTGAATATTCTTGGATTTCTCAAGCTTCACATAGCCAAATTTGCGCTGGTCGTTAAAAAACAAAGTACCTTTGCTGAGCTCAAATATTACTCGCGTGGACTTATCTGGTAATTTACTGATGAGACTATCTGTAGGATGACCACCTCCAAAACCTTTGCTTGAGTTATTTGGCCTATACACTAGCTGACCCGTCATCTTGAGGTGTATGAGCAGGCTATATCCTCCACTAAGGGGGATTATCAGTGCCTTGCCCCGTCTTTCTATCGCAAGTATAGTAGCCTCTACTGCTTTATCACGAACCACCTTGGGATCATTAGGAAAGCTTTTGGGCCAATCGTTCTCAATACTTTTGATGCGTTGGCCTACCAACATCTGAGCTAGTCCGGCGCGTACTGTTTCTACTTCTGGTAATTCTGGCATATTTCTATTATAGCCTATTAAGAATAGTAGGCATTATAAAAAGTGTTAATATATATTGACACTTTAGTGTATATATGCTATCCTATCCTATGGCCCAGAGAGAGACTTTGAGCCGTACATGAAAATAAGGAGAGATAATTGGCTGAGTCCAAGCCCGTGCAGAAGTTCTTCGACAACCTCGTCAAGGCCATCTTCGGGTGTGCCGCCAGTGTGTTCATCATCGCTGCATGCGCCAGCTACCCAGTGGTGTTCGGACTGATCGCCGTCGTGATCGTCCTCGTCACCCTGCTGGTGCTACAGCGCCGCCGAACCGAAGACCTGCGAGCCCGCAACCGCGATCTCCAGCGAGACCTCGACCGCGCCCGCAGGTGGTAGGCCACGGCACCAGGGAGTCCCTGAATACATCTTTTCGAAGATCTTCATACTCTCTGGTGCCTCACGGCTCCACCACCACCTCTCTCCTTCTTTCTTTCACTCTACAGATAAGGTCTGTACTGATGAGCTCCTAGTAGGCTACAATTGCTAGCATAAGAGCGAAAGTGAAAAATCACTCCAGAAACTATTCTATATATGCAAGACAAACCAACGACTAGAAAACCCTTGCTCAAATATTTTGTACAAATATTTAAGCTTCAATGGCAGCTGACAGGCTGGCGTTCTATTATTTATCCAATACTTGATATCATGGCCACACTGATATCGATAGGTAGAAGCTATGTATATGCACAGATTATCAATCTCATCGCTCTAAATATAGGCGGTAAAGTCACGACGGTATTTCAAAAGATCTGGTA
>CAYRNO010000012.1:0-25785 GCA_964425715.1 uncultured Candidatus Saccharibacteria bacterium | reverse complement strand
GAACCCCCGAATGGCGGCACCAAAAGCCGCTGCCTTACCACTTGGCCACACCCCATCGTCGGCCTACACCTTCAATCACTATGCAAAATTCATATAAATTTTGCATTAAGATATTTTGGTGTAGTTCTCCTCATCGACAAAAGAAACATTCGCGTTGCTCATTCGGATTCTTTTGTCGGGTGCCAGATACGCAATAAAATACGAATTGCACCTGCTTATTCTATCTAATAACTGCGCATATATCAATATCCTATGGTTGCTAAATCACTGTTTTTTGGTTATAATAATTGCGTAATTCGAACCTTTACTCTCAGGGGGATGACATGAGTACCTGTACTACTATCGAGCATACTGGTATCAAGGCCTGTGGTCATTGCAAGCCTGATACTGAGCTCGACAACATCACCACGCCCAGGCGCAGGCGCAAACTGCCAGTACTGCAAGGGACAGGTCGCGGTCTGTAAGGTATGCGATTTGCCTTTGCCGGTCTGACGATCTCGTCTGATCAAGCGAACAGAAAAGAGCCAACGTGGCCCGATACAACTGCTCGACCTGCGGCAATGAAAGCACTTGTCAGCACTGCGCAGGCAGAGGCGTGTTTTACACACCCGCAGCAAAAACCTGCAGCCACACTAAAGGCACTGGAAAATGCCCCAATCAGTAAAATATCCCTTTCACCCTAGAGAAATCTAGGGTATATTTTTGTCTATATACTATCTAATCCTATTGATTAATGGCCCATACTGAGTGTCAGAAATATGGAGCTTGTGACTTGTCTGCAACTTTTCTCGAATCTTATCGGAGTTTACATATTCCTTTTGAGCCCTATGCTTATCATAATCACTTATCAGAGCCTTCTCTTCGGAGCTGAGTTCTGCTGGGCTAAGTAACCCCACTCCGAGCACAGACTCTACATATTCGATAGCTTTGAGTGTCTCGTGACTATATACCTTGCCTTCGATATGATTGAATGCGGCCAGTGCAGCAGGTGTATTGAGATCATCAGTGATAGCAAGATTAAACTCATCTACAAACTTCTTGGTAGCACCACTATCGTCCACATCGGGCAATTGGTCTTTCCATGCAAAAAGCATCTGGTCCGTATAAGCCGATAGGATATGGAGCCTATCAGTCGCTGACTGAAGCACACTAGCGTCAAATTCCATCTGGCTACGATAATGGGCTTGCAGTACCGCAAAGCGAAAAGCTAGCGGTTCTGGCATATCAGCTAGTGTAGTGATATTGCCTAGACTCTTACTCATCTTCTCACCTTTGGTCTGTAAGAATTCGTTATGTATATAGTAGTTGGCCTGCAACCCACCGCACTGAGCTATCTCATTCTCGTGATGCGGAAATTTCAGATCGACTCCGCCGGTATGTATATCAAAAGGTTGGCCTAGATACTTAGTACTCATGGCTGAGCATTCGATATGCCAGCCTGGGCGCCCTGGGTAGTTCTCACCTAGCCACTCAAAATCCCAAGATGGTTCATCGTCTTTTTTGGCCTTCCAAAGCACGAAGTCACCAACTCCTTCTTTTTGATCTTGATCATCGGTAACACGAGCTTTGGCATCATAATCTATATTTACCAATTGGCCATATTTCTTGCCAGACTTTTGATAATTGTCCAGACTAAAATATATACTTCCATCACCCACATAGGCATTCTTTTCCAAAAGGAGCTTTTTGATGAGTTCTTGCATTTGTGATATATGATCGGTGGCGCGTGGTAGCTTGGTGATATCTGATCTGTTGATGCCAACGGATTGAATATCGTCAATAAATATATCGGTGTATTTGTCAGCCAGCTCTCCCAAGGCTTGCATAGGCTCTTGGCTACTATTTTCTTTTTGCAACTGAGCAATCATCTTGTCATCGATATCGGTGATATTCATCACCCAATTGACTTTATAGTTTTCAACATTTCTAAGTACTCTTTGCAATAAGTCGTCTACAATAAATGAACGCAAATTACCAATATGTACATGGTCATAGACAGTTGGTCCACAAGAATACATATTGACTACCCCTTTGTGAATCGGGTTGAATATTTTTTTGGATCTAGTGAGAGAGTTGTATAGCCTTAGCATAATATCATTTATCAAATACTATCTTTCTTAATACTTCTGCAGTGTGGCGACAGTCCTCTAGCGCATCATGACTACCTCTAGAAGGTAAGCCAAATTCTCTAAATGTTTCTTCCGATCTATATACTTCACCTTTGTTTTGTCGTACAAAGTGGATATATATGATTGGCCAAAGATCAAGAATATGGTAATCATATTCCATCAAATCATGACCTATTGAGCTCATCATATTTTCCAGCATCCTGGTATCTAGTAATGTGGTCCAGCAACTGATGAACAAATCCGTGCCAAACTCATCTAGGAACTTTTGCATTACTTCGTCTTGACTTGGTGCGCCTTCAAGCATCTCCTGGGTGATACCGTGCACCTTAGAACTACGAGGATTGGCATCAGTAAGATCTTGATGTATATAGCTACTGAAGTGCTTCTTCTCCATAAGAGTCTCTTTGTCTAAGAGTACCGCAGCGAGCTGAATGGGCATCGCAAGACTCGGTCGACCATCAGTGGTCTCAAAATCTATCATTAATATGTCTTTTTTGAATCTCATATCTGTACATTATACCTGAAATCCAGCAAAAAATCCGTTAGAATGCTTGACGATTGTCAAGTGCTCGGCCAAGAGTCATTTGGTCCGCGTACTCTAGATCTCCACCCAGTGGTAGCCCGTGAGCTAGCTTGGTCACTTTGACGGGTGTATCTTGCAGTTGACGTACTATATACAGTGCAGTTGTCTCCCCTTCTAAGTTTGGATTGGTGGCGAGTATTATCTCTTCTGGTTTGGATTTTTCTATTCTATCGAGCAAGCTTTGTATCTCGATATCTTCGGGGCCAATGCCGTCGATTGGGCTAATAAAACCATGCAAGACATGGTATTTACCCTTATAAAGTCCTGTTTTTTCGATAGCTACTATGTCTAGGGGCTGGGATACTACGCATATTATTTTATCGGATCGATTGGGGTTTTGGCATATCCCACAGGTTTGATTGGTTGCAAAGTTCTTGCATGTATTACACTTAGTGATACCATCTTTTAGTTTCAGGGCTGCCTCGCCTAGTGTCTTACTGTCTTCAGTCTTTAATAAATAAAATACTAAACGCTCAGCGGTCTTGGGACCGATCGATGGTAGCTTTGAAAACTCTTCTATTAGATTGTTGACGCTCTCTGGCAATATCTCCGTATTCACCTATTGTGTTCCCTAACTTTTTTATGCAATTCTACATACCTGGAATGTTCATCGAGCCAGCAATTTCTTGCATTTTGACTGTAGCTTCAGCCATGAGTTCCTTGTTGGCTTGGTTGATAGCCGAGATGAGCAATCTCTCAAGTCTATCGGGGTCTTGATATGCACTTTCTGCGATATCAATATTTTGAATCTCTACATTCATGCTGCTAGAACTTATCGCAAGTCCGGCTGTTACTTTTACATCGCCATCTCCTGCTTCGGCTTCAATCTTCATTCGCTTGAGTTCTTTTTGCAGCTTTAGAGCTTTTTGAGCCATCTTGGCTTTGTCCATCATTCCCATAGATATTCTCCTTATAATCAACTATATTATTATCAATAACAGTATTATTGTACCTGATAGAGCCGGACTTCGCTATATCCAGCACTATAGCGCTCGATTAGCTTCCAAGTATCAGGTATGGCATTGTAATAATCCTGGTCATTTGTCTTACCAATCAGCCATACTCTACCTGAATCGACACTATCAAATGAATCCAAGTACACAGATTTGTCATATAGCAGCCCCGATTCGCCGTAACCGTTGGGTTTATTCTTTCCAGTATATAGAATTATTTTTTGGCCAGTGCGATTATAATAATTGCCGTCAAAGTAGACATAGAGCTCACCAGCTATGACGCTATCGCCTTGTTGAAAGTTTTTATTGAGGTTTTCAATTACAACATCCATCCTGTGCGAAGATTGGGCATAAACATTTCGAATACCAACAAGCTCCAACAATATCACCAAGCTTGCTAGGATGGCTGTAATATAAGTTTTCTTATTGGAGATGTCTATTATCGCAACTGCCAAAATCATGCAGATGCCAGCGACCGTAAATGCAAAGTAACGCTCATGAAAAATTGGTTTGTAAGAAGACACCAATAGTGCAATTGCAATTGGAATGAGGCTATATGATGCGATGAGACGACTGTATTTTGATTTGGCTTTGTCATTGTAGATAACTATTACCACCGCCACAATAATTAAAATCGGAAATATTAAATACAACATAGAAGCTATCTTGTGAGCGTCAGTAAATGTGAAAAACTGCCAAATTGTATCATGATAAGTCCATAATGTGGTCTTCGGCAGCCAACCAAGTCCTTGGGCCCTTCTGAATTGAGCAATCATGTTGGGTATCCAGGGCAAAAACAACACAAGTGCCAATATATTTGCAAGCCACCACCTTACAGATAGAAATATTGTCTTGTTTAATTTCCAATTTTGTGGTTTTTGCAATATCACTAGGTACACCCAAAAAGCAATAACAGCTAGAGCAGCAAAGTAGTGTGTATATAAGCCAGCAGCAATAGATATAGCATATAGTAAGTATGCCCAATTGTTTTTGGGATTGTGGACTATTATTACAATCGAATAAAGAGCAAGCAGCGTAAATACACCTAGAACTCCGTACATACGTGCCTCAATAGAATATCGGATGAGAAATGGCGATAGAGCTACAAAAAAAGATGTCAAAATCGCTGGCCTTGCCCCAAACATCCTTTTTACAATGAGAAAACAAAGTGGGATCAAAATTACCCCCGCCAATATACTGAGTGATCTTATAGCTAAGACAGAGTTACCGAACAATTGCATCCAAAAATGAAGCATTTCGTAATATAGTGGTGGATGAACATCCCTGGCTGAACCAGCCCAAATTTCTGCTGGTGTGCGTATTGCCAACATAATAGAAAATCCTTCATCATGCCAAATGCTTGATTTGGTACTAAGTGCCCATCTAGCAATAAAGCCTATGAAAGTTGCAAGGCTGATGAGTGCTAGATTTATTTTGCTGCGATGATGAAGTAGCATGATAAAATACTAACTTTTGAATTTTTTGTAGCGACCTGTCATAAGACCCCATTTTATTTTGAGTAAGTCGGGGAAGGTCTGAATAGCTGCCTTTAGCGCTGAGAACTTGGAACCCGACAACTTTGTCTTGTCAGCTTCGCCGTGCTGTACATCTTGCCAATCTGGCACATTTATAGTGTCTATCTGATAACCAAGCTGACGTGCGATAGCTAGTACCTCCATATCAAACCCCCAGCCTACGATTGTTTGTCTGGTAAATACCTTTTGAGCTACATCTGAACGAAATGCCTTAAATCCGCACTGAGTATCTTTTATACCAGGCAAGATAAGCAATTGTACTAAAAAATTGGCAAATGATGAAACCAGTTTGCGTATACCAGTATGACTCTTTTGAAGATCACGTACGCAGATCCCAACTGGTTTGTTTGATTTGGCAAGATCATCAACGTCAGATAGGTATTTGAGCGGGGTTGCAAGGTCTGCATCCATAAACATTACATATTCTCCTTTGGCTTGAAGCATGCCGAGTTTTACTTGTTTACCCTTGATTGCACGCTTAGGTGGCTTTGGTCCTGCCGATATTACTGAAAAGTTTTTAATTTTATTGGCAGATTCATTGGCTTTTTTGGCAGTACCGTCTGGACTATCAGCATCAACCACAATCACTTCAAATGAGTTGGGCTGATTCGTGAAATAATCGCGAATTTTATCTAAAGTATGACCAATCCTATCAACCTCGTTGTAAGTAGGAATGATTATTGAAAGTTTAATAGTTTTGTTATTGTCCATTGGATTGTTTTGATTGAGTCAGAAAAGTATAATACAGCAACTTGTCATTAAACCTAGAGTAGTGTGGTGTAAGCTGACCATTCGGGTACTTTGCCTGCAAGATATCTATGATTTCTTTAGATGAGGCACTTTCCGGGAAGATGAATAGAGCGGGCTGATCTAGAAGAGGCTGTGATTGTAATTTAGAGATATTTAGAAGCTCATATTTAGAATCATTATGTGTGATATATTCCGTAGGCATTGCTTCATACCCGCCTGCTATTAGGAATTTGTTTTGGACATTGTTGGTATTTAGGAAATATCCAATCTGAACCATATTCTCGCTATATGCTTCATAAGTCAAAGGATCTTGAGCCCATGCTATAAAGTACTGTCTATAGCCAATGACGGCACTTAAAAAAAGCAGAAACACTATAGTAATAGCCCCTACATTACGAGCAAGAGAGTTGAGCGGAAAAGTCTTATACCAACGTACAAGTAGATAGTTAGTGCCAACTGCTGCTATCGTAAATACACTTGCAGCGGTACCAATACTCCTAAGTCCATGTGGCAAACCCTCGGCGGTAAGTATTGCTGGTAACATCATAGCAAAGAACATACCCAAGACTGCAGCGTATTTGACCCTTCTAAATCTGGTGATGCATACAAGCAATCCTAGTAACAACATTATTGATATAAATGTATTTAGATATGGCAGGCCAGGAAGATTGTGACGGCTATTTTCATCACCACGATAACTATACTGCATCAATGTCTTACCGGTACTTTCTAGTAGAGTCAAGCCTGGGTTACCTCCATTGAGCGAGGGATTTAAGAAACTAGTTCCGCCAGCACGAGCAGTTGAGTCACCGGGTTTGGTAACTACCGTATACCCCAGTGGAGCTATCAAGACTAAAAAGACAGCAAGACTTACCAGTAAATTCTTGAGATTTTCCTTGATCCATTGCCTTCTTAGTAATAGTAAATAAAGCATACCTCCTAAAACCACCAGCGAGAACATGAAAAAAGCAGTATATGTATAAAATCCTAGTGCAAAAGAAGCACCGGCTGCAATGAAATACCACATTTTTTTAGTTTTGTATGCTCTACCTGCAAAAAATGCTACTAGCGCTATCATGAGGGGCACCATGCTGGCACGAAAACCATCACGACTTATAGTGACGACCCATGGATTGACTGCCATGATAAAAGAGGCTATTAGGGCTGTTCTTCTACCAAACCAGTCTTTGGTATACAAGTAGACCATGACCACAGCCAATACTCCAAAAATAGCTGGAGCCATACGAAGAGCAAGAATTGTGTTACCCAATATTTTTACAAATATTGCTTGGAAAAAGAAGAATAACGATTCTCTAGGTCCGTTGGTATTGTAGATAACGCGAAGATCTTGGTTCTCGAGTATTCTAAATATATCTAGTCCATTGGCTGCTTCGTCGGGATGTAATCCAGGTGGCAATGTATTGAGTTGATAGAAACGGAAAATAACTGCCAATACTATAATAGTAGCTAAAATAATTGTAGCTAGGTTATCTCTTATAAACTTACTTATTTTATTTAAAGTACTATTTTTTTTCATCGTTGAATACAAATTTTTTATACATCAGATAGTTATAAACCAATACAATCAGTACGGCTACCATAAGAGCAAGATTGCGCTCGTCAAATTCTCTACTCAAAGGTAACTTTAGGCTACTGGTGATATAATAGGCCACATCTGCAGGCCATACCCAGGTGTCAGTAAATATTTTCAATATTATAGGGCGAATGAAATAAAGACCGAATATTGTGATCAAGAAAAAATAAACAGTATGTTTGGTATTTACATTCTTCTTGCGAAATGTAAATCGCATATTGAATATATAGCTATTTATCATAGCCGCTGTTCCGGAAATAATTCCTGCTACTATTACTCCAGTGATGACAACATTGATTCCTAAAATTGTGGTATTAATGATTTCTAAGTTTTTAGGTAGAATGGTTATAACCAAGAGATTGAGGAGAATAAAATCCACTAGCGTGTTGGAAATACCTACTAAACCAAACCGACCGACTTGTGCAACTTCTTTATTGTTTGGAGGTGTTTTTTTCATAATATATTCTATATAGTATATCTAAATTTTTAAATAATCAAAAGGCTTATGCTAATTATGAACCTTATCGATGCTACGAAACTGCATTTGTTCTGGTAAGAAGTATAGTTCTACATCTCCTGTGGGACCGTTTCTGTGTTTTTTTACTAAAATATCTGCAATGTTTTTGCGTTCACTATCCTTTTCATAATAATCTTCACGATAAATAAACATCACAACATCGGCATCTTGTTCGATACTTCCTGATTCGCGTAAGTCTGATAGTTGAGGAGTCTTAGGATTTCTCATTTCTACACTTCTCGACAATTGTGAGAGTGCAATAACAGGAACATTGAGCTCTCTGGCCAAGCCTTTCAATCCCCTAGAAATTTCAGATATTTCTTGTACTCTATTTTCACCATTAGAGTTTCGCCCACTCATGAGCTGAAGATAATCAATTACCAAAAGTCCAAGGTCATGTTCGGATTGTAATCTTCGAGCTTTGGTTCTCATCTCCATCACATTAGCCATCGCGGAATCATCTATAAATATCGGAGCCTCGGACAATGTACCCATAGCCTTGTTGATCTTTTCAAAATCTTTGTCTTCTAGATTGCCTGTCCTTAATTTCCATGAGTCTATACCAGCTTCCGAAGACAAAAGTCTATCTATTAGTTGTTCTTTACTCATTTCCAAACTAAATATTCCTACAGGTATGCCTTCTGATACCGCCACGTGCTGAGCAATATTTAGCGCTAGACTGGTTTTACCCATACTTGGTCTAGCTGCCAAGATTATAAGATCAGAATTTTGCAACCCAGCCAAGAGTCCATCTAGCTCTTTATAGCCAGTCGGGATACCCCGCAAAGTATTTTTGTCTTTGTGAAGTCCATCAAGTCTTTCGAAACTATGCGTCAGTATATCATTTATTGGAGTAAAGTTTTGTTTTAGATGTTTTTGACTTACAGAAAACAATGCTTGCTCTGCCTCATCCAATACACTATCTAGTGGATTATTCTCAGTATATGCCATTTTATTGATAGTGCTTGCTGCACCTATCAGCCTTCTCAAGGTAGCTTTGTCGGCTACAATATGAGCGTATTGAGCTACATGCGCACTTGAAGGAACACTATTGACTAGTTCTGTAAGATAAGAAGCCCCGCCGATACTTTCAAGATTGCCTGACTTGGACAAATTCTCTGCAAGTGTTACCACATCAATTGGTTCGCGTTTCTCAAACAACGATAGTATGGCTTCAAATATATGAGCATTTTTTGCAACATAAAAATCATCAGCATTTACGATATCAGCTACTTTGATTATCGCGTCCTTATCTATGAGAAGTGATCCGATAAGACTAGACTCGGCTTCGGTATTTTGAGGTGGCAAAACTATATCTTTTTGGTTCAAGTCAATGGAGTTGTTTTTCTTGGTGATAATATCAGCCATCGACTAACTCCCCACCCAATATCGCCATAGCGCTATTTACTATCTCTTCCTCGTTATCTACCTTGTCTGATGTCGGAGCATTTCTAAGTCTGCACTCTAGTGCTATTGGTTGTTTACAAGCTCGGCTCATTACTTTCTCAATTATCTCACGATTTCTAAATTCTTCGATTCTCTGTTTGTGAAACTGAAACCTACAGTCCACTATGAGCTTGTTATCTTCGATATGCGCATTACCGGAGTGCAACAATGCATAGAGTGAATTGTTGTGTTCTTTGATGATGCTTAGACCTTTGGCGCAACGACTAGCTATATCGACCGATCCAGTACCCTGCAAAGACTTTTTGGCATCAGTTTTTGAGCTAGGCGCATTGCTGGCAATTGGGCTGTCTGGGCTTGATGCATTATTATTAGTATTTTTTTTAGTCTTGGCAGACTTATCAATGTTAGTTTGGTCTAAAATTTGGGGTTTGGATATCTTAACCAAGGCCATCTCTAAAGGCAGGCTAGGATGTACATTGAGTTTGTAGTATGGCTGATAGCTCATTAATGTCTCTAAGGCTACCAGGGCGAATTCTTGAGATATGGGTGACGACTCTATTTGTTCTAGCAATATTCTTCTGAGGTAATATTGAAACTGCATATTTAGCGCAGCAGGTTCTATGCCTTCTGAGAATATTTTCTCCAAGAGAGATATCACATTGCTACTATTGGAATTGGAACACTCAATCATGATCTTTTCGATTTGGTCAACACTTGAAAGCCCCATATAACTCTGCACTGATTTCTCATCTACCAATTCAGATGCTACAGCGAGCTGATCTAGCATTCCTATGGCGTCTCGCATACCATGCCCACTCAACTGAGCAATTGCTACCAAACCATCATCTGTAACAGAAATCTTCTCTTTTTGAGCAATTTGCCGTAGATGCTCTACAATCACTTCTTCACGAAATGGTCTGAAATCATATCTTTGTGTTCTTGATATGATAGTGTCTGGCAATTTGTGGGCTTCGGTAGTAGCCAAGACAAATATAGCATGGGCTGGTGGCTCTTCGAGTGTTTTGAGTAGAGCATTGAAAGCTTCTCTAGTGAGCATATGTGCTTCATCGATGATATATACTTTGTATTTGAGATTGCTCGGAGCTGAGTGGATCTTATCGCGTAAGTTACGCATCTCATCTACGCCACGATTGCTAGCAGCATCAATTTCTATAATATCTAGGTGAGATCCAATATCTTCATTGGGGTCCAGTCCATTGACTCTTCTTGCAAGTATCCTTGCGACACTAGTCTTACCGACCCCACGAGGACCTGTAAATAAGTAAGCATGAGAAATCCTATCTCGTTTTATACTTTGTTCGAGAGTTTTTGTAATATGTTGCTGACCAACTACATCACTTAGGTCAGCCGAACGATATTTTCTATACAAAGCTAATTGCGACACTCGTATCACTCCTCCTAAAACATTATTATACTACAAAGAGCAGCATAAACGAGCTAAAATGTCTGAGGCAAAAATAGCTTTTATTAGTTTCCTATAACTGCTTCTATAGCTGCCCAGTTGGCTTCGCCATGCGCTGGAATCACTATAGTGACCTCATCACTAGGTTGAGCCTTGAAGTAAGTAACGCTAGCGTATAGTACTCGAAATTGATTTTCCCCTACTGTAGCAATATATTGACCATTCTCAAGTCCAAGTTTGGCTATCAATTTCTTACGTTCAATTGGCCCAATTTGCTTGTAAATAAAAGACCCATCAGGTGCAATTGTGAGTTTCAGCGTATCGCCTTCGACTAATTTCGATTTAGAAGCATAGTTTGCTGGTACAGGATAGGTCTTTCCGTCGGGTCCGATCATATTTTGGCCATCAAAATGACCTTCTATAATCTTACCTACTACTTCATCCGTATCTCTTGCAGTACGAGGAACGCTAACTATTGGCTGTGGAGTCTTATTTGGTTTGGGCAAATCTTTACTGCTTACGCCCATTTTTTTTAGTAACTTCTGTACTTGCGCGAGGCTCTCTTCGGCCGCATGCATCTGATCAGCGAGTTGTTGCAACTCTGTTTGTTTGTCTTTATCACTCATATAAACACCTTTTGATTTTAGCTCTTTTCTTTTCTAATTATAGTTTAACAAAAAAACAAATAAAATCCAAACAAAAAAAGACCCCTTGTAATATTTTGGGGTCTTTTTGATAGTTTATTACTGGAGTTCTACAGTAGCGCCAGCTTCTTCTAGAGTCTTCTTGGCTGCTTCAGCTTCTTCGGCTGGAACACCTTCTTTGACCATTTTTGGAGCACTGTCTACAACACCCTTACTTTCAGCAAGTCCGAGTCCTGAGATTTCACGTACTGCCTTGATGACATCAATCTTCTTATCTCCTGCTGCTGTTAGCATGATGTTGTATGAGCTCTTGGCTTCGGCTGCTTCTTCAGCATCACCACCGCCACCGCCACCGGCAGCAGCAACTGCTACTGGAGCACTAGCACTTACACCGTAGTGATCTTCTAAGACACTTACGAATTCTGACAGATCCAATACGCTTAGTTTGTCAATTTCATCTACCAAGCTCTTAAATTTAGCTGGAACTTCTTTGGTTTCTTCTTGAGCTTCAACTACTTCTTCTGTAGCTGGTTTTTCTTCTTTTACTTCTTCTTGTTTTGCAGTTTCTTCTGCCATAATATTTCTCCTAATATTTAAAGTTGTTTGATTATTTATTTGTTATGCTGATTTCTTTTCTTGAACTGCCTTGAGGGCATATACCAATCCTGATAGATTGCCATTGAGAACTCTTACAAATCCACTGAGTGGTGCTGCAATAGTACCAACGGTTTGAGCAAGTAGTTGTTCTCTGGTAGGAAGTTTTGCCAATGCAACAACATCTTCGCTACTTAGTACTTTACCTGACTCGTCGATAGCGCCTAATATCTGCAATGAATCGTTCTTCTTAGAAAATTCATACACTATTCTAGCTGGCTCTACTTCGTCCGATCCAAATGCTATCCCTACAGGTCCAGATAGTATTTTCTCGTCCTCCAGCGGCTTGTCTGCATTTTTGAGTGCGATTTTTATCAGTGTATTTTTAGCCACACTATAAGTGATATCTGCATCTCTTAGACCTGCCCTTAGTTCTGAGATAGACGGTACATCAAGACCTCTGTAATCTGTCAAAACAGCAAGTTTGCTGTTAGAGAAAAGATCGGTCAGATCCTGTACGGCTTGCTCTTTTTGAGCTCTTGTTTTTGCCATAGACCTCCTTATTTTAATTATTTAATGTGCTTTATTACCAAATTATTTAGATTTTGTCCTCATGCGGCGTATTTAATCCGTAGTATACGGAAGCGGCAATCTTTGGTAATTAGTACGAATTATAGCAAATTATATGATTGGAGTCAATAATACCAACCTAGAGAATTGGCTAGCTCATCAGAATATTTTACGACAGCATTTTCTTCAATAGTGCCATTTATGACCGAACCAATTGCTACACCTAGCTCTCTAGCTTGCTCAGAGTCGAGCCCCCTACTCGTAAGGGCAGCTGTTCCCAGTCTTAATCCGCCAGGTCTCCAGGATGATCTTTCGTCATTGGGTATTGCATTGCGATTGGTAATAATACCCACGTTTTCAAGTCTTTGCTGTAACTCAAGACTATCGACGTTTTCAGGTAGTTCTACAAGGCAAAGGTGGTTCTGAGTAGGCATCACCATATTGACACCACTTTCGGTAAGGCCTCGCTCGAGCATTTTGCAATTCTTGATTACCTGCTTGGTATAATCATCGAAAGCAATCTTGTCTGGATACTCATCTTCGCCCAATACTTCTAGGAGGGATTGACAAACTGCTGCAATTTGATTGAGATGCGGTCCACCGGATGTACCTGGGAATATTGTCTTATTGATAGCTGGCATATACTCGTGCTTGGCGAATATCAGTGCTGATCGTGGGCCACGCAAAGTTTTGTGAGTGGTAGTAGTAACAAAATCCGCTCCCTCGCCATCTCGATTAAACGGTGAGTCATGCTCTCCTGCTGCCACGAGGCCTGCAATATGCGATATATCTGCTAGAACCAATGAACCAGACTCGTGTGCAAGCTTACATAGTTTTTTGAATTCGTATTTGCGTGGGTAAGAACTAAATCCTATTATTACCAGTCGAGGTTTGTGTTCTTTGAGCTTTGCTTTGAAATCAGATTCGTCGATACCAAAGCCTTGTTTCTTGCTCTGCAGTGTATAATTGGCAAATTTGAAAAATTTGAGGTAGTTACTAGTACTATGAAGATGACTGAGGTGACCACCACTGGCTAGATCTAGGCTAAGTACTGTATCTCCAGGCTCTAAGACCGTGAGATATACCGTAGCGTTGGCTGGGCTACCTGATAGAGCCTGCACATTGACACCATATTCCCCTGTTTTATCAAACACTTCAAGAGCTTTTTGACATGTAAGCTCCTCTAGTTCATCAGCATATTTATTGCCAGCATAATAACGCTTACCCGGATATCCTTCAGCATACTTGTCATTCCACACAGATCCCAGCAAATCTAGTACTTTTGGACTAGGATAGTTCTCGCTCGCTATGAGATTGAGAGTGTTTTTTTGCCGTTTATATTCTTTTTGTGTAAGTTCTATAATTTTATTCATAACAATATTATAACTTTACAGGTAAGATTTGACCATGTTATTATCAGACGGACTATCGACCGGAAATGTTGTTCGTTGAAAAAGAGGTTAACAAATGCCTGAATTGAGATTTGATTTTCTTCCGTACGAAGACAGAAAACCCAATACTCAATACGTAGATATCCTAAGAAGAATTTACGAAGACGGGGTTTGGAGTAAATCTAGACAAGGTCCCGATACCAAGACACTAGTTGGTGTGCAGATGAGATTCGATCTTCTAAGGGATGGAATACCTTTGATTACCGAGAGAAGTCTCGGTGGATTTTGGAAAAAAGGTATTTGCGAACTTGGCGCAATGATCAATGGTGTAAGAACTGTTGAAGGATTTAGCGCCTGGGGATGTGACTGGTGGGGTCCATGGGGTTCTACTGAAAAATGTACGAAACGCGGACTTGAACCTGGTGACATTGGGCCTGCTAGTTATGGTGCCGTATTTCATGATTGGCCAGATGCATATGGTGAAACTTACGATCAATTCGCACACTTAGTGCACCAGATCAGAGAGAATCCATATGACAAGACCCATGTGGTAAGTCCTTGGCATGGAGCATGGTTAGCTAGAGACTCCGGTAGAGTCAATAAGGCTACTATTGCGCCATGTCACGGATGGGTACAGGTCATCATTCTAGGTGACAAGCTGCATCTCCATATGACACAGCGCTCTGGTGATGTACCAGTTGGTGTTCCATCCAACTTGATTCAATACTCTGCCTTGCAACTTTTGCTGTGCAATATCCTGGGCTATATCCCAGGAGAATATGTGCACACAATAGTCAATGCCCATATCTATAGCGACCAAGAACCAACGGTCGAAGAGATCCTTACTAGAGAACCTAGGGCTCTGCCGACATTGCAGTTTGCACAAGATCCTGCAGAATTTGAACCTTCGGCACCTCATGACGGCGATCTAATCCACAAACTTCATGGTGATCTCTTCGAACTTACAGATTACCATCCTCATCCACCCATCTTCGGAATACCAGTGGCGGTGTAAAGTGATATCAATAGTCGTAGCTAGATCAAGAAATGGTGTCATTGGGATAGATGGTAATATCCCTTGGCATATCCCAGATGATCTCAAGCGTTTCAAGCAGATGACTACTGGCCATACAGTAATCATGGGCCGAAAAACATATGAATCTATTGGTGCTGCCCTGCCGAATCGTCAAAACATCGTGCTTTCAAGAGATGAAGAATTTTGGCCGGGTGATGCTGAAGTATTTTCTACTCTAGAAGCTGCTATCGATCATGCTTCCTCCGAGGAAATTTTTGTAATCGGTGGTGAGGAGATATATGCTGGGGCACTCAATCAAGGATTGGTAGAAAAAATTGAACTAACTCTAGTAAATACTTTCGTCGATTCCAGAAATGCATCACATGTTGCTTATTTCCCACCGATTCAATTCGATGAATGGAAAGTAGTAACGACACAAAGGCATCAAGCCGATGGATTCGACTTTGCCTACATCTCATATACTCGTAGAAATACGGACTATAACGTAATGCCTTTGGTATATCTACCTGCGGCCCGATATGCTGACCAATATGAAAAAATGAGTCAGATATTGAACGATGGACTGTGTCCATTTTGTCCTGATTGGTTAGATTGGTACCATGATAGTCCCGTGATTCATTCGACAGATCACTGGATAATCACACCAAACGACAATCCTTACGCAGGTACAAGTCTGGACTTACTACTAATCCCCCATCAGCATGTGACAAATTTCAGTCTGCTTACTTGTGAAGCACAAGCTGATTTTGGTCAAGCCATAAGTTGGATAATCAATAACTATAATCTCTCTTTTGGTGCTCTCGGAATGCGTTTCGGCGAAATGTGGTACACCGGAGGAAGTGTTGCTCATCTTCATGCTCAAGTTAAAGTTGGTGACATTGAGAATCCTGAATTTTCACCAATTAGATTTAAGATGAGCTCTCTCCCTAAATAGACAAACCTCCTACAAAATTGTAGGAGGTATTTTTATAACTCAATTTTTATCAATTCGATACCTTGACTCTCAAGAATAGTTTCGGCATCCAGTACTGCATAGCCCTCTACGAAATAAACTGTCCTTATGCCACTATACGCAATTATCTTGGCGCACCATTGGCAAGGGAAGGTTGAGGTAATTAGCTCAGCTCCGGATGTAGATATGCCAAGCTTTACTGCCTCTGCAATGATTGCCATCTCGGCATGTAATGCAGTGCCAAACTCTACATTTATACCTTTAGAAGATGAAGTTCTGGGATCGCCGTTTATATAGGGCATTTGCTCGTGAGGTACATGATGATTGTGTGCTGTAATAATTTCACCACTACTTGTTTTCAATACAGCACCTACTTGCCGCCACCAATCCGCACTCCTGAATGCTTCTTGATAGGCAAGATCAAATAGTTTTTCTAGTACCGAATCCCCATTGACTACTTTTTTGGTCCTAGGAGCAGTAGAAGCTTTTGAGTTCTCGCTGTCCCAGCGCAAAAAGATTGTACTGATATGCAATTCTGCATCTGGGAAAATAGAACTTGCCAACTCTCTAGATATCACTTCATCAGGAATATGCAATTGGATACCACCGGATTTGTGACGAGACAATTGTCTTACATCAACAATTTCTACTATCTCTACTCCTGGCAACAATGCAGATACTAGCCTGCACATCGTTTCCGCTGAAATCGCCCTTATGTCTTTTACTAGTTCTCTATACTGATGAGTAAATGTTTCTCCAAGAATGTAAACTGTAGAGAAGTCAGTTGAAGTCAGAAATCTAATGTATCCCTCGTGCAAAACAGGTAAATAAAGTAGTGCTACTTTATTCATCAGTTAGCCCTTCTTTTTGACCCTGTGGTTGTTGCTCTCTCTATAGCCAAATCCACAAAATCAGGTACACCTTCAACGATTGCTTCTCTCAAAGAATTTGCAAAACCAAGGTTTAGCATTCTTATCTGATTACTTGTTGAAGATTGAGCCTGAGGCTCAAGAACAATAACCTTACATCCAAATCTTTGTTCCAATTCATCAATTACTTCTGAGGTATATGTCTCTTCCGTTACAACCAATACATCAGGTAGAACTGTTTCAATTAGTTGCCAATGTTGATGGGTTACATCTTTAAGTGTAACTATATCTACAGATCTGTTGTGTACCAAAAGCTCTAATCTCTCAAGCTCCGGGATAACTGGTCGCTGTGGTCCTTTTCGCTCCCTAGTTTTTTTATCACTATCAACACCTACAATTAGTAGATCACCAGATTCTCTTGCTTTTTGGAGATATTTCGCATGACCAATGTGATATAGATCAAAAGTACCAGATGTAAGTACAATTACAATATCTGGATGCAAACCCCTCATGTGCTCTACCCATTTTTTCAACTCTGCATAGTCAGGAATATATCGTTGTTCGAAGCAAGGTTCGTTACCAAATACTCCAGTATCGATCGGCATCATGACTCTTTTCGTCAGTAGGTACAATTACATCATTAAGCTTAGCAATCGAATCGAACATAATCAAACATAAGAAAAAACAGCTCATTAAGAGCCGTTTTTATCTTACTTAAATTATTTGAAATCTATTTGAGAGCTTCAGCTACATCAAGCTTGATAGAAGGACTCATGCTAGAGGTGACATAAATACTTTTGATGTATGTAGCTTTTACACCGCTTGGTTTGTTTGATTTGACGGCTTTGATTACAGCCAGTAAGTTGGTTTCTAGATCCTTTGCTTTGAAGCTAAGCTTACCAAATGCCACATGCACGATACCATTAGCATCGTTCTTGACTTCAGCTCGACCCTTTTTGATCTCTTCTACAACAGTAGATGGCTTGGGTGTCACAGTTCCACTTTTTGGTGATGGCATCAGTCCTTTGGGTCCTAGTACCTTAGCATATTTACCAAGCTCACCCATCTTGTCTGGGCTTGCTACAAGAACATCGAAGTCTAGTTTGCCTTTAGAAATAGAAGACAGAATAGCTTCTGAATCAACCAAATCAGCTCCAGCCTTTTTGGCTAGTTCTGCTTCTTTATCACTAGTTACAACTACGACCCGTACTTTTTTGCCAGTACCTGCAGGTAACGGAGCGCTGGTACGAAGATTTTGATCGGCTTGTTTGGTATCTACATCCAGACTGATATGGACTTCTGCAGTTGGATCAAATTTGACCATTGAGATTTTTGGCAAGAGTTCGATGGCTTCAGACACCGTGTATAGCTTATCAAAATCAATAAGTTCTCTTGAAATTTTTTGATTTTTTGAATACCGCTTAACTCTAGGTTTTTGAATGACCTTTGGTTTTTCTTCACTTGTTTCTTCAGCTGATTTCTTTTTTCGTTCTTCTTTTTGAGCTTTGGCTTCTTCTTCGGCTAATGCTTTCTTGCTATGTTTGCCAGCTTTTGTTGTTGCTACTGGCTGTTTTTTCTCATCTTTCTTTGCATCGGCCTGAATATTTTGATCTTTGTCTTCAGCTACTTCATTATTCTTAGCTACATTATCTTCGATATTTTCTTTTTTGGATTTGGTCATAATTTCTCCTTGTGGTTCAAGCCCCAATATTTATTGGGTCCCACTTATATATTATTTTTCTACTTCTATACCCATTGATCGTGCTGTACCGGCTACTACCTTTTTGGCAGCTTCGATATCGTTGGCATTTAGATCGGCCATTTTTTCTTCAGCTATCTTAGTCAATTGATCTTTGGAAAGTTTCCCAACCTTGTCCTTATTGGGAACACCAGATGCTTTTTTGAGCTTTAGTTCTTCTTTGATCAAAGTCGAGGTAGGTGTGCCTTTAATGACAAAGCTCATGGATTTGTCTTCATAGATTGTCACTGACACTGGGGTAGGTTTGCCCTTACGATCAGCTGTTTGTTCGTTGAATGGGTTTATGAAGTCCATCATGTTGACTCCATGCTGTCCAAGTGAAGAACCAACTGGTGGTGCTGGTGTGGCACCTCCGCCTGGGATTACCATTTTTACTTTTGCGCTTATTTTTTTAGTTTCTGCCATTTTTACTCCTTAAAGTGGTTCAAGCCCCATCTTCTTGATAGGTCCCACATTTTAATCTTACTTAAGTCTTTTTCACCTGCAAACTATCTAGCTCTACTGGTGTCTCTCGACCAAACATATTGACTAGTACTTTGATTTTGCCCTTTTGTTCGTCAATTTCACTCACTGCACCATCGAAACCTTTGAAGGGTCCGTCTGTAATATTTACCAATTCACCGATACTAAAGTCAATATTGTACTTTGGCTCTTCAACTCCCATTCGTTTCTGGATAGACTTAACTTCTGCTTCATCCAGAGGTGAAGGTGTAGTGCTTGTTCCAACAAATCCGGTAACATTTGGGGTGTTTCGAACAACAAACCAGCTATCTTCAGTGACTATCATTTGCACCATGATATATCCAGGAAATATCTTGCGTTCTACAACACGTCGTTTACCGTTTTTTATCTCTATTTGATTCTCTTTGGGAACAATTACATCAAATATCTTGTCTTTCATCCCCAATGTTTCTATCCGCATTGTTAGTTGATCAGCGACCTGGTCTTCATACCCAGAATAGGTGTGAATAACGTACCAATTTTTTTTGATGTGACTTTCAGACATAGAATCCTTTTATGTTTTAAATAATAAGCGTTGTAATAGAGATTGAAATCCCGAACCTAGTAAGGTCAGATACATACCTATCAATAAAGATCCGATAATTACTGCAGCGGTTAGTTGCAATGCTACTTTGCGACTTGGCCAAACTACTTTCTTGAGTTCTGCATAAGACGCCTTAATATAATCAGTAATTTTTTTAATCATAACAATGTGTGAATCAATATTTTGGGCTGGTTAATATCTTTCCAATCTAAAAAAGCCTTTGGCGGCTACTGGTGATAATTATACATTCTATCATCTATATTTGTCAATATCCGGAGCCGTAAAATAATACCACTTATTTCTTGATCGGTACTACAATGTTTATCTCGTCGGGAATGGAAGCATGAATATTGGCCAAGAAACCTTTTAGCCTAGAAGCATACTGGCTAGCTATCACAAAATAGCCCAACATAAATATTGCAGCAATAGATATTACTACTAAGATCGGCCATATGCTCTCTGGCCTGGTTGGTTCCATATACAACAGCTCCCCTTTATCTTTGGAATTTAAGGCTGAATAGTAGTATTGCCTTGCCCAAATACTTTGCTGAATGTATTGTAAACTTGTAAGTAAAGATATAGTAATAACTGCAATAATAACCAAGATAAGAATTGCAGGAGCAGCAGCTTGATCAACAAAGTAGTTGGTAACAAACCAGCTCATTGAAAATATAGCACCATAGCAAAGTGCTATTAGAAAGATTCCTGTTATACCAGATACAATATTTGCTGATGGAGTAGTAAATAATAAGCTTATGCTTTTTAGCTGTATATGTGCTGTTTTACTACTCCTAGAAAGAAGCCCAACTTGTAACCAGTGCTTGGCATACAGAAATACCAATATCACAACCCATACAAGAAATATTGCAACTAAGATCTGAAACTTACTACTGACTATTAAAGGATTGGTACTGGTATAAATATATTGCGAGAAGAATAATAAGCCGAGCGTCAAAGCCACTAGTATCGTGATATGGATGACATAATTTAGTGCCTGTCGAGCTACTGCGTGCATTGCTGAGCGAAGTGCATTCAATACTTTTACTGGTCTATTGTCTATTTCTCTTAATCGCACTGAGATACCTGCAGCAGTAATACAAGATCGTATGATTACGCCCACCAAAAATGCTATCAGTGTAATCGCCAGGGCAATTACTACTTGGTCATAGCGTTCTGGTGATACAAAAGTTTTGGCTTTTTGAATGGTTTCATTGAGCGTGTAATGTCTTATCACTCTAAGCTGCAATAGCAGTAAAGGCAATGTGAGTAATAACCAAGTTTGAGGGCTAAATACCGTGCGAATCAAGCTTAGTTGTAACAACCTTAAGTTACCATTGGGAAATAAACCCTTCCAAAGCACAAACAGTAAATAGTCAGGAACTTCTTGATCATTTGTAGCAATTGATTTATTGGTAGCATTTTCTGGTTGTTTTGGTTTTGGTTTGGTAATTGGTCTAGACTGAATATTGGCCACATGATTTGTAGTGGTATTACTAACGCTAGGATGCCTACTTGCAGGGTAATTTGTATGCCGTCTGGGTGCTTGCTGGACTTCTCTTTTTCGAATAGCATTTTGACTACTTGCGACAATATTATGAGGGGTACGTAAATCCAATACAGAGTTCTTATTACTTGTAGATCTCTTTCGTTTCTTATCGACTACCACTCTACCGCTTGCGATATCGTAGACAACTCCATCGACTTCTATATATTTATCTTTTTTACCATTCATAGTATATTTTTACAATTATAAAGCCCTTATGGTTAATTGCTTTATATTATACCTTAAAAACTATATTCTTAAGAGTTTTTGAAGGCTGAGTATAATGAATAGTAATACCTTGTAATAGTTGTTTACACTTATTCTTTTGCTCAATAATTCATCTGCATGCAATCGTTCAATTTTTTTGTAGAGAGATTTATAGTAATAATACGCTAACTTTACTCCATATCTAGAAGATATGGGCAATTGATTAATCATTTTTTTAGCAATGGTCAAATCATTGTAAATATCTTTCTCAATATTTTGTTTACTCTCTGGAGTTAGTTTGTTGATATCAATATCTGGAAAATATACTCTACCGAGATTGATATTGTCGGATTGAAAGTCACGTAAAAAATTTACTTTTTGAAAAGCTGAGCCTAGAGCGCTGGCACTCGGTTCTAATTTATTGAAAAGTTTTTTGTCACCGTTTACAAAAACCATCAGACACATCAATCCCACTACTTCTGCCGATCCATAAATATATTTCTTATATTCTTTATCCGTATAATTCTTTTTAGTTATATCGCTCAACATACTATCGAAGAACGGCTGGATTATAGACTTTGGAATAGAGTATTTTTTGGCTGTTGCAACGAACGCGTGTATTACAGGGTTGGAACTTACGCCGGTTTTCATAGAACTATATGTCTGTTCGACATATCCCTCAAGTTGTTCTTTGCAATCTATTGGTCTTAGAGTGTCTACCAGCTCATCTGGAACTCTCACAAAACCATATATGTTATATATGTCATTTCTAATAGACTTGTCTATTAACTTGATAGCAATCGAAAAAGAAGTCGAATATTTTCGAGCTATAGTATGATTGATTTCTTCAGATGTATCTAAATACAGTTTCTTAAAATTCATAAAATCTATTATTTTTTACGATAGATACAGTAATCAGCAAATTCATTGAGTAATGTCTGGTATTTGGCGTCTTGACTAATAGATTGTACGTGAGTCTTGGCCGCCTCAATATATTCTTGAGCCATCATCATGACCTTAGCCTTAACACCAGAACTATCCAGTATTTTTCGCACATTATTTAGATCGCGAGATGTTGCCGACGGATTTCCAAATGCTTTCTCTAGTACCACCTTATCCTTGGGGGTCGTAAATTTAAACCCATAATACATGAGTACAGTCTGCTTACCTTCTCTTAGGTCAGATATATCAGGCTTACCGATAGTTTTCTTCTCACCAAACATTCCAAGTACATCATCATTGAGCTGGAAAGCTATCCCCACTGATTCACCATAGCTTTGCATAGCTAACAATGTTTTATCATCAGCTCCAGCTAAGATAGCGCCGAACTGCAGAGGCATAATGATAGAGTAGTCTGCTGTTTTTAATTTGGCGATTGAGAGTAATTTCTTGATTGATAAGTTCTTATTGAATGAGGCTATAATATCCAACTGCTGACCAGATGCCACTGTAAAAGTTGTGTCGCATAGCAATGAAATAGTTCGAATCGTAGAGTCTGCATCAAATCCTGACTCTATAAGTGCTTCGTAACATAGTCCACTCAATATATCGCCAGCATTTATCGCAAATGATGTGGCGTGATGGTGAGCGATATCTGGAGACATTGTCTTAGAAAACTGCTTGTTATACACTCCAGTCACATTTGGTCCGCCATGCCTATAGTCATCCCTATCCATAATGTCGTCATGAATGAGTAAGTAATTATGGAATATCTCGAGACTTATCGCGGCAGCAATAATCTTCTTTTTATCATCACCTCCAGCAATCTGATACCCAAGTATAGCTAGAATGGGACGTAATCTTTTTCCTCCCCTCAGACTAACTTTAGCAGAGGTCTCAATTAGTTTTTTATAGTCACTATTGATCTTAGAAGCTTTATTAACCCTGTCCGCAAAAAAGCTCTGGAGCTGTAGATCTACCAGGGGTTTGTATTCGGTAATCAACGATTTTAATCTCATATATTCCATGACTTGTTATTTATTATCTTTAATTATACGCTCAACTACAAGCTTAGCGCTAAGCGCTACCATTGGTATCCCTCCCCCGGGATAGGTACTAGCACCAACAAAGTATAATCCTTTTACACTGCGCTCTACATTGTGCGGTCTGAAGTATCCAGACTGGAATAAATGGTGAGTCAGACCAAATGCCGAGCCGGATGTTAGGTTGAATTTACTTTCAAAGTCATGTGGGGTAAAAATCTTCTCGGTCCTAATATGTTTTTTAATATCTTGTCCAAATTCTTTTTTTAATCTACTGAGTAATTGCTGACGAATTTTTGCTATTCCTTTATCCCAGTTGTTATCTTTGCTGAGATTTGGAACAGGTACCAATATATAAACTACACTATGCCCTGCAGGTGCTAATCTTGGGTCAGTTTTGGTAGGAATGTATACATAAAAAGATGGGTCACTAGGGAGAGCATGGTCGTGAAGAATCTCAGTAAGATTATTTTTAAAATCTCTACATAAATAAACATTGTGATGTAGCATGCCATGCAAATCACTGTCCACTCCCCAGTAAAATAACAGTGCGGAACTAGCCTGTTTGAGATCTTCAGCTTTACGACCAAAACTCTTCAATCTAATCGATGAAGGTAATAAATTCTTATAAGCATATATTAGATCGGCATTACAAATTACAATATCTGAATTAATAGTTTTATTTTTTTGTAGTTTTATTCCTGTAGCTATGTTGTTTTCTACTATGACTTTGTCAACTTCGGTCTTAGTATATATATTTCCGCCCATATCGATGACTAGCTTTTCTAAAGCCTGGCTCAAACTGTACATCCCCCCTTTTGGATACCAGATACCAAGTCCAGTCTCCATATAGCTAAGCAAACTATAAACAGCAGGTGCTTCATAAGGACTAACGCCCAAGTACATACTCTGAAAACTAAATAATTGTCTGAGTCTATCGTCATCAAAATATCGACTGACAAATTTCCATAGGCTAATGAGTCCCCGTTTACGCAACAACTGTAGTCCAGAACGCAGATTGATAAAGTCAGTGATATTATCAAAGTTTTTATCTATAAACCCACCTCTTGAGAGCCTATATATCTCTGCAACATCAGAAAAAAATCTGTAAAACTGCTCCGGGGCCTTGGGATCAAATTTAGCTAATTCCTGGGCAAATCTGGGTAAATTGCTACTAACTGTTATCCTACTACCATCTGCAAATGCTACCTGATAATTGGGTTCGAGCTGAATGAGCTCTATATAATTTTTAAAGTCCTTCCCACAATATTTAAAAGTATCATAGAGAACATCTGTCATCATCAGTAATGTAGGTCCAGTATCAAATATATATCCATCTTGTTTTATTCGATTGGCTCGTCCTCCAACAAGATCTTCTTTTTCATATACAGAAACATCATACCCGTCCTTTAGTAGCCTAGCAGCGCTGCAAAGACCGCCTATACCAGCTCCGACAATTGTTGCAGTTTTTTTCTTCTTCATTTATATCTCATAATAATGCCTAGCTTGTATAATAGCTATATGTTGAGTCAATTAATTTTTAGTAAATATTTATATATATCTGTATTGATTTTTAGTGTATTGGGCCTATTGTTGGCTGATTACAGATATAAAGCTGCTTTTTTTGATTTTGATAAAAGAGTGGGAACAATTAAATCAATAGGGATAGTTATGAGCCTACTTTTATTATTTGATGTCTTAGGAATAATAAATAACATATTCTCAACCAATCAGCGATATGTAAGTGGTGTCTATCTTTTCTCACCAGATCTACCATTAGAGGAGTTCATATTTCTTTTCTTGCTATGTTACTTTTGCTTGATTCTTTATATTTTTCTAAAAAATAATCTTTCAAAAATAAAGGACAGAGATGTATAGCTATCTGACACTTAGTATAAGCTTAGTTATAGTATCAATACTATTGTTTATAAGATTGAGACTCAAACTAATAAATCCCAAAGTTTTAATAGCTCTTTCTTTGATAATGCTCGTAATGATGTTGATATTCAATACTTACCTGACTAAACTCCCAATAGTAATATATAATAGTAATTATATATCGGGACTCAAGATAGGTACTATCCCTATAGAAGACTTTGGATACTTAATAGCAGTAATTATTTTATTACCTGCTTTATATGAAAAATTCAATGAAAAATAACCCAGACAGATTATCAATAAAAGAAATACTTGCTACCAGCAGACCGGTAAGCTGGATAAATACTGCTGCGCCGTTTATCGTAGGCTATCTCATATCGATCAAGTCTTTTGTTCTAACTGCATTGGTTGGCACTCTCTATTT
>CAYRNO010000011.1:0-27949 GCA_964425715.1 uncultured Candidatus Saccharibacteria bacterium | reverse complement strand
TGACCATTGGGTCACCGTCCCCGGTGGCACGCAATACATCTACAGCGACCGATAGATCGCATTGCTCATAGTGACTTTGGGCCCGTGTACTTCAAGTGCACGGGCCCTTACATTTTTGTATCTACTTAATGCTCTTGATAGTAAAAACTTTCCGAATCTTATCGTCCTTATAGATAAGGTAAAGTAGAGCATTAAACAAAGCTATGATCAATATCATAACCACAGACCTATACACCAATCCATTGTCTGATGTTTTGATTACGAGTGGATATAAAGGAAATATCTTGAGTAGAGCGTATTTGGCGGTAACTATATTGTCAACACCTGTATCTAGGTAGATATCTACTCTCTTGGCTATCACCCAGCTAGCTAGGGCTGAGATAATAGTAGCAGTTGACAGCACCGATAGCTCCAATATGTTTTTGTAATTGATGTATTTTGCTATCACAAATATCAGAACAAACAAGAATGCCAACATATATCTACCATTTGGTCCAAATGATCCACTCCAATCATCAAAACCAAGCTGCGTTATAAGCAGCGCCAGCAAGCCAGCACCAATTCCTAATGGCAAATATGCTTGTTTAGGCACGTTGCGTTTGCTAATAAACGAAGTCATGTGTTTGATAGACTGCCGTGTGGCTATATATAGATAAGGTCCAGATATAGCAATGACCGGGAAGTACATTAGTAGCCCTTTAGCCCTATCTAGCACTACAGCCAAACTATTGGCAAACATATTGCCTGCAAACAACTGCCCTCCTGGACCATACAGTTGGGATGGTAGGTATACACCATAAGAAGCGTAAAGAAACCATGAATATAGTCCTGTAAAAACCAGTCCTAGTGCGATATATATGCTATATTTTTTCACCCATACCGATATTCCGTTGCTCGCAAGTAAGAATACTTGATGAGCTAAGTATATAGGACCTACCAAGACCAGTACTTTACTGTGTACCAATACACCGATGCACACCAATAATACAAATCCGACATTACTTATTATATCCTTGCGTCCGAATAACAATACAGATGCTCCTGCTACACTCACTAGCACCAAATCCGGGAAAACTGCCCCTATATTTTGCCAGAAAAATGTACAACAAAGTAGCAACAGCATACCTATAACAACCCTGTACTTGTCTTGTAGATAACGTTCTAGTATCTTCAAAAAAAATATTACTGATGCCAATTGCAACACCAGCATCATAAGTCGTGCACCAATCATACCAAAAATTTTATAAGGAGCTGCCAATAGTATCGGAAGCCCTATAGTGTGAATACTGTACCACTTATCACTCTGCATATAGTCAACAATCACTGCTATATGTGGGAACAGATCTGGACCTAGATAATACTCGGTGGCTCTTTTGAGTTCATAATCGTTTTTAAGATTGAAATCTCCGTCTTTTACTAGACTGTCAGTCATCATAATATAGCTTGGTTCATCCCCGCCCATGAAGCTGAGCTGTTTGTAATGTCCTCGATACACAAACAGTGCTGCAGTTACTGTAAGAAATAAAAAAACTATGCTGATTTTTGCTATTTTATATTGCTGATTATTGAGTAAACTATTTACTTTTTTCACTGTCTAATCTTGTAATACCTATAAGTAGTCCTATTGCTACCCAGATGTGTGTGATATATAGAGTTGAGAAGCTTTGATACTGGATAGCTTCTGCTACTAAGTAACCCAGCAAGCCGATCAGCGTTGCAGACACTATAGGGTCTTTGAGCGGTACCAATCTCAAGCCTTGTATGAATATATATATTACAAATGTTGCAAATATGATTAGTCCTACTATCCCAAGCTCTAACAATAACTCAAGTGGTTGATTGTTGACTATGGTCCAGCCATTTTCATCAGGCTGATTATTCATCATGTATGGACCGTACTGACCCGGGCCTATACCAACCGTGACAGCTAGTTTCTGCTGTTTGATGAGATTAATAGCGTTTTGCCTAGCTTTGGCACGCTCATCTCCTGCATCGTTGAACGTAGTATTGGTGATCTGCTCAGTATATACTTCGGCACCTTTTTTTTGCGTGAAGTACTGAGATGGGTTGGTGTTGAGATGATTGATGAGCAACCACGACAATCCAAATCCAACTATGATCGCAAGAAAGATGGCTATTACTCTTTTGAGAGTAGTAATCTTTTTGAATAGTAAAAACATCACCATAGACAGCATCATTGCTATAAGACCATATATAGCTCCTCTTGATACGGTCAAGAAAATAAGTAAACAAAATAAGCTAAAAATAGCTATAGATGATCTGGTATTGAGATGTATGAGTTTTGCTTTGGTAAGAAATATTGAAGCTAGTATCGAGGTTGGAAGCAATAGATACGATGCAAAATATAGTGGCTCTAGTCCAGTAGATTGCACTCGAGGAAACCCAAAGAGCGCATAAGTATATCTTTCTCTAAGCCCAGTATATTGAACCGATAATCCGAATATATCACCAAAGTATTGATAGAGCCCAAATAGACATGTAATAACAGCACCTGCTAACAAGGCTACTAGCATTGGTTGAAGGTATTTATTCTTGTACAGCAAGCTTATCGATACGGATAGCACAATAGCATAAGTGCTAAACACAAATACCATTACTGCCCTGCTGAGATTGATGGATATAGGTATGACGAGCACCATCCATATGAGAAATATTGCCAGTATCTTATATGGAGTAATCAGCTTGAAGGACAGTTTCTTTCGATACATTAGATATACCGTCCTGAGTATTATCAAACCGCCTACCACCAAGCTCAATCGCCAGGTGATACCCAGTGCATCAAAAGAAGGTATCCGCTCTAATGGCAATACCAACATCATAGTCATCAACAAAAATTGATCTGGCTCTTTTCTTATATTGGCAAGTGTGTTTTTTATGTATTTCATGTCATTAATATCGTATTATTGTAACCTCTACAGAAATTATTGCCAACTACTATATTAGCTGTGGCTAGCTATTTGCTGACAATACCTACTGAGCTTGAGAGCGCTTTCACCCCAATTGTATTTCTTAGAAGCTCTAATGGACTCTGTTGAGATTTTTTGCCAATTTTTGGCCTCTTCTAGATGTCGAATGTTATCCACTAATTTAGCCGAATCCATAGGGTTAAAGTAAAGACCTGATGAACCTACGATTTCTTTAAATATGTCAATATCACTACACACCACAGGACACCCAACTGACATAGCCTCTACTAATTGTAGTCCAAACCCCTCCTCTTTTGATGCGTTTACCATAGCAAACACCTTGTTGAGCTTGTCTTGATAGTCTTGGTCAGATATTATGCCTACAAATCTTACTTGAGATTTGTCTGATGTCATACTTGATAATATCTTTTTGCGCTCCGGTGGGCAATTACCGGCAAGTATAAGCTCGTATTCTGGCAATTGTTTCATAGCGCGTATTAGCGTTTCAACATTTTTGTATGGTTCATACCTACCAATATATAGTAGTTCTTTAGTTGCCTTTTCCCTACTTGACCTTAGAGAAGTTGGGGCACAAAGTATCACTGATATATTGAGCTTGGTATATTTATGTAGCTGTTTCTTTACTGTTTCGCTTATAGTAACAAGTGCATCAGAATCATTGATAAGTTTTTTTAAAAAAAACATGTTGGAATGAAATACCTTCCAAGTAAGTCTTGATTGCTTGTTCTTGTGATGAAATGGTATGAGATCCAGTACTGTGCGTATCAATTTAAACTCTCTGCCAGCGCCACCAAATAAATAATGGGGTGTGTAGACTACATCAAAGTCGTGCTTGTTGAGTCTACGAGCCTGGTTGATCTCAGAATAGTGTGTTGGGGGCCTGGTTTGTATAGATTTGAGCTTAGGCAATCCTTGGAGCTGTTTTTCGGAGCTTATTAGTAGGGTTATATCATCGCCCAGCTGACTAAGACCTTTTATCAATTCTCTACTATATCGTGTAATTCCGTCTGGTTTGGTGGCATTTATCCAACGTGCATCAAACAATATCTTCATACAATATTTCCTAATTAATAATTTCTATTATGTTGTGATACGATATACATTATATCTCAAATAATATAACCAAAGGAGGAAAATGGCCCAACAAAAACGAGCGCTTATTACCGGGATTACAGGTCAAGACGGGATGTACCTTGCAGAGTTGTTACTGAAAAAAGACTATCAAGTATATGGTCTTATTCGTGGACAACAAAACCCTAAATTAGCCGTCATAGAGAAGCTTCTACCATCCGTAGAACTAATAGAAGGAGATCTTACGGATATGAGCTCACTCGTCGTTGCAGTGCAGTATTGCCAACCAGATGAAGTGTACAATCTCGGTGCTATTAGTTTTGTGGCACTGTCTTTCAAACAACCTGAGATCACCGGTAACATCACTGGCCTAGGTGCGATGCGACTGCTTGAAGCTATCAGGATAGTAGATGGTGGCAAAGGCAAAATACGTTTTTATCAAGCTTCAACTAGTGAGCTATTTGGTAAGGTACGCGAAGTGCCTCAGACCGAAGACACACCTTTCTACCCCCGCTCTCCTTATGGCGCTGCTAAGGCCTATGCACACTATATGACGGTAAATTATCGTGAGAGCTACGATATGTTTGCATGCTGTGGCATACTATTCAACCACGAATCTCCACGCAGAGGTTATGAATTTGTTACTCGTAAGATTACCAGTAGTGTCGCACGTATCAAGCTTGGTCTGCAAAAAGAGATAAGCCTTGGTAATCTCGACTCGAAACGAGACTGGGGATTTGCTGGTGACTACGTAGAAGGTATGTGGTTAATGCTCCAACAAGACAAGCCGGATGACTATGTGCTCGCGACTGGCAGAACACACTCTATCAAGGACTTCTTGGATTTAGCATTCAAAGAAATAGGTATATCCGACTGGAGCAAGTACGTCAAGCAAGACCCGAGATTTATGCGACCATCAGAGGTAGACTTGTTGATTGGTAAGCCAGACAAGGCCAAAAAGAAGCTCAAATGGGAACCCAAAGTGAGCTTTGAAGAGCTAGTGAGCATGATGGTCAAGAATGACCTAGAGATAGAATCTAAAAAGCTCTAGTTCAACTCTTCAATTATTTGGTGTAGCTTCTCTGCACTCTTTTGCCAACTAAAGTTTTGGGCTTGCTTTATACCTGCTGAAACCATTCTTTGTTGTAACTTCTTATTCTTAATAACTTTTGCAATATTGTTAGTAAATCCTTTTGTGTCACTAGCATCAAGCATCATGCCTGCATCACCAACTACCTCTGGCAGAGATGAGTTATTACTTGTAATTACCGGTGTTCCACAAGCCATAGCTTCTAATGGCGGCATTCCCCAGCCTTCATAGTGACTAGGAAATACAAACACTTCTGCTCCACTATGCAAAGCCGGTAGATCTTCGTCTGCAACATATCCAGTTAGAATGATGTTGAGGTTTTTATACTCCTCTAATTTTTTGTATATATCTTCATCTTTCCAACCCTTTCCACCAGCCAGCACAAGAGTATAAGATTCTTTTATTTCATCGGGCAATCCTGCATAAGCATCCAGTAAGGTTACTATATTTTTTCTTGGCTCAATAGTGCCGGCATATAGTATGTAGGAGGTCTTGATATGATACTTGCTTTTAACTCTTGTTTGTTCTTTTTGGCCACGAGGGTAATAGTATTGATGGTCAATAGCTGGATTAATAATCCTTATTTTTTCTGGTCTTACTTTGTAGGTATCTACGATTTCTTTTTTTGAATTCTCTGAGATGGTCACAATAATATCAGATTTTTGGGCGCTCTTACCTACCTCTTTATTCATAAGATAAGCATTCTTATCATTTGAATACTGACTAAACAATTTAAATGAAAGGTCATATATGAATACAATGGATTTACTACCAAGAGGTAGAGGTGTTCGTACAAAATTTGTAAAAATCGTAATGTCTGTGCGCATTGCTGTGAGTATATCTATTGGGGGTACTGCTACTCTTCTAGACAGCACGTTATAAACTTTTGATGGTAGGTACCTTATTAGTCTATAGTGAATATTCTTGTAACCTTGCTTGAAAGGTGGTTCAAATTTTTTACCAAAAAACAGCAAGCCATATAGATAATAGTCGTTTGCTTTATCAATCTTGAATAGTGCATCAAAAAGCCGAAATACATATTGCCCTACACCAGTTCTGTTCCGGAAAGACGGGGTGCCTTCTACGAGTATCCTTTTATCCCTTTTTTCATTCATATCAGTATTATACCTTTTATTTTTTACCAAGATCACTCCATATCTCTATAGTTTGTTTGGCTGTTTTAGACCAACTAAGCCTCTTGGATTGTCTGTATCCGGCCTCTATAAGCTCTTTACGTTTCTTGTTGTCATGTAGTAATAATTTAACAGCTTTTACAAACTCGTCTTCGTTGTTTGCCAATATTGCCGCCTTACCTGCAACCTCGGGTATAGATGAGTTGTTAAATGCTACCACTGGACAACCTGCTTGCATGGCCTCCAGTATCGGCAGACCAAAGCCTTCATATAAACTCGGAAACACAAATGCTCTTGCTTGTTGATATAAAATATTTAGATCACTATCATCTACATAGCCGGGTAGAATAATGTCATCTTTGAACTTACTTCTATTGACTACATCATTCCATCCTAACTCCTCTAGCTCAAGTTTGTTAGTAAACTCTTTGCCTACCATCACTAAATTGAGATTGGTATTAATTTCTGATTTTAGCTTAAAAAACATCCTAGCCATACCTACTATATTTTTCCTGATATCCACTGCGCCTACATACAGTACAAAAGGCTGATCTAGCTTCAGTCTTTTTATTATCGTAGATTTTTGTGTGTTTTGTATATTCTTATCAATGCCGTCAGCACTAAGGTAAGTTACTACTACTTTAGTAGATTTGATGGATGGAAATCTGTCAATAAGATCTTTTTTTGATGACTTGGAAATAGCGATAATTTTATTAGCCTTTTTATATGTACTGAGTGAGCGTTTGTATTTTGCTCTTAGGAGCGTTTCTACTATAGTTACTTTGGCTCTTTTTTTGAAGCCAAATCTCTTGACCTTGTCGCGATTCCAAAACATCAACGGTATCAGGTCATAAAAAACAGTTACTGTTTTTGTGTGTTTAGGTAGACCATAATCAATATCTGGCTGAAAGAATATATCTACTTCATTTTTTGTAAGATTGATAGCATTGTGTTCATTCTCAATGATTGATTTTATCTTGCCTGAGCTAGGCGCTTTTGGCTCTACGAATGAGATATTGTATTGAAAATATTTTGGTATATCTAGATCGTCTAACACACTATCTATATTGTTGGTAAGGTAAAAAACGTATCGGTTACTATTATCCACTAGCATTATTTGTGACAATAGTGACTTGATGTAGCGACCAATGCCACGATATTTGTTGTGGCCTTGGGTTGGCCGTAAATCTATACCAATTATCATTTTTGGCCTCTTATTTTATTTAGTTTTATTTTTGTAACATTTTTTATGTACGGATAGTATAGACCTCGGATGCGGCTCTTAATATAAGACCTATAGGCTTTTGATGCATTCTTACCGAAGTATCTTTTGTAAAACCTTCTTCGTATCTTGAAGCTATCAATAGAACTATCTTGAAACATTATTGGTAGTAGTGCTCGATAAGTATTTTGGCGCATTATTTTGCTTCCCCTATCATTATCCGTATCGTTATAAAGAACTGCTTTTGAGGATACCAATAGTTTATATCCAGCATTTGCTGCCCGCAAAGAGAAGTCAGCATCAGCGAAATACTGAGGAAAGGCCTTGGCATCATACATACCAACTGCTTTAAAAACTTGAGCTGGTATCAGTACTCCCATACCAGTCAACCATTTAGACTCACGCACTTCACCCGGCTTAGGCCTGTCTTCTATATGGTAAAGATTTCCAGTTTCAGTGTCGAAATCAGCCCCAAAATACCATGTTTTATTTTTATCTTTTTTATAATAAATAGTTGTACCAACAAGTGATTTTGGATTTTTTGATGCACACTTTACTAATTGTGATATCCAATCTTTTTTGACTTCTACATCATTATTGACGGTCAATATATAGTCAGCTCCATGACTGAGGGCATACTCTACTCCTTTGTTGGTAGATCTTGACCACCACAAGTCACCTGTACCTTTAAGAACAATAGTCTGTGGATACAATTTCTTTATTGCTTCTTCAGAGCCATCAGTAGAACCATCATCTACTATGACTACTACAAAGTTAGTATAGTCATTTTGAAATACAGTCTTGAGAAACTCTAATGTATGTGATTTGCTGTTGAATATAGGGGTTACTATATATACGCTCGGATTTGTACTCTTTTTCATCATTACATCTTTGCAATTTTGCGATAAACTTGCAAGGTATCTTTGACCATTCTAGACTTAGTAAACTTGCTAGCCTGCTTGTAGCCATTGAGTATTAATTGCTCGCGCCTAGTATTGTCTCGTACTACCATCTTCATTGTCCTAGCAATGTCTTGTGTAGAAGTCGGGTCAAAATACAGTGCAGCATTACCCGCCACCTCAGGAACGGAAGTTGTGTTTGAGGCAATTACTGGACAACCTACCGACATAGCTTCTATCATTGGTATACCAAAACCTTCAAAGAGCGATGGGAATACCAATACATAGGCTTGCTTAAACACTCCAGGTAATTCCTTGTATTCTAAATATCCAAGCATATGAACATGTGTATCCAGCTTGAGCCTAGTGATAAGATTCTTGATATTGCTAGATTGTTGTTTCTGTATACCCGATAGAACTAGATGATAATCAGGGTAAATTTTGTGAAATAATGCAAAGGCCTTTATCAGCCTTATATGATTCTTGTGTGGCCATGTAGCTGCTGGATAGTAAAAAAACGGGTCATAAGGAAGTTTGGCAGACTTAACATTGCGACCAAATATATCATTATTGTAGTTGAGGTGAACCGTAACAATCTTTTCTTTTTCAATACCAAACTTTTCTATGATAGTCTCTTTAGTAAAGTCAGATATTGCAATTATCTTGTCTGCTGTTTTACATGATCTGACATACATTTTTTTTCTGTTCTTGAGATCTGATTTGGTGAAGAATTCGGGGAAATACTCTTGCTGGATATCCATAATGCTAATTATTTTTTTTACCTTTAGGTCTAATAGGTATTCTTGGATTGTCTGTAGTGGAAAGTGTAAAATATCAAGGTCTAATTTTTCTATATTCGTTTTTATGATGCTCTCAGCTTTATAGTTTTTGAGTTTGAGCTTATTAAGTACTTTGTGCAAAAATGTGCGATTATCACAATATACTATTTCAAAATTATCGCATGTAACTTCCAGGGTACCTTCATTTCTCTTGTTGAGGAGTATAAAATACTGATTGGCCTTGTCTATCTTTTGCAGTCCAGATATAAGATCTCGACAATAAGTCTCAATACCTCCAGAATTGTTTGGCTGAAAATCAAGCAGTGATATACCTACTCTCATCTGGTTATATCCTTGATAATTTTTGCAAATTCTTTTTCGTATCTCTGAACGGTAAATATTTCTTCTGCCCAAACCTGTAACTCTTGTTGCGATTTAACTATCTCTTTTGATTTGAGGCCAGAGAGTGTATTGATGATAGATTCTAGTTCTCCTACAGTATTCTTCTTGAGCACATATCCATGATTATCAGTATTGACGTGACTCTCCCTACTAATGATAGGTATGAGCCCTTGATGCATAGACTCTATTACAGATCCTGGACTACCCTCACTACAAGACAGAAGGACGCTAAACTGACAGTCTTTGATGATGTCGTAATACTGATTACTACGCTGCATCACATAGCCATGTGTATGAATATTGGGTGAATCATATAGTTGCTTGTGGTAATAATCTACAAAATCATCATCAAGATATGTAATAATGTGCAGGTGTAGGTTTTTGGGTAGCTTTGCCCAAGTATCAAGGATAATATCTAGTCCTTTGTGTAGATTTCCTGGACCTGCCATAAACAAGAATCCGATATTTTCACTATCCATAGCCTTGATACTACGTGGCTTAGCAATAGGCATAGATGCACCTTCTAGATTGTAAACACGTCTAAACTTTGCATAAGTCTTTGCTGTGTCTTGATTACCAAGCGCAATAATAGCATCAGATGAAGTGTTGGCGTCTTCTTCAGCATACTGTATCTCTCTATCAAGTTTGTACTTTTTGTTGTGTCGCTTCTCAAAATAATCAAGTCTTTTTTGCTCTTGTGTATTATGATATCGCCAATAACTACCTGTAGAATAATATACCAGCTTGTTGCTTGTATTTTTTAATTCTTTTATTTGTTCAAAATTCTTACCTCCGTGATATATCACAAAGTCATATTCACCCTTGATTGGCTTGGTGTCATCCCAGTTGATGATATCTACTACATATCCGAGTTCGTTTAATACCTTTGGGATAGTCCGGCCAGCTCCGTTATTGGAAAAAAGATCAGTACCTATGCCCGATAGTTCATCAATAACCGGATCTACTAGATAGCTTACTAGGGCTTTTTGGGGCTTACTAGTTGATTTAGACAAGTACTTCTTGTAGTCATAAACCCTCATAGAGCCTTGTTTTTCTACCCTAGCTAGACCAAGTAGTGTAGAGAGCTTGTATTTGAGTGAGTTAATAGTCTTTGCCATGCGAACTATCAGTCCTCCAATAAGCGAGTGGGTAATCGTAATAAACGCCCACAGGAGCTATTGCGTTGACCCGCATCTGGAAGTCTCTATCTTCATTGGCCATAGAATGTATGCGATCTTCTTTGGAAGTATAACCATTTACCGCCGACCATACAGATCTGAAAAAAGAGCTGCTGGAATGTGTCATATTTAGATCATTGAGATCTCTATATTTGTGGGTCATATCTGGGGTATGTATGGTTAAATCTATATCGTCGAGATTTCGGATATTGTGTCTTGGTAGCTTCTTACTTTGCTCAAACCACAAACTGTGTGCACCGAGCATGTAGATGTTTTGGTATCGATGATAGGTGTTTATTATTTTATCTAGAGCATCTGGAACAAGCATGTCGTCATCATTGAGTATCACAAACAATTGATTGTTAGACATATTTATAGCGTTGTTGATAGATGCCCACTGACGCAAATTTTGTTTGTTACGAATATATTGAATAATTTTATCACTAGTGGCTCTTTTTTGGATATTACGAACAATGCTTTGTGTGTCATCAGTAGAGTTGTCGTCTGCGAAAGTTACAGTGATAGGCTTATCATTCCAAGTTTGAGACTCTATACTTCGATAGGCGTCTTCTAGGTATTGTGCATGATTATAGCAAGGTATGATTATTTCAATCTTGTCTTTGAAGTTATCTGGTCTTGATAGTCCATCTACATTTATAGTATTTTGAAAGTTCTTGAGAGTATTTCCGATATTCTCTTTTGGTAATAGTTTTTGTCTTACATTGCCTAGTCTAGTTTTGATCTTGTGCTGCAACCCCATACTCACCTCTTCACTTTCGCCACAGTGGCAAACTGCACATATTTCATATCAGATATCTTTCCTCTTGCTAGTATATTAGCTAGCTTGAACATCATTGGTAGATTATTCTCTTCAAATATTCCTTCGTGCTGGACTACCTCATATCCCAATCTCTCATACATGTTCCTGATGCTTTTTTGTGTAAAAAATCTCAAATGGGTTCTATCTAATATGCCAGACTCTACATACTCCCATTGGCCGTGTCTCACTAGATGATAGATAACATGAAAATTGCGCATATTGGGTATTGAACTTACTACAACCCCATTTTTTTTGAGTATGCGCTTAGCTTCTTTTAGTACAGAGTATGGATCTACCATATGCTCTAGTACATCGTTTGCTACAATCACATCAAATGATTTGGCTGGTAGTTTTTTTATAATCGTTTCAGCATCACCGATATATACCTTATCAAGATCCTTTTTGGCTTTAGTAGCAAACTTTGACTCTATCTCTATACCCACAACCTTTGCTCCAAGGTTTTCGCGTAGGTAAGATCCAAACATACCTTCTCCACAACCTAATTCCAAAATATTTTTTGCACTCTTAGGTATATAAGGCAACATTTCTAGGCGGAGGTTTTGGTAATAGTTGGCTGGCTTAGAATCTATCTTTTTGGCCATTGTACCCCTACAATTTCATTAATGCTAGTAACAATACTAGCGTATCCTTATTGACCTTGTGAGTGATTTTGAATGGACCTTCCCATGGACCATCTAAGAACGTCCATTCCACTTTCTTGACATGACTTTTTACAATCTTATCAAATTCTTCAAATGACCATTCTCTCAAATGCCAATAATTTGTTGGTGTGCCGTCTGGGTTGGTGTACTCTGGTCTTCTATTTGGGGTACCAAATACTACTACTCGTTTGGCTACTCGTAAGAGTTCGTCGATAAATCTATCATAGTCCTCTACATGCTCTACAACATCTACACACGTCACTACATCAAAATAGTTGTCTTTGTATGGTAGTTTGTAGCCGTCATATAGCTTGAGCTCTTTGACCTTAGGGTTTTTGCCTAGTACGTTCTTGGTACAGTAATCTACAGCCTTCTTGTCTACGTCTACCGCATATACTTCTTTGGCTCTGATACTGAGTAGATTCATACCATACCCCACACCCATGCCTACATCTAGTACCCTATCCCCATCTTTGACGTAATTGTTTAGGGCGTAGTAGTAAGTTTCCTTTTGGCAAGGCACTTCTTCGGGTGCAAGCGTGGTAGTGTACTCACTCGGATCGATATCGCCTTGTTTAATCTCTTTGGGCTTTCGCACAATATCGAAGCCTAGTTTGTTGACTGCTGATTTTACATATTTCTTCAATTGTTTGTCCTTCTTGTTATGAGTAATAAAAAAGCTTAAAAAGTCTTTTACTATAATATCATTTTTTTAATCTAAAAAAATATTATGTGATTAGTTATATCTGTTGATATTCAAAATCCAAAAATATATCTTTTGCCCTTAGTTGTGGTGGGGCACCAGTATTGTAGTAGTCATACTCTGGAACAACAAAAGAAGTAACGTTCTCTATCCAGTCAAATATTTCAGAATTATATGGATCCGACGCCATGTATAGGTTAATAAAATACTGCCCAGGAACTAAGTTGACGTTATGTACATTAAGATTAAATCTATTTTTACCTGGCTTTAAATCAAGACTCTTTTCTATTAATAAGTTTGTTAGATTACACACATGCCTTCCGGTATCGTCGATAATATCTACAGTAAGCTTAAAATCCTTATGATATATATCTGAATGATTATTTATTGTAATAGCGAACTTAATTTCTCGATCGCTGCCTATCGTGTTTTTTATGCTAATATCCTCAAATTTAGCAATTCCGCTCCCTTGCCTATCTTTTCTTTTTGCAATAGGTATGCTTGAACTAGATTGCGCTGATGACACATATTTGTCTATTACCTTATTTGTTTCACCCATGGCGACTATCTGACCCTCTTGTAGCCATACACATTTATTGCAAATGCTTTGGATAGATTCCATATTGTGACTCACAAATATCACAGTGCGGTCTTTGTTCTTGGTGACATCGCGCATCTTACCGAGACTTTTCTTTTGAAACTCTGCATCACCTACAGCAAGTACCTCGTCTACTATGAGTATATCTGGCTCTAGATGAGCAGCTACAGCAAAGGCTAGGCGTACATACATACCAGAGCTATAAAACTTCACAGGAGTATCCAAGAACTTATCTACACCGCTAAACTCTACTATCTCATCAAACTTGGACTCTATCTCTTTCTTCCTCATTCCCAGTATTGAACCATTGAAATAGATATTTTCTCTACCAGTAAGCTCTGGGTGAAATCCGGTACCTACTTCTAGAAGGCTGGCGGATTTACCACGCATGATTATTTCTCCCTGTGTAGGCTCGACTATCCGAGATAGTATCTTGAGCATAGTAGACTTGCCAGAGCCATTCTTACCAATGAGACCTATTACATCCCCTTGCTCAATATTGAAGTTGATATCTTTGAGTGCCCAGAATTTCTCTTTCTTCATCTGATGACCTGTAAAAAACTCCCATGGCTTGCGACCTAAGTTGGTGATAGCATCACGTAGTGTAACTGTACCAGCTGAAGCTTTTTGCTCATGACCTATATTGTAGACTTTGGCGAGTTTTTTGATCTCTATTACTGGCTTGCTCATATGATATCCGCAAATTCTTTCTCTCTACCTTTGAAATAGTAAAGCCCTATCACAAACATCACGAATGCACTAGCAACCGAAAGCATAGTGAGCGGCCAGTTGATAGGTGCCGTATGCAAGAAGCTAGATCGCATTACGTTGATAACACCAGTCATTGGGTTGAGATACAACAGCCATTGATACTGCTCAGGCACAGCAGTCACTGGATAAATAACTGGTGTGATAAACAACCCAACTTGTATGAAAAATGGTACGGCTTGCTTGACATCGCGATACTTCACATTGACAGCAGCCAAGAACATACCTATGCCGGACGCTGTTATGAAGGTAATAAACAATGCTGGACCCAGCAACAACACCGCTTCGATAGTTGGTGGTATCTGGAAGTAAAACGCCAGACCTATAAAAACTATAAATGCAAATGCAAAATCAATAAGTCCAATCAATGTAGATGACAATGGTAATAGCAGTCGTGGGAAATATACCTTAGTCACAACAGACTGATTGTCTACTAGGCTATTGCTAGCTCGAGTCAGAGCCCCAGAGAAGAAATTCCAAAAAAGTAGTCCTGTAAAGGAAAAAATCGCATATGGAACAGCTTCATTACCTGTCTGTATACCTGCAACTTTATTGAAAAATAGAGTAAATACTACCATTTGTATGAATGGTTGCAAGACAGCCCAACTCGCACCGATGGCAGTTTGCTTGTAGCGAACCTTAACATCTCTCCATGCAAAATAGAAGAACAGCTCTCGATATGCAAACATCTCACGCCAATTGATAGCGAGGCGTTTGGTAGGTTTTATTACTAGTTCTTGCATCGTATATATTATAGCTTATTTGTACCGTATTTGTATTTTTATATATTATAATATTTAACCTGTTAGTATTATATAATAGCTAACTATAATATAAACTAATAGAAGGTAAATTATAATAGAATAAGCTCTCTATAACTAATTATGAAATGTTTAACAAATATATTAAATTATCAAAAAAACTATACTTAGATAATAAGTTCTTTAAAATTATTGCACTATCAACACCAATACTTTTATTTCTAGTGGGTCTTATTTCACACCCCAAGAGCATATTGACTAACGACTGGGATTACTTTTTACAGCTTTATGAATCATTTAGAATTTCTGTACTTGAGTATGGTCAATTCCCGTGGTGGAACCCATGGGTCGCAGGGGGTGTGCCACTATACGCTAATCCTCAATTTGCACTGTTTAGTATAGAGTCAGCAAGTACTTTATTTTTTGGTAGTTTGTATGGTCTGAAAATTGCAATTGTTATATATAATATTCTTGGATTCTGGGGCATGTATTTATTGTGCAAGAAGGTATCATCAAATGAGGTTCGGTCAGTTCTGATTGCTTATGTTTTTGTTTTCAGTGGATTTATAGTTAGCCATATTGTAATTGGTCACTTAACTTTTGCTATGTATTATCTTGTTCCGTGGCTTTTTTATTATTATCTTCAAAGAGAAAATATTAAATATGGTTATATATATTTTGTTTGTTTTTTTATATTCTTCATTAACTCATCACCTCATTATATTGTCATACAGTCGATATTATTAATAATGGCATTATTAATATTTGATTACTTAAGAACTATTTTTGATAAAAAAACCATACCTATAAAAAAAGATATGATTGCCTATGTACTTATATCTGTATTTAGTGCTCATAAATTAATGATGTCATATGACTATGTTATGGGCTTTCCAAAAACATCGCTCAACATTGAAAATAATGCTTTTAACCAAAGTCTGTCGTCCTTGTTTCAGCCCTACCTAATAAATAGGCCTTTATCAAATTTTAATCTAGTGCACGGATGGTATGAGTATAATGCATACTTAAGTATCTTTATATTTATCCTTCTATTAATTTTGTTGTATCGACAGATAAAACATAGGCCAGAAAGAAGCAAAATCAGTAATATATGTCTAGCAGTCGCAATATTTTTTTTTACTCTGTCTTTAGGACCATTCTCTTCATGGTCGCCTTCTCAATTGCAGTCAAAAATTCCAATTCTTAGTAGCATGACAATATCGAGTCGTTGGCTTGGGTGGTCATCATTCTTTATTTTACTTAGTTTAGTCACCAGTAAGTCCAAGTTTAAGTACTTTAATTTATTACTTTTTTTAGCAGCTTTAGAATTATTCTTATTTAATCATATGCTTTTTTATCGCGACTATACAAAATTATTGCCTCCGATAAAAAGCGTCAACTTTGATATTCACACGGATTTTTTACCAGGTGATCCAAATAGGTTCTATAAGGCTACCTTAGCAAACTTAAGTGAAGTACATGGCTATGAGCCTATTATTGGTTACGATTATAACACTCGTCCAACAAAAAGAGTTGGCTCCAATCTTGGAGGCAGGCTAATCTCTCAAAATGCTGAGATAGTTTTATTTACACCAAATAAGATTATAATAAAGAGATTAGGAGAAGGTAAAATTCTTTTAAACGTTAATCCAAGTAATTACTGGCGAGTAAATGGTAAACAACTCTTTAGAGGTTATCGAGCAGTTGAGACCAATGAATTGTTCGAGATAAATGATCCCTCTGAGACTATTGTATGCGAGATAAAGCCAAGCTACTCTTTATTAATACCCGAGCTATGAAAACGACTGAATACAAAAAAATGGCGAATGCGGAGAATACATACTGGTGGCATGTAGGACGTAAGGATATTATTAATAGATATATAAGAAACTTGGGTCTCAAAAAAAACTCAGCTATCTTAAATATAGGCTGTGGCACGGGAGGTACAATTAATATGCTTGAGAAGCACGGAATCTTAGAAAATGTAGATACGTCACAAGAGGCTGTTAATTATCTAAATAAGCTTAATATCAAGAATGTTAGAAAAATAAATGGGCTTAAATTACCTTATAAAGAAAATACTTTTGACTTAATTGTAGCACTTGATGTACTAGAGCACATCAAAGAAGACTCTAAAGCGCTTAAAGAATGGCATAGAGTACTTAAACCTAAGGGTAAGCTACTTATTACTGTTCCAGCATATCAGTGGCTATGGAGCAATCACGATGAAAGCTTACATCATTACAGAAGGTATACTTTATCAGGGCTACATAGAACAGTAAATAGCGAAGGATTTAAGGTCAAAAATAGAAGTTATATTATAGTGTTTTCATTTCCACTAATAGTTACTTACAGATTTATAGCTTCGTTAAAGAATAATAAGAATAATAAGCAATCTTCCTATGTTTTCTTACCAGCGCCTATAAATAATCTTTTTGTTAAATTTCTAGTAATAGAAGGGTGGTTATTAAAATATATTAGCTTCCCATTTGGTACTTCGGCACTTATCGAGGCTACAAAATAAGCTAAGTTACTGAAAATTATATAATTCTTTTTATGTATAAAGACTTATTTGCAATCTTTATACCAGGAAATAGTCTTTTTGATGCCTTCATCAAATGTAGTATGAGATGAAAAACCAAATTCTTTTTTTGCTCGACTGACATCGAGTTTGCGTCTGGGTTGACCATTGGGCTTGGTAGTATCCCATACTATATCGCCCTTGAAACCTGTGTGTTTGGCGATAAGCTCCACTAGATCTTTGATTGATATCTCAAAGCTACTGCCAATATTTACTGGCTCGCTACTATTGTACTTCTCTGTGGCAAGTAGGATAGCCTCTGCAGCATCATCTACATATAAAAATTCTCGTGTCGCAGAACCATCACCCCATACTACTATCTCATTGTCATTGTTTTCTATAGCGTCTACACATTTCTTGATAAGCGCAGGTATGACATGCGAGCTGTTGGGGTCAAAGTTGTCGCGTGGACCATACAGATTTACTGGTAGTAAGAATATTGAGTTGAACCCATACTCTTCTCTATAACCTTGGCTTTGTACCAACATCATTTTTTTGGCCAATCCATATGGGGCGTTGGTTTCTTCAGGATATCCATTCCAAAGCTCTGATTCTTTGAATGGTACTGGGGTATTCTTGGGATAAGCACAAACAGTACCAAGAGCCACGAACTTACCTATCTTGCGTAAGTATGCTTCGTGCATCAATTGTGTGCCCATCATAAGATTGTCATAAAAAAACGATCCGGGATGTTCTCGGTTAGCACCTATACCGCCTACTTTGGCAGCTAAGTGTATGACGATATCTGAAGGATGAACATCATACATCTTTTTGATATCTTCTAGCTGTACGAGGTCATACTCTTCGTGAGAAGGGGCTATAACATGTGCTTTGGTAGATTTGAGTTTGTCTACCAAGTGACTACCCAAGAATCCGTTGCCACCTGTTATGAGTACGTTTTTATTGGTCCAAAAATCGTTTGACATGTACAAATATTATCAAATCAGTAGTTGAGAGTACAGGGCCTAGAGTCTTCCGGCTGTTTGAGTATGCCAAATAGGTTGACCTTGTGGGTTGTAGAGCACAAGATTGCCATCATCTTGCATCACTAGCACATTACCCCCTCTGCCATGAGTGCCACTATTCCAATATGGTCTTGGGATAGTGTTGTCATATACCACTAGATTGCCATCACCCTGCACTACAAATAGATTGGCTGGGGTACCTTGTGTGCGTGTTGCCCAGAGGGGCCTGTTGGGGGAATAAAGTACAAGATTACCATCACTTTGCATGACAAGTCTATATCTACTGTCTTGAGATCTGAGAACTTGATTACTGGCTAGTGACTGGTTGGCGCTGAGAGTACTTACTACTTCTGGTGGCGGCACATAAGCACCGACGTTTACAGCAGTGCTAGTTGGTTGGTTGAACCAAGCCCACCCATCGGCAACCAGAGAGAAGCTCTCATTGTAACTATTGGGTGTACCGGGAGCTTTGATAGCGAAGTTGTATGTAGCGGTTTGCCCTGGAGCTACTGTGGCTTCTGTCATCTTGGCGGGTCTAGTGGTACTTAGCCACGTAGGAGTGGAGAATACACTAGTTCTGTCTATAGGACTGTATGTGCCGAGATTGACGGGGAACTTACCGTTGTTGTACCAATAGGCTGTGCCGGTATTTTGGACTGTTACAGTTACATTGGCGCTAGCGCCGGCTGTAATACTGGTAGGAAAGTTGTTACTAACAATGCTTGAGCTAAGGGTAGAGGCTGGAGTTGGGGTCTGGAAGAACAGTCCTGGGTCATTCATCCATGCTGCTCCTTCGGCTACAAGGTTGAAATACTCATTGTAAGTACCTCCTACGTTTGGAGCCTGCACTTCAAATGTGAAGGTACCTGTAGCCCCTGGTGCTACGCTGGATTCATTGAGTTTGGCTGCCCTACTACATCCGTACCAGCTAGATGTGCAAAATGCGCTCGATCTATCTCTTGCATTGCTAGTCCCTAGCATTACAGGGTTGGCACCAGAGTTGTACCAAGTAACCGATCCAGCATTTTTTGCATAAACTGTCCAGGTAGCTTTTTGGCCGGTTACTACACTATTACTGGAACTTTGCCCAACAAATTGCCACTGATAAGGGAAACCATATGTACTGCCGAACCAGCCCTTAAATATCTCATCGAAGCCTTGGTTGAGGAATGGTGTATAGTTGTACAATGAGGCGGTAGCGCCAGTCTGTACGTCTACACCTTGAAAGGTGCCATCATGATATACAAGACTGCAAGTGCCGCAACGTCTGTGGTTACCAGCATTAGTAAATACACCGTAATAATATATACTAGCATCATCGGGGACTAGCCACCCAAGGTTGTCATTTGCTCTTTCTTTTGCCCACTTTAATAGCCATCCGCCTTTAGTAACTTGCCGACTAAATCCCATGTTTGCGTCATTTCGAACACATGTAGTTACGGGTGTGCCTCTAAACACAGCGTCCCTAGTAGGCCCTGGACAATTGTATCCCACAGCACTAACATATCTCCACAGAGGACATCCGGCATTACCGGTTACAAGATTCGATTCCTGCTCTAATTTCGCAAGTATAACGCGGGGACTTATACCCCATAAATCAGAAGCTCTTCTGATTACATTAGCCGCTGATGTACTGCCACCATAATTAAAGTAATCTGTAGGATACTCGTCTGTGTAATTTTTTAGACAGCTATTCGGGAATTGATTAAGAAAATTTTGAATATCTACAGCACTCATACTGCCAGAATTATCAAACACAGAATCATCCATCATCCGTTCGTTAGTCGCTGCTCTAGCAGGTTGAGCTGGCACACTAAAGAATCCTACAGTTAATAAGATTAGAACTATAATTCCTTTTTTTAAGTAATTTTTAAACATATTATTTGACCTCAAATCCTTGAATGTCAGAGCTATTACTTTGACCATTATCATTATATAGTACCGCTAGTACGTCCCAGCTACCAGTTTTAGTCTCCCATTCCCATACTACTGTGGTTTGACCTTTTGAGTCTGCCGAAATTGTTTTTCTATCAAAATTAATTTGTTCTCCATTATTTGACTTAAGTTGTATTTCGCATGTGTAACCGGCTGGCGCACTACAGGTAAAATCAATTAGGACTCCTGGTGGGACTGATGATATATTCCCTGCACTCTTCACTAGTACCGGCTTTGGTACGACACTAGAATCTTGTTTATTCTCAGAAGGGTCTGTCTGATTTGGTGATATACGCGGATTTACTGCATTAGATTCTCCTGACTCGTAATCAGTATTAGAGGTAGGTAATTTACTCTTATTGTATTGATTGTAATAATACCAAGCCCCTGCGCCTATAGCCAAACACAAAAAAACCACCCCCGCTATGATAAGTGCTATTTTCTTGTTTGATTTGTTTTTATTTTGCATGATTCTTGCATCCCCTTATGTCGACTTTCATCATAACTATTATACCATATTTGTCACTACTATAACCGCTCAAAACCGTGTAATGTGACTCTGTAATAAATAGTGTAAAATAAAACAATGATAATAGTAGTAATAGCCGGTGGCGAAGGGTCTAGACTTTGGCCCCTTAGTACATCAGATAACCCCAAGCACTTACTCAAACTAGTGGATGACAATTCTCTATTGCAAAACACTATACTTAGGGTAAAAGATACCGCCAAAGACATCTATATCATGCCCGAACAATCACATGTAGAAAAAGTGATAAAACAACTACCAGAATATTCTGAAAATATCATATTAGAGCCATCCAGAAGAGGTACTGCACACTGTATCATCTATGCACTAGCCCACCTCAAGCACAAGATTGATAGTGATGAAGTGGTAGTTTTTTTGCATGCTGATCATCACATACAGAACAAAAAGTCATTTATAGACACTATTGAGATTGCCGGCAGTGTATCAAAAGATATGGGAAGATTAGCCTTAATAGGCATATCTCCCACTTATCCTGCGACAGGATTTGGTTACATCAAACTAGGAGAGAAGGTAGATAAAATAGACAATCTAGATATATATGAAGTAGATAGATTTGTAGAAAAGCCAGATCAGCCAACAGCCGATAAATATTATGAGAGTAAACAGTATTTATGGAACCTTGGTCTTTTCGCAGCTACAATTGATACTTTTGAAAATGAGATTAAAAACAACAATACAGAATTATGGGACAGATATAGTGCCTTGCTCCAAACGGATGCCGATGCTAAATATCTGGAATTTCCAAATGAACCTATTGATACAGCTCTAATTGAAAAGATTGATGATCTAGTAGTAGTGCCGGGAAAGTTTGACTGGGCAGATATTGGAAGCTTTGCCGATCTGTATACAATACTCAATTCTGGGGAGCCAAATGTACATAAAGGTAATGTATATGATATAGATAGCAAGAATAGCCTGGTGATTGCTGGAGATAAACCTATAGTCACCATAGGTTTAGACGACATGATAATAATAGACTCTGATGAGGGTATATTGATATGTCCTAAGGAAAAATGTCAGTTAGTAAAAGAAGGTGTTAAAAAACTAAAAGATCTTAGCAACAATACTTCAGTCTAACACAATACTGTTAAGCTTGGTTAAATCAGATATAAAGTATATAATTAAGATGAATTTACTGATATAGAAACCGAAATTATTATTCAATCTTAAAAACTTTATTACATGCAAAGATTAACAAATCTATCGAGAGGTAAGAAATTCTTAGCTGCTCTTATTGGCATAATAGGAGTAGTTTTGATTACTTTGTTTGCTATACGTGTAGCTTATATCGGACGTGTTATGCCTGGGGTAGTAGCAAATGGAGTTTATTTAGGTGGATTGGACAAAGACAGCGCTTTGAGTGAGCTTGATGCACAAACCAGCAAATACAAGACTCAGCCTATAGAAGTAGTAGCTATGGGACAAAAGCAAAATATTTCTGCGGAACAATTTGGCATCAACTACAATAACAAGCAAGCAATAGAATTGGCAATGAATACTACACGCGAAGGCTGGCCACTACAAAGAGTCATCGATCAATTAGCGTATTTGACAGGACAAGGTGCACCAATAACTAGTGTTGAATTCGATACCAATAAGCTTAGTAATATATCGATAGATATCAATTCTAAAGGAGCTAGGATAGCTAAAAATGCTCAGTTTGCAGTACGGGACGGTAGTCTGACAGTACAAGATAGTCAGCGAGGTAATAGACTAGACTATGCAAGATTACCCAAGGCTTTATCTAACCATTATGGCATGCAACAAAATGATGTGTTGGTAATACCGGTTCTATCAGTAGACCCACCACTGAGTACAGAAATACTTAATACTCAAAAGAATATTATAGCTCCATTCGAAAAACAGCCCTTAGTGGTATCCTATGGAGCTAAATCCTGGCCAATAGATACTAGTACTATTATCAGCTGGCTTACATCTTCTTCATCCAATCAGCCGACTTTGAAGAATCTACTAACTGCACAGTATTCACTGAAAAAGCCAGTCGATACTTTGTACTATGACAAAACGGCGGTAAGCGCATTTATAGCTACCTTGTCCAGTCAGATCAATGTCACACCAATAGATGCCCAACTGACGGTCTCGGGTGGTCGAGCAACTGTATTTCGGACTAGTCAGGATGGTAGAACACTTGATGTAGCTAAATCTACTGAAGAAGTGATGACAAAACTCAATAAAGGCGAAAATACACCTACTACGTTAGCTGTAAATCTTACAAAAGCCCAGATCAACGATGAAAATATCGATAAGCTTGGTATAAAAGAATTGATATCTGAAGGAGTGTCGTATTTTCCAGGATCTTCAGCAAACCGGATTCAAAATATTCGAGTAGGAACAAGTAAGTTTAGCAATCTGTTGATAAAACCTGGTGAAGTATTTTCATTCAATAAGTATCTAGGTGAAGTGAGTGCTGCTACTGGCTATGCTGAAGGTATAGTAATACTAGAAAACAAAGAAGAAAAACAATATGGTGGTGGTCTGTGCCAAGTTTCTAGTACTGCTTATAGAGCTGCTCTACTTGCAGGATTACCTATACTCTCTCGCACCAACCACGCTTTTGCTGTGAGTTATTACACGGAACCATATGGTGTTCCAGGAGTTGATGCCACTATTTATTTACCTTACCCAGATATGCAATTCCGCAATGACACTGGCAGTCATATATTGATCCAAACCGAACTCATCGGCACAACACTCAAGTTTAGATTCTACGGTACAAAGACCAAATCTGGCGTGATAAGAGGACCATTCTTCTTGTCAGGAGATAATGATCATACTAAGCCATCACAGACTGTGTTTTATAGAGATGTATTGGATCTAAATGGCAATGTTATAAAGACCGACACCACAACTACTTCGTATAAATCCTCTTTGGATTTCCCGTTGGTCGTAAACTAATATTATTTATTTACCGATGCAAAAATTTGAGAATACTTCATCGATAATCTCTTGTGTTACCTCTTCACCAGTTATCTGATTGCAAATAGTAATGGCTGATTGTAGTTCCACTGCTAAGATGTCGGCTGGGGTCTGGTCTAGGAGTTGTCTTTCCACACTGTCTAATTTGGAGTGTAGATCTTCCAATAACACAATCTGTCTATTAGTAAGTAGTTTGAGATTGCCTTGTGAGATAGAGCTAGAAGATTTATTGCTCAGAGCTTTTTTTAGCTCATCTATACCTTGGCCGGTCTTGGAAGAAACGCTGATTGAGCTAAACTGAGCTAGGTATTTTGAACTGCTATCTGACTCCTTGGCAACGTCTGATTTGGTGTATACTACAAGGCAATTTGAGTTATTGATATTTTTGTCGATTGCATTGTCTACCAAGTACTTCTCGGTCTGAAGTTGTTGATCTGGTTCCACAAGTAGTAATACATAGTCACTTGTCTTAGTCTCTTCTAGCGTTTTTTGTATGCCTATCTTCTCTACCTTGTCTCCGCTACTATGTAAGCCAGCTGTATCGGTGATCTGTATAATCGAATCATTGAGCATGATAGACTCGGTGATAGTATCTCTAGTAGTACCAGCTATCTCAGTAACAATTGAGCGATCATAGCCTAGTAGCTTATTGAGCAGTGTACTCTTGCCGGCATTAGGCAAGCCAATCAGTACAACATGAAAACCTTCTCTTACTACGTTTAGATTTTCGCTCCCCTCTAATAATTCTTTGACATTAGAGTTAATACTATTGATGGTACTTAATATCTTGGAGGTATCTTGGGCTTCGATATCTTCTTCTGAAAAATCCAACGTAGCCGAGAGGTGTGCTGATACATTTAATAGTTTGGCTTTTATCTCTGAGATGTTTTTTGACAATTCTCCAGCGAGCTGTTTACTAGCTAGTCGCATCATTCGGGTATTACTACTACTAATAAGCTCTCCTACAGCTTCAGCTTGGGCTAGATCTAGTTTGCCATTGAGATATGCTCGTTTACTAAATTCTCCGTTTTCGGCGAGTTGTGCACCATGAGATAGGCATAGATCGATGGTTTTTTGTACGATCGACATCGAACCATGTAGATGTATCTCTACGATATCTTCTCCAGTATAGGAGTTGGGAGCTGGCATATATACAACCATTGCTTGATCTAGATATTTATCATCTTCAATTAGCCAGCCTAGAGTTAGCTCTCTTGGCTTTGGAGTTGTCTTAGATAGCGGTTTCCATAGTTTAGCAACGATCTGCCTAGAGTGAGGTCCCGTCATCCTGACTATACTAATAGCCGACTGACCAGAGGCAGTTGCACAAGCTACTATAGTAGATATCGGAGCTTTTGCTTGATTAGTCACGTTTACTTATTACGATTGATCTATTGGGGTCGTCTCCGACACTTCTTGTAACAAGCTCTGGTATGTCTGCCATGACCATATGTACTTGTCTACGTTCGTATGAGTTCATCGGAGGTAGAGTTTTTTCATGACCATTATGTAATACTTCTGCGGCAGCTTCTTCTGCGATCCGTTGGACTTTTTGAATGCGCTCTTTTTTGTAGCCTGCAACATCAAGCGCTACAAATTCACTGTCTGGATTCTTGTGGGATCTTATTAGATTAAAGATATATTGAAGGGCTCTTAGATTCTCGCCTTTTTTGCCTATTAGTAGAGCATGACTTTCGGTGTCTATTTCCAAGGTATTTGATTCTTCATTGTATTGTAAGCGAAAGTCTACACCCATACTGTTTAGTAGCTCTTCAAGAATAGTCTTTGAATCGCCCATGGTGCTCATTTTTTACCTTTTTTAGATTTCTTAGCAATTTGTTTGGGCTTATCTGCGCTGACTTTTTTGATTATTTTCACTTCTTCCATCTCTTCAACTTCACCGCGCATAATCAGGTATTGTTGAGATATAGTGATGACGTTGGTAACGGTCCAGTATAGAGGTAATGCTGCTGGCAAGTTCCAGGCAATAAACACTGTAAATGCAGGGAATAGATAATTCATCATCTGAGTAGCTTGAGCTTGAGGGTCTTTTACAGTAATGTCTTTTGACTTTGGAGCTAGCATCTTGACCTGTACAAACTGTGTGATACCGGCTAATACCGCTAGTAATATACTAGGCTTAGCCATATTGATAAGTCCAAATAATGTAGGGCTAAAACTACTAGGATCTTGTAAGACTGATTGAATGTAGGGCAAGTTTTTGATCGGTGTATAGAGCAACTCGCCGATAGCTGCAGCATCGTGTGTGCTTTTTTGGAATACAAAATATAGTGCTATAAGAAACGGAAATTGTAAGAGCAACGGTAGACATGCAGAAAATGGGCTAATTTCTTTTTCTTTGTATAGCTCCATTAGTAGTTGGGATTCTTTTTGTTTATCCCCGCCAGCACGTTGCTTGAGCTTGGCAATCTCAGGCTGCAAGGCTTGCATTTTCTTTTGACTATGAAGCTGTTTGGCTGTAAGTGGCCACAATGCAAAACGAATGATCGCAGTCATAATGATCACACTCAAGCCAAAATCATGTCCAGGTATAATTCCATAAATTAAAAACAGTAAGTTTAGTAGTGGCTGGACAAAAATAGTTGTAAGTAAATCACCCATTTTAGATGTTCTCCTTGTTAGTAGTTTTATATGACATATCTATACTGGGGCTTACAAATGGATTGCACTTGGCAATTCTTTTGACGGACAATGCAGTGCCCTTGATAGTACCATTGTGCTCAATTGCAAGCTTTGAGTATTCACTGCAACTTGGGTAGTGTCTACAAAATCCATATGGATAACGATACTTAAACAGGCCATGGTCTGGTGATAATGTTTTTTGGTAGATATTAATTGTGGCGATTAGTATTTTTTTCATATTACTTCCTATAGTTTCTTAAGACCTTGTAAAAGTATATCAGTCAATTGTTTTGGACTAAGGTGTGACAAATCTGACTTCAATGTAACTATTATATTATATCCACTGATTATATTGGATTGATTTGTACGAAGTATTTCATATACTCTTCGACGAGCACGATTTCGTTTTACAGCAAGTTTGGTAACTTTTTTGGGTATTACTACTGCAAATTTTGAAGTTTTATAGCCAGTCTGGAGTGATTTGATATACAACTCAGGATGATTATAACTCTTACCGTATTTGTAGGTTTTGGAAAAATCGGTTGCTTTTTTTAGCCTAAAATCTTTGGCTATCATCTACACCTCGTTAGGCTGATAATCGAGCCCTTTTTTTGATTCGACGCCTCTTCAAGACATTGCGTCCTGCACTAGTAGACATACGTGCAAAAAATCCATGCACTCTGGATCTACGACGCTTTTTTGGTTGGAATGTTTTTTTACTCATAAGTAGTTGTTATATTTTATGATTAATTACAGATTAAGTCAAGATATCCACTTGGTTTATCCACATATTACAAATCTAACCGAGTTTTGCAAATTGTTCGGTTGTGGAAAACTTGTATAATAAGTAATATTAGATAAAGAAGGGGTGAGAGTTTATAAAACTATGGACAAGAAATTATCAGAGTTGTGGCAAGCGGCTCTGGGTCAATTACAGTTGAATATGTCATCGGCTAATTTCAATACTTGGATCAAGACATTGGAATTGTCAGCACTAGATATTCCTACCGCGACCTTAGATGCTCCCAATCTGATGACCAAAAACTATGTGGAGCGATTATTTAGTGATGAAATAGTTGCCTGTATGCAGCAAGTCAATCCCAACATCAAGAAAGTGGTTTTTAGGGTGCAAAAACCTCGCCCCAAAAACATCAAGTCTGAAGATAATGGTTTGTTTGAACCAATCAAGCAAACTAGTCAGCCTGTAAAAAAAGATGATATAAAAGACGATAATAGTAAAAATAATAATCTCGTCGACGCGTGGATCGTCGACCTGCGCGCCGACGACCCCGCGCACGCGCTCGACG
>CAYRNO010000010.1:0-31030 GCA_964425715.1 uncultured Candidatus Saccharibacteria bacterium | reverse complement strand
GGTCCAAGAACAGTGTCTGGTGGGTAGTTTAACTGGGGCGGTTGCCTCCTAAAGAGTAACGGAGGCGTTCAAAGGTTAGCTAAGTTCGGATGGAAATCGAACTGATAGTGTAAGAGCACAAGCTAGCTTGACTGCGAGGCCTACAAGCCAAGCAGGTACGAAAGTAGGATCTAGTGACCCACTATATTTAAATGTGGAATTGATAGTGCTCAACGGATAAAAGTTACGCCGGGGATAACAGGCTTATAGCGCCCAATAGTTCACATAGACGGCGCTGTTTGGCACCTCGATGTCGGCTCGTCTCATCCTGGAGGGGCAGCACCTTCCAAGGGTATGGCTGTTCGCCATTTAAAGAGGTACGCGAGCTGGGTTCAGAACGTCGTGAGACAGTTCGGTCCCTATCTGGTGTGGGCGTTAGGAAATTTGAGGAGAGTTGCTCCTAGTACGAGAGGACCGGAGTGAACGAACCTCTGGTGTACCGATTGTCGCGCCTGCGGCATTGTCGGGTAGCTATGTTCGGACGGGATAAGCGCTGAAAGCATATAAGCGCGAAGCCTCATCCAAGATTAGATTTCCCCATTAGGCTCCATGTAGATTACGTGGTTGATAGGCACTAGGTGTAAGTACAGTAATGTATTCAGCCGAGGTGTACTAATAGCCGATTGACTTTTTGTTTAGCGGTTGCGAGTGTCTAAACTGGCAATTTGGAGATATTATATCTCCGCTCTTATTTAAATAAATACAAAGATTAAAATATCTGCTTATATTGCTGATAGATTCAATTTAATTGAACTATTAGTGGTATAGGCAGGTGGTTAATTTTAGCAAACATTTCGTGTATTGAGTGTTGGTGTCTATAGCAAGGTGGGTACACCTGATCCCATCCCGAACTCAGAAGTTAAGCGCCTTTGCGTCGATGATACTCCTTGTGGGGAAAGTAGAGCGATGCCAACACCCAGTATATGAAACAAAAACACCTCTAGGAGGTGTTTTTGTTACCTTTTGTAATAAATTTCTTACCATCTTGGTATTTTTGTCTGGCTTTTTTAGCCATATCCTAGCTATCTCATACTCGGTGGCTAGTATGGCAAGTCCTATGATGAGTACTACTATACCCGGTCCAGGCAATACTAAAAGTGCAATTCCAATCGCTAGTACTGTAAAACCCGCTATGGATATCATTACTCGGCGAATATGTCTCTTTACATGTTCCATGTTTTTGATTCTAGCATATGATTGACTACATCTAGTAATGAAGCTATGATTTATTATAGTTATGCTAGATACAATACCACTTAAGAAAAATGACTCCAAGAAGTCACATATCACTAGAAAAAATGTCAATAATCTTACTTCTAGCACCAATCAGGGTGGATCTTTGCGTGGTAAGGTCAGATTGAGGCCATGGATATTAGTTCTTTTGGTCCTAGGCGTGGTAGTAACTGGCATATTAGTCTATCGTAGCTCACAAGCTTCGACCTCAGGTACTGGTGTAATACCACAAAATATCACTGATATTCAAAACTATATAGATTCATTATCGATATCTACGCCAAATACAAAGAAAGTCACCACCAATAACTATGCTGAGTTTACTTATGTGCCTAAGACTTCCGAGAGCGTAAAGACCGTTGCTTATTATATCGATGGTAATATCTACACAACTAGTACCAAGTCTCCATATAGTATTACTGTAGACACCAATAGAATTGCCAACGGTGAGCATCAGATCACAGCTGTAGCCTTCAATAATCAAGATGTACCTGTTGCAGCGGTTCAGAAAAATATCATCGTAAGTAATAATGGTGATATCTTGAGGTCAATAAACAATGTCATAACTTATCCGTGGAACTGGCTTTTTAGATTATAATAATATCTATAAATAAAACGAATTGAGAGCTAGTGAATAAACCAATAATTTCAAAGGCATTTTTTAACGAAAACATATTACCTGTCATCTCCGCGTTGATACTGGCTACTCCATTTTTGTTTTATTCAGCAGGCTGGCTTAGCTTCGTATGCTTGGTTCCTTTCTTGTATTATCTGGATTACGTATCAAAAGCTAAGAGCGGTAAAAAATATCTTTTATCGATATGGGCAGTGGGTGCCATATTTTTCTTTGTGGTGGCGCAGTGGCTGATAAATACTAGACCAGACAACTGGGCATATATCGAAGGTTGGCAAGGCGGCATAGGGTTGCTAATAATATATTTGATATTGGTTTTTTTCTTTTCAATGCAGTTTTTGATATTTGGATTTTTATATCGAAAGCTCAAAATCAATCTTTTTTCTAAATGGACTTTTGTAGTATTACCAGCAGTATGGGTGGTGTCAGAATTTTTTAGAAGTGTATTATTTTCGATTATTAGCTATGGACCCAATGGTTCAATTGGGCCATATTGGAATTTTGGAGTACTGGGCTTTGGTGCGGGAATCACACCAATTGGTTATGGGGCAAGAATTGTTGGTTTGTACGGCCTTAGTTTATTAGTAGTTGCTATTAATCTTGCAATATTTTGGCTATTACATCGTCGCTTTAGATTGCCCGTAGCAGTATTGGTGTTTATTACCATGCTGTCAGTGTTTGGCTGGCTGTTGTTTGGCAAAACAAATGGAAGCGACATGTCAGTTTCGATAGTTCAGCTACCACCAACTCAGGATAATTCCTTGACTACCAATTATCAACCAGATCTAAAAAAAATCATGGATTCTCAATCAGTCGATCCGGACTCCGTGGATTTGCTATTATTACCAGAATATTCGGAATTTTTTACTGCTGCTGATCCGGCCGCAAAAGAACTTACCAAAAATTTTCTGTCAAAAAATGGAAAAGCTATCACAAGTATTAGCGGTGAAGACAGCGCCAACCAAGATGGGTCAAATCCCTCCAATGATTTAGTGGTATACAACCAAGAAGGTGAGATCACGGCCAGGCATCAGAAACAATTTCTTATCCCTGTAGGAGAATTTATGCCCTATGTCATCGAAGCATTGCTGAGAGTAACAGGGCAAGGCGAAGCATTAGAGATCAATAAGGCTACTCAAAATGTCAAAAAAGGAGAGAAGGTAGAGCCTCCGGTGATGGTTGCTGGCAAGACAATAGGTGCTCTCGCCTGCAGCGGAGCTATAGCGCCAGAGCTATATCGATCAATGGTAGTCCAAGACGCAGAGGTATTGACCAATAGTGCTTCTTTGGGTACTTTTACGCATGCACCGCTGTATCACTCTCAGACACGACAAATGGCTAGATTCAATGCAATAGCAAACGCGCGGCCATATATACAAGCTTCAACTGGAGCATATAGTTATGCGATAGATACAAATGGAAAATTCGTATTTAGAACCACCAAGACTGGGCTCAACCACCAGTTCTTGACAGTTAAGACCAACAAAGCTCAAACTCTATTTTCAAAACTTGGAGAGTGGGTTGTATTTGTATCGCTAATACTCGTCAGTACTCTTTTGGTACGCGCTTATGCTCGCAAGTAAGTTATGCTAAGATACTAAGTATGATTTAGGAGTTACTTGATTGAAGAAAAATGTCTACAAATCATCATCAAAAAAGAGCATCAAAAAAGCAAAAGGTATGCTAAATAATAAATGGCTAATAATAGGCGGTGTAGTCCTGATTGCTATAACCGGAATCATAGCTATGAGGGTTTCTCAAGCAGCTATCGGCGATATCTCTGGCAGATTTCCTGAAGACGGTTCCGAACCTCATATTGATTACACATATAATCCGGTTACTCAAAAAGCAGTACTCAAGAAGTCCACCAACGGCGAGACTAGGACGGTCACTGGGCTCGACAATGCATATGCCGAAGGACAAAAGATGTATGATGAGATGTTGGCTGCTCAAGCTCCTCCGCCAAACTCTACTCCTTCACCTTCGCCCACTCCAGCCCCAAAACCAAATACTACTATCCCCACTCCAACGCCGACTAATCCTTCGACAACCGATCCAAATACTGGCGCCAATTCCACCAATCCAGAAGGTACAAGTACATCTAATAATTCAGAAAGTAAGAGCACTGGTAGTACCGAAAGCTCAACTAAGGTTGTTAAGAAGTTTCAGATCACCTTGCGCAGGAAAGTAAGTATCGTACCAAAGATACCTAGTAATATTGGCAAAATATCCTCAGTTGTCTTACTTATAGACGGCAAAGAAGTAGCCAAATCTGATGCCTCAAATTATCTAATTATATTAGACACCAACAAGATAAGTAATGGAGAACATTTACTGACGACTCAGTTGCTCAACAGCTCTGGCTCAGTAGTCAGCGCTGATAGTTACCCTATACGAGTAGATAACAATAGCTCTTGGGTAGATAGACTGCTGTGGTTCTTCAATAGCTGACGTACCATTTCAAGCCAACTGTGTTGTGTTATTATCAAACTATAATTATATAAAATGACTTCAAGAAAAAATCTCAGCTCAAGAACCAGCAGTAGCAAACTGCGTCGAAAAATGATATTACCAGGATGGGTTATTGCCATTGTCGTATTGACCATAGTCGGTACAGGCATCTACTTTGTATATAATAGTTTCGCATCCAGTACAGGTGATACTAGGATAGGGGATAATAACGGTACAGTTACTCTGTATTGTAAGAGAGATAGGTCCAAGTGCTATCTACAGCAGCCCCAACCGCCAAACACTATATCACTAGAAGGATATGTTTATGTCAATAGTAACTGCTCATCAGGAATAGAGTACAGATTATTAGGTGCCTTCAAGGGGCCGCGTCAATGTATATATGTATACAGGTAGTCTTTATGCAGTGAATTTGACAACTTAAACATAAGTACTATATTATAAAAGTATATTAAACAAGGTCAATATTATGCCAGCCAAAAATAAACCATCAAAATATAGAACAAGCAACAACAAAGCGAACAAAAAGATTAGTGCCCCACGTTGGGTGATAGCAGTTGTGCTGCTTATAGTCGTAGGAACAGGTGCATTCTTGGTTTATCAAAGCTTCGCATCTCCAAGTTGGAGTTACACTCATAGTGGGGAAAACATAATATGTAATAGTGGGTACTGTCACTTTTCTTATGGTAACGGCAACCAAGATGGCAAGGTTTGTAATGCCTCTAGCAAAAGAAGCGCTGGTAGAAATATTAATTTTTATTGTCATTATTAAACTAAACTCACACATAATACCAATAGCAAGACTTGATGTATTGTTGACACATTTAGCATAAGTACTATATTATTGAGGTAATTGAAAAGGCTATATTAATGCCAGCAAAAAAGAAAACATCAAAATCTAAAACAAGTAATAGCAAGGCCAATAAAAAAGTAAGTGCCCCACGCTGGGTGATAGCAGTTGTGCTGCTTATAGTCGTAGGAACAGGTGCATTCTTGGTTTATCAAAGCTTTGCATCTACTGATGGACGATACGTAACATGTCGCCAAGGACATTGTGCTTCAAGTTATACTGCTGTGGGTAATCAAGACGGAAAAACTTGTACGCAATCTTTTAAAGTATCCAACGGTAGGCCTGTTGGTTTTCTATGCCGCTAACTAGTGGTAGCCACTTATAATATGTTAAGGTAGCATATAATAGATATAGCCTTACAGATATTAAAATAGCATCTTAAAAACTATTGACACCATAAGCATAGTCTGGTAAAATACTTATCGTTATAACATTAACTAACCAGAAGTTTTGAAATAAACTTTTGGAGGGTGTTATAGGCACCACACTCTATCATTATTGGTTCTTGAGAATAATATGTAGTGTGATGTCTATAATGAGATAAGTCTCAAGGAGAGTTTGTCCAAGAACTTCTAAGCATTAGAAGGAGAAGACAAACTATGCCAGGAACAACTACAGGTGGTGCAAAAGCTGCCAAAACCAACAAAAAGCGTTACGGTAAACACTTCTACGAAAGAATCGGCGCTATGGGTGGCAAAATAAGTCGCGGTGGCGGATTCGCTGCCAACCCTGAACTTGCACGTATTGCCGGCCGCAAAGGTGGTAAAGCAAGTCGAAAGACTAAATAACACCCCAAAGTTATTGCAAAAGACCCTCTATATAATATAAGAGGGTTTTTTGGTATTTAAAATTCCCAGTTATCTTATGATCTTTCGTGAAACTTGCTTCTGTGGCTCGCTGCTGACTTTCCATCGCGTAGAGCATTTGTAGCAGGAATAGATATTTTCAGATTCCTCTAGACAAAAGTTTTCGCATTTGGGGCAAGTAGCGCGTTTGGTGACCCACTGGTCATAGCTATCTATACACTGTTCTATATACCGATCATCTATGTATACATTGTGCTTTTTGGCGAGGGTTTTGGTGTAATTCCATGCATCTATCTCCATCATCAGTAGCTCCATATCATATCGATAGTTAAAATGTCCTAGTTCGCAGTGACTGATCTCATGCAGAAGCGATATTTTACCAGATGGATGCTTGAGTCTACGCGGATCATAATTGATCACATCTTCAGATGCATCATAGCTAAAAAACCCAGCCGGCAAAAACCGATAGTTATTATATGATGCTATTATTTCCATTCTCACCCTCCTACGATATATCTAGTATATATTGTAGGTACTATCAAAAGGAAGCTCTAGCGTGAATATTCTAAGAAATTTCAGCCGCAAGCAGCATAGCACCTACTAGCGGGGCTGTTTCTACAAATACTGCTCTTCTAATAGGTGGTAATGGATATAGCGGCTTGAAGCTATTTAGTTGCTTGATAAGTGGTTTGTGAAATTTCTTGTAGTGTACAGCGACACCTCCACCTAGTACCACAATTTCTGGATTGACAATACTAATCATGTCAAATATACCTATTGATAATTCCGATGCGATAGTTTTCCAATGTTTAGAGTCTTTGATCATACTAGGGGATTTTTGGTAGTATTCTTCTATGGCTCTTCCGCTGGTGCTAGCAGAAAAACTTTTTATCTCTGTAGGACTATAGTTGACAATAATATCTCCGCCTTGAGGATTGTGGGGACCAGGGATAGGATATCCATCGACCAATATACTATTTCCGATACCTGTAGATACAGTAATATACAATACCAGTCTATAGTCTTTACCGGCTCCAATTCGTGCTTCTGCTATTCCTGCCGAAGTAGCATCATGCTCAAAAGCAACTTTGCAGTTGAAATGTTTTTGTAGCGGAGCGACAATACGAAGATTTTTCCATGGAATATTGTGCGGTGCACCGATTGTGCCACGCTTTTTATCTATAGGAGCAGGGCTACATACTCCTATAGCATCGATTTGACTGATACCGATTAGCCTATGGATATTTTCGATGATGGAGTTTACCACTACGCGCTGGTTCTTGGGGGTCGGGAAATCTATATATTCTTCTATGTGGTCGCCGATCCTAGAATATCCAACTCTTATCTTTGAGCCACCTATATCTACTGCTACTATCATAGGTCTAATCTTACATTAAAAACATAAGTTTTTTAAGACTTGAGTAGATTATAAAAAAGACTTATAATAAAATCTAAATAAATTAGGGGGCAAAAAACGTGCGGCACGAAACTCTATTGAAAATAATAATAATCACATTCGGTATAGTACTGATCATACTGGCTACATTTGTGTATGGAAATATTCAAAGATCCAATCAAAAAAAATCAAACAACGACAATCAAAATACAGTTCAGACTCAGACAAGTTCAGAGACTAGCAAGGACAGTGGCTCTAGTAGTGACAAACCAGCTGACCAGAACAATCAGGGCACTCAAAACACCAAGCCCTCTACTCCTGCTCCTACTCCACCACCCAAGACTCCTTCTACAGGAGCATCGAGTAGTATGCCTGCAACGGGTGCAAATGATGGCGTGATACCGATGACGATTCTTTCAGTATTGGGGTATATGTATATCAAGTCTAGGGCAAGTAAGCAAAAAGCCTAGATTTGAAGCATGACTATCGATAATCGAAAATCACTTCTTTACAAATAACTATTTTTCAGATATAGTATAGGTAGTTTATTTCAGCTTAGGTATTCAAACCAAATATCAAAAACCTGGAAACTATAAATGCTTTTTGGAGTGATGCCGCTGGCAAACTTTGAAAGTAAATCTATACACTAAGGAGAAAATTTAATAATGACAAATCATCAACCAGACATGGCTGAGCTATTGAAATCTGTAGATATAGCTCCCTTGCAAAAAAACGATACTGTAGAGGGGAGTATTATTAGTTTAGAAAAACATGAAGTATGGCTAGACTTAGGTGCCCAAGGTACAGGTCTCGTAGTGGGACGCGAACTAGAACAAGCTACCAAGGGACTCAAAGCTGGAGACGTGATGAGTGCTACAGTAATTGAAGCCGAATCACCTGAAGGATATCCGATACTAAGTCTTCGCAAAGTGGCAAGAGAAAAAGGCTGGGAAGTTTTAGAAGAACGCTATAAGAGCAAAGAATCATTTGGTATTGTTCCTTTTGATGCCAACAAGGGCGGATTGCTAATAGAAGTAGAGGGTGTACGAGGATTCTTGCCTGTATCACAGCTCTCTGCAGAGAATTATCCGCGTGTCACCGGAGCTGACAAAGATGAAATATTACATCGGCTCAATCAGCTCATCGGTCGCACACTCATGGTAAGAATTTTGGATCTTGATCGATCTGCCAACAAGCTCATAGTTTCAGAGAAAGAAGCTCAAAGAGAATTTACAGAGGGCAGAATATCAAATCTCAAAGTAGGTGATGAGGTAGAAGGAATAGTCACTGGAGTAGTGGACTTCGGGGTGTTTGTAAACGTAGATGGAGTTGAGGGTCTAGTGCATATCTCAGAAATAGCTTGGGATAGAGTAGACAATCCAAGTAAGTATGTCAAAGTAGGTCAAACAATCAAGGCGCTAATCATAGCGATTGATCAGGACAAACTATCGCTATCTATGAAGCAACTCAGTAAAGACCCTTGGACAGAAGAAGTATCCAAATATAAACAAGGCGATACAGTAGAAGGAACAATTACACGAATTACTCCGTTTGGAGCATTCGTACAGATATCTCCAACAACAGAAGCTCTGGTGCATATCTCCGAATTGAGTGATGATCATGTAGCTGACCCCAATGCCCTAGTAAGTGTCGGTGAAAAAAAGAACTTTAAAATCATAGCTATAGACTCCGAGCAACACAAGCTATCGCTCAGTCTCAAACAAAACACTAAAGACACCAATACCAAACCATCGAGTACAAAAAAAGATAAAACCGAGAAGGTGTCAAATACAAAAGAAGAAAAACCGGCTAAATCGACCAAAGCAAAGGAATAGCACCCGTGGCAATATTGCACCGACCAGTGAGAATGTGTGTAAGTTGCCGCAAACGTATCAACAAAGCTGATATGCAAAGATATTTTGTAGAATCGGGTGAAATCAAAGAAGACAAAAACCATACCAAACAAGCCCGAGGCATATATCTATGCTCTGAGCAGTGTCATGAAAATTACTCCAAGCGAAATTCGAAATCCAAGAAGAAAGGTTAACAATAATGAACAAAGAAGAAAATAATACACCAGATAAAATACTTTTACCCCCCGTCATCACTGTAAGTGATTTTGCACAGAAGCTTGGACTGGGTAGTGCTCAGGTAGTAAGCGAACTGATGAAGAATGGCGTAATGGCGACTGTCAATGAACAGATAGACTTTGACACTGCCGCAATTATAGCCAATGAGCTTGGATTTGAAGTCGAAAGTGAGCCTGCAGTAGAAGAAGAAAGACCTAGCACTAAGTCAGCTGAAGATAAAGACAACAAAAAGCCAGCATCCAGCAAGCAAGCGCGTCCACCGATAGTCGCTGTAATGGGACATGTAGATCACGGTAAAACATCTCTACTTGATTCGTTGAGAAAAACTGATGTTGCTAAAGGTGAGGCAGGAGGTATTACTCAGCACATCGGAGCTTATCAGATAGAAAAGAACAACCGAGTAGTAACATTTTTGGATACACCTGGTCATGAAGCATTCGCAGCACTAAGAGAACATGGTGCAAAGACATGCGATGTGGCAATCATAGTTGTAGCAGCTGATGACGGAGTGAAGCCACAAACTCGTGAGGCTATAGATCATGCTAAGGCAGCTGGAGTATCTATAGTAATTGCAATAAATAAAATAGACAAATCTGGAGCTGACCCCAATAGGGTCAAGCAAGAACTTACAGAAATTGGTATCCAGCCTGATGATTGGGGTGGAGATATACCTTGCGTGGAAGTATCTGCAAAAACAGGAGAAAATCTAGATAAATTAATAGACGTAGTTTTGCTTGTAGCTGATATCTTGGATCCCAATGCTATATATAGTGGTCTTGCCAATGGTGTCGTTGTAGAATCACACCTAGAAACAGGTAGGGGTCCAGTGGTCACACTTCTCTTACAAAATGGTGAGATCAAAGTGGGAGATTGGATAGTAGTCGGTAAGAGCTTTGGTAAGATTAGAAGTCTGGAAAACTACAAAGGAGAAAAGATTAAGAAAGCTACACCAGCCATGCCAGCAATTATTAGTGGACTTAAAGAACTTCCAGTTTTTGGCGATTGGTTCGAAGAAGTAGAAAACGAAAAGATTGCCAAGGATTGGATAAATACACAGACTCGTAAAGCTAGCTTCAAAAGTCTTACTAGCCCAAAGAGTATGAATTCATCGGATATCACTAGAGCTGTAATTGAAGGTAAGGTCAAAGAGCTGGCAGTGCTTGTCAAAGCTGACACACAAGGTTCACTCGAGTCATTAGTAAGCTCACTAGAGTCGGCCGGCAATGAAGAAGTGAGGGTCAAGATAATCGCATCTGGAATCGGTGATATTTCTGAGAGTGATATCAATGCGGCAAGTGCAGGCAATGCTATAGTACTAGGATTTAATGTCAGTATTTCTGCAGCAGTAAATCAACTAGCCAAGCGATCATCAGTTGACTTTACGCTTTATAAAATAATATATGAATTACTAGATGATGTGAGGGATTGGCTAAGCTCGTTACTCGCTCCTGAGATTATCGAGACTGAACATGCCAGACTAAAAATACTAGGAGTGTTTAAGACTACTAAGAATTCGGTAATATGTGGAGGTAAAGTATTAAGTGGAAAAATTACCCCAGATCTAGATGTCAAAATTATTTCCAAAAAGGAACAAATAGGTACTGGCAAACTCACTAACTTACAGAAAAACAAAGAAGCATCCAAGGAAGTTGTAGAAGGTGAGGAGTGTGGCTTGAGTATAGATACGAATACTGCTATTAATGAAGGAGATGAAATAGTATTCTATAGTGTTGAGTCAAAGGCACGTAAACTTTAATCATTATGCATGACAACCAGCGTAAAATCAGTCGATTATCATCTATCTTGTTGAGTCTCTCGGCTGATTTTTTCAAGAACCAGACGAGTTTTAAACCAGGGATAATTACTGTGACAGGAGTAGATGTCACGCCTGACAAATCGCACACCATAGTCTGGGTGTCACTAATCAATGTTGATCAAGAATTGTTTGAAAAACGAACTTTAGAACTCCAAAAGAAACTTCGCAAATATATCAGTGAAAATCAGAAATTTAGATACACTCCCGATATACAAATTAGAGTAGACAATAGTTCAGAAGAAATTATCAAAATCAACAAACTACTACAGGAATAATATCTAGCCCAAATACTTGTCAAGGACTATATCTAAGAATATACTTGTAAGTATGAGTAAAGTAGTACTTCTGGTAGAAGATAACAATTTTATACGTAATATGTATCAGCTGAAGTTGGCCAAAGCAGACTTGACTGTTATTGAGGCTATAGATGGCAAGATGGCTTTAGAACGTATCACCGAGCAAAAACCTGATTTAGTATTATTGGATCTTATGATGCCAAACGTTGGTGGTCTGGAGGTTCTTAGGGATCTTAATAAGCAAGGTTTATTGCCTGAACTTCCCGTGATTGTACTCACAAATGTTATGGATCCACAGACAATTGATCAAGCCAAAGAACTTGGTGCTAAAGACTACATAGTCAAAACAGATCTCACTCCTAGTCAAGTAATAGATAAACTCAAACCTTTTATAAAATAACTCTGTACTAAACTGGCAACAATCAACTAATAATATTTTGATAGCCATTGATAAAGCTTTTGGCATCCATAGGCTTTTTACCGGCTATTTGCAAGCGAATAATTTGCAGAGAGCTATTTTTGCATCCAAGTAATAGCTTACCATCGATCACCTGCAGTTTACATTTATCTATTTGGTAATTAGAAACCTTTGATTCAAGTAATATAAGATCCATCCCTCCGTACTGAAGTAAGCTTTTAGGCCAACCCAGATATGCTCTAATTTCGCGTTCAATCTGTTCTGCTGGTTTGTTGCAATCAACAAGGCCGTCTTGTTTGGTAAGTTTTCTCGAATAAGTTGGCTTGGTAGCAGTAGGTTGTGGGTATGGCTCAATATTATTTGCCAGATACTTGGGTATGGTATCTATTAGCAATTCAGAGCTCAGTTCGGTAAGCTCTTTTGTAAGTACATCGATTGTTATCGAAGGAGATAGCTTGTATTCTTTTGTAGTTAGCAGGTCGCCTTCATCTAATTTGGGTACGATGAGCATTATACTTACACCTGTAGTCTTCTGACCGCTGAGTATTGCAAATGTGATAGGATCGGCTCCTCTCCATTCTGGTAAAAGTGAAAAGTGACTATTTAATATGCCTTTTTTGAATGACGACAATACATCTTGGGGAATGATAATACCATAATCTACCACTAAGCCTATCAAGCTTTTGAATTTATATTGGTTAAATATTTCTGAAAGCTCTTCTTTGTTAGCAGGCAAGTGAACCGGAATATTCTGAATTTTTGCCCAGTCTTCTACTGTTTGAGATTGGTGTTTGTGTGATTTGGCCGTAGATGGTTTGGTGATAATTGCTTCTATTTTGAATGCACGACTTATTTGCTCTAGAGTACGCAAACTGACTGGGCCTGTCCCAAAAAATACTAAAGTTGGTTTTCCACTCATGGGAGCTCAATCTTGTCATTAGATGTCATTGGGCTAAGTTTTCCGTTTTTATCAATACTTAGAAGATTTTTACTATCTTTAATGTGGTCTAAAAATATAACTCCAGACATATGATCAATCTCATGCTGGACAACCCTAGCAGGAAATCCTTCCAGGGTCATTCTGATATCTTCACCGTCAATATTCTTTGCTTTGACCTTGATCTTCAAGTGCCTATCTACTTTGCCATAAATGCCCGGAACGCTTAAGCATCCTTCTATATCTGTCACCATCTCAGGACTTGCTTTGACTATCTCGGGGTTTATGAGTGTTGTAAATGTCTTGTCTTCGCCACTTTCAAAACTATTTCTGACTACTGTAAGCTTGATAGGTTCACCTACTTGTATTGCTGCAAGTGCAGCACCAAATTCACTGTCATGATCCCAGTCGATAGTTGTATCTATCATATCTTTTGCGAGTTTTTCGATGGAGTTATCAATATAACCGATGCGTTTCGATTTCATTCTGAGTATTTTGTCTGGTATTGTGACTATTTTTTTTATCATACGTTTTTTGCATTATATAAGTGTTGATGGATCTAGATCGCTAGTCCAGCCAGTCGGTAAATTAGATGCGATACTTTGCAATATCTTTCTTTCTTTGCTCTTTATTATGATCTGATATACTGTCTTTCTATCTAGGGTGCGTCGGAAATGTTCAGTTGGCCCTAGTCTTGCTATTCGAGGTATTTTATTGAGGCTGGCCAAAATACTTCTAGCTTGAGAGAGTGCTTTTTTTGGATCTTTGTGAGCACATTGTAATTTTAACAGATAACAGTAAGGTGGGTAAACAAATTCCTTGCGAGAGATTATTTCTGATTTATAAAATGCATGGTAGTCTTGGTTGGCAGCAGTTCTAATGATCTCGTTATTAGGATTCCTGGTCTGGATGATGACTTTACCTTTTAGAGATCTACGTCCAGCTCTTCCTGCTGCTTGGCATATTTGTGAGAAGGCTCTCTCGCTAGATCCAAAGTCAGGTATTTGCATTGAGCTATCAGCATCTACTATGCCGACCAAGTGGAGCATGGCTATATCTATCCCGCGACTTATCATTTGTGTTCCAATCAAGATATTTATTTCGCCAGACGCGAATTTACTATATGTACTTTGTAAGTATTCTAGTTTGGAATTGTCACGATCTATTCTTGCGACTTGTGCGCTGGGCCAAGTGTTTTTTACTTCTGACTCTAGCTTCTTGGTGCCGTCGCCGACGAACCTCATGTCATTGCTCCCGCAAAAGCTACAGGTCGTGAGTGGCATCGTTTTAAAATTACAATAGTGACACACTAGCTTATTGATATCGCCATGATAATTAAGACTAATATTACAATTTGGACACCTAGTAGCTTGAGCACAGTTATTGCATATAAGTGCTCTTGCGCTACCGCGTCTATTTAAAAACAATAATACTTGCAGCTTATTATCTAGGCAATGTTCTATCTCTTTTTTTAAAGTCCTAGATATCATCGAGTTTGATTCTTCCTTTATATCTACAATTGTAACTTCTGGCAAGACGCTTTGATGTCTGCTTTTTAATTCACAGTAATTAATAATATTTTTTTGATGTAAGTAAAAACTTTTTAAAGAGGGAGTAGCGCTACCAAGTATGAGTTTGGAGTTGGTTGATTTTGCGATCTTGGCTGCCACCGATATAGCATCATAGCGTGGCGACGATTCTTGCTTGTAGCTTTGCTCATGTTCTTCGTCTATTACTATGAGACCAAGATTGTGTAGGGGCATAAAAAGTGCTGATCTTGCGCCAATTATTACTAATGGTTTGCTGCGGCTATGACTAAGACATTCTAGCCAGAGCTTTTTGCGTGTTGCCACACTTAGCCCAGAGTGAATAGTCACTACATCACTAAAATGCTCGCGAAGTCTTTTTTCTATTTGTGTAGTAAGCATTATTTCGGGTACTAGAAGAATAGTGCTTTTGGAGCGTTTTATATTCTGGGCAATAGCATGAAGATACACTTCGGTTTTACCAGAGCCGGTTATGCCGTGCAAGAGCGTTATTTCGGACTTATTGATAGTATCAAGTGCCTCTGTTTGATCCTTGGATAATTGATTAATCTTAGATATTTTAATATTACTAAGTTTGTCGGATTTGAGTCTTGAAACAGATGCAATACCGGTAGGCAGTAAACAGCCCCACACTGACTTGCTAGATGATGTGTAATAGTCAGCTAGCCAGTCAGCAAGATTTAGGTAGTATTTAGGTAGGCTTGATGATATCTCCAACTTCGGACCTAAGGGCTTGATCGATTTTATACCGCTAGGCTTTGTTGTAGTGATATCTCGAACTATACCTAGTGCTTTTCTATTGCCGAAATGTACGTGGAAGATGTCTCCAATAGATATGTTGATATCATTATTAATTCCATAATAAAACTGCCTTTTTTTAAGGCCTGCGTATACATTGCAATCTACCATTGCATAACCACAGTATTGATTGGACATCGTACTCACCTTGCTCATTGTTATATTATAGACCATCTAATGTATTGAATTGCTCAAGATAGGCATTAGCCAAGTTATTAGGTTGCTATACCAGTAGCAAATTTGCTATCATACATAGGTATCGAGATAGTCCGTGGCACATTAAGTGCTAGATATCTTACAGTAGAGATTACACAAATATATGAAAATTAAGACTAAGTTTTATCTAATACTAGCGTTTATCGCATTGCTTATTTTGATAGCTCTTCCTCGTGAAGACAAAATATTATCGGCATTGGGTATCAAAGATACCAAACTAAAAGTTCGTCAAGGTCTAGACTTGCAGGGTGGAGCGAGTTTGCTTTATCAAGCAGACCTATCCAAGACCGACCAAGCCGATCGTGCCCAAGCAATAAGTGGAGTCATAGACGTCATCAACAAGAGGGTCAATCCTACTGGTACATCAGAAGTACTAGTCCAAACTTCCGGGGGCGACAGAGTATTAGTGCAACTTCCGGGTGTCACCAACATCGAAGAGGCTATCAACCTGATTGGAAAGACTGCAGAGCTCAACTTTTATCAAGTCAGTAGTGATAATAGTATAATACCTAGTAATGTTTCTGGTAAAGACTTGGATAATGCAGCAACCAACATAGATCCACAGTCTGGGCAACCAGTGATTTCATTTACTATGAAAAATGAAGCTATCAATAAGTTTGCTGAACTTACTACTCAGATTAATAAATCCGGATCTCGACTATTGATAGTCTTAGATGATCAGCCACTATTTAATGGTACGGTATCTACTCCCATCACTGATGGTAAAGGTCAAATGACTGGATTTGAAAATATCAAAGCAGCTCAAGAAACAGCAGTGCTATTAAATGCCGGAGCGCTTCCGGTCCCTGTAACGTTAGCAGAACAGAGAACTGTAGGTGCCAGTCTTGGCTCTGAGTCTATTTCCAAGAGCTTGCTAGCAGGTATAATAGGTATGCTCGCAGTGGTCGTATTTATGATAGCTTACTATCGTCTCGCTGGTGTTATAGCAAGTCTGGCACTAATTGTTTACGCGCTTATCAATATTGATATATTTAAGATCAGCGTTGCCACGCCATTCCCGATAGTGCTGACATTGGCCGGGATAGCCGGTTTTATACTGAGTATTGGTATGGCGGTGGATGCCAATATATTGATTTTTGAAAGATGGAAGGAAGAAATGCGAGAAGGAGCATCACTCGAATCAGGCTTAGAATCGGGATACAAAAGAGCCTGGAATAGTATCCGTGATTCCAACATTTCAACACTTATTACTTGTGTTATCTTGTATAATTTTGGTCAACCCATTATCAAGGGGTTTGCCGTGACATTGGCAATTGGAGTATTGGTAAGTATGTTTACTGCTATTACTGTTAGTCATACTTTCTTACAAATGATTATTCAGACACCTTTTGGGTCCAATGAAAAACATTATCGATTTAGAGACTTTAGCAATAAGAATAAAGAAAAAAAGGGTAAATCGCTATGATGGATATTGTAGGAAAGCGAAAGATATGGTTTGCCATTTCGATACTTATGATTGTGCCCGGATTATTGGCTTTGCTATTCTGGGGGTTGAAGCCAGGTATCGATTTTACCGGAGGGCAAGAGATGGAGGTATCAGGTAATCAAAACCAAACAGAAGTTGCGGGAATTGTCTCTAGTATCGGAGTCAAGGACGTCACGGTAACAACAAGCGGTAATGATAGATTGCTCATAAGATATAGCGATGAAGGAGTAGGGGAATCTCAAGAAGTACACAAAAGAATAGTTAATACACTTGCAGAGAAGCAAATAACCGAAACTTCGTTTAGCTCAGTAGGTCCATCGATTAGTAAGGACATTACTCGCAATGCCGGTATCGCAGTAGCACTTGCAAGTCTAGCTATTATTATATATATAGCATTCGCGTTTCGTAATGCTCCACCCCCAGTAAGTCCGTGGAGTTTTGGTGTAACTGCAATTATCGCTGTATTGCACGATGCACTTCTTGTGATAGGACTATTTGCGATACTAGGGCATTTTCTAGGGATTCAGATAGATGCTTTGTTCGTGACGGCAGTTTTAACAGTCATAGGATTTTCAGTACACGATACGATAGTGGTATTTGATAGAATTCGTGAAAATTTACGCAGATACAATAAACCTTTTGAGCAAATCGTCAATGATAGTATATTAGAAACGTTTGCCCGATCCCTGAATACTTCCATTACTGTTATTTTGGTATTATTAGCATTCTTCTTATTTGGCGGCGGATCAATCAAGTATTTTGTGCTAGCCTTGTTGGTGGGTATTATATCAGGAACTTATTCATCGATATTTAATGCCTCACCCTTACTGGTTGTATATAATAACTGGAAGATTAAGAGGTCTTCGAGAGAAAAGTCAAAGTCCAAGGCAAAACCTAAAAAGCCTAAAAAATAATACAGCTATTTCTTAGAGTTTAGTGTAGTAGCATTTTTGCTACTTATCCTAGGAACAAAAAGACTTCTCAGTCTACTAGACGATTTAGTTGATTTATTATCTTGATCGATAGAATGATTTTGACTACTTTTATGACTCGATTTGGTAGATGTTTCTAATACATCATCTTTTTGAGTGTTGTGTTTTTTTGGTTGTTTTGAAATTTTGTCAAATTGGTGAACGCTACCGCAATTATGGCACAAATAGCCCACTATAGAAGGGGTAAGTTCTTCATTGCAATCTGGGCAAAGTGCTTCCATGTGACTATTATAGCATAAGCACAAAAAACCCTAAAGTAGTGTTGTAAATATGGCTCGTTGTAATGTATACTATACATAACTATCATTGTTAGGTAGATAAATTTGTGAAAAATAACTCAATGTTGCAATACTTTATTACATCCAAAACTAGACGTAAGATTATCATGTTATTTTCTAAATATCCTGATTATAAAATTCATATTCGCGGTTTGGCCAAAATAATTAAGGAAGATCCTGGAAATATCGCAAGAGAATTAGTGAAGCTTGAAAAGATAGGCTATCTACGTTGTGCGAAAGATGGCAACACCAAAGTATATTGGGCAAATCAAACCTTTTTACTGTTCAAAGAATTACAAAGTATGGTTTTAAAAACATCCCATAAAAAGTGAGTAGCTATGTAAAAATATAAAATAAAAATAAAAAAGGAAATAAAATGAAAAATACGATCAATATCTTCAATACCATATTTAAATCAACTAAAAATAATAGTCATAATAGCTCAAAAATTGAAGCAAGAAATTATATATTGCATCGCCGACTAGAAAAATCACCCCAAACTCCAATTGGATTTAAGTCTAGAAGTACAAGCTCTTATTATATGTCTATCAGTAGATAGTCTGCTCGATTTCATCCAAATACAGAATGTCTCAGTTATAATGACATTATGGCTAAATCACTTAGTAAAACTATATGGACTATTCACAGGCATATATCGCATACAAGTAATACTAATCTTGCCAAATCCGTATTACAAAATCGAGGACTAGATGAATCAGAGATAGATAGATTTATTAGCCCAAACTATCAAGAAGATCTTGCAGACCCTATGCTTTTACCGGATATGGCTAAAGCACTCAAGCGAATAAAGACTGCCATAGATAATAATGAAAACATAACTATATACGGTGATTACGACATAGACGGCATTACGTCTTGTGCGCTGCTGCGAGATTTTTTTCGTATGATTGGCGCGAATGTAGAAATTTATATCCCTGATAGATTCGAAGAAGGATATGGGCTAAACAGTAAGGCGCTACAACTACTCAAGGATCAGGGTAGTGATTTGGTAATCACGGTCGACTGTGGAGTAACATCAAAAAAAGAATCTGACTATGCCGACTCAATAGGCTTAGATCTGATTATCACTGATCACCATGATCCTCCAAAAGTATTACCAAATAAGTGTATAGCACTAATCAATCCCAAGCTAAAGACCAATAAATATCCTTTCATACAATTGGCTGGTGTTGGAGTAGCTTTCTCTCTTGTAAGAGCTTATATAGGTAGATACAAATCTTCTTTGGCTGATGGACAAGAGAAATGGTTGCTAGATCTAGTAGCGCTTGGAACTGTTTGCGATGTAGTACCGCTGGTTGGTGAGAATAGGGTTTTAAGCTTATTTGGGCTTAAAGTACTTAGAAAATCTAAAAGAGTTGGATTGCAGGAATTAGCCAATAGTAGCGGTATAGACATCTCTAAGATTACCGAATCTGATTTAGGATTTAGATTCGGTCCTAGACTCAATGCCGCTGGCAGACTCGAACACGCCAAAGCAGCATTAAATCTACTAATAAGTGAAGATGCAAAAGAGTCTATAGAGCTTGCTAAAAAATTGAACGAACTCAATCAAGAAAGGCAAATATTGACCCAGGAGATTTATACTCAAGCAGATAAGCAGGCGAAGAAACAATCACAAAATCTCATCTTAGTATTATCCGACAAGAGTTGGAATACCGGCGTGGTAGGTATAGTTGCAAGTAGAATAACTGAAAAACATCATAAGCCCGCTATTGTTATATGTAATGATGGTATAGATGCTAAAGGCTCGGCGAGGAGTTGGGGTGGATTCTCTATAATAGACGCCATCAGGTCTTGCGATGAAATACTTGATAGGTATGGAGGGCATGAATTTGCAGCAGGTATTACTCTAAAATCAGAAAATTTAGAATTATTTACTTACAAGATTAATGAATATGCAAAACAGAAAGTAGATATTGAATCGATGCTTCCATCGATAGATATAGACCTGTCATTCGATCATCTATCACCAGACTTAAATTATGTCAGCAATCTTGAGGCGCTTAGGCCATATGGTAATTCCAATCCTCAGCCAATTTTTTCTTCTCAATTTGAGCTACTTGACTTAAGACATATAGGACAACATCAAAACCATCTCAAATTTAAGCTCAAGACAAACACCTCTACTTGTGATGCTATTGCGTTTTCGGCAGCTCATAAATGGCCAAACTTAAATGTGGGTGTCAAATATCAATTTGCTTATTACATCAATGAAAATGTTTGGCAAAATATTTCCAAACCACAACTAGAAATTGTTGATATTCGGGCCATATAGTCAAATAATAAAAGAATAAAAACTTTAAACAATAGTAAACATATATGCTTATATATAAGTAAAATAAAAATACTTATAACAATATAAAATTTATTCTTAACAACTAAATCTAGTCAAATAGTAAGAATTCTAGAAAAAAGACTTATCTCACTCAACATATGTATTACTTGATAAAATTCCAATAATAATGTAAAATAATAACTACTAAAATATTATGAATTTAATCATATTCTAAAGTAAGAATTATGAAAGGAAATCCAAAAAAGTGTTAGAAGTTGTAAGAAAAGATCAAGAGTCATCCGAAAATTTAGTTCGCAGATTCAATAAAAAAGTAATACAGTCAGGCATACTTGCTACTGCAAGAAAAAAGAAATACTTCGAAAAACCAATAAGCAAGAGAGATGCAAGAACTGCTGCTATTAGAAAAAGAATCCGAAAAGAAGCAAAAACTAGAGAACTTATGGGAATAAGATAGGCAATGAGTCTAAACGATTTAGAACAATTAGACTCCGAACTAAGTGAAGCTGCAAAAACAAGAGATCAGATTAGACTTACTGTGTTGAGATTGCTAAAAAGTGCTCTAAAAAATTACGAGATTGAAGTTGGACACGATGCTAGCCCTCAAGAAATCATGGCTATTTTACAGAAAGAGGCAAAGAAACGGCGGGATTCTATAGAGCAATATGGAAAAGCCGGTCGCAGCGATCTTGTTGAAGAAGAAACAAAAGAGCTAGAAATCATTCAAACTTATCTTCCTAAGGAGATGAGTGATGAACAGCTTGATAAGTTGGTACGAGAAGCAATAGCCCAAACTGGCGCAAGTGGATTATCGGATATGGGTAAGGTAATTCCCGTAGTCATTAAATCTAGTGAAGGATCGGCTAGTAACGATAGAATTAGCGCAAAGGTTAAGCAGGTCCTCGAAAATTAATATTACTTAATGCCAAGAGATCATATCACACACAATCATTTGGTATCTCGCTTTGTATTTGCTACTTCACTACCTAAAGACATTGCCGCGTCTTTTTTATTGAAAGTGATTAAGAATACTTTAGAGGAAATAAATTGGGATCCGCAGGGAATAGTATCGGTGGCTTTTGTGAGTAAACAAAAATCACGTGATATCAACAATAAATATGCTAAAAATGATTATCCAACTGATGTATTGAGTTTTAGCTATCCAGTTCGAGAAAGTACAGTGACAAATCGTCGGGCTAAAGATTACTCTGGAGAAATAATTATTGCTAGTCAAATTGCAGCTGAACAAGCCAATAAATACAATGTTGATTTTAAGTCTGAAATAGCTTTGCTTTTGGTGCATGGCATTCTTCATCTGAGTGGGCTAGATCATCAAGATAATGATCAAAAAGCTAGCTTTGAGAGACTACAAAGTGTTATATTGAAATCACTAAATCTAATGTATCACGAAATGTTATGGTAAGTTTTAATAGTTTTAAATATGCCTTTAGGGGATTGAGAGTAGTTCTGAGCTCGGAATATAATGCTCGACTTCATTTATTGTTTGCGATTTTAGCATTGGTACTTAGTATTTTTTTGAGAATCAGCATGGAAGAGTGGTTGTTTGTAGTTATTTCAATCATCATGGTATTTTTTGCAGAAATCGTAAATACTGCTATCGAAAAGACACTAGATCTAATCTCGCAAAAACACAACCAACTAGTAAAGCTCATCAAGGATATGACTGCTGCTGGAGTGCTAGTCACGGCGCTTGGAGCGGTAATTGTTGCAAGTATAGTATTCTTGCCTAGGATATTTAGTATCATACAGGAATTTTATAAGTGAAAAGTCTTTATGTTATTATGGGTGTCCCGGGATCCGGTAAAGACACCCAAGCCGAATTATTAGAGACTAACCATGGCTTCAAAGTTATTAGGGTAGGCCATCTTATAAGAGAGCTTGCTAAGCACAATGATTCTCTCAATCAGATCCAAAAACACGGTGATCTTGCAGATGAAAAATTGGTAAACAGCATCATGTCAAAAGCTCTTGATGCTCAGCCTGAGGATTCCACGATACTAAGCGACGGTTTCCCTAGAAGTTTGTCCCAAGCCAAAGATCTGGAGGGTATGTGTAAAGCTAAGAATATAGATTTTGTTAAAGTAATTTATCTACATATATCATTTGAAGAGTCGATAAAAAGACTAAAACTTAGAGCTAGAATTGATGACACTGATGAAACAATTAAAAATAGATTGGATATATTTAACCAAAAGACAGTTCCTGTTATTGATTACTTCAGATCAAAAGGGATCCTTAGTGAAATAGATGGTCAAGGTGAAATAGATGAAATCCAGACTAGAATATTAGGTGCTCTAAAATGAAGACTCAAGTTAAGACTGTTAATGAAATAAAACTGATGCGACAAAGTGGCAAAATTCTTTATGACATTCTTAATATTCTCTCAGATAAAGTAGAGCCTGGGATAACAACCAAAAAACTTGACGAAATTGCAGCAAGTGAGCTAAAAAAGCGTTCAGCTAAGGCGGCATTTTTAGGCTACGAAGGATTCCCTGCAAGTATTTGTATTTCTGTAAATGAGGAAATAGTACACGGTATACCATCGGATAGACAACTGAATGATGGCGATATTGTCGGTCTTGATTTTGGCGTAGATTACCATGGAATGATAACTGATTCAGCCATAACTTTGGCAGTTGGAGAGATTAGTAAAGAGCAAAAGCGGCTTCTAGAATATACTCAGAGAGCATTATATAGTGCTATTGATGTAATAAAAGATGGTGTCAGGGTAGGCGACATAGGTGCTGCTGCTGATAAGCAATTAAGAGAAGGCGGCTTAAAGGTAATAAAGACTTTATGTGGGCACGGGGTTGGTCATAGGGTGCATGAGGATCCAGCGATTCCTAATTATGGATATTCAGGTACAGGTGAAACTCTCAAGGCCGGGATGACTATCGCGATTGAGCCTATCGCTAGTCTTGGGACTCACGAAACTTATTTGGCAGGAGATGGCTGGACATATATAACCAGTGACAACTCTATGTCTGCACAGTTTGAACACACAATACTCATTGCTCAGGACGGAGCAGAAATATTGACTGCATAAAAGTTTTAAATCTGTGCATTCCTTACGTAGGTTTGTTATAATTTATACATATGGCAGCACAAAAACATGAAGCTACATTCGTAGGGCTAGATATAGGGTCTAGCAATATAATCTGTGTGGTAGGTCTACATCAGACTGACTTGGCGACCCCAAGTATTATCGGTATTGGGAGTTCCAAGGTAAACGGCATAAAAAGAGGGGTTGTAACCGATGTAGAAGAAACAGTTAGTGCTATCACGGCAGCACTTGAGGAGGCCGAACGAATGAGTGGAGTAGCAATTGATAGAGCTAGTATCAATATTGACGGTTCTCATCTACAAAGCCTCAATACCAATGGTGTGATTGCTGTAGCAAGAGCCGATCATGAGATAGGGGTCGAAGACCTGGCAAGAGTTGAAGATGTAGTAAGCGGAATCAATCTAGAAGCAAATAGACAAATAGTATCGATTATCCCTAAAACATATAGCGTGGACGATCATCGTGATGTAGAAGAACCGATCGGCATGAATGGTATGAAGTTGGAACTGGAAGCTCATATTATTACTGCATCCACTCCGGCAATCAAGAATCTTCAAAATGCAATATTTAGATCAGGAATTGCTATAGATCAGCAGATACCTACTCCTATATCCGCCGCAAGAGCGCTTCTAGATAAGCAAAAGAAAGAACATGGGGTAGCTGTGGTACATCTCGGTGCTGAAACTACCGGTATCGCAGTGTATCAAAAAGGCGTTATTAGTTATACTAGTATACTTCCATTGGGGTCTTCTCATATTACCAAAGATTTGGTCTATGGACTTAGAATTACCCCTGAAGTAGCAGAGAAACTCAAAGTAGATCATTCTATAGCTTCCAAGCCTCGAGCCAAGACAAATAAGAAAATAAATCTTGAGCAATATGGGGCAGCTGGTAATGTTTATCAAGTAGATATTGATACGATAGTATCTTCTCGACTAGAAGAAATATTTGCTATGATATCTGACGAACTTCATAAAGCCGTTAAAACTCCATCTAATCTAGGTGCTGGAGTGATATTGACCGGTGGAGGTGCTAATATGCCAGAGATAACTAATTTTGCACGAAATAACCTTTCAGTGCCTGTTCAACTCGGAAGACCTACTGGTTATAGTGGGATATCTGAAAAAATTTCTGATCCAGCTTACTCTTCTGTCATAGGATTGATGCTCTCGGATATGGATTCACCACCTGAAAAGTCAAAATACAAAGGTATAAAAGTAGCCAATGGTTTGTTTTCTAAAGTGAAGTCTATTGTAAAAGGTCTAATCCCTTAAATTATTTTAAAATTAATATATTTATTAATGACAGAAATGTCATTTTTTTTGAATAAATAATTTATTATTATGAACACATTTATAAACTTAAGCATTAAATAAAAAAAGTCGAATAAATATATTGTATTTACAACGCACTATGGCTTATACTAGTAGTAACTCTTGCTAGTCAAGAGTGTGTGGCAAGGATGCAAATCCTATCTGGTAGGACGATCTCATAGAGCCTACCAGTTTTAGAAATAATCCCAATTTAGTCTTAAGTCTATAAAGAGGTATAAATGGCAGAAATACTTCCCGATATCGAAACCTTTGCACGAATCAAAGTGGTCGGCATTGGTGGAGGAGGTGGAAACGCATTAAATAGAATGATTCAATCAAAGCTACGTGGCATTGATTTTGTTGCTATTAATACTGACGCCCAAGCTTTGCATCACTCTCAAGCCAATAAAAAAGTACACATCGGCAAAGAAGCAACTAGGGGATTGGGTGCTGGCGCCAATCCAGAAGTTGGTAGAATGGCTGCCGAAGAATCAGAATCAGAAATTTATGATGCACTGAAAAATACCGATATGGTCTTTATTACTACCGGGCTAGGAGGCGGCACGGGTTCTGGCGCCACACCAATAGTAGCAAGAATCGCTAAGGAAATAGGAGCCCTTACGGTTGCGGTTGTTACAAAACCCTTTTCTTTTGAGGGGGAGAGAAGGAGAAAAATATGTGAACAGGGTATCGAGGAGATAAAAGATAAGGTCGATACGCTAATAATTATCCCTAATGATAGAATATTACAGATAATTGATCGTAAAACATCCCTACTTGATGCATTTGGTATAGTGGATGATGTCTTGAAGCAAGGCGTTCAAGGTATTGCTGATCTGGTAACTGTTAATGGCAATATGAACCTTGATTTTGCAGATGTAAAGACTATTATGCAAGATGCCGGAAGTGCACTGATGGGTATTGGTCAAGGCCAAGGTGACAATAGAGCAATCGATGCAGTAAAACAAGCAATAGATTCACCGCTTCTGGAAGTATCTATTACTGGAGCCAGAGGAGTGCTTATTAATTTCACTGGTGGTAAAGATATGGGAATGCACGAAGTAGAAGAAGCATCCAAGCTGATACACGACTCCGTAGACCCAGAAGCAAATATTATATTCGGTACAGTTATAGATGAAAATATGACTGGCGAAATCAGAGTGACTCTAGTGGCTACAGGATTTGATGGAGACAGAAAGAAAGTGGCTACGGGATTCGGTACATTTGGTGTAGTCAATGAACCCAATGATGATTTTTTACACAATGAACCTATTCATGAACCAGAGTCTACGCCATTTCTTAAAACCGAATCAACAAATGCTGTAGTAGAAGACAATAATGATCCATTGGTCAAAGCAGAACCAGAGAATATTCCACTTGAATCTGAAGAAATTCATCCTGATGAAGAAGTTATCGGATTTGATATAGATCAAGAGACTCTAGATGAAGAATCTAAAAAACAACCACTTGATAAGTCCGAACCAATAGTAGAGACTGTATCGTCTCAGTTTGAAATCGATGAAGACGATCTAGATAAACCGGCATTCTTGAGAAAAGGCGCAAAGATCTCCGAAAGAATAGATGATTCTGACGATGATTCGATGCCAGCTTTTATCAAAAGAAAATTATAATAAGTTAATTTAACAACATAAAGAGCTACTATGCGATGTCCTACTTGCGGATCAGAAGATAATCGAGTCCTCGAATCTAGAGAAGTAGATGATGGTATTGCAGTTAGACGTAGAAGACATTGTCAGTCCTGTGAGAGTCGTTTTACAACTTACGAGAGGGTAGAACTCAAACACGTAATTATTGTCAAGAAAAATGGCAATAGAGAACCGTATGAAAGAGACAAATTGGCACGGGGTATATATCGTGCATTCGAGAAAAGACCTATTCCTGTAGATCAAATTGAACTAATGATCTCTAGAATAGAGCAGACGATACAATCTTTTCCAGATTCTGAAATCATCAGTTCGAAGTTGGGGGAAATAGTGATGGATGAATTGATGAAGATAGATGCAGTGGCATATGTTAGATTTGCAAGTGTGTATAGAAGTTTTGCTGATATTAAGAGTTTTGAGCGTGAACTTAACAATATGAAAAAACAAAAAAGAATAAATTAAAAGTACAATAATATAAATAAATGTTTCTAGTAAAGCAAAAACAAAAAGTGAGTAATTGTATTATATTTGATCATTTGATAGAATATAATACAATATATGAAGACGCTTGTGCTTATTAACGAGGATCAATACAAAGATGAAGAATTGGCAGAACTATTTAGTGATATGTCGGAGAATGGTATTAAATTTGAAATACTTGATCTAACGAAGAAAGAGAATCAAGACATATATAATCTATACGGATTAATGCAAACCCCTGCTATAGTGGTTTGCCAAGATGATGGCAAGGCGGTAAGTATTTGGCAAAAAGATCTCCCTAGAGTAGATCAGATATCAAATGCTGTTGGATTTGTTTGATTAAATATATTGAAATAAGGTATAATTAGATAGTAAATGACACTAAATGCACTTCTGTATTTACTAATTTACAGGATAAGTAGTTATCAGCTATGAAGCAGCGGGAAGAATAGTCTTACAAGATATTAGTAGAACCCGACGCATATTACGAGCGTAATCGTATAAATCAAGCGCCATACCCTATGGAAGCAGGATGGTACCGACCGTTATAAAACGGTTTCCTGCAAAATCTATAGGGTTTTGTATTATAATTAAGGATGATATGAAGTTTAAAAATCGCGTCAAGCAAAAACCAAGTGAATATGAAAATGAAATAATTGCTAAGTGGGCAAAGGATGGTACATTCAAGCAATCAATTGCGCAGAATTCTAAGGATAATGCTTTTGTTTTTTATGATGGACCACCTTTTCTTACAGGTACACCGCATCATGGTCACTTACTTATTTCTACCGTCAAAGATACTGTGGCTCGATATCAGACTATGCAGGGCAAAAGAGTAGAGAGACGTTGGGGATGGGACTGTCATGGCTTACCTGCAGAAGTTTTTGTAGAAAATCAACTTGGTATCAAGAATAAGAAAGAGATAGGTACCAAAATAAGTATCGAAGAATATGTAAAAGCCTGCAGGGCATCGATGGTCAAGACCGGCACTGAGTGGGAAGATACTATCGACAGGCTCGGGCGATGGGTAGAATTTAAGGGTGCTTATAAAACAATGGACAAGGAATACATGGAGAGTGTTTGGTGGGCATTTAAAAAGCTATATGATGATGGAAAAATATATGATGGTGAAAAAATTCTGATATATTGTACCAAAGATGCTACCCCTATCTCAAAGTCCGAAGTCGCAATGGAGAATAGTTATCAAGAAGACACTGACCCAAGTGTATATGTTTATTTTCAACTTGAAGATAGTGATGAATACCTGATGGCATGGACCACTACTCCCTGGACATTACCAGCCAATGTCGCTATTGCCATCAATCCAAGTATTGAATATTCTCTAGTCGAGTTTGATGGTAAAAAAATATACGTTGCTTCCGAAACAGTCCAAAAGGTATTTACAGATGAAAAACATCAGCCATTGGACTATAAAATATTGAGAACTATTAGAGGGGAAGAGTTGGTCGGTAAGCATTATCATCCCTTGTTTGAAAATCACGGATCGGACGCACATAGGATACTTGGAGCAGACTTCGTGACTGCACTAGATGGTACGGGTATAGCCCACGAAGCTCCTGCTTATGGCGAAGAAGATTATGAATTGTGCCATGCTGAAGGAGTGCCGTTGGTATCAATAGTAGACGAAAATGGGCACTACACCTCTGGACGCTGGCTAGGCAAAGACATCTGGGAAGTCAATAAAGAGATTGCAAAAACATTGGTAGAAGAAGGAAAAGCATTCAAGGTAGAGTACATCAAGCATGACTATCCGCACTGTCATCGTTGTGGAGGTAAGCTGATGTATCGAGCGCATCCAAGTTGGTTTATGGATATTCAAGGTCAAAAGACTGAGATGTTGGAGCAGACTCATCAAACCAAATGGGTGCCATCCAAGATTAGAGATGGGCGATTTGAGAATATTATAGATTCAGCCCCTGACTGGAATCTATCAAGAGATCGATATTGGGCTACGCCAATACCAGTATGGAAGGGTGAGCGACCTGATGGAACTGAAGTAATCAAGGTAATTGGATCTTATCAAGAGTTCCAGGATCTTACAGGTAAATCCCTAGATGATTATCATTTGCCAAATGTCATGAAGGTAGAATTTGATTGTGATGGTGTAACAATGCGACATATTGGAAAGGTGCTGGATTGTTGGTTTGAAAGTGGATCCATGCCATTTGCTCAATTCCACTACCCTTTTGAAAATCAAGCGAAATTTGAGGAAAGTTTTCCAGCAGACTTTATTACAGAAGCTATAGATCAAACTCGTGGATGGTTCTATTCGTTGATGGCTGTCAATGTAGGTTTATTTGGCAAAGCACCCTTCAAAAACCTAATCTGTACCGGGTTTATCAACGCAAGTGATGGCAAGAAGATGAGTAAAAAACTCAATAACTACACTGATCCATTAGAGTTAATGAACCAAACAGGTGCTGATGCGTTTAGATTCTTCTTTTTGACATCTCCTGTGGTGCTGGGTGAAGATATTAATCTTGATAATAAGGATGTTGCTGCCGTAGGCCGAAAGCTGAGTATGGTCTATAATGTGCTAGATTTCTTCCTTATGTATGCTGAAGTCGACAAATGGGAGTCAAATGATAATGTACCAGAACCAGTAAATATTTTGGATCAATGGATACTCTCTAAGCTTCAAGGTTTAATCGATGATATTAGCAAGAATATGGATGAGTATAATCTTATGCATGCTACTAGACCAATCTATGAATTTATAGATGGTCTTAGTAATTGGTATGTGCGCAGGAGTAGAAAGAGATTCTGGAAGAGTGAGAATGATGATAAGACTCAGGCTTATCATACTCTATACTATACCTTAACTGAACTCACCAAGCTTATGGCTCCATTCACTCCATTTATGAGTGAAGATATTTATGCCAAACTTGTCTCAGTAGATGATTCAGTTCATCTTCAAAAATATCCAACTGTTCAAAAAGACCTGGTTTATAGTAAGCTCGAAAATGAGATGGATACAGCCCGAGTATGTGTGACGGAAGGTTTAAGAATGCGTTCAGAAAAGCAATTAAAGGTTCGACAACCTCTGGCTAGCGGTACTATTTACGCTCCACAAGAGCTCAGTGAGCAGTTAAAAGATATTATTGGAGAAGAGCTAAATGTCAAAAAAGTAATAGTAGAAAACTCCAAAGTACAAGATATTAAACTGGATACAAAAATAACTCCAACTTTGAAAAATGAAGGCTTAGCTCGTGAGGTGATTCGCAATGTACAGCAGGCTAGAAAAGATGCTGGTCTTGATGTGGAAAATCGAATAGAGTTGATATTATATACCTCAGACGATAGTCTCCAAAAAGCAATTAGTGATAATTCAGAAATGATAAAAAAAGAAGTATTAGCTACAACAATGAGCCAAGATAGTGATGAATATAAATATAAAACAAATATAGAGATCGAAGGTCACAAACTAACAATAAGTCTAAAAAAGGCCGCCTAAGTGCAGAACAAGGTACTGCTTCAATTTCGAAGATTTGATGCTATATTGCTCGCCGCGACCGCACTGTTAATACTCCTTGGTTTAATAGTATTGTATTCCTCTGGGCTAAAAGTAGGATCTACCGCAAATCAGCTCGATACCAGTAGGCAGATTATTTATGTTGGAGTTGGATTATTTATATTCTGGATAGTTTCTCGTATTGATTATAATGTGCTGAGAAACTATAGCAATTTGTTATATATAACAATGGTTGGGTTTCTATTACTTGTGGAGATATTTGGGGCTACTAGACTTGGAGCTACTAGGTGGACGTGGAAATGGTGCGCGAGTTTTCGCGGCTTTGCCGGACGATGGTGGTGATCGAAGAGCGGCGGAGTTTTCTGGAGAAAAACATTCGCGATTTCATGTTCCGCGAATTGCCACAGGACCAGGCGGCG
>CAYRNO010000009.1:0-31050 GCA_964425715.1 uncultured Candidatus Saccharibacteria bacterium | reverse complement strand
TGTCCTATTGGCAAAACCCTCTACCTATATGAACGATAGCGGAATAGCTATTAAAAAAATAAAACAATTTTATAAGTTAGAGAATAAAGATATATGGGTGGTATCAGATGACTTAGACCTGGGGTTTGGCACAGTACGAACTCGAATGGGAGGAAGTAGCGGCGGACATAATGGTTTAAAAAGCATTATCGAGATGATAGGAAGTGATTTTTATCGGATTCGCGTGGGAATTAAAAACACCCATTTAGAAAAAGAATCCGCAGAAAAATTTGTATTAAAGGACTTTAATCGGGAAGAGCAAAACCAGCTGAGTTCTTTAATAGACAAAACTCAAGAAGTAATTTTAAATTGTCTAAAAAATCCAAAATCTCACGATACAATCTCTATTTAAAAAAATATCATTTTTTATAATGCTACATGCTAGCAATGCCACGAATAGATTAGTAATATAAAAGCAGACCTGCCGTACGAATCGAACAGATCTGCTTATTACACCCTTCCATACCCCCAAGGCATGGGATTTGTCAGTCTCAAAATTAATATTTAGACCGTGGTGATGAAAGGGAGTAATCTGCTAGCGAGAATCTAAAAGGAGGGTGAGTTTTAGACAATACCTCGACTAGCAGATTACTCCCTTTTAAGAAAAGGGGTGTATTTATTCGTTTTTTAATTTACGCGAGTATTGTATCACTGTTACGCTTATTTGTCAATACTTAATTACTGATTATCATAATAATACTTATGCTCTACAGAAGAGACTGAGAATATGAATATACAAGATATTACATATAAAAGCAAGGGTTTTCCGGAATTATTAGGATCCATAACATCGCCACCCAAAATCATTTATTGTCTGGGTAATATACCAGATCTTCCTATGGTTGCGATTGTAGGAACTCGCAAACCCTCTGCATACGGGAAACAAGTGACTCATCGGTTGGCATATGATTTGGCAAGTGCCGGAATATGTATAGTCAGCGGGCTGGCATATGGAATAGATGCAATTGCACACAGAGCAGCGCTAGAAGCAGGAGGGAAGGCTGTAGCCGTCTTAGGAACTCCGCTAGACACTATTTATCCAGCTTCTAATCGAAATCTTGCAAAGAATATATTGTCTAATAATGGTGCAATTATCAGCGAATATGCTGTTGGCAGTAAGACACAGAGATTTAATTTTCCAGCACGCAATCGAATCATTGCAGGATTATCTATAGCAACTATTATTACAGAAGCAGATGCAAAGAGTGGTAGTTTGATAACAGCCAATTTTGCTATCAATAATAATAGACTAGTCATGGCAGTACCTGGAAATATCAATAGCCCACGCTCAGCTGGACCCAATAATCTAATCAAGCTTGGTGCTAAGCTTGTCACAAGTGCTACTGACGTACTCGCAGAATTAGAACTAAAGAGTAGTGTATTGAAAAACAAGAAGGTAGCACCAGCCAGTAAAGAAGAGGCGATAATAGTAGATCTAATTGAGAATGGACACAATAATGTGCAATCAATAATAGATCATAGTGAATTTGATGCTCAACAATTAGCACATATATTGAGCTTAATGGAAATTACTGGAAAAATTCGAAATCTTGGAGCTGGCCAGTGGATGGTAAATTAATTAAAAATATAAATTAATTTATTGTTGAGTTGACAAGTTAGTATTACCACTGTTATTATTTGCAGCTTATGCATTAAACTTGCATTATTGCAAAAATAACGTTAGCATTTTAGAAAATATATGGCAAAAAACTTACTTATAGTAGAGTCACCGGCTAAAGCCAAGACTATCGAAAAATATCTGGGTAAAGACTACCAGGTTCTTTCAAGCTATGGACACATCAGAGATCTACCTAAAAGTGGGCTCAATATAGATGTTGAGAATAGTTTTGAGCCTACATATGAAATTCCAGTCGAATCCAAAAAGACTATTGCAGCGCTCAAAAAAGCAATTAAGGGTAAAACAGTCTGGCTCGCAACGGATGAAGACCGTGAAGGAGAAGCAATTAGCTGGCATCTATGCAAAGCCCTAAAGCTAGACTCCACCAAAACTAAACGAATTGTGTTTCATGAAATTACCAAACAGGCTTTGTTGGATGCTGTCAGCAACCCACGCATAGTAGATCATAATCTTGTCGATGCTCAGCAGGCTCGTAGGGTATTAGATAGATTAGTCGGATATGAATTAAGTCCGGTACTGATGAAAAAAATTCGTCGTTCAGGCCTTAGTGCAGGTCGAGTTCAATCTGTTGCAGTTCGAATAATTGTAGAAAGAGAGAGAGAAATTGAGGCTTTCAAGCCGAAATCAAGCTACAAGGTAACTGCTGAATTTGCTACCAATAACAATGAGACAATAATTGCAGAGTTGAAAAACAAACTCTCTACTAAATCTGAAGTAGAGGAGTTCTTGCAGAGTTTGTTAGGAGCTAAATATCATGTGGCATCACTAGATAAAAAGAGTGGCAAAAAGTCTCCATCCCCACCATTTACAACATCTACATTACAACAAGCTGCAAGCAATAAACTAGGATTCTCAGTTCGTCAAACAATGGTATTGGCTCAAAAACTATATGAATCAGGTAAAATCACCTACATGAGAACAGATTCTTTAAATCTATCCACAACAGCCATAGAACATGCTAAAAAAACGATTAAAGAAAGTTTTGGTGATCAATACGTCAATACTCGTAGCTTTAAGACCAAGTCAAGCGGGGCCCAAGAAGCCCATGAGGCTATTCGACCAACAGATTTTGCAAGCGAGATAGCTAGTAATGATTCTAAACAACAAAAACTATACCAATTAATTAGAGCTAGAGCTTTGGCGTCCCAGATGTCAGATGCCCAGACAGAAAGAACGATTGTTGTAGTAGGAAATAATAAAAATGATAAGGAATTTGTAACGAAAGGGGAGATAATAGTATTTGATGGATTCCTAAAAGTATATGGAAAGATGACCGATGAGACGCTATTGCCTCCACTGACTATTGATCAAGAGCTCAAGTCAATCAAGATTTCCGCAAAATCTATATACGACAAACCGCCCGCCAGATATACAGAAGCAAGTCTAGTAAAAAAACTAGAATCTGAAGGCATCGGGAGACCCAGTACTTACGCGCCAACAATATCTACTATTCAATATCGTGGATATGTAGAAAAATTAAGCAAAGATGGTGCCCCAAGAGATGTTGAAATAATAGAATTAGAAAATGACAAGATAATGCACCGTATCGAACAAGAGAATTTTGGAGTTGAAAAAAACAAATTGTTCCCAACCGATACAGGTAAGATAGTAAATGATTTTTTAGTTAAATACTTTGCTGATATTGTAGATTATCAGTTTACAGTAAAAGCAGAAGAGGAGTTTGATAAGATAGCTGAAGGCAAAATGAAATGGAACAGTATGATATCTGAATTTTATAAACCATTTCATAAGCTCATCAAGTCTTCAAAAGACATAAACCCTGATGATGTAAGTCAGGCTAGAATTCTAGGGAAAGATCCAAAGTCAGGTAAGCCGGTGATTGCTAGATTGGGCAGATATGGAGGAATGTTACAGATAGGAGAAGTTCAAGATGAAGACAAGCCTAAATTCGCACCATTACCCAAAGATTGTACTATAGAAAATGTAACCCTTGAAAAAGCTCTTGAAATGTTCAAACTACCTAGAATTCTCGGAAAAACATCAAAAGGGGAAGAGATATCTACCAATATCGGTAGATTTGGACCTTATGTCAAATTCGATGACAAATTCGTATCAATAAAAGACGATGATCCATTCTCTATCACCCTCGAAAAGGCGATAGAGTTGATAGAACAAAAGAAAAAGGCCGATAGCGAGAAAGTAATAGCTGATTTTAAAAAGGACAAAATCCAAATCCTTAACTGTCGATATGGGCCCTATATCACAGACGGCAAAACCAATGTAAAAATTCCCAAAGATACAGATCCTAAAAAAATAGATGTGAAAACCGCACAACAGATGTTGAGCCAAAAATCTAAAAAATAAGTGAATAATTGGTAATTTACGTCATATTTGTTGACCTCCGACGTTATAAGTGATATAATTACTACAAGTTTTATTGTTTGTAACAATCTGTAAAACAAAAGAAATTAGCATCAAAAAGGTATTTATTATTTATGAAAGTAAATTCAAACCCGGTAGATAAAAAACTGCTCGATAATCTTATACGTGATAGTTTGAATTTATTGAAAAAAGATAGAGATAGAGATATTTTATTGCGACGTTATGGTATAGCTACTGGAAGCACTCAAACCCTTGAAGAAATAGGTAAGGATATGGGTATCACAAGGGAACGTGTAAGGCAGATTGAAAAGGCTGCCATAACAAAAATAAAACAGCAATCTAATCATGATCACCAGCTCAATGATATCCTTGTAGCTATCACCGATAGCAAAGGTGGTATTATAGGCTTTGCATCACTCATGAACCAGCTTGATCTAGACGGAAAAATGCAGCCACATCTTAGTTTTCTTATCAAAATCAATCCTAAGTTTACTTTTATAGACAAGAACGATGGTCACGCAGATTTAATTTTTTCAAGCGAAGTCTATAGCGAAAATGGTATCCGTAAACTGCACGAACAGCTAGTAACTGTTGTGAGCGAGAACGGCAAACCTTCACGATTTGATAAGTTCACCAAAAAGCTTGACCCCAAGCACAAAAAGGAAGCATTACAAGAACTGGCCTTAGCAAGTACTGAAATATCAAATCTAGACAATATCTGGGGACTTAGTATCTGGCCAGAAGTTAATCCAAAAAGTATAAGAGATAAAATATACTTGGTACTTAAGAAAAATGCTCGACCAATGCACTTTAGCGAGATTTCAACCAAGATATCAGAACTAAAAGCCAACCCCAAAGAGGTCACAACTCAAGCAGTACACAATGAGTTAATAAAAGACGCGCGATTTGTTCTTATAGGCAGAGGTATATATGCACTTGGGGAATGGGGATATAATCCAGGAACGGTTGCTGATATTATCGAAGAAATTCTAAAAGAAAAATCTCCACTTAGCAAAGATGATGTCATTACAAAAGTACTCGCTAGACGTCAGGTCAAAACAACCACTATTGCTCTAAATCTTCAAGAAAAACCACAATTTGTAAAAGATAAAAACGATATGTATAGCCTAAAACCAGGCTTCGTAACTCAAGCAAATAAACGCCGCAGAAACGAAAAAGCAAAAAAGTAAAGTAACTAAAAGAGGGAATAACATAGAGGCACCTAATCAATGAACGCTATCTCGAGTTTACTCAGCACAATATTTACAGTTCTTGGTACCATTTTGTTTCAATTCTGGGGATGGACTATTATTGCCGCTGTGCTGATTTATTTAATCTGGAAAAATAATCGCAAAGCTAGTGCGTCTGGAAATAAATCAAATGAACATAGTCTAATTCATATTGTGGTCCCTAAAGATAATGACAAAAAGGAGTTATCGGCAGAACAAATGTTCGCTAGCCTTCATGGCATATTAAGACCTACCAGTGAGCTTCAAGAAGAGTCCAAGCTTCAAGACCATATCAGCTTTGAAATAGTATCAATCAATCAAATAATACATTTTTATGTATGGGTACCCACCGAATTAAAAGATTTCGTTGAAAGCCAAATATACGCACAATATCCTACAGTACAAATCAACACCGTCACAGATGACTATACTCAGCAAGATTTTAGTGGTAAAAAGATATTTGAAACAGAAATCACCCTTACCAAAGATGAAATATTTCCAATTCGTACGTTTTTGAGTTTTGAAGTAGACCCATTGGCTGGACTTACCACAGTATTAGCGTCTATGTCTGAAGGAGAACAGATGTGGATACAGTTCCTAATGGAACCGGTTGATGATAGCTGGCATACCAAGAGCCTTACTTATATCGATGAGGTAGTAAACGGCAAAAAAGAAGGAGCATTCGATAATCTTGGCAAAAAGGCATTACGCGCACCACTATTTGCCGCCAGGGCACTCGCTGTTCCTCCGTCAGTAGAAGCCGCAAATGCCAAGCCGGGCTCAAAACCAGAACTCTCTCCCGGACAAACAACTATCAACACTGCTATAGAGACCAAAGCTCAAAAGCTTGGTTACGCTATGAAAATCAGAGCTATTTATGTGGGCGATAATGAGATGATTGCTAAGCAAAGAATACAAGCACTGGTTGGTGGGTTCAAGCAATTTAACACAATCAATCTCAATGGGTTCACTAATACGGGAGTGACAACCGGGGAAGAGGCTTTAAAAGAATACCGAGAACGTAAATTTGAAGATGCAGGATATGTACTCAATATCGAAGAGATGGCCAGTCTTTACCACTTACCGCACACTAGCGTGGAAACACCTGGGGTTGCATATACTAGTACCAAAGTAGGACAGCCCCCAAGTAACTTACCTATTCCATCCAACACTCCAGCCGAAAACTTAAGTTTGTTTGGTACTACAACATTTAGACAAAGCAATATAAAATTTGGCATCAAACGCGAAGATCGTATGCGTCATCTTTATATAATAGGTAAATCCGGCGTGGGTAAGTCATTCCTGCTCAACTTATTAACTCTATCAGATGTATTCCACAATAAAGGCTTTGCAGTAGTAGATCCACACGGGGATTATGCACAAGATATCATGCGGTTTATCCCTGAGCATCGTATCAATGACGTAGTATATTTCAATCCTGCTGATGGAGATTTCCCGGTTGCTTTTAATCCCATGGAAGTAACTGATGCAAATCGCAGAAACAACGTTGCCTCCGAAATAGTAGGTGTACTAAAGAAAATGTTTGGAGATAGCTGGGGACCACGATTAGAGCACATATTGCGCTATACATTACTCGCATTACTTGAGACCCCAAATACTACACTCTTAGGAATAGTACGCATGCTTACTGATAAAAAATATCGCAATGAAATCATCGCAAACGTTAAAGACCCTGTAGTAAAGGCTTTTTGGATCAATGAATTTGCAAGCTGGAACGAAAAATTTGCATCAGAAGCTGTTGCTCCAGTTCTAAATAAGGTTGGTGCGTTTACTGCTAACCCTCTAATACGGAATGTACTAGGACAAGAAAAAAGTTCGTTCAATATTCGTAAAATAATGGATGAAGGCAAGATACTTATCGTTGATCTATCTCGGGGTAAGATAGGCGAAGATAATGCTTCAATATTGGGTAGTCTTATTATTACTAAGATACAGTTAGATGCAATGAGTAGGGCGGATATTCCAAATATCGAGGATAGAATACCTTTCTATCTTTATGTAGACGAATTTCAGAATTTTGCTACAGAAAGCTTTGCAGTAATCTTGTCTGAAGCACGTAAGTATGGACTATATCTCACAGTGGCCAATCAATATATCGCTCAGATGCCTGAAGAAGTACGTGATGCTGTGTTTGGTAACGTAGGTAGTATGGTAAGCTTCCGAATCGGAGCTGACGATGCAAATTATCTTGCCAAGTATTTTGAACCAGTGTTTGAACCGCTTGATCTGGTCAATCTAGATAAACAAAATATTTATGTTTCAATGAGTATAGATGGTCAGACCAGCCTTCCGTTTTCAGCAAAAACTCTTATAATGCCTCAGCCACCAAACGATCAGAGCCCTAGAATTATTGAGCAAAGTCGTCAAAAGTATGCCTCTGCTAAAGCTGAGGTAGAAGCCGAAATAGAACGATGGAGTGGTATGAACAATGACAAATCAGAGCAGGGGAGTACTCAGAACACAGAAAGTACAAATACCGAACAGCCAAAAAATAATGTAAATAACAATAATTCCCACCCCAGCCTCAGAGTAAGTGGAGCAGAGCCAAAGAAGTATAGTGAGTTTGTTAAAAAGAATTCAAATTCCAACAATCGTTCTGGTGGACAAAATAATAAAAATAGACACAAAAACAACAGAAATAGAAATCGAAACAATAACAATAGTAATAAATAGATTATTTATCATATTGAATAATTAGCACATATTAAACAAATATATCTTAGTGGTATACAATTACCCAATGCACTGAAAAACACATCACAACGAACTAGAAGCGTTATGAAAGTTGTTTTGATGCCTATTGTACTGTATCCCATCAAGTAATTATATATAGCTACTGAAAAGATAAAATTATAATATATAATATAAGACTTTTACTGGGACTCGATATATCTTTTCGTTTATAGTTTTATTGATGATTAAAAAATTTTCAAGATTAAAATTAATAAGATTAAATACGTTGGTATCTAAATATTCTCGTCTTATTCAGGGCTCTTAATAGCTCAAAGGGCTTTTATGAATGTATTGAGTATATATAATGGGTATAAATAGTCGACTTAGATGTAATAATATTAGTGTCGCACAATGTTTATTTTGCGCATTATTTAGTACATTATCTATATACCTACAAATAATTGAATTTAATTATTTTAATCGCTATCTACTCTTTTTTGTATCCTGAAAAACTAGTAAGTAAAACTTAAAGGACTAATACTAATAATCTATCCCACTATTGATAAAAAGTATAAAAACAAAAACCGAACTTATAGATATTATACATGAAATTAAAAACTTTTTTTAATATTCTGAATTTGTTTAGTAATAGAGTTATCCACAACTAATGTTTCACAGAATATATTACGATGTTGTAATTAGCACTACTCTATTCTAACAACTCTATTCTCACACTATTACTCGATGCCTTCCCCTATTTAGTAGTAAATTATTTATAGAATACTTTGCCATTTATACGCAGATCTATATATTGTGTAGGCTTTTTACCCTGTTGCTTGAGGCTATCTATTACAGCCTTGAGATCCGACAACTGTTCGGTAAATAATCTAGTAGTATCAAATCGTATCCTGTAACCTTCCTTGGTGATTACATTAATTTCTGTAGTAGTCTCCTCTATCTGGGTATTTGTGATAGGTATGCCGTTCTGTGGAAGAATTGAATACACATCATTTATAAATCTGACGAACTCTTGCGAGACAACTTTGTCCCCTTCTTTGACTGGCAGATTTGATAAGTCCTCTACTATTGGTAAATTTTTCTTGAGTTCATCATTAGGTTCTCCTATAAACCCCCTACCATTTTCAGTAATTATTGATAAATTATTTCCAGATCTCCAAAGAATGCTCGGTTTTTGTTCGGTTATTGTTATTTTAATAGTATTAAAAGGTATTCTCGAAACTCTCAAGTCAGCAATCTGATAATTATCTTTTTTTAACTGTTTTTCTATGCTACCGGTTGGTACAAATATGATGTTTTGGCTAATGCTTGAACCAGTAATTATTGATTCTACCTGTGAAATCACGTCAGCTTTGTCGATAGTTTGATTACCCTCGATTTCTATTTTGCCTATCTTAAGCATATTAGACGCTAGAACAGCATATGAGCTTATTAAAATAAATATAATTAGCATAATTGGCCTGAGTAGTCTTCTGGTTTTGAAATGAGCTTTTTGGGTTTTACCAACCGGACTTTCAGTATTACTATCTAACTTGCTTCTGCGATTTACAACTCTTCGTTCAGCCATCTATGCCCTTTTGCTTGGTTCGTATTATTAAGTTCGCTATTCGTGATGCGGAATCAGATATCCATAATTCATGTATGGAACGCTGTAGGTATTTTTTAACATCCGGATTAGTAAGAACTTTATCAATCTCAGATAATAATCGTATAGGACTTAAATCGTCCTGTTGCAATATTCTAGCGGCACCCATTCGTTCTAATACTTCAGCATTTTTTTGCTGATGATTATTTGCAGCATAAGGACTAGGTATGAGAATAGCAGACTTAGAGTGTGCGGCAATTTCTGCAATAGAATTGGCTCCTGCTCTACCAATCACAATATCTGCATAAAATAGTGCATCAGAAAGCTCGGATGCCAAGAAATCAAATGGTTTATAACTGCCTTGCAAAGTATCTGGTAATTTGTGTGCAAGTACTCTCGCTTGCTCAATATCATTCTCACCAGTATGGTGAATTACATTATAATTTTTCAAAATTATCTCTAGCCCTTGGAAAACGACTTCATTTATTGCAGCTGCGCCCTGAGATCCAGCGAAAATAAGTACAACAGGCTTATTGGAGTCAAACTTGAATGTCTGCTTGGCACGGGTTAGACTACCGCTAAGTAATTCTTTGCGTACTGGGTTTCCAGTAAAGACTATTTTATCTTTGTATGGGGTATCTGAAAATACACTTTCCGGAAATCCGGTTGCAATAGTTTTTGCACGAGGAGCTAATATCCGAGTAGACATACCAAAAACTGTATCTGAATCATGTATGATGAGCGGTATTTTAAGCCTAGAAGCAGCTAAGCCAACTGGAACTGTTACATAACCACCTTTTGTGAAAACTACATCAGGTTTGAAGCTGCGAAGTATGCGATTGGCCTGGAAATACCCTTTTGTAAATCTATATGCATCAACGGCATTTTTTTTATTGGTGTGAATGTCTGTTATTTCTTTTTTCCATCCACGTCTATAACGACGATACTTGCCACTAGCTACATGCTTGTAGCTCAAATTGTATTTCTTTACTAAATCTCTTTCTAGACTATTGCCACTGCCTATGTAAAGAATATCTGTCGACTCATCATGAGCGCGCAGGGCGTCTACTATCGCTAGTATTGGTGTTATGTGCCCGGCTGTGCCGCCGCCGCAAACCACGATTTTCATCCGGTAGATCTCCTTTCGTATAGCGTGAAATATTTTGCAAAATACCTATACCAAATAATGATGCCATCAGACTAGTACCCCCATAACTAATAAATGGCAAAGTTATTCCGGTTAAAGGTATTATACCAAGCATAGCAGAAATATTGAAAAATGATTGGAACCCAATCCAAGCTACCAGTCCGCATGCTAAAAGCTTGGCAAAATCATCTGGCGCATCTCGTACAATTCGATAGCCTCTCCATATCAGCATTAATATTATTGCTATTACTATTCCGCAACCTATAAGACCAAATTCCTCACCAATGATTGCAAATATTGAGTCATTTGTAGCTTCTGGCAAATAACCATATGCCTGAAGACTCTTACCTAGACCTCTTCCGAGAATGCCCCCCGAACCTAAAGCAATCAAAGCTTGGTTGATATGATATCCGGAGCCAGTTGGGTCTTCGGTATGATTTAAAAAAGTCATATATCTAGCCAATCTATAACTAGAGCTTGCAATCAATACTGATGCTGAAGCAATCATAAATCCAACTGCCATGATAAAAATCCGCATAGATACTCCAGATATAAAATACATAGTAAATATTGCAGCGGCTAATACAGAAGCTGAGCCCATATCTTTTTGTAATATTACTACTAAAGACATAGTAATGATTAAGATAATAATAATTGGTATCAAGCCCTCGACAGGCTTATTTAGTTTTGTTCTATTTTTTTCTATCCAGGCTGCTACAAATAGTATAGTACCAAGTTTGAAAAACTCTACTGGCTGAAAATTGATAGGTCCGATGTGGACCCACCTAGATGCTCCATTTACAGTCACGGCTATACCTGGTACTAACACTAAAAACATCATTGCTAAAGAGCCGTAGAATATAAAACTAGCATATTTTTGCCAGATGCTGTAATGTAATTTTTTGCTTGCAATATACCAACCTGTCAATCCCAATCCGAAACTCAAAAGTTGATTATAAAAAAAACTATTTCTATCACTACTCCCACCTGTCTGTTTTAGCACCGTAATCCATCCCGTAGAATATATCATAATTAGACCGATCACTATCAGGGTTAATACTAGAATAGAAATTATATAATCTGGTTTGTGTGCAATTGCGAAACGAGGTTTGTTAATTTTGTTTTTATTTTCCATGATTTAAATTCTAGTGATTAGCCCGAGTAGAATCCCAAATACAGCGCATACCGCTCCAATTATCCAGAATCTCATAGTGACCTTTGTCTCTGGCCAACCTATGGCTTCGAAATGATGGTGGATTGGTGCAGATAAAAAAATCTTGCGCTTGAATACTTTTTTGGAAAATATCTGCACTACACTTGATCCAGCCTCAACAACAAAAACCGCTCCGATAATCGGTAACAAGAAAACTGTATTAGTTAGCATAGCTACTATTCCCAGTGATGTACCCAAAGCAAACGAACCAATATCGCCCATAAAGAATCGTGCTGGAAATATATTGAACCAAGTATAACTCAGAACTGCTCCTACAACTGCCAAACAAAATCCTGCTATGCCATAATTGCCTTGCGCAAATGCGATCACACTATATGCACCAAACGCACTTGCCAGCAAACCACCAGACAATCCATCTAATCCGTCGGCAATATTTACGGCATTGGCAGTAGAAATAACCACTAGAACAAACAATGGTATGTAGAGCAATCCGATATCAAAGTTGCCTACTGCCGGTACATGAATCTGACTATAACCGAGCTTATAAAAGAAATACAATGCTCCAACCAGAGCAACTGCAAGTATTAAGAAGAATTTCAGAGATGACCTGAGTCCAGCTACACCCTTACCACTGCCTCTAATATTAATAAAATCATCGAGTAAACCTACTGCACCAGCAGCAACTAGACCAAATACCGGAAGGTATGTTTGTGATCTAGTCCAGTTCATCATTAACATCGTTATAGTAATAGATACTACAGCTATGATTCCTGCCATAGTAGGTATATGCCTTTTGTGTTTGGCAGCATGAAGCTTGTGAAATACCGGAGCTTTTTCTCCTGTAGTTGAAGTATCTCGAATTTGTTTCCAAAGTTTAAGCTTAAAAGCAAAATATGTATAGAGTGGTGTTAGAAGCATGGCCAATACAAAGCATACAAATCCCTGCAAAAGGATGTGGGTCAGTTCTGTATTGATGGTTGTTTCAAACATAATATATTGCTTATTCTATCAGATTTATTACTAATTTACACTGGGTGGGATTTGATAATAGCGCATCAATTCTTTTGCTACTGTAGCAAAAGCCGGCACTGCAGTCTTCTCGGCGAATCCTTCAGTTTTCGGATAATCGACCCTAACCAGCATGACAAATTTGGGATCATCGGCAGGCGCAAAACCAACAAAACTTCCGATATTCTTATTGTCCTCATATCCTTTGCCGTCGGCTCTTGGTACCTGAGCAGTACCGGTCTTACCTGCAATCTTGTAACCTTTCATCTTGGTAAGATATCCTGAACCTTGCTCGACTACCTGAGTCATTATCTGAGATAATTCAGCTGCAGATTCTGGGCTCATTACAGCCCGCACCACCTGTGGTTGGGTTTTTTTGATCGTCTGGTCTGCCTGTAGCTCACCATCTACTAGATAAGGCTTCATAAGAATACCTTTATTGGCAACCGCCCCAACAGCTGTCAGTAGTTGAAGAGAATTGACAGATATTCCCTGTCCAAAGCTCATATTGGCATAGTCCACATCGTAAGTACTAGGTTGTTTTACCTTGCTACTTACCTCACCTGCTTGTTCAATTCCAGTAATTTTACCGAACCCAAACTTCTCAATATAGCTAAAAAAAGACTGCTTTCCCTCTGGAGTAATTTTGCCAGCCGTACCTCCTAGAGACTGTAATACAAAGACTACGCCAGTATTGAGTGACTTTTGTATTACATCAGTCATAGTAGAGATACCAAACTTGTGATTTTCAGCATTTTTTATTACCTTATCGCCTACCTTTACTTCTCCGGTATCATTGAAGGTAGTGTTGGGTCTAACCTTACCGGAATCAAGACCAGCAGCCATTGTTATGACCTTAAAACCGCTACCTGGCTCAAATAGACTTGATACTGCTGAATTAGAAAAAACCTTATAATCTTTAACTTGCCTGAAATGATTGGGATCATAATCAGGATAATTAACCATTGCCTTAATAGCACCCGTCTTGACGTCCATTACCAAAATACTCCCTGATTCTGCCCTATTTGATTCTATTGCTTGCTTAAGAGCTTCTTGTGCCACAGACTGTAATCCCCTATCTAGTGTCAATACATAATCCTTACCAGCCACCGGTTCACTAATAGTATTATCGGCGCTTCTTATCGGCACACCAAGAGCATCAGTTGCTGTGTTGTATTGACCGTTTGTTCCCCCCATGGAATCGTCATTGAATTGTTCAAATCCGTATTGACCTTTTCCATCGTCATTTACATAGCCCAAGACATGTGAAAATAATGATCCTTCTGGATAGAATCTGCTAGCTCTTTCAATAAGAATTACACCAGGCAATGCAAATGATTTAATTTTTTCTGCTTGATCGGTATTTATTGACTTGTTGATTTCGATATATCTACTTTCCTTGGTGAGTTGATTTTTAATCTCATCTTGATTAGTATTGATAATTTCATTGAGTTTTTGAGCAGTTTTATCTGCATCTTTTATGAACTTAGGATCGACCGCCAAAGTATATACCTTATTATTAAGAGCTATAGGATAAAGTTCTTGTGAATCCTTGACGTATACTAAACCTCTCGAGGCAGGTATCTCGAATTTCCTAGATTGTTGTATTGAGGCCTTGGCTGCATATTTTTTGGCCTGAAAAACCTGAATATGAATAAGTCTTGCAAATACAATTAGCCAAAAAAAGATAAATAGTATTACAAGTGTATATAGCCGCCAACTATCTTTTGTTTGGGTATGCATTGTGGTCCTTTCTCAATACTATTTTAACTTATAGATAACCTTAAATGTAAGTATTTGTATAATACTGAAAACGAGTCGCAACTAACGACCTTGTACGAATGATACTGTATCTGTTTTTACCAATCCTGCGCTAGCTGCTTTTGATTTACTCTCAGCAATCGACTGTGCTCTTGCGGCTTCGATTTGCAAGTTTTGTTTTTCTGTTTCTAGCTTAGTTTGAGTATTTTGAAGATTTGATATCTTATAATTGTACAGTGATGTTTTGGTTACTTGGTTGAGATACAATAAGGACAATATTATTACTAGCGCAAGCAGCATAACTCCAGCAGTAATTGGACCTGTTTGAAACTCTAATCTATTTCGTGTAATATTTTGGTTTCTTCTGAGTGTTGCGGTGGCTGATGACATTTTTCTCCTTTTTGTTTTATTGTTTTTGTTTTTGTTTTTGTTTTTTGTAGTTTACTAAAGCTTTAAGAAACTAAAATTAATTTATCTTACTTTGATTACGCGAACTTTTAGTTTTCTAGCTCGTGGACTTTCGTTTTTGATTGCTAAGGTCATTGCTAACCCTCCTTTTGTTTTTGTTTAATTTATTTTCTCGACGACTCGAAGTTTGGCACTTCTTGCACGTGGATTTGATTTATCGTATTCAGAGCCCATTATAGGCTTTTTGGTAACTTTTAAATATCTCGGTTCTGACACATTTTGTCCAAATTCATCCCTCTCTGGTGTACATAGAGTATTGAACGCTTGTTTGACCATGCGATCCTCTAGCGAGTGAAAGCTAATAATGGCTAGCTTACCGCCAATGTTGAGACGATCTGGAGCATTTTCTAGTAATTTAGCTAGCGAACCCAGCTCATTGTTGACTTCAATTCTAATGGCTTGGAAGCACTTGGTAGCAGGATGCATTTTGCCAGTCTTATGAATTGTCTGTGATATTAGCTCAGCTAATTCGGTTGTGGTGTCGATGGTTTTTTGCTTGCGTCTGCTGACTATTGCTTTTGCTATTCTTCTACTCTGGTGTTCTTCGGAATATTTATAAAATATGTCAGCCAAGTCCTTTTCGCTATATGTATTTACTACTTCATAGGCGCTAAGTTCTTGTGAACTATCCATACGCATATCTAGCTTTGACTCTGATTGGAAGCTAAATCCTCTAGTAGGATCATCTAATTGTGGTGAGCTAACACCTATATCAGCTAGAATAATATCCACGTAAGGAATATCTTTATCCCAATCAAGCTTACCAAAGTCGGCATGTTCAATCTTAATATTATTATATAATTTGAACTGCTTCTTGAGATGGTCTACGGCTTGTAAGTCTCTGTCAATCAAATAGCCGTATCCCGAGCTGCTTACTTCATCTATTAAAGCCTTGCTATGGCCACCGTATCCTGCGGTTAAATCCGCAAATCGTTGACCTTTGCTTGGCTTTAATATTTCTATCAATTCATTCAATAAAACTGGTATGTGTTTTTTCATGTCAAGGTTACCTATTCAGCAGCCAGTTATTTGTTTTTTGTTTTTGTTTTTTTAATCTTTGTTTATTTAAGTTGTTAAATAAACTGTGTGGCAAGGACTTTGATAAGTCCTTGATTTGTAGAGATAGTTTGTGAGGTGGAGTTTTTTGTTGCATGTATGTACAAGAGTATTATTTTACGCGTCACCCTCCAGTAAACGCGTACTGACTGCCAAATAGTTAACTTTGATTTTTGTTTTATCTTTTTTGTTTTTATTTTTTTATTAAAGAGCAATTGTCTTTTAAAGACCATCACATGTAGCTATTTAGGACTTAGACGGAAGTATTTTCCAGCCCTGACTGCAACAACTTCTTTGCTGCCATCCAAAAGCTTCATGTGATGAGCTTCAAGAGTAATCCGACCTTGCTTGTCATCGAGAGTGGCAATTGATTTGCCAGCTCGAAAACGTACATTGAGATCGGCTGTTTTCTCATCGAGAATATCACCCTGCAAGGCAGACTCCATCTCATCGTTCCAGACACTCTCTGGATATAGATGCAGATAGTCTTTGAACCCTGGTGTGATTACCACGCTATTCCCGAATTCTTCTCTTAGTTGCGAGGGTATTGTAAGTCGGTTTTTATCATCTAGTTTTCTTTCGAAGTAATCCATATAATTTCTTTTTGTTACCCACTTTTACCCACTAAGACTATTATAGTACCCACAGTTACCCACTGTAAAGTATTTTAATTCAATATTATCGATAATCTATATAATTTCTTTTGGCTTTATTAAAGCAATTATTGTTGTTTTACGAACCTAAATCGAAACTAGTTATGCTGGTTTTTGATATGTTATACTACTTAGTATGAAATCAAAGCGAAGATTCTCAGCCGACTATATTCACAGTTCTTTTTTTGGAATAGAAGATAGTCTGGTATCCACCACAGGAGTGTTGGCAGGGATTGCAGTCGCTGCTAGTAGCAAAGAAGCAATCCTCACTACTGCTTTTGTCGTGATAGCTGTGGAGTCTATCTCGATGGCCGCAAGCGAGTTTGTGTCAGAACAAACTGAAGAAGAAGTAGAAAATGAGAAAATGCCGGCAAGCCCCTACCTGAGTGGCCTAATAATATTTGTTTCTTATGTGTTGGCTGGTTTAGTGCCGCTAGCTCCATATTTGTTTATGGACCACATCAAAGCCATACCAGTCAGTATCATGGCTGCACTTGTCGGTCTGATATTGTTGGGGGTATTCAAAGGTAAGATTACTCACAAAAGTCCATTTCGATCTGCTGTCGAAGTATTCGTGATAGGTGGCGTATCAGCTGCAATCGGTATAGTTGTAGGACTTATATTTAAGGTCTAGGTTGAAGATTTAAATTTATTATCCAGATATTCTTTTAATTTTAAAATATCTACCCTCTCTTGCTCCATTGTATCCCGATCTCGAACTGTCACTGCCTTGTCTTCAAGGCTTTCAAAGTCTACAGTCACGCAGTATGGTGTGCCTATCTCATCTTGACGACGATATCGTTTACCAATAGATTGGGTTTCGTCGTACTCTACGTTGTATTCCCCTGCTATAGACTTGAATACATCCTTGGCGACGCTACTAAGTTCATCCTTCTTGCTTAGTGGCAAAACGGCTACTTTAACAGGCGCTAGATCTGGATGGAATTTCATGACTACTCGCTTCTCACCATCTACTTCTTCTTCATGATATGCATCAAGCATTATCGCCATGAAGAGTCGTTCTACGCCCACTGAAGGCTCTATTACATACGGTATGATGTTCTCACCCGACTCTTCATCAAAGTAGTTCAAATCCTTACCAGATACCTTCATATGGCTCTTGAGGTCGTGGTCAGTGCGGTTGGCTACACCATAGAGCTCTTTGAATCCAAATGGGAACTTGTATTGTATATCAGTACTTGCAGCGGCATAGTGAGCTCTCTCCTCTTCAGAGTGTTCATGCCAGCGTAGATTGTCCTCTGCTATACCAAGGCTTTTGACCCACTTCATACAGTAATCCTTCCAAAACTCAAACCACCGATCAGCTTCATCTGGCTTGGTAAATACCTCTAACTCCATTTGGGTAAATTCTCGGACACGGAAAATAAAATCACCAGCTGTGATTTCATTGCGAAAGGCCTTTCCTATCTGAGCTATACCAAAAGGTAACTTTTTACGTGTAGTCTCTCTCACATTTTCGTATTGGGCGAATATACCACCAGCAGTCTCTGGACGGAGATATGTAGCTGCGGCATCATCCTCTACTGGACCGACAAAAGTCTTAAACATCATCTGAAAATTACGTGCCTCAGTCAGGGAGTTTTTCTCTCCACAATTCGGACAAAGCTTATCAGCAAGTACATCATTGAGCTTTGCAAGATTATTGGTATCAATTTCAGCTACATGATCTGCTCTAAATCTATGCTTGCAACTTCTGCAATCCACCATAGGATCTACAAAGGTATCGACATGCCCACTCGCCTGCCAAAGCTTGGCGTTTTGGATAATTGATGAATTGAGACCTACCACATTGAAGTTTTTGTACACAAAATGACGCCACCATGAAGCTTTAATATTGTTGGCTAGTTCTGCCCCGTAAGGACCAAAATCATAAAATCCAGCTAGCCCACCATATATCTCAGATGATTGGAACACAAAACCGCGTCGCTTTGCGTAGCTTACTAGCTGCTCCATAGATAAATTTGTTTTTTCCATGTGACTTATTATACCCTACCTAGCTCAATCTTTAAAAACTTTTAGGCTTTTGGGTTGAAAATCAAAGTGATATTCATAATAATGCAGCATCAACTTGTACCCTTCTTCTAACGATTCTTCGAGATTGGTTATTTTATTCAAAAAAGCTAAATTATTTACTAAGATAAGACGCCAAAGCTTGATTGTTGATTCGGATATGAGCCCATAGTGTGAATTTGGTTTTTGATGAGTAATCTTTCCAGAGTCATATGCCAAATAATGTCTTGTATATGCCTTTGTATCTACCAATTCTGGCTGCGATCCTATAGACCTTAAGAAATTCAAACCAAAATACTGAGATATCAGCCGTACATCTATGTCGCCCAAGATAGCTTGTGTGGATTCTTCGTATAGCTCAAAAGCAATTGTATTGGGTTGATGCTCAGCACTTAAACGGTTGAGTATCTCAGACATCAAATAAAGAATTTCTAGTTGCTCTGTATCGAGCTTAGAATAATCTTGCATACTATGAGCTTGTGCACCCACAATGATATCTAAGTTACGTCCCTCCACTAATCGGATCTTACACTTATTGAATGGTTCAAGATTTCCGGCAAGTTTGGCCTTGGATAGCCTTACTCCCTTTGCAATGCCTTGACTCTTGCCTTTCTCATAAGAAAATAATGTAATTATCTTATCAGATTCAAATACATTTCTCCTTGACAATATATAGGCATTAATTTCGTAGTAATTCATTCAATTATTGTTCTTACAATATCAATCAACTTATCAGGAGCTATTTGTGATTTTACAAAATAACCATCCACACCCAAACTATCTCTAATGGTAGTATTCAGATTGATATCTGCTTGGTTTAGATGAGTAAGTATTATAATTTTTGTTTTATTGTGATTACAGTCCTTACGGATATTCTTAATTAATTTAATTCCATTAATCTTTGGTAATAATATATCAAGTACTATAAGATCAGCAGAATTTTTCGACAACCATTCGAGAGCAGATTTAGCTTCTGCACGGGCAACTACTTGATAGTTAAATTTATTTAGTTTGGTAGCATACATTTCACGCAGTAATTTATCATTCTCAATCAGAAGAATAGTCTTTATCATACTTAATACTCTACTATGAAACAAATAGTTATACGAGACATCTAATTTAGATTTACTCAAATACATTTAGTTGACTAGCAGACGGAAGTTTGAGATTTAAACTGTATTTACCCTCTAAGTGACGGAAGTAAGTAGTCACGGAAATCGTCTTAAGCATATTTATAGAATAAGTTGTCACTAGCTGCTCTAGGGTTAAGCCATACTGGATTTTTGTATTTGGTTTAAAATCTATGAGATCCAAGTTGATCCAGTTAGATTGATTAGCTGAAATCTTGATAACTAGATAATTATCTCTTTTTCGAAATTTCAAATTAAGTCTTTTTGCTTTAGATATGCAGGTCAATAATAAATTGAGAGACTCACAAAATATCGTTTCATCTATGCTAATGATAGATTTCTGATAAGTTGTGGGCATGCTAAACTTTATTTGGTCATTTATTTGACTAATCTTTTCAAAAAGATATTCAGGATGTATTGCTGATACTTTGTGCTTCTTATTTCCTAATAATTTTGCAAGTAGTCCTAATAAATGCACATTTTTTTCTTCTAAAGCATTTATTGATAGTAAAGACTTTTTAATTTTTTGATTGTTAGATTGAGATTTGAAATTTAATTCTTCAAGGTATCCTAAGCTTGATTTTTGCATAGTAGATATACTGCTATAGACTGCGAACAAGATAGCTCTACTCTCTAGATCGCCTTTGTCCTCTGATATATATTTCTTTTTAGTATCTTCACCCTCCACTCTTTTCATTATATTAGAATAATGTCAGCCGGTCTGACTTGGCAAGCATGAGTACATTGATAATATGATTACGGATTTAAACTGAGGTTTGCAACTATTGAGTTAAAAACAGCTAGATATTGATCGTTGTCGTCGGTTTGAATAGAGAATGTCTTGTCCCTAAGTGGAACAAGAACTAATGTTCCATTGGGAATCTTGCTAGAAATTTGGCCAGTATATTTAAATCCTTTGACACCTGATACAGTAATTTCCTCTACATTGAGTTTACGTTTCTTAGGGTCCTTCTCTTTTGTAAGATTATCAAGCGGTTTCTTTACTGCCTCAATCTCTTTTTCAAGTAATGAAAATCGAAGTGCATATTTGTCTAGTTTGCTTTCAACATAGTCGGGGCTTGAAAGCGCAGAAAGCGTACTGCCGCTCTCGTTTGGGTTGATCAAGATGCTCCAAGATTTAGGCACATTGATCCTGAATGCACCTGCATAATCCGGTGCTACATAAGTCCTGAAGTCGCTATTTTTCTCCGCAGTAAATGCCTTTTCATCAACAGCTTTTTGGGCTGCTGCTCCTTCTTTTTGACCCTGAAGATTTGCTTCTGTTAAATCTTCCGAATTGATAAAAGCACGTGCTCCAAAAAATATAGTCAGTAGCAACAAAATAGCTGCGATTACACCCAGACCAATAAGAAGCTTTTGGTACAATTCCAGCTGCTTAGCGGGTGACTTTGGATGTGATGAGTGATCGTTTGGAGCACTTGGTAGCAATGAATCTTGGGGGTTCATGTATTTTGTTTAAAGATTAGATTGACCTGGTTCCCAGTCAATTGGACAAAGTCCCCCAGTTTGAAGGGCCTTCAATACCCTGAGGGTTTCATCTACACTTCGTCCGACATTACTGTCAGATATTACTACATACTTGAGCAAACCTTTTGGATCTATGATAAAAGTTCCTCTTTCAGCTTCGCCATTATCTTCATTCAAGACTTCGTAGTCTCTTGAAAGAGAGTGGTTGGTGTCTGCCAAGACTGGAAACTCGACTTCATTTAGATCTTTTTCAAACCATGCCTTGTGTGAGAAAACGCTATCAGTACTCGCTGCGAGAATCTCAGTATCAATTTTCTTGAATTCATCATAGAGCTTGGCAAAACCTCTGATTTCAGTCGGACATACGAAGGTAAAATCTCTAGGATAAAAGAAAAGAACTAGCCATTTTCCTTTATAGTCCTTGAGGCTGACTTCTTTGTAGTCATCTTTTTGTTTCTTTTGGTAACTTGCTATTTTAAAATCTGGTGCTGGTTTATTTAGTCTTAACATATTATTCTCCTTTTTGAATGTTAGTATTATCTTGATATCCAGGGACGTTATTGCGGATACGATTGTTTACTTCGTCCCAATCAATGTTTGCCATATATTTATCTATATAGTCTACCCTCTTCACTCCGTAGTCAATAAAATAAGAATGTTCGTAGACATCCATGACTAGTACTGTAGAAGTATTCCATATACCACCTTGATTGTGAACGTCACAGATATAATTTTCTAGTCTCTGAAGATCATAGTTGTAAGCTAACACTACCCACCCACGAGCACTCATCCCTAAGGCCTTGAACTGTTCATTCCAGGCTTCAAAACTGCCAAAGTCCCTGGATATAAGATCTAACGCTGGACCGCTTGGCTCACCACCTTGACCACCCAAGCCATCAAAGTAATACTCGTGTAGCTTTACACCATTTAGTGCAAATCCTTTTTCTATGGTCAGTTCTCGCAGTTCTGAATAAGTAGCATTGGAGGTTTTGAGATCGACAGACTGAAGTGATTCATTTATTTCATTGTACTTATTCACGTAGCCAGCATACAAGACATCATGATGTTCACTGAGTTGTCTTTCACTAATACCGTCTAGACTTTTAAACTTGAGTGGTTTTGTTTCCATAATATTATCTTACAGTTATATTGTAATAGATTTGTAGTCGTTTAGTCAAAACCTATAGAAGAAAGTGTTGTTATGCTTGAATGACTTTTTTTTGGATGGCAATTCAAATACATAGCTTGCTAGGGTTGAGCCCTTATGCATCTCTTTAGAAAGTTTTGTTTCAAGTTTTTGCATGTACTTGGATGCCAAAAAACAAAAAACCAAATCGGCCTTAGAGACATCTGCCGACCACATATTCTTGTATAAAATTCGAGCATTCTTGTAGTTTCTAATGCGATAAGATGATATAGCCCACAGAATCGGGTTGATCTCATATCCAGTTGCATTATATCCAAGTTTTGCTGCATGCAATATCAACTTGCCATCACCCGAGCCTAGATCGACGAAGTTCGATACTCCCAAAGGTTTGATTGATTTGAATATTGCCTCTATATCGAGTTGCCTAGTAGGTACATAGGGTGCACCAAAAAATACTACGAAACAAAATGTCAATATCAACATTCCAATTGACCAGATTAGTAAATCCATAATTATTTAGGCATTTATAAACTTTTCGACCTCAGACACAGTCTTGAGCGGCTGAAGCTTAGGCCATATAGCAAGTATCTTAAGATCTGGTCCAACGAGTACTCCTGAACGAATTGTACCCATAAATTTTCTACCATACATATTGCGCTCTCCCCATGCCCCATAAGCATCTATCATCTTGGTACTGGGGTCTGAAAGTATCGTAAAAGGTAATTTGTGTTTGGTAGAGAATTTGGCATGGCTAGCTACGTCATCTTTACTTACCCCGATCACATTAATTCTTTGGGATTGAAGTTGCTCGAAATTGTCCCGCAAACTACATGCTTGTACGGTACATCCTGGAGTCTCATCTTTTGGATAAAAGTAAATCAAGGTAGTTTTACCTGTCAAATCATTTAGCGATACATATTCTCCGTTTTGATCTTGCAAATTAAAATGTGGTGCTTGATCACCTACTTTCAGACTCATAGTATTAAATCCTTTCTCTTAGATATTGGTCCCACTTATGAAACAACTTAGCAGTAGAAAATAAATCCTGAGCATTGTATTTGGCAATTTCTAGAGTTTTTCCGGCACGAAAATATTCTCCAACTTTATCTCCGCTAAGTTCTGACTTGGGTGAATCTATACCAAAAGCTCGGCACCATCGATGCAAACTTCCGCGGTACATAGCTGCTCCATAAAAGCTAAGTAGTTCGGCCAAGTCATAGTGTACTGCACCAGGATACTTGCTAGAATTGTAGCGATTTGAGATCAAATCTTTTGAAGGTCTAATACCGTGGATGGCAGAGCGGATATTGAGATATGGTACATCAGATCGTCTACCAAAAAAACTTATAAATTCATCTGCTGTTTCGCTAATAGCCCAAAATTTGACCAACATTTCTTCTTCAGTCATTGGTACGTATTTGATACTATCAATTTCTGTATCGGTATTTTTTCCTTTAGGATCTTGATAATAAACAGCTCCTTTTTCACTGTCGATATCATACACTCCAATAGCAACAATAAATCCAGTAAGTGGGCTAAATACCAATTTGTCTTGTACTTCAGCAAGTTCTTTGGCATAACCTTTGGGGTCTTCTTTTGGATCTGGGGCTCGTTTGAGTAAATCTTTTCGGGTAATCTCATCAAAATCTTCCCAGTCTTCACCAACAAACTCCAAATCAAATACTAATCTCTTTTTTTGCATATCAATATTTTAACACACTAATCTAAATTATAATCTTAGGCTTTTACGAAGGTGTGAGCATGACCAGCATTACCAGCACGACCAGTCCTACCAATCCTATGAATATAGTCTTCGTAGGTAGCGGGTTGGTCGTAGTTGATCACGTGAGAAACATTTGGTATATCTAAGCCACGGGCGGCAACATCTGTAGCTACCAAAACTTCAACTTTACCGGTGCTAAACGCCTTGAGTGCTCGTTGACGCTGTGGCTGCGATTTGTTGCCGTGGATGGCTTCTGAACGTATACCTTTTTTATTTAGTGCATCTGAGAGTTTTTGTACTCCCCACTTAGTCTCACCAAATACCAATACTTTATTGTAATGGCCTTGTATGAGCATCTTCTCTAATAACTCCACTTTCTCGTTAGGATCGTGATATTTTACAACATCTTGCTCGATATGTTCACTTGTCTCGGCCGTTCGTGCAGCAATAGTTACTGGATTGTCTAGCATAGCATCCATGAGTTTTTGTATCTCTGGAGTAATTGTAGCGCTAAAACAAAGTGATTGTCTTTTTTGTGGTAATAAACTTATCAAGTGTTTGATATCTGGGATAAATCCCATATCGAGCATTCTATCAGCTTCATCTAGTACAAATATACTGGTTTCTGTCAAGTTGAGTTTACGTTGATTGGTAAGATCTTTGAGTCTACCAGGTGTACCTATTACTACTTGCGGATTTCTAGAAAGCTCTTTGATCTGACGATGCAAACTTACTCCTCCAACACATATTGTGCTGTACAGCTGAAGTCCTCTTGCAAAGGCCTTAAATTCTTCATTAATTTGTACGGCTAGCTCCCTAGTGGGTGCGATAATTAGTGCTGCCACTCCACGCGGTCTGTTGGTTTGGGACTTGAGGATATGGATTATTGGTAGTACAAATGCAGCCGTTTTACCAGTACCAGTATTGGCTAGTCCGATGACATCGTGCCCTTTCAATACTTCTGGTATAGCACCATCTTGTATCTGTGTGGGGACCGTATATCCCCTGCTAGATAGTATTGGTTCTAGAGCTTTGATAAATCCAAAATCAGCAAATGTGTGTTTTGGTACATATGCTTCAAAATCCTTTGGAGCAACTGCTTCATTGATAAATCTTTGTGGATCTATATATTTGCCACGACGGTTTCCGCCAGAGCGATTATTATTGGATCTTTTTTTGTAGCCGAACGGCTTACGGTTTCGCGAGTTTCTACGCGAAGCAAATGAGTTATTATACATGAATTCCTTATTTTTATATTTAGTAAATTTGTAATCTTGCTTCTTAACAGTGAACAGCGAGATTTAAAAACTTACTTAAATATACTAAGTACCCGGCATTCACGAATTACGTCTGATAATAATAACACACAAGATTGTCTATGTCAAACAGTTCTTTTGAACTTCCATATAGCTAGAGGTACAAAAACCGCCAAGATACCGACTGTCCAAGCAATAGTAATATATACTGCATCTATAGCCACCCCTCCTACCATCAGAGCGCGCATAGCATTGACCAACTGGGTAACTGGTTGGTTACGAGCAAATACCTGTAGCCAGCCTGGCATTGTGACTACTGGTACAAAAACCGAGCTAGCGAATGTAAGTGGGAATACAAATAAAAACCCAGCCGTTTGTACTGCTTCAGCGTTGCGTATAAAAAGCCCCAATGTGGCGGTCAACCAAGAAAATGCATAGCTAAAGCTTACCAGCAACAGTATAGCAAGCAACATCTTGCCGCCTCCTACTTGGTACCTAAAACCCAACAATGTGCCTATTGCAAACATTAAAATAACTATAAATAACGAGCGTATGCTATCTGCAAAGGTTCTTCCAGCCAATACCGCACCTCGACTCATTGGCAGGCTACGAAATCTATCAATAGCGCCCTTATCTAGATCATCTACTAGAGCTATGGGAGTTTGAAGCGTCGAGAATAATGCAGTTTGAGCCATAATACCTGGCAACAAGAAGTTGATATAGCTAGTACCAGGCGTAGCGACCCCTATTGCACCACCAAATACATAATTGAATAGCAGCAAAAACATGACCGGTTGGATACTAGAGAATATCAAAATTTCTGGAGTACGCTTAAACCTAGTGAGGTTGCGCTTTGTTATAGCTAATACATCACTTACAGCCATGCGCGAAGACTGTATAAAAGTAGGACTAGATACACTCATTTCTTCTTGCCTTTCTTTTTCTTTACAACCATACTCTTGGGCTTTTTGCCTGTTACAGCCAAAAATACATCATCAAGACTAGGTTTGTGTACTGCAAGATCAGTAGGCTTGATATTTGCTTTATCCAATGCATTCACGAGCTTTATTAGTACTTCAGCGCCTTTTGTAGCTCTGATAGATATGGATTGAGTGACTTCATCGATTATAGGCTTTGATTTAGTAATGGCACGAACAACATGGATAGCCCTTTCCTGATCTTTGTCGTTCACTTGAAGTTCTACAACATCTCTACCGAGGCTAGACTTGAGTTGAGTAGCTGTACCTGACTTCACTACCTTTCCTCTGTCAATAATACTAATATAATCACAGAGAGCATCGGCTTCCTCTAGATACTGAGTGGTGAGCAGAAGCGTCCTGCCTTCAGCAACTAACTCACGTATCAGACCCCAAAGTTCTTGGCGAGTTCTTGGATCTAGGCCGGTAGTTGGCTCGTCTAGAAATAGTATTTCAGGCTTACCTACCAGACTTGCGCCTAGATCTAGTCGTCGACGCATACCCCCAGAATAAGTCTTGGCTGGTCTGTTGGCAGCATCTTTGAGACTTAGTCTTTTTAGTAGTTCTTCGGTCCGCTTCTTGGCTTCTTTCTTGGGAACGTGATAAAGCCTTGCCACCATCATTAATGTCTCTCGGCCGGTCAGATAATCATCAACAGCAGCAAATTGACCTGCTAGTCCAATCATACGACGAACTTGAGTAGATTGACCTACTACATCTAGACCACCGACCTTCACTTCTCCACTATCTGGCTCGATAAGTGTGGCGAGTGTGCGAACTACAGTAGTTTTGCCAGCACCATTGGGTCCGAGTAATCCATAAATCTTACCCTTATCGATATGCAGTGTCACGCCATCTAGGGCTTTTACATCACCATAATATTTCTTCAGATTTTTTACCTCTACTGCTATCTCGGGATTGATTTTCATATTAGCTATTCTAGCATTGACAGCTTGTTATTAAAAGTTAGAAGTCTCACTTATTGGTATTCATACATTTTTGGATTTGAGAGTATAGCTGCTCAATCTCTACGGTAGTAGGTACTATGCTTAGATCACTAAGCTCTTCAGGAGTAAACCATTTGTACTGGATCACATCCTTGGTGGATTTGATTTTATCTACAGGTATATCTACTCGTATAAATAAATTTGTCATAGGTAGTTTTTCCACAATTGCACCTATTCCAACATGTATTATTTCAAGATCTGATTTGATATTTTCATGAGATATACCTAGTTCTTCTTCTACCTCACGGTACAAGGCGTCTTGAATACTCTCGCCGTATTCTATACCACCTCCTGGAAAGCTCCACCACTCATCATCCCACTCTTTGACTAGCAGAATCTTATCATCGTTAAGGATAATGGCTTTGACAGATACTCTGTAGATACAATCATCTATTTGGGTAAGTCTTGGATCGATACTCACATCTGAAGTATATCAAAAATGGAATATTTAAGTTAATTTAATCCTGCTAAACTTGCTAATAAATTGCTTTTCTTGATAGCTAGTCCTACCTTGACTTATGTCACTTGGGCCAAACCAATAGCGTAGTTTTTGCCATAGTGTTTGGCACATTTAGGACAAGTAGTATAAAACAAATAAACTTTTTCTATTGTCATGCTCTTGCTCTTTGCAAATTGTTTTAAGCTATCGTACCACTTTCCGGCATTTTGGTAAGGACCCTCAAATACTTTTGTCAGAAAAGTTCCATTTAGCACAACGTTATCTGCCCCTTTCACCGTCTTAGATACGGCATAGAGTTGTTCGGCCTTCCATGGCGAGATATCGCGACTTAGTATCATCGCATCCTGTACTGGCATCGTAGCTTTGGCGTCTACAGCTTGCTTCTCAATTGCATTCATTACTTTTGACATATTGAGCGGCATGTAGAAGATACTTCTAGTGTACATCCTAATAAATTTCTTATCTTTGAAAACGATCTCCTTTTCGTCCCACTCAGAGATGTTAGGTACTGCACAGCAACCTGTATCATTTCGTTTGGTGTAAGTTTTTGGCAAACTCATGATATTTTCCTCTACTACTATTATACGCCAATCTATCAAGTGACTAATGCATATTAGACAATATCTAGGGCCTTATAAGTATTACAATCAAGCTTAGACAAATAGATCCCAGAACCCACCCTATCACTACATCTGATGGAAAATGTGCTCCCAAATGTACTCTGGCTATACCAATCAATAAAATTAATAAAACTAGAATGGTGCTTGCCACTATATTCCAAGGGCTAGGAATATATTGATATGCCAAATATGCCAAAAGCCCGTAAAATACTGTTGCGCCAAAAGCATGTCCACTCGGAAAACTGTAGCTTTGTATCTTCATATTTGATACATACATCGTCTCGGGCCTAGCTCGGCTAACTGCTAGTTTGATGATAGTATTGCCTCCGAGAGCTACAAGTGTAAGCGCCGAGGCAATTGCAACTTTGGTATACCCCTTTATATAGCTGCCTACAGACAGAAGAACTGCGAAGGTGATAATAACGATAGGAAGCCCAAAAAAACTTACAGTTTTCATCACCGGAGTAAAGTAGATAGGTATCTTACCTATAACCATAGCTAAGGCTTGATCAAATTTTTTTATGTTTGAATGCATACTGTATCATTATATCACTAGGAAGTTAGCTATAGACTTGATGATATATAATAGATGTAGAGAGGATACGAAATGAAACTAAATACACCTATACGTCTTGCGGCTGGATTAGCATTAATCAATTATGCACTAATTGTATATTTTATTTTTGTATTGGTGATAAGTAGCCCATTACTATTAACCCTACTAGTAGCTACGTCAATTGGTGTTTTATATGCATTGTGGATTATTTTTACCGGTACTGAGAAACGTCTGAGGAAGGGATTATTGTTGTTAATTGCTTTTTTGACACTGTGGGTATTGGAACTAATACTTATAGCGCAACAAGGTGGCAGTCTCAAGATAGTCCTGATCATTGCTGCTCTTTCGTTATCTTATACATTGCTAGTATCATACTTGCGGCGAGAATACATAGCTACTGTTCGCAAACACAACTCTCAGTCAAAAGACATAGCCAACTTCAATAAACCATATCTGATCATCAATCCCAAATCAGGTAATGGTAGAGCTACAAAAGCAAAGGTGGCTAAGCATGCTCAAGACCAAGGAATTACAGTATATGTACTTAAAAAAACTGATGATGTTGAGAAACTAGCTCGAGATGCAGCTAAGGCCGGTGCAGACGTACTAGGAGTGTCTGGAGGCGACGGTAGCATTGGAGCTGTAGTCAAGGTAGCTCTTGAGTACAAGTTGCCTGTAGTAGTACTAGCAGGCGGTACAAGATGTCATTTTGCTAGAGACATGGGCCTTGATCCAAAACAAATATTGGATGGTTTGAATGGATTCAAGGGTGTAGAACGAAGAATAGATGTTGGAGATATAAATGGACGAATATTTCTAAATAACGCATCTTTTGGACTGTATGCAGATATCGTTGATAACCCCAATTATAGAGAGAATAAAGTAGCTATCACAAGACAAGTACTAAAAGATACACTTGCTCGGAAGAAACAAGGCTATCCATTAATATTCAAAAACCGCAATAAACATTACAAAAGGGCTATACAAGTACTAGTGGGTGTCAATCGATACAAGACAGTAAATCTCATGGAAATGGGTGAACGAGAACAATTAGATCAAGGCGTATTGCAAGTAACTGCTATAACGAAACTAAATGACAATCTCGTCAAGCAACTCTTGAAGGTATTTAGCATAGATTTTACTGGTGGTATTGAGAAGGTTGATGGCATCGATCAATGGGAAACCAAAAATTTCACTGTATCATCTGATAAAAAATCTATTGTAGTTGGAGTAGATGGCGAACGAGAAGTATACAGTAGTCCTGTAAATATTACCGTAAGACCTAGGGCCCTGAGAGTATATGTACCTGCTGAAGGAACCCGTTCACGTCCCAAAAAAGCTTTTACACCTACTACTCTATCTAGAATCTGGAAGATTATGCTGGGTAAGAATGTAACTAAATGAAACTAAATGAAAATCAATGTCTATACAAAGTTAGGACGGCAAGAAGGTGTACTGGGATGGGATGGTGAAAGAATCTCTGTCAGAGTAGATGCTCCACCGAAAGATGGTGGGTTTAATCGACACGTCTATTACCACTGCACCAAAAAAGTAGATCCAAACTGTCCAGAGAAGTACATTAACGAAAAAGACTTAATAACGCAGCTAGCTGAATTTATTGCTCAGAACTCCGATAGTATAGAAATACGGTCAGATTTAGAGAAAAAAGTAGAGCGCCATGCGCAAATAGTAAGCAATGTTATGTATCGCTACGATCAAAAGCAATCAATTAAGCCACTTGCAGAGTATTCTAGTTTTATACTGAATACAGGGAGTTACTCTGAAAAAGCAGAACTTATTGAAGGCATAATATATACCTTTGTGATACGAAATGCATAGAT
>CAYRNO010000008.1:0-35601 GCA_964425715.1 uncultured Candidatus Saccharibacteria bacterium | reverse complement strand
ATTTACTATTCCAAATATCGAAGCTACGATAGCACTCAGTCCAAAGGCAATTACGATACCTTGTCATACATCGATGATCCTAGTAAGAAATTCTTGAGTTTCTTTGACGCTCTGAGAGAAATAGCCGAGTTTCTCTATTTCGGTTTGTACAGCATTGAGCTTGGCTTCGTTGGTGCCACCAGCAACTTTGACGAATACATTGGTATAAGCCCTGTAATTATCAGTACCAGCTGTTGTTATGTCATTGAGTTCACGTGCTGCATCTTGGCTAGTATATAGGTATAGTTCAGTGCCTGGTTGCGAAGTCGAAGCTTTTTTGGTCACAGCTACTATTGTGAATTCTTGCAGCACTGTATCGTTTATGCCTTGTAAGGCTGATTGAGCAACTGTCTGAGGACTAGATGGGGTAGTCGAAGGCTTTTTGACAGCTACAGTTATATTCTGACCGATTGCAGCTTGGGCACTAGAAAACCCTAGACTATTTACAAAACCCTCTGGCAGTAATACTTGCTTTCCAGTAAGTGGCTTGGGTATATCACCAGCAGCTAATTCTGGTTTAAGATAAGGCGATAATGCTTGCATAGTGGCGATATATTTTTTTTGATCTGGCCGGGTAATGTACTGAAGATTTACCATGAAGTCTTCTCGTACATTTTCCACACCATCTAGGCTTTTGATTTTTTCCAAGTCTTCATCAGTAAGACGTTTGATCTGTGTGATGGCACCAGCGTTTGAAAGTGAAGTTCCAAAGTTGCCATTATATTCAGTGGGTTTTGTATTTCCTCCACCACTAATGACATTTTCATCAGCGACTACGATAAGTTCGGCTGGGTCAAAATTTTCCGAGATAATATTGTTTACAAATGATGTAGCACCATTACTGGCTGCAAGTGTCAATGTGAGTGCAAACGCGCCGACTGCGATAGCAAGTGCGGTGAGTAGAGTGCGAGCTTTGGCACTACGCAGGCTTCGTCCAGCCCGTCGTATTTGGTCAGTGAGATACATGTATTACACCATCCTCACTGGCTTATTTGATACTTTTGGATTGGAGCGGTGCCTTTTTTTCTTGAATACAGTTTTTTCTATCTCTCCGTCTTTGAGATATATTTGCATGTCGGTTTTTTGAGCCAATTCATCGTCGTGAGTGACAATCACTAGTGTGATATTGCGTTCACGATTGAGCTTGAAAAGCAGATCTATTATGATTTCGCCGGTAGTACTATCTAGGTTTCCAGTAGGCTCATCGGCAAATATCAATTTGGGGTTATTGACGATGGCTCGTGCGATTGCAAGCCGTTGTTTTTGACCTCCACTTAGATTGCTAGCCAAGCTATCTACCTTGTCCTCGAGGTCTACAGCACGAAGAGCTTCTAGTACATGTTTGCGCCGATCGCGTCTACCTACTTTGGCTATCTCTAGAGGTAATAGTACATTTTGGTAACAAGTTTGATTGGCCTCTACAAAAAAAGCTTGAAATATAAAGCTCATCTCTGTGGATCGAAAGGCATCAATTTGTTTGGGCTTAAGTCCTACTAGGCTTTTGCCATTGATGGTCACATCGCCGTCGCTAGCCCTGTCCAGACCGCTCATGATATGCATCAAAGTAGACTTACCTGAACCACTCTTACCGATAATAGCTACACTGGCACCAGTTGGTATTTCAGTGCTTACTTTGTATAGTGCAGTAAAAAGACTTTCGCCTTTTCCATAGGTTTTTGTTACATCTGTTACTTTTATCATTAACTATGATTTTATCATAAACACAATGATGGTGACTGGAATATTGCGTAAAATTAGGGTACAATAGATACATTAAGAGGGGGAACTTATAAATTATGTCAGCATACGTTACTACTATTCATCCTATTGAGGGCCAAGCCGGCAAAAAGGTACACAAAGCCAAGTACCGACAGGTCAAAGCCGCTATTATCGAAGAGCTTTCGCGCACCAAAGAAGTATGCTTCGTTAAACTTATAGAGATGTGCCGTATCTCTCTTAGTAATAATTTCGATGGATCTGTCAGCTGGCATGTATCGGCTGTCAAGCTAGATCTCGAGGCTCGTAAGAAGATAGTATGCGTACGCTCGGGTGACGGTCAACACATTAGCCTCAATGCTGGCAATCTATCCAAACAGTCTCTAGCCAAGCATCTCAAATAGCTCAAACTATCAACATCAATGAGAAGTGGCCCGTCGCAATTGCGACGGGCCACTTTGTACTTCACTGAAGAGTGAAGAGTGATCAGGGAATCGTGGTGCGTCTGATCCGAAGGACCTTGGTGCAGATCACCTCACGAGATTCGGTATGGCGGTTGCACTGTCGGTAGAGGATCCGCACGAACGGCCTGTCGGCCGGTGTGTCGACCCACAATCGATCATTGACGTTGTAGCTGGTCAGCCATGGCTCGAAACCATCGCCGTAGTCGACCGAGATCGACATGGCGTAGCACTCCGTGCCTTCCATCTTCATGGTGGTGACCCGAGCATCTTCTTGGGCCGTGTAGCGGATCTTGGCCATGCAGTACATACCGCCGTCCGGCACACGGAACTTGAAGAAGTCATAGCGCGGACCGAACGTGATGGTCTGCGAGACGTTGCCAGTGCCGACTTCTGCCGACATCGACGTGGCTTCTGTGGTGGGTGCGTCAGTCGCTCCAGCAGGAGCGGCCGATGAAACGAGTGTGAGTACTGCTATCAATGCGATGAGAAATAGCTTGGAGAGTTTCATGCCACAAAATATACCATATAATATTGAAATAGTCAATGCCGAAGAATCTTTATAAATATTGCATATAAACGAAAAGAGCCCCGACCGGAGTCGGGGACTCTAGTCGGGGCTTGTGCCCGAAGTGGATCAGCTGACCGAGGTCAGGGTGGTGCCGAGTTGGTGGTTGAGCTCGTGGAGCTTGGTCAGCTCCTGCTCGAGGCGGAGGAGCATCTGCTCGTTGCGGTTGACGTCCGCCTGATGACTGGTGTAGCTCTGGGCGACCATCTTCCGGTCGTGAGCGAGCTCGGACTGCACCGTCTTGATGTCGCTGGCGACACCGTTGATGCGGGTCATCAGAGCGGCGGCGACGGTCTGGCGCGAGTACTCGTTGAGCTTGGCGACCAGGTCCGGCCGGTCCTGGAACTGCTCGGTGAGCGCCAGCACGGCGTTGACCTCGGTGAAGTGCCGGGTCGCGGTACCGAGGCGTTCGACGGCGTCGTCGATGCTCCGTGCGATCCGCTGACCGCTGGTGTCACGGAGGTTGCGGGCGATCACGACGAGCGTGACCAAGATGAGGATCGCCGTGATGGCGATGGCGGACAGGACGAGTTCGGGGGTGTCCATGAGGACCTTCCGTTGTTCGGGTGCTCTCGAGGATTTCCCGAGATCTGTATAAGTGTATCAGATATGCAATAATATGTCAATAAGTATTTACATATTATAATTGTAGAATTACAGTAATAACATACTAATAAATAATAATAAACTTTCTGATTCTGAAGCTTATGACACTAAAAACTGACAGATAATATTTCACTTATCAATACTATTTATCCCATATAAAAGTATTGACAATTATGTAATAATATGCTAATATACCTCTCGCACCTTGCAATACCAAACACACGAGCCCTGAAAGGGGAATGAATGACCTGGTTCATCTTCATGCTCGCCATCATCGCCATGACGGTGATCTTCTTCAAGACGATCACCGCCTACGGCCGACGTCAGGAGGCGCTGTACCACATCGACCACCTCGACAAGCTCGACTACGCCGATTCCATCGGCAACGTCGAGAGCCTGCAGCCTGGTCAGATCGGGGGTGTCAAGACGTTCAAGTCGAGCCACCTCGTGAGCACCGCGACGAACGATGGCTACGCCACTTCGGCGTCGCCGCGTACGGTGCCATCCGGCAACCGGCGGAATCACCGGGCCAAGAGCCGCAAGAACCACCCGACCTACCGCCGGCGCCAGCGCGCGATGACCGGCCGCAAGGTCAACGTCCAGCGGCAGATCGCCGCCAAGAAGTAGTCAGCTCCGGCCAACTGCTTCAGCCAGGAACTCTTCGGAGTTCCTGGCACCACCCAAGCATTCAATATAGCTAAATAATATTGAATATTTAGGTAGTAATTTATCCTCACTCACAAGACTATCAATCAATATGATAGTAAAATATAGTCATGAGTAAATCGCGTAAGATTCAGACTATCATTACAGGTACACCAGCTACGGATGGAGCTGGTGTGAAGCTGGTACGGCTATTTGGCGGTGAAGACATGGCCAAGCGATTTGATCCTTTCTTGATGATGGATGGATTTGATAGTATCAACTCCAGCGATTATGCCAAGGGATTTCCATGGCATCCGCACCGCGGCATTGAGACTATTACTTATCTTATCAAAGGCAATCTTGAGCATCGCGATAGTCTAGGTACGGTCGGTGTGATCAATGATGGTGATGTACAGTGGATGACAGCTGGCTCTGGAATCGTCCATCAAGAGATGCCTCAAGACTCCGATCATATGCTCGGTGTACAGTTGTGGCTCAATCTACCCAGAGAGCACAAGATGACTCGACCCAAGTACGGCGACATCTTGAGCCAAGACATTCCGCTAGTGGAAGATCCAGGTATTACCGTACGAGTGATATCTGGTATATATCGTGACACAGCTGGTGCATTTACAGGTGCATATGTAGAGCCTACATTTCTAGATGTAGCATTAGAGAGTAATACAAAGTGGCAGTTAGATACCACCGCTGGACACAAATACTTCATATATATCGTTAGTGGAGCGATCCACACAGATTCTCAAGACATAGCCGACAAGCACGTAGTACTCTTTACAGACGGGGATAGTGTACAGCTCACTAGCGGATCAGACGGAGCAAGGCTGCTAGTTTTGGGTGGCAAGCCACTACATGAGCCGATAGCTTGGGCTGGACCGGTGGTGATGAATACCGAGGCTGAGCTACATCAGGCATTTTTAGAGATCCGAGACGGTAGCTTCATCAAAAACGACAATACAAGCAAATCTACATAGATTGATCAGGGGTAGACCCATAGCCATTCTATGCTGCCCACAGTGATACTATCTGGAAATATAGTAGGATTACCGGTGGGTAGATTCTCACTATCTACCACGAACACAAAGCGTTGGCCTGAGCCAGCTATTGGACTATTGAGTCGTAGCTCTATTTGAGGCGAAGAAGGATCAAAAAGGACAGCTACTAATTGATTGGCCAGGCCCTGAGTGGCACCAGTCACCGTGCCGAGAGCGTTGTCTTCAGTCGTGCGATCGAGTAGGCTAAACACCACAAGACTATTGTCCATAGTCCCTTGCCAAGCAGCATTGGTGATGCGCACACCGGCTAGCTGGGCACTAGCGGTTGGTGGAGTAGGTGAGAGCCAAAACTGACCATACAGTCCGATGTCGTTAGTAGTACTAGGTAGTACAAATTCATAATTGCCATTGGGGCTAGAGGATATGCTAGCAAATCCTGTCACGGGATCATGGAATGAATGCGGTGGGTCAGTCATGATAGGAAACGGAAAGTACTCGAGCGGTAGACCTGCGCTCAACTCTAGTGTTGTTGCTGGTGTAGCCTCGGGATTGGCGGAGCTAGTACTAGTACTATCAGACTGAGGATAGCCAGTATTGCTACTTCTCGGATTAACTGGTGTTTCAGGATTCGAAGGAGTATCTTGGTCTTGTACTATTTTGTAGTCTTCGCGAGTCAAGTCGGCTCTACTTACTACACTGTCGTGTCTTTGGAATGCGATGATATACGTCGATATACCACTTGTCACTATCACGATTACAGCGACAGCTAGTATGTAGTATTTGTATTTAGAAATTAAACTTAACAAGCGGATGGCTGGACTCCTTTTGATTTCTTGCTATAGTTTTACCATAAGCTATATGACCTATTATAACAAGTAAGTACTATTATCAGTTCAACCGCATATGTTATTTGCTGTCCAAGTTTATATCTGAGAGTATTTGGCGTACATCAGTGTTGAGGTTGTCGGTGGTTTTTCTTATATATACTGCTTAGAACTAATTGCTTAATTTATATTGAGTATTTAGGTAGTAATTCCGGCTAAAACATTGACAAAAACAAATAAGTATGATAATATGGATGGGCTCATATCGACTACAAGAAAGGTTGAGCATGAACATCGACATCAGCGACCTCAACAAGGCGGCCGTGCTGGCTGCGCTCTTCAACGGAGCTCGGCCCCAGGGGTTGGGCTTCGCCCAGCACCGGGACGGCGACATGTCCGTCGAGCAGGCCCAGGCCATCCTCGATGGTGGACAGACCTACTTCGACTACCTCGAGGGCAGGGTCATGAAGGTCGACCTCAGCGGCGACAGCTTCGAGACCTACCTCTACGACCGCGACAACGGCGAGGGGGCTGCGTTCACCGTCATCCGCGCCTTGCGCGAGAGCGGTAACAGCAGCAACGAGGACATCAAGCGTCTCCACCGCCACGGCACCAGCTCGGCGGCCGAGGAGGTCATGACGTGGGGTGACGACGACGTCATCGCTCCGCACTCGGTCCTCGCCGATGCCCAGTCCAACGCCACCGACTACGTCGACAGCTGACATCAAGAGTTTGCCCGTTCTCTTTAAAAACGGGTGCAACCCAAGTACTCAACCTATGTTGAGTTTTTAGGTGGCAATTACATTTCTGCTTTGGCTATCTACAGCGCCGAGTAGGTCTTATACAAGTATTCTAGGTCTTTACTACCACCAAATGGCACACGCTTGATGATAGTGTCATCCATATTCATCATTAGTGCCGGCACCACGGTAAATTCACCATAGGTGTCATTGGTATTGTCTACTGCTCCGGCTATACGACGCTGTTTGGTAGTCAATGTCTCAAATAGCTCAGTTTGTTCAGGCCGAGTAGGCTGCAGCCCATAGACCGATATGCCAATCTTAGATACTGGCTTGTACTCTGGCTGGCGGTTGAATACACCCATGATAGCCGCAAATATGTCGTTGGTAGAGTAGAGTATGCCACGCGATTTGCGGCCAGTGTGCCAATACGTACCATCGGAGTATAGTAGCCACAAGTGAGCGCCTCGGGCAAAGTAGCTGTCGCGGCGCAGTCGCCGACCGGTCTTCTCACACAACTTCATGAGCATCTTGGACAGCTCATGCTTGTCAGCGGTAGCGCGATAGATAGCAAAATCATTGCCGTACGATTTGCGACCATAAGTTACTCCATCTAATTCGTAGCCGCGCAAGCGCTGGTACCACCTGTAGCCCTCGATGCTTTTGTATACTTGTTTCTTGAGTACTTCGGCACTCGCATCCAAGAACTCTAGTGGTGTAAATATACCAGCTGCATTGAGTCGAGCCTCCATACGGTAGTTGATCCCGCACAAATCGCGCAGATCGAGACTAGCGTATACATCACGTAGATTGCGGTGGTCTATCACATCGAGGCCATTGGGCTTGTGTAGGCTAGCGGCGGTCTTGGCCAAGAATCTATTACTGGCTATACCAATATTTACTCGCATCCAGTCGCCGATCTCGTGGTGAATTCTGCGTTTTATCTCGCGCGCTATCGATGTCAGCGAACGACTGTTGATCTGACGACTGCGACTAAAGTCGAGTACAAATTCGTCGACCGAGAGCGGGGTGATATCAGATGTATAGCTATTGAGCAACCGATACAATAGAGAATTGACATAGTAGTATTTGTCTGGGTCGGGCATCATTACAACAATATCTTTGCATAGCGCTCGGGCATGTCGCACCGGCGTGCCGGTACTAATGCCTAGCGCCTTGGCCTCGTAGCTAGCTGCCAGTATTATTCCACCTGGGCTAGTGTAAGAGCATACTCCTATGGGTTTGCCACGCAAGAGTGGGTTGGCCTGTTGTTCGATAGTGGCAAAGGCACTGTTGAGATCGATGTGCATCATTTGCGGTGCATCTTGGCACAGTTGTGTTGAGTTAAGTAGGGAGGCCATCGCTGATCTTCTCGAGACTCCATTGTAAAGTCTCGGTATTGTGTTTGAGTCGAAAGAACGTATTGCCATCCGTACACTCAAATATATGGTACAGCACCCGACCTTCACGGACCGGGTGATGCAGGCCGATCTTTTTGATGAGGTAAGTCTTGCTATTCCAGCGCATTCTTAACGGCACCACTATACCGCGCCCTTTGCGTGAGAGGGCCAACACATCTACTTTTTGGTCTACTTGCTCTATCATGCTATTATTATACGAACAAACTACGAACAATTTCAAGAGCAAAATCACTCACAAAAGCGTATAATAATACTATGTGCGGAAGATACACTCTCATATCCGGCAAGGCCAAGCTCATCACACGGTTTGGTGTAGTCGGTAAGCCAGCTGGCGAGATCAAGCCCAACTACAATATCGCACCGGGCCAGACTATGCCGGTGATCACAAATAGTGGCAAGGGCAATCAGCTCGAGCTGATGCGTTGGGGACTGATACCGGTATGGGCCAAGGACAAGTCCATCGGCTACAAGATGATCAATGCTCGAGCCGAGACCTTGGCAGATAAACCGACCTGGAAACGGCCGTTCAAGTCGCAACGTTGCTTGGTACCCGCCAGTGGATTTTATGAATGGCACAAGTACGGCAAAGAAAAAACCCCGTATTATATTCATCTCAAAGACCAAGAGCTATTTGCCTTTGCTGGACTGTACGACTCTTGGACCGATCACTCGACTGGTGAGGTGATACATAGCTACTCGATCATCACTACCAACCCCAACGGACTTATGAAGCGTATCCACGACAGAATGCCGGTTGTGCTAGATAAGAGCAAAGAAAACGATTGGCTCAACCCAGACGTCAATGAAGATGTAGGGTTTTTGGAGCATTTACTCAAGCCATTCTCGGCCAAAGATATGGATGCCTACACAGTATCGAGCGAGGTCAATAGCGCCAAGCACAACAGCGCCGAGCTGATAGAGCCAGCTACGCCATAGCTTTTATGCTAATATATAGCTATGAAAAGCGTCTTACAAATTATCTACTTTGGTTATGGCATACTCATCTTTGCCGTACTTATCAACTGGGTTGGTAAGGCTGTTGGGTTTAAGAGCTGGTACGATTTTTTTGGTGGGCTTAGCTTTGGCGATCTGAGCGCAATCAATGTTTTTTATTTGGTTGTAGCCTATCCGTTACTACTAGGTAGTTGCATGTATTTACTAGACAAATACAAAGATCTGATTATTAAGTAGAAGTTGTAATTACCATTTGTAAGGTCTGGTATAATTACAATTATGAAAGTAGCAATACTCGGTAGTGGCGACGTCGGCCAAGCACTGGCCAAGGCCTTCAAATCTGAAGGCCACGAGGTGCAACTCGCCACTCGCGACACCAAGTCAGACAAGGCCAAATCTATAAAAGACGAATTGGGTATAGAAGTGCACAGCTTTGCCCAAGTAGCTGAGTGGTGCGAGCTAGTCGTACTTTGTGTGCTCTACACCGCACTAGAGGATGTTGTCTCGCAGATCAGAGATCATCTTAAAAACAAGGTAGTAATAGATGTTACCAACCCGCTCGATCTCTCATCCGGTATGCCACCATCATTACTTATTGGTACCAACGACTCGGCTGGCGAAGAAGTGCAACGCAAGCTACCGCAAGCCAAAGTAGTCAAGGCTCTCAATAGTGTGGGTAATGGCCATATGTACAAGCCCCAATTTGACAATGTTGGCGATATTACACCGACCATGTTTTATTGTGGCAATGACAAAGGCGCCAAAGAAATAGTGCATACTATATTGCTTAGCTTTGGCTGGTCGCCAGTAGATATTGGTGATATTACTGGTAGTCGCGAGCTAGAGCCACTGTGTATATTGTGGGTGAAGTACGGCATGGCGACCAATACATGGAACCACGCATTTACTATGCTGACTCAAGACAAATAATTTATATTTTCAGCCCAGTAATTTTATCGACATTATTTTTCGTTAGTTTACTATATCGCAAATAAGAGTATCATAAGCATATGAGCTGGTTTATACGCAGAAAGAATAATAAGAAACGGCTAACTGCGGCCGACGCCAAGCCTTTTACCCGACCGCCAGAGTATTTGCGGCGCAGAGAGAGCACAGCCAAAAGCAAGCCAGATACCAGGCCAAGAATATTGGTAGTAGATGATGAATACGCGTTGGTCACAGTGTATATACGCTTCTTACGTGAACATGGGTTCAAGGCATATTGCGCTTGTGATGGTGAAGAAGCACTCGATGTTGCAGTTAGGCTCAGGCCAGATCTCATAGTCACAGATATTATGATGCCTAGAATCTCTGGTTTTGATGTTATTGATATACTTAAGAGTACTCCAGAGCTCAAAGACATACCTGTGATTATTCTATGCGCGCTAGATAGCCAAGAAGATATTGATAGAGGGCTCAGACTTGGTGCGGCCGAGTATTTGGTAAATAAAAATACTTCACTAGATGATTTAGTGAATGCAATCAAACGTGTTCTCAAAAAATCTAAAAAAACAAATAGCCAAGGTTAAAGGTAATCATAAATAATACAAACTTAGCTTTAGTCTGCTATATTCATTGATCTGAATAAGTGGTATAATAATGCTAAAATAAACCTGGAGTAATAGATTAAGATATGGGCGCTAATCTGCCAAAAATCAAAACTACAAAAGTAGTATATCCACAAGTGTATTCGTATACCTTGCCAGAACTTGAGGATAACAAGGGCTCTCAAAAGATAGGTTATACTGAGCGCAAAGATGTTGATGAGCGAATACATGAACAGACACACACAGCAGCATTCCAGCTAAAACCTAAAAAATTATGGAGTGCTCCATCTTTTTTTGCAGATAATCAAAAAGACTTCAATGATAAAACATTCCATCAATTTTTAATTAAAAACAACATTGAAAATAGGCTAGATTTAGGCAAGGAGTGGTTCTACTTTGATGGTACGCCAGAGAGATCAAAAGAACTTTTTGATGAATTTCGAGACGAAGGTTTTGCGGCACTACAAAATACCAATAAAAAAATACTTTATACCCTTCGTACCGAACAGCATGATGCAGTGACTATGGCAAAGAACTACTTTACCGAGAATGAGGGCGGTGAGGTACTATGGAACGCTAAGCCTAGGTTTGGTAAAACTCTTGCTACTTATGATCTGGCTAAACAGATGGAAGCAAAAAAAGTATTGATTGTCACTAACCGTCCAGCAATCGCCAACTCATGGCTAGATGATTTTGAACAATTTGTTGAAGATTATATGTTCGTTTCCGAAACATCTTCATTATCAAACCGCTCAGCACTTACTAGAGAACAGTTCGTATCAACCTCTGTAGAGAAACCGCAAATAACCTTTTTATCACTTCAAGATTTAAAGGGCTCAAGATATTTTGGTGGTGACTACGAAAAATTAGAATGGGTCGCAAACCTTGAGTGGGATATGTTAGTTATTGATGAAGCCCATGAAGGTGTGGATACAGATCGCACCGATGCAGCTTTTGACATAGTCAAGCGTAAGTATACTCTACATCTATCAGGTACACCATTTAAGGCCTTGGCAAATAATAAATTCTCCAAAGAGGCTATTTTCAACTGGACATATCTTGACGAGCAGAAAATCAAACAAGCGGAGCTAGAAGAAAGCGATACTGGGGATCACACAGATCTACCAAACTTAAAACTGTATACCTACCGTATTTCTCAGATGGTTGCTGATGAAGTTAATGAAGGTATAGATATTGACAATGAGACACGTGATTTCGCCTTTGATCTAAACGAATTTTTTGCTACTAAAGATCAAAAATTTGTTCATGAAAACGACGTTCGCGAGTTCTTAAAAAACCTCACTACTAATACCAAATACCCTTTCTCTACAACAGAGCTTCGTGAAGAACTATGCCACACATTTTGGTATGTTGGTAATAGAGTTGACTCTGTAAAGGCGCTGGAGATGTTATTAAAACAAGATGATATCTTTAAGGGATATAAGGTAATAGTGGCGGCTGGTGATGGTAAGTCGTTTGAAGAAGAAGAGAATGATTTCTATGGTAATGAGAAATCTTACGACAAGGTCAAGAAGGCTATTGCAGAAAATGCCAGAACCATTACTCTTTCTTGTGGCCAGCTCACGACCGGCGTAACTATTAAAGAGTGGTCGGCTGTATTGATGCTGTCCGATATCAAGACACCGGCACAGTACATGCAGGCAGCATTTCGTGCTCAAAATCCTCACAGATATCATGAAGACGGCCAACTAAAGGCCAAAGAGTCTGCATATCTCTTTGATTTTGCACCAACACGAGTGTTGGAGATATACGATCAGTTTGCAAATGGATTAAACGACAAAGCCGTCAACGGTGAGATAACTGAATCTGAACGCAAAGAGAATATAAAAGAACTACTCAATTTCTTTCCTGTAATATCTGAAGATATTGATGGCAAGATGGTAGAGCTAGATGCAGAAAAGGTACTTACATTCCCCAATGCAATTGCTGCTGCAGAAATTGTCAAAGCACGGTTTATGACCAACTTGTTATTCAATGACAATGTAAAAGGTGTCTTTAGTTTTCCTAAAGAAGTAGAGGATATACTCGACAAAATGCCAATTGAGAAGAACAAGCGTGTTGAAGTTGCCAAGAACGAGCTCGACCTTGATGACGCTCGTAAGGTTGAGCAGTCAAAACAAGCCAAGATCAATGAAAATTCTGGTGTAATATTGGGGGAGAAGATATTTCGTTCGAATATAGAACGTATTGTAGATAACGCACTGAACGTTGAAACAACTGAAGAAATAATCGAAACCCTACCTGATAAGATCACCGAGCTAGCTGAGCCAGTAATTGCGAAATACAAAGAAGTATACAAAGCAACGAATGCTGAGATAGATGAGATAAAAAAAGAAGCAGAAGAGAAGGTACGACTAGTCGTTGCTGAATATGAGAGCTCTGAGATAAAAGATGCAGCCTTGCTGAAAGAAAACCTTGCAAACGTAATTGAGAACGATCTGGTCATAGAAAAGGTAGAGCAAAGAGAAACAGAAACGGTCGAGAAAGTTCAAAAAACAAAAGAAGAAGAAGTGCGAGACCGACTCCGTTCGTTTACTCGCACTATCCCTATGTTTATCATGGCGAACTCTTCTAGAGATACTATCAATATAGATAATTTTGATGACCATATAGACGATGATGATTTTGTAGATCTGACCAATATTACCAAAGATGAATTTTACAAACTCAGAGATGGCTTTGACTATGAAGAAGACGGGGAGCGTAAAACTTTTGGTGGCGTCTTTGATCGTTACAAGTTCAACGCCTCTATTGCTGAGTTTGTAGCTGAAAAACAAAGACGAGCTGACTACTTCAAGACCAATGAAGATATATTTGAACTCATTCCAAATCAAAAAAACAATCAAATTTTTACACCTAGGTATGTCGTTCAGATGATGGTTGATGGCCTAGAGAAAGAAAATCCCGAATTATTTAAGCGTACCGATAGTACTTTCATTGATCTCTATATGAAGTCTGGCATGTATATAACAGAGATAGTCAAAAAGTTGTTTACCAATACTCGTAAAGACTATAATAGTGATGTAGGGTGTTTAAAGCATATATTAGAAAACCAAGTGTATGGGCTTGCGCCTACCAAGGTACTATATGACATTACACAGTCATATATATTTGGCTTTGATCAAGATAGTAAAATTAGTAACCAAAATTTTGTACAGCATGACTTATTGCCAGAGGCAAAAGATGGCGCAGTTGTTAAAAAACTTGCAAAATTATATAAAAATAAAGGCAGTGAAATGAAGTTTAATGCAGTCGTAGGCAACCCACCATATAATGAAAACACAAAAGACACAAGTGATAATCCAATTTATCACTACTTCTACGATTCTGCATTTAAGCTAGCCCCAATTGTTAGTCTGATTACACCAGCTCGCTTCTTGTTTAATGCCGGGAAAACACCAAAAACATGGAACAAAAAAATCTTGAATGATGTACATTTCAAAGTTAGTTTATACCAGCAGAGATCGGAAAAACTATTTCCGGGTACCGACATTAAAGGTGGTGTAGCGATTACATTATGGAACAGAAATAAAGAATACGGAAAAATTGATACTTTTACTCATTTTGATGAACTAAACTCTATTCTTGCTAAGGTTGTTGATAGTAATTTCGCTAGTATCATGGATATGGTCTTCACGCAGAACAAGTTCAATCTAGAAATTTTGTATGATCAATACCCTGATTACAAAAAAATCATCGGTAGTGAAGGTAGAGAGAAGCGATTGACGACACCGATATTTGAACAGTTAAATGTATTTAACGATCGTAAGCAATCCCGACATGACATAGAAATACTAGGTTTAATAAAAAATAAGCGTACTTACAGATGGATAGATAGAAAATATATTGCAGATCATATTAACCTTGATAAATATAAAGTAATTTTGCCAAAATCCAACGGTAGTGGCGCATTAGGCGAAGTTCTGAGCACACCTCTAATCGGTAAGCCTCTAATCGGTAAGCCTCTAATCGGTTATACCTTTAGCTTTATTGGTATTGGTGCTTTTAATACAAAAGCTGAATGTGAAAATGCATTAAAATATGTGAAATCAAAGTTTGCAAGAACAATGCTCGGTGTACTGAAGATTACACAGGATAATTTAAAGGACAAGTGGGCAAAAGTCCCTGCCCAAGACTTCACTATAAATTCCGACATAAATTGGTCAAAATCTATACCTAAAATTGATCAACAGCTCTACAAAAAGTATGGCCTAACAAAAGATGAAATTTACTTCATAGAAACTCATGTAAAATCTATGGAGTAATTATGGCTCCTAAAAAAAATATAGATGTTTTAGAGAGCTCTTTACGTAGCCGCGGCGAGTTATTAAATATACTACTTATAGATCGTACAACGAAAAATAATATCAAATGGGGCACAGATTCCTATCAATTAAAGATAAACAATAATTTTGCACCAAATAAGCAAATTAAACCAGAACTTGTTACGGGTAAAATGTATGGAAAACTTATACAGCCTAGAGCAGCAAAGCCTATGTATGAACAGCGCAAGCGTACCAAAGATAAAGCGGAGGTTTTCACGCCATTACATATAGTGGATAAAATGAATAAAGCGATTGACTGGTCTAGTAATTATCCGCCAAACAAAGACAATTGGCAGCTATATGTTAAACAGCTAAAACTAGAGATAACGTGTGGGGAAGCGCCATTTATAGTGGGTAGGTATAACCCAGATGCTCATACGGGCAACATAATACAACTCTATACTAATACTGGTAAGCCAAACCGCGTGGGCTTTTTAGATCGCAAACTATATGTGGTATCTAAGTATTGTCTTAAGCATAGTGAATGGGTTAAATGGGCCAAAGAAGCTTATATGGCGAGCTACGGTTATGAATGGCAGGGCGACAATATACTGATAGCCCGGGAGAATTTGCTGTATACGTTTATAGACTTCTACGTAGATAAATTTAAACGTCGTCCTACACTAAAGCTACAAGAAGAAATTGCAGAAATCATTAGCTGGAATATTTTTCAGATGGATGGTTTGAAATATGTGGTACCTATGAGCTGCAAACACATCGATAGAATAATACCCGGTGAATTAACTTTATTTGGTGAAACACCTGATGTAATAGAAAAAGATGAATGCGAGGGCTGTAAATTACAAAACCCACTCAAACATAACGGTAAATATGTAAAAATAATGGATTGGGCAGAGAATAAGCAAATAAGATTCGTCGATCTTGTAGTGAACCATTCTAGAGAGTCGGAGAAATAGAAGTTGATATGGCGTTCAGCGCGTTAGATGCTATAGAAATACATGACTTAATTAGTTCATCGGGATTAGTAGTTTGGATTGATGGTAGTTGGGCAGTTAATGCGCTTTTAAAGTCAAAAAAATATGAATGTAATGATCTAGATCTTGTTATGAAACTTGAAGAACGTGATGAGGTTAGTAATATTTTAATAACACATGGTTTTAGGGTGTCAGCAAATTATGATCCTGAAAGTAAACGTGGATTTAAGCATGATAGTCGCGAACTTAATATCGAAATTCATTTGGTGAAGTTTGATAAAAACGGTAATGCAATAAGAACTTTTAAAGATAGACCTAAAAAAGAATATAATAGGTATGATAAATCATTCTTTAGTGGTACTGGCGTGATTAATGCCACTGAGGTAAGTTGCCTATCTGCTTACGCACTATTAGAACAATATAAAAAAGCATCGAGAAATCAAAGAGACTATTCAATAATAAATGATTTGAATAAATTACTGTAATAAAATATTTGTAAAGTACTAACAAAAGATAGTAGTGTGTACATAATTAATAGTGTGGTACATGCAACTCCACATTTATACAATTAATAAATAAGGATGAATTAAAAATGAACAATGAATGGTACCAATTAGAAGAAGTCGCAAATAGGGATACTATACCTGCACAAAATAAAATTAAAGTTGAAACGACAAAAAAGGTAGTATTTGCTATGGATAATCTTTCTTTGAGTATTGGCTCAATGCAAAAAAAGATTGCACAAAGGCTAGATACACTTAATCATGAATTATCTACTGCAAGCTCTGAGTCAAGTAAGCAATCAAAGAGATTGTACTATCTTACAATTGCGCTGGTAATTGCAACTATAGTTCAAGCGGTTTCTGCAGTTCTAATTCTACTTAAGTAAACAAGTTGAAGGTTCGTTTTATTTTTGGTATGATGTAGTCAATAGCTATTGTAGAAAGTGACCTATAAGAATGAGTAGAAAATATGAAGTAGACAAAATAAGCATTCAACACTTGCTTGAATACATAGGTCAAGGGCGCATTACTATGCCTGAGATTCAACGCCCATTTGTGTGGAGTAGTTCAAAAGTCCGTGACTTAATCGATTCTATTAGTAGAGGATTTCCTGTAGGCTACATAATCACCTCCGAAGATCCTGAAATGATGCAAAAAGATGGTACAAGGGCAGAGGGTAAAACCTCTATTATTGATGGACAGCAACGCATCACTGCCCTGCGAGCAAGTATTTTGGGTGAAAAAGTGATCAACAGGTATTATAAAGAAATCAATATACGTATAGCTTATAATCCTTTCCCAGACGAAGAGAAAGGTGAGCATAGTTTTGAAACATTAACACCTGCGATAGAAAAAAGTGTTCGTTGGATACCTGACATTTCTAAAGTCTTAAATGGGTCACGATCTGAAGTAAATGTCATCATCGAAGAATTTGCACTAAATAATCCAGATAAAAATAAAGATGATATTGATAAAAAAATTGATGAGCTGGAAAGACTCAAGAGCCAAGAAATTGGCTATATCAAATTACTCTCTAAAGAGCTGACTATTGATGAAGTTGCTGATATATTTGAGAGAATCAACTCGGCGGGTGTTCCATTGAACCAAGCCGACTTTACTATGAGCAAATTAGCTTCTGACCCCAAGGCTGGCTCTAATGTTCGTAAATTGATAGACTACTTCTCTCATTTGGCAAAAGAACCAGAATTCTATAAGCATATTGAAGCTAATGATGATGGGTTTAGAGATAGTGGGCTACTAAGTAGAATAGCTTGGCTTAAGAACGATAAGGGTGATATATACGACCCTGATTATAGTGATATTATTCGTACATCATTCACATATAAATTTAAGCGTGGTAAATTAGCTGACCTTGTTTCATTGTTATCAGGTAGAAATTTTGAAACTAGATCTTATGAAGTCGAGATAGCTGAAACAACTGTCGCTCAACTCCAGGAGGCTGTATTGGATTTTGTTAATGAAAGTAATTACACCGACTTCATACAGATCATTGAGTCTACTGGGTTTATCGATAGTAAAATGATTGGTTCGAAAAATGCTCTGAATTACTCATATGTTGTTTATCTACTATTAAAACGAGACGGTGCTAATCCTAGCATCATTAAAAAGCTTGTAGCTAAATGGTTTGTTATGAGTATTCTTACGAGTCGTTATTCGTCTTCACCCGAAGCAATTATTGATCGTGATGTCAAAGAAATAGCTCGGAGTAGTGTAGAAGAATACCTTGGAAAGATAGAGGACACTGACTTATCGCAGCAGTTCTGGGAGGTTGCACTCATAAACGATTTTGATAAAGCAAGTCAGCAACATCCATACTTGAATACCTTTTTCGCTGCACAGGTCAAATTTGGAGATACAGGTTTCTTATCAGACGTAACTCTTCGTAGTATTCGTAGTATTAAAGGCGATATTCACCACACGTTTCCATATGACTATCTTAAGAAGACTGGTAAAGCTGATCGCTATGAATACAACCAAATCGCTAACTTTGTATATATGGAAAAATCCACAAATATACAAATTGGTAATAAAAAGCCAAGTGAGTATATGGAGACAGTATTTAAACAGGCTCAAAGCGGCGAGCTGGATAGTAAACACCCAATCGGGAAGATAAGAGACATTGAAACTTTAAATGAAAACCTCAGACAAAACTGCATTCCAGATAGTTTTGAAAAAATGTCTGTAGAGGATTATGATGACTTCTTGCGAGCGCGACGTAAATTAATGGTTAAAAAGATTCAGAAATACTATAAATCGCTGTAGAGTATAGCTAGAATAAGGAGTGTTTATACATGAACGAAATAATTTGCCCGCATTGTAAAAAAGCCTTCAAGCTCGACGAAGCAGATTTTGTTTCTGTCAGTGATGAAGAGCTAGTAGAACTAAAAAGAAAGAGCCGGCGCAACCCTGGCTGGGTAGCTAGCCGAGCTTACTATGAGACCGCTCTTACCGAAGAATTGCTTTTGCAAAGCGTTGAGCTCGGCAAAAGGATCGTATTTGATAATATTTGCCATATTACACCTCCATGTATTTATTAATTCTCGTAAAGTGTTATGCTTTACAAATTTATTATAGCCAAATTGGCACTCTCATGTCAAGAGTGCCAATTTGTGATTTCTAAGCTTTTTCTTACACAAGGGCATGCTGATAATATTTTTAGTTAGATTGACATAATATAAAAATTATATAAAGATAAGTACAATAATATTATGTATCCTCAAAATAACAACTTTCAATTAAGCGCAGTAGATGAAAATGGTAAACCTAAATTGTTATCAATTTTGTTAAACTTATTGTTATTAATAATTGTAGTTGTCATAATAATTGGAGTTTTAAATTTTTTTACTCCGCTTTTCACCATTTATGGTAATGCGCGTGGTGGGGGATGGGCAGGTCTTGAGGGAATATTTATTGCGATAATATTATTGGGCATTATTATATTTATAACACTTAGCAAATATATATATAAACAAACTGCTATTGCCACGACTATTTCCTTAGTAACCTTTCTAGTATCCTATGTAGCTTTAATATATATATGGTTTGGTGTAGTTAGCGAAATTATGGGTAGTTCTTTACCAGCGCAACAGTTTTGGGATAGCAACGGTTGGTTATCACTTGCATCTTGGATTTTACTCTTTTATCTCCTTGGCTTGCCGGGCTATGTATTTGGTATATATCTTGGGTTTACGCTATCACCACCTAGAAATCAATAACATTTAATGAATGAATTATGTATCCTCAAAATAACAACTCTCAATTAAGCGCAGTAGATGAAAATGGTAAACCTAAGTTATTATTTTTAGTAGTTATATTTTTGTTTTTAGTAATATTTGCAGTGGTTGGTTATAATATCGTAATTTTAAGCCCTCTATATGATTATTATGTAGATTTGCGTGGTGGAGGTTGGGCTGGCTTGGATATATTAGTTATATGGCCAGCTTTACTAATGCTGATTTATATATTAATAAGTAAGATGATTTTAAAACAAACTATACTGGCTACATTTATTTCTTTTTTTATATTTTTGGGCATATTTATTTTATTACATATATTACTATCATCACTGCTTATGTATACTTTTATAGAAGATGTATGGAATGACAGCAATCTTAATTTAATAATATTATCCGTAGTGGGATTATATTATTTGATAGGACTACCCGCATATATTATTGGTACTTATGTGGGCTACAAGTATTTTCCTCCAGAAAATTATACTAATTATTAATTATGTATAAATTTAGTTCCAAAGTAAAAGTCTATCCTGGCGCGGCGGCATGGTATTTTGTAATGTTACCCAAATCTATTGCCAGAGAGATAGACTTCGAGCATGGTCATCACAAGGCCGGGTTTGGCTCTTTGCGTGTGCGAGTGACTATCGGGCATACCCGCTGGCAGACCTCGATATTTACCGATAATAAATCATATAGCTACATGTTGCCTCTCAAAGCCGAAGTGCGCAAGGCTGAGGGCATAGAGGCTGGCGACGAGGTGGATATCCAGCTAGAGATAAGAGTATAGTAAGGCTCTAATACACTATCTTGAGTCGGCTATTAGGCCCAATGGTGGTAGTAAGTGCATCAGGGGTCTCGACATCATTTATATAAAAGCGAAGTTTGCGCGAAGCATTAGTGCAGAAAGTCTGATTGGTACCGGTGACGATGCAATTGGTATCTACACTCATCGGTAAGGTCTTAAATAGATCTCCCCAAGTTATATTGGGCTTGGTCACAGTTATTTGCACTATGCGCGAACCTTCCGGAGAGATGTATACATCGGCTGATTTGTTGTGGTAGCGTGGGTCAGTAAAAGTACGAGTCTCGCCATTGATGATTATTTGAAAGCTGGCGGTGTAGGAAGCAAATACTTGTTCGGGCGCAGATTGCTCATTGGTCATTTCATTGCTTTGTGGCGCAGTGACCTCAGACTTCGTGATGTATAGATAGCCTATTGAAACTACAATAATTACTATACAAATAAGTGCGAAGACCAATATCTTAAGCTTGTGTTGTTTTTGATATTTCTTCACAAGATAATTATAGCAAGTATAAGAGATAGTGATAAGTTATGGTGTCAGATTGAGCGTACCTGATTTGATCGATTATTCGAATGTACTTAAATGCTATAATGCATCTATCGATCCCTACCTACCTAGGAATAATCGATAATTATTTACCAAGCACCTACGAAAAGAGATGAAAATGGCAAAGTTCAAGACTACCAATCCCCAGCAAAGCTATATTGATTATCAGGATAGGTTTGCCAAGCTCAGTGACGATGAGTTGTTGGAGCTCAAACGCGCTGGTAAGAAAAATCCTGGCTGGACATCTACCAGAGGAGCCTACGAGCGAGCTCTATCAGAAGAGATTGCCAGAAGAGGACTTAAGCTATAATTTTATCTTGATAAATCTCCTACACATCAGTAGGGGATTTAATTTTGTTATATTTATAATATAGTTTGCTAATTATGATAGGTGGCTGCGGTCTTTGACTACATAGGCCGTTATGACAGCTGCGGGAAAGAAGAAAAGACTAAAGATAAAATAGCCAATAAAGCTGTGTCCCTTGCGACCAGCAACTCTAGCAGGCCAGAATGCTATAGCTATCCAGATAAGTCCAGCTACTACCCAATAAATTGCTTGAAATAGATCCATAAGATACTCCGATACTTAAATAATAATACTTATATTATACTCTCTATTGCCAAATATATCATAAATAAATCAACTCCTTGAAATTTACAAGGAGTTGTTGAAGCACCTAATCTGAGCTTTTTGTTCAGCTGTCTAGACCGTCGGTAGTCTCAAAGCGTGCTATATCGCGACGCAGAGCTTCTAGCGCTACTCGGTCGTCCATGGACAGGTCGTCTTCATCGATCAGCTCATCGTTCTCTGCCGCCAGTACCGTGCCGAGGTTCTCTAGTGAGAAGTTATTTGAAGCTGCCTTAAAAGCAGTAACTTCGTCAACCTTCTCGCTGATGTAGAAGATCAGTGCAATCATTATTGTCAGGGCCATAACGAATACGACTAGTGGCCAAGCCATAGCCAGCAGTATTCGAACGCGCATTGCTTCTGAGATTTCCTCTGGCGAGCCGAAATGTTTGGGCTGGGTTTTGGTTTGCCAACCAAGATGGCAATAACCAACTACGCACAACACCAGAGCAACCAGCAGTTGAAGCATTATCCAGTCGAAGATCGTATCAGGCATTATATTCTCCTGTCGTGTAGGGAGTAGAGATATGATAGTTGCTCAACATGACTTAGTCGATTTGTTTTGGAGACTTGCGTGGTTTTGAAGCAATTGCAAGAGCGCCAAGACTGACAAAGAACGGAAACCATAGAAAAGTCAAAAACAGAAAGAACTTGAAATGTTCGCTAACCGGCTCGGAGATGTAGCGTCGAGGCTGCTCGTTTTCAGTCCATTTGAGCGCTGAGTAACCGAGGAAGGCACCAAACAGCATGTATATCGAAACGAAGTTGATCACGAAGATTCGCATCTCTCACCAATCTTGTTGAGGTACAAAACTGCAATATAGCATACCCAATAAATGGTAAAATATCAATAATATATTGGGATATATAAGTGTAGATTAACGGTCTTTGCTATCTACGCTTTTTGAATTCTTCCTCTGGGGAGTTTGCAAATCGAACTCTACTCATCTGCGGTTGCTGACTCTGATTTGCAACCTTCATTTGGTTCGCTACCAGTATAGTTTCATTTGATACAGACCAGTTGTCGACAAAGTCTAGTGCGAAGTAGGCATCACCAGTAGTTGTTGGTCTGCCATACCATCTGTTGCCCGAAAACCGTAGGTCTTTTACTGGGTATCCGCTATAGCCGGCCATTATTGCCAGATGCTCTTTAGCAACACCTAGGTTTATAGTGTTATTTAGTATATTGTATTTCTCAGTAGTAAATGCGGTATTGGCATCGGCATTGCCACGTATTTCAAATACAGCACCTCTTCCGCCTCCGTCTAAGTTGATACGTGAGTTCATGATATCTACATCTTGAGCATCACCGATACCTATCAGTCTTTGATCAACCGTCCACTCTGGACCGACATTGAGTGATAGTTGGTTGAGAGTGATATCAACTGATCGCTCACCAACATCTATGGCATGGGCTTGAGACTGATTGTTATTGGGAGCTACATAGGTCATATTGATATTATTGAAACTACTCCGCGAAGAGGCCATTTTGATCTCCAAGGCATTTTGATTGTACGTACCTGTTATATCACTGAAGATACTATTGACAATGGCATTTAAATTCATTGGCTTTGTGATGTTTTCAAATCTCACGTTTTTAACAAAACAAGCGTAGCAAAGACCACCAGCCAGACCAAAATTCGCATCTTGGAAGGTAATACCACTTATCTCAACATTTTGAATTCCGTACCAATCCACTTGTCTACCAAGCACAGCAGTCTGATAGCCATCTATACCAGTTATTTTGCATACTTGTGGATCCGATATGGTATTGAGTGCTTTTTGGGCGAATTCTATCCTGCCACCACTGATACTGGCAATTTTGTTAAACTGCACCATATCTGGCTGGGACCATCCTTCAGTGCCAGTGCCGATGTTGAATACTTTGGTAGAGCGAATACACACTAGCTCATCTTTTTTAAATTGAGAAGCATTGGTTGGATTTGCAAGGGTTATCGAGTTGCTGTCCTTAGTGTATTGCCCATTAACAGCAAAGTTGGTAAATTGTTGATTGGGCTGTTGTCTACTATCAAATGCTTGCGGGTGAACATCGCCAATATACATCAAAAAGCTAGAACCCGGTACGCTATTTCTGCTTTGTAATTTAGTCTGTCCTTGAACACCCCTAAACTGCACATTGGATTTCATGAAGAGCGGTCTAGTGATTTTGTAAGTACCAGCTGGTAACCTGAGCTCCTGTGCTTGGTTGGCGGCCGTCCCTGATGCTGACACTGTATCAATAGCTGTTTGTATGGCAGCAGTATCATCTGCTATACCATCTCCCCTTGCACCAAACTCCGCCACCGATCGTGGTGGAGAAGCAGCGTTTGATACGAACACTACCACAATGCCGACAATAGCGATGCAGGAGATACCCAAGAGTATCTGCCAAGGCTTGATATTCGCTCTCTTAGTAAGTTTAGTTCTATTTCTGCTGGTTCGTTTTTTTGCCAAAGTATTGTGTGATTAGTATTTGTCAGTATTATAACACAACCGTAATGACATGGTAATGTTATAATGAAATACAAATGGAACTTGTAGATATACTAGATGAAAAAGGTAACAAAACTGGAGAGAAGGCCACCCTTGATGATATTTGCAACAGGGGACTTTGGCACAATTCAGTTCACGCTATTATTATTACTAAAGATCACAAGATAATCGCTCAAAAAAGATCTCTAAGTATCGTGATGAATCCAGATATGATAGAGCTATCTGTAGGAGGTGCAGTAAATAGTGGAGAAGAACCATTGCAGGCAATCATTCGTGAGAGCAAAGAAGAGCTTGGTATTGAAGTCAGTCCAAGTGAGGTGATATATATCAACTCTAGAAGATACAACAAACATTACAAGAGACTCAACAAAACCTCCAAGACTATCTTGCACACCTATGTCATCAAGTTGCACAACACTGTATCTACTACAAAACCGCAAAGAAGTGAGACAGCAAAGATATACTTCTTATCTATTGCCAAGGCCAAGCGGCTAGTTAGATGTCATCGGATAACGAGGCTAGGTAAAATCACCCCGTTCTATAGCTACTGGAGATTCTCTCTAGATGAAGCTATGAAGTTCATATATCCTACAGTTCATTTTGTGTGCCGTGGCAATGTTTTTCGAAGCCGACTGGCCAGAGAGTATCTGACAAAACACACCCAAAAGAATATCAAGGTGATCTCTAGTGGTATAAGGGCTAAGCAAGATTTGTTTGGTAGTATAAGTCATCATGCCAAAGCTCTAATGCGCAAACACGGGCTAGTTGATAGGCAAAAGAGGTGGGTGCAAACTACTCAAAGCAATCTTGATAAATCTACAATTGTAATATTTATGTCGAAAACTATACTTGCTGATGCCAATCAGATGTTTGATCTGTCCAATATGAAGTACTTAGTGTGGGATATTGCCGATATCAAACATAATACCCCTGAGACACACTTGCAAGAGAGCGAAAAGATCTACCAAAAGATCATCCAGAATATTAGAGAGTTTGAGAATTCAGATCTGTATAAGCTACTATAGATGAGCTAGAAATCACCATGAAACATATGGGCTTCTGGATTGCTATCCGAACCTAGCGACTCTGACTCTTCGGTTATGATTACCGAATTGTATGACATGTAATCATTGTCAGTGGAGAATTCTAACATATAGTCATCCCCCATCTTTTCTAGCTTGCCCATAGAAATGTAGCTAGGGTCTTTAGAACTGTTGTTGACCCAACCCTCGTAGAATTTACCTGTAGAAGGAGGGCTAGTCTTGGCGTTGATGGTGATAGTGAACTTATTGTCTTTGTAGATGCGGCTGGCCGATGCGGTTCCAGTAAAAGGAGGTAAAGCGTTGAGGATGATATTCTCTATGGGATTATTGGAGTCTCCACTTAGTCCTGGTGGCAACTTCGAATGAGACCCAGAGTGCCTATCGCTCGTACTGATTGATTCTTTCTTTTGCAAATACAAGTACACCCCACTAGTTATAAGTCCGATTATAGATATGGACAGTACTACTACCATGATGGTGTTGATCTTGTTGTAGGGTTTTATCTTTGGGACCGTTCGTACGACAGAGTCTTTACCTTCTACAGTGTCGATACTGAATTTAGCTTCAGACTTTTCAATATTGGCACTGAGATCGCTGGGCTGAGTTTCTGTGTTATTTGTAGGCTTGTTTTCTTTTTCCATATAAACCAATTATACATAAGTATAACAGGTTTCAGATATATTCGCACTAACGAGTTTTAGCCAATCAGTCATGACTGATTGGCTATCGCTCGGCGCCCAATACAAGCTACTGAGATTAATTTAACTCTGAAGATTAAGAGTATTGGGTATGTTGTATTTTTAAAGTTCTATTTCAACTTCAAGTTCATTTCCAGAAAGAATTTCATTTCCAGAGTTGGTTACTGTAGTGGTGTTGGTATTGACAGTTGTGGTGTTGGTATTTACCACAGTGTTCACTTGGCTATTGTCTGTATTGGTTGTTGTGTTGAATGAGTCTTTAGCAGAGTTGTTAGAGAAATTGTTCGAGAAGTTACCGTTGTTATTGTTATTTCCGTTGTTTGAGCCGTTGCCACTATTTATATTGTCGCCTATGTTTGAGTTCTTGTAAGTATCGCCTTTGGTGTTAAAGCTATTTTCGTATTTGGTGTGATTGTAAGTTTCGGTGTGTGTTTGAGTAATCGTGCTGTTGTAGCTCATACCTGGTACTACAGTGTAGTAGGTTAGTGGCATTACAGCTGATGAGTTTGATCCACCGGTAGTCGCTGGAGCACCACCTGTGCACGAACCTGGCCCGACTGGTACTAGTGTATAACCGGCTGGTACTTGATATACAGGATTGGCATTGGCAGTTTGATTTGCACCCACAGACCCATTACTAGTACTGGCATTAACTATACTTGGCACTACTAGTCCTAATGCAAGTAGTATAGTTCCGGCGATAGTTGCCATAAAAGCTCCCATCATTAGCATTAATGATTTTGTATTGACTTGAAACGTTACTTGTTGATTCATTGAATCCCCCTATTTAATTATTTATAAATCCACCATACACCTCACGCAAAATATGATGCAAGCTTGAGCATTTTAAGATATACACTAGATAATGTAATGTTTATTTGGTAAAATACCGCGCATAACTCTGGTAAAGATTTTGTACCTTGTAAATCCACTCGAAGGAGATGGTGATGATCTATGAAGATCGAGTAAGAACTCTCTATTTTGACTGTATGTGCACAATGACAGAAGATGTAAGACTACGCTGGATAGTAATAGATCCGGAAAGCGTACGTATAGAACTCAACCCAGCAAGAGTCGGAGGACATCTGGGTGAGATCGAGGCAATACTGGAGATGTTCCCAACAAAGTTTTACGCTGTAAACGGTCCAGGCGCACCAATCAGTGATGCCCTCTATGATCGGTCGGGTAATACATGGACGTCCGATATGAGCATAGTCAACATGATATTCGTGTTGGGTGTGGCTATAGGTCGGGTCAAACTTTTCAAGAATCCGAACGATTACAATTACATGTGGGCTCAGATAGCTTAGAATCTCACTGCAAAACTATGCAGTGAGATGAATTTCTAAGTCTATATATGGCATATAGATTTAGAAGTTAATGCTTGTGTTAAAATAAGCTTATGAACAAACTACATAAAGACGCAGACAGATCAACAAAGAAGATTGTACTAATAGTACTCTCTATAGTACTGGGGGTGACTGTATTTGCTGTAGTTGTTGGCTATTTTGCAATCAAATACCTATCTAGCCCTATACTTACTAGTCAACAAGAGGCTGTAGTAGAGCTATCTAGTGATATATCAACCTATCCAGATGCTTATCTGTCGGCCAACTTGCCACAATATCCAAATGCCGAACTTATAAGTCTTAGCAAGAGAACCGACACTTCCAAGCAAGGGATAAGCCTTATAGTCAATACAAAAGACGAATCCGCCACGATTGCACGATATTTCGATGAACAACTCCAGTCCTCTGGCTGGGTGGCTATCACATCAAATGCCAATTACGAAGATGTACCCTATATAAGAGACTACAAAAAAGACAACCAGACATTCTCGATACTTATCAATCCATTGACCGGTCAAGACTATAAAAATACAGTGTCCATCACCTGGAAGTCTGTAGAATAGTTAGATTGTAACGCCGAGTAGTGGCTAGAATCTAGTAAATATCAATAAGTAGCACAGATAGGCTAGTACTCCTAGAGATAGTGGATAGAGTAAGAAAAGCCATGTAGCAGAATAAATATTCAACTTTGATTTGGACATTAATAAGTCATACCAACTAGGTAGGCTTAATAAGCTAGCTAGCCAATTGAGCAGAATAGCCCCAATAAGTACTATGATACCGGCAAGAAATATTTTGATTATTATCATAAGTATCATTATTCCATACATATCAGTCTAAATACAGATTGACGCGTATTATTTATTCAGGTATCATCTCAAGCAGTAAATTGCACCTTTGCCTAGACTCTTCTAGAAAGGAAGTGACATGCGCATCAATCAAGAGATAGCTAGCAGATTCACTTTCGGCCAGATCGAAACTCGCAAAAGAGATCGTCAATACATCTTGCGCGGTGATATCGAGATCATCGTGATCGACAATGGCCGACTCGAGATAGTGTGCCACTGGGTGGCGATCAAGGATACCTCGGAGTCGAGTGATGGTGAGTGGAGGGTCTGTCATATCAAGTCTTTCGCTTACGAAGTAGACCAATATCGCTTTGATGAGCAAAGACTCAAGGAAACTGGTGTCTTGGAACTCATCAACCCGAACGATCCATATGAAGACAAAATAGTTCTATACCCTCCAGACGGGGATCGACTCGATCCACGGCATGTGAAGGGGATCGAACTCCCCTCAATAATGCACCCCTAAGGCTTTCGGCCTGTTACGCTTTGCAAGAAATGTGCAACCTGTAGCAGGCTATATTTATATAAATTATACATTGGCATATAACACCTGCTTGCCTGTACAATATACATATGAGTTTTATAAATGTATCAGAACGCTATGCTAGCTTCAAAAGATGGCTCAATCACCGACTGAGGGTCAGACAGAAGCTACATGTGGAGGTTATAGATGGGCCAGGGGAGCCTATAGTGTTCTTGCATGGTATAGCTAGCAACATGAAAGTTTGGGAGTTGGTTATAGAGCCGTTGCGAGGCAAGCACAAGCTAGTGCTCGTCGACCTTCTAGGATTTGGTGAATCAGTTGCACCTGACACTATCCAATACAATGTCGATGATCATGTATATGCCATATCACATAGTCTGAAAAAAGCCGGCATCAAAAAACCAGCTTATATCGTTGGGCACTCCATGGGCTCAATCATTGCTGCTCATTTCACAGCTGTCTATCCTAAAAAAGTGCTTGGCCTAGTGCTTTGTTCATTGCCCATATACAAACGTAGCGAACTAAGCGACCAAAAACTTCGATCTTGGCAAAAAGACACTGACGACATTTATTTCCGGGTGTATCGCATACTCCGACAGCAAAAAGATTTTGCATTTAAGACCGCAGCAGTACTCCACAAACTTGGTATTCGCGAGATAGAACTAAAAGAACATAGTTGGTATGCCTTTAGTGAAAGTCTCAAGAACACTGTAGAACATCAAAGTGTTGAGGCAGATATCAAGCAGATCAAGGTACCTATCGACATCATTTATGGTAAATTCGACATACTAGTCATCTCAAAGCATCTAGAAGAATTGCGAAAATACGACAATATCACTGTCTACAAGACCAACTCTCGTCATGATCTGACCGAAGGATATAGTCATAAGATAAGTCAACTTATAGAGAGATCAGTACGTGAGAGTTAGATGAAAAAGATACAGATATCCAAATCAGAATATATCATGTTTCTCAAGCATCCAGCGTGGCTATGGCTGAAGCGGCATGACAAGAAGAAACTTCCCGAGCCAGACGCCAACCTGCAGGCTATGTTTGATGCCGGTAACTTGTTTGAGGGGTACGCTGAAAAGTTATTTAGCGGAATAGTCAGAGTAGGGTTTGAAAACTACAATGAGTATCTATCGATGCCCGATAGGACCAAACAGGCCTTAGAAGACGGTGCCAAGGTGCTTACTCAAGGAAGATTTGAGGCTGACATTGATCAATATAGCATTACTTGTATAGTGGATGTGATCGAGTTGGTGGACGATAATACTTTTGACCTTTATGAGATCAAATCCAGCACCAAGGTCAAGCCTGATCATATCGAAGATTTGGCATTTCAGGTGACTGTATTGGAGGGCGTTGGCTATAAGGTGAGAAATATATCGGTGATATATTGCAACAATAATTATGTGCGCGATGGCGAGATAGACGCTAGCAAGATGACAGCCAAAGAAGATGTAAGTGTTCAGGTCAGATCCAAGCTCGAATCAACAAGGCGCAATATAGCAGCAGCGGTCAATACTATTGGTCTTGAGTCCATGCCCGACCCTACTCCTAGGCGCGTCAAGCTTGGGGGCTACAAGGAGTGGTTGGATATCTTTTTGAGCCTCAAGCCTACAGACGACAAATATTCTATCTATAGCTTGGCTCAAGCGACTCCCGAGCAACTTGGTAATCTAGAGGATATGCACATTAGCTCGATTATAGATATCCCAGAATCATTTGAGCTCAAGCCCGTGCAGAAACGACAGATTGAAGCAACTCGACTAGGTGAGCCGATAGTAGATATTGGCAAAATATCCAAATTTATCGATAAGCTAGAGTATCCTATATATTTTCTGGACTATGAAACCCTTGCCTCTATTGTGCCTCCTTTTGATGGTCTGAAGCCTTACCAGCAACTACCATTTCAATACTCACTACATGTACTCAATAGTCCAGATGCCGATCCGGAACATCGAGAATTTTTGCATACACTCGATACCAATCCCGTACCGGAGCTACTGGCTCAATTGCAAGAAGATATAGGTGATAAGGGAAGTGTACTAGTGTGGTATGAGGGATTTGAGAAAGCTTGTAATAAGCTAATGGCAGAGTTGTATCCTGAATACGCGATATTTTTGAATCAAGTCAATGACAGAGTAGTGGATCTGATGTTGCCGTTCAAGAATGGTCACTATGTAGATAAGGACTTTATGGGATCTGCGAGCATCAAGAAGGTGTTACCAGTATTGGCACCCGATCTAAGCTATGGCGATATGGATGTGTCTGAGGGTCAGAGTGCTCAGAGACTTTGGATGGAGGCTGTGTATACTGACAAGAATAGCGAAACTGAGAAGAGCAAGTTGATGGAGAGCTTGCGAGAGTATTGTGAGCTAGATACTTATGCCATGGTACGAATATTTGAATTTTTGCTGGCGCTTACGAAAGGCGAGAGTACACAAGGAACTAATCTAGACGCACTAACGAGTAATCAGTCGTTTGAGCAACAGTCGTTGTTTTAGTAGTATCACCTAAATCTACAATAATATTCTAGACTTGGGTGATGCACCGAGATAACGCTCTCGGCGGGCGGCTGATGTGATCAGCGATACAAGAACTGCTCGAGCTGGCAGAACGGGTGGTCGAGTGGAAGCTCGAAACCTGTTTGGTGGTAGCTGTCGTAGTAGTAGTGACGACGAACGTCGGGCTGCACGACCACTCGAATGAACCACCGTGCTCGACGTCCAGCCGGCGCGGTCTCAACCAGGCCATCGACGTAGCCATGCACGAGTTCTTTTTGACCGGTGGCCGTATTGGTAACCGTGAACTCGAGAAGCTTGAAGTCCTCGCGGTGTACAGAAGAGGCTTCGAGGTGACGGAGAGATGGACCGTCGCTTACTTCAAAAAGGTGCTGAGGGGACATACATCCGCTCCTTGCTCTGATACCCATGAGGGCCACCTGCACATCCATGCAGGAATTCGTATTATAATAACACTAATAACAATAATAGTCAATATTATGCATTGTACAAATATGCAAGTAATGCTATAATATCTCTTATATGTAGCGCGAGAGCATTTACATTTGCTAAGCGCTATTATTTTTTACTCAAAAGATTAGAAGGACTTTATGTCAGACCAAACCCAAGACCCCACCAAAATACGCAATATCGCGATCATTGCTCACGTAGACCATGGTAAAACTACCTTGGTAGATGGGCTACTCAAACAATCACAAACATTTCGTGACAACCAAGCTGAGATGAGTCAAGAACTCATCATGGACTCTGGCGATCAAGAACGCGAGCGTGGCATCACCATCACAGCCAAGACTACTGCTATCTCTCACGACGGTTATCGTATCAACATCATAGATACTCCTGGACACGCAGACTTTTCTGGTGAGGTAGAGCGTACGCTCAATATGGCCGATGGATGTCTGTTGATAGTAGACGCTCAAGAAGGTCCGATGCCTCAGACTAAGTTTGTATTGCAAAAGGCTCTTATTGGCGGACTCAAGCCAATCGTAGTCATCAACAAGATAGACAAGTCAGGTAGTCGTGTCGCTGAAGTAGAAGAAGAACTCGCTGATTTATTCTTGGAGCTCGCTGTACACGAAGATCAACTGCACTACCCGATATATTATGCTATTAGCCGTGAAGGAAAAGCCTGGGCAGAGATGCCAAGCGATCCCACCACAGACGGTGACTTAGAGGTATTATTCAAAGCTATTGTTGAGCAAGTACCAGCACCAAAGGTCGAGCTAGACGGACCATTTCAGATGCTTATCACCAATCTCCGTTGGGATAGCTACAAAGGCAAGTATGCCATAGGTCGTATCAATCGCGGAACAGTGAAGCCATCTGACACCATAATACTCTGTAAAAAAGACGGTACTCAAGCAAAGGCCAAAGTAGACAATGTATTTATTAGTAAAGGCCTATCAATCGTAGAGTCCAAGTCTGGCATCGCCGGAGATATCGTGCAGCTTACCGGTATCAGTGATGCCCAAATAGGTGAGACTGTAGCTGATGAGAACAATCCCGAAGCATTACCGGTGCTAGAGGTAGAAGCTCCAACCCTCAAGATATACCTTGGCCCCAATACTAGTCCAGTCAAAGGTATCGAAGGAGAGTTTAGTACTAGTCGACAGATAGGCGATAGGCTTTCAAAAGAACTCGAAACCAATGTCGGTATGGAGCTCGAGACTAGTGATGTGGGGTTCTTGGTAAGTGGTAGAGGAGAATTACACCTTAGTGTACTCATCGAAACTTTGCGACGTGAGGGATTTGAATTTGAAGTAGGTCGACCCCAAGTAGTCACCAAGATAGAAGATGGTAAGACCATGGAGCCAATCGAAGAACTTATCATAGAAGTACCACCCGAATACGTCGGTGCAGTACAGATGGAGTTAGGTACTCGCAGAGCAACCCTCAAGGAGCAGTTTGCATCTGCCAAAGGTGTGACCAAGCTAGTGTATGAACTTCCTACTCGAGCACTGCTGGGTCTTCGCAATACTCTTATGACCAGCACCAAGGGTTCAGCCGTACTCAATAGTCTGATGATAGGCTATGAGCCACAAGCTCCCGCGCTTCGACAACTACGAAATGGTGCACTCATATCTTTTGAGGCCGGAAGCGCAACGGCATTCTCACTGCAAAAAGTAGAAGAGCGCGGAATATGTTTTATAGAACCTGGCCAAAAGGTCTATGCAGGGCAAATCATTGGACTCAACAACAGATCTGAAGATATGGAGATCAATGTCTGCAAGGGCAAGCAACTGACCAATATGCGTACTAGCTCTAGTGACGGAGTGGTGCAACTAATGCCGCCAGTCAAGATGAGCTTAGAAGAATGTATTGACTTTATCGAAGATGACGAACTCTTAGAGGTTACGCCAAAATCTCTGCGACTGCGCAAACGAGAACTCGACCCCAACAAGCGCAAAAGAAAATAACTTTGACTACTTGTATATAAAAATATAAATTCTACAATCGGTAGAATGAGAAAAAGTATAACTCAAGAATTTGATTATGGCTGTGGAATAGCTTGTTTTGCGTTTGCCGCAAACTTATCCTATAAGCAAGCGGAGCGGTTCTTGGGTAGTGAGCAGGCTAAGAACGAAAGATTTTGGTGTAAAGACTTAGCACTTGAGCTAAACAGAGCCGGTAAAAGATACGTGCACAAATACATAAAGCCAAAGTTGCGAAACCAAATCTACAAAGAAGGAACAATTGTACTAATAAGAAGGTCTAGAAATTATCCATCTGGACATTATCTGATACGTCATGGAGGACGATGGATGGATCCATGGATAAACCTTCCTTATGACAAGAACATTGATAACGCCATATCTGGCTATCGCAAAAGACTACCAGGCAAACCTATGTATGCATTATTTGAGTATTAATTTCCTACAATATAGAGCTCTTCTTCGGCTCGAGTAACAGCAGTGTATAGCCATCGGCGCCAGTCTTCATCGCTCATTTGAGAAAATCTCTCTTCAAAGAGTAGTACCCGCTTGGCTTGAGATCCCTGGGCTTTGTGAACGGTCAGGGCATAGCCAAAGTCGAAGATACCAATCAGATCAGTTTTTTTACGCTTGGGTAAACGCGACATGGTGGTAAGTGAGCCAAATTGTTCACGCGGTGCGTAGCCTTCAAAATTCTTGCCATCAAAGTCAGCACTGATATACCACCAGTCTTTCTTAGTGTCGTTGTCGGCATCGGATATGGCCCGAATAGTTCCGACTTGGCCGTTGCTAAGTCCGCTTTCTCGGCTATTGCGTAGACAGACTATGACATCACCTACTTGAGGATCCTCTGATTCGAATTCTTTGAGTTGACGAATGTACTTGTTGAGCTTGCGCCTTGTATGATTGTAGCCACACAGCACTAGATTATCACTATTGTATTGCCTGAGTATCTCTTCTACCTTATCGCCAGTCTCGGAGTCGGCTTTGTTGAGCTTTTGAACTTTCTCAGAATAATAATTGATAGGTATTTCACCGGTGGTTCGAGCACTGGTAGCAAGACTAATGATAGGGCTATCTACCGATTGGCGAAATATTTGCTCTAGTCTGATCTCTGGCTCGGCCATGAGATTGAAGCTGGAGTTGATAGGTGGCAACTGGCCATGATCTCCTACGGCTATTACCGGTTTGCCGAAGCTCAGTAGATCGTTCCACAGATCTTCACTGAGCATACTGGCCTCATCTACTATTATGAGGTCGTAGTTGAGCTTTTCGCGTTTCTTCCACGAGAGAGGTTGGTCTTTTTTGGAATTGGAATAATATATCAGTCCATGCAGTGTAGATACCGTATCATTTATACCGACGGTCCTGTGGTAGTTAAGGTGTTTCTTGAGTACCTGAGTAGCTTTACCTGTATAGGCACAAAAAGCTAGCTTCATCTCTGGTCTATTGTCAGCGAGAATTTTTCGGAGGGCTGCTATTACGGTAGTCTTGCCAGTACCTGCATAGCCACCTAGAGTTATATAGGACTGGTCGTTTTTTTTGAGCCAAGACCCAATCGAGCTAATAGCATTAGCTTGTTGATTTGAGAGTTTTTGCATAGCAATACTATTGTATCACTACATCAAAAGTAGAAAATATTTTAATGCTCGGCTGCTTCGGCATCGGCCTTGGTAGCGTGAACAGTACCGTCGGCGTGTTCTGGAGGTGAGTAGATAGTGTATAGTTTGAGAGCGTTTTCACCAGTATTTACGATATTGTGCTCGACTCCAGCGGGTATGATCACACAAGATCCGTCCATCAATTCTGATTCTTCACCGTTCAAGATTGCCTTGGCGCTTCCTACATCTACTCTAATGAATTGATCATGCTCGGGGTGTGTTTCTAGACCTATCTCTTCTCCTGCAGCAATACTCATTACCACTAGTTGCATATTTTTTGCAGTGTAGAGTACCTTACGAAAATTCTCATTTTCAAGCGTATCTTGTTCAATATTTGTTACGAATCCTACCATGTCATTCTCCTTTTTTATGTACTTTTATTATACCATAACCAAAATCTGCCCCTAAAAATTTGCTATAATTAATTTTTATGAACAAAACTAAAACAATCTAAGACGTTATAATTATCTGGGCTGGTCCAGCCGGCTATACGGCAGCTATTTATACCGCTAG
>CAYRNO010000007.1:0-40197 GCA_964425715.1 uncultured Candidatus Saccharibacteria bacterium | reverse complement strand
GAAGATTTGCTTGATACATTAGTCTTCTTTGAGTCTTTGAATATTCGATTTTGAGATCGGGAACTTTCTATATTTTTAGAAAGCGTGTTTGTTTTGTTAAAAGTTTCTGGTTGTCCCACGCCCGAGAAAATTTCTCGACGCACTTGAAGGGGCAAGCCCATAATCTTTTTACTAATACAGTTCTCCCTCCGTCATATGACGGACATCTACGGCTTATCTGTCTCTCGATATAAATATCGAGACAAGGAACTTCGACCTGAAGTTATTATTAATATTCCCTAATCTGATAAGTTTGTCGTAGGAACTCTTACTTAAATAAATTTCAATTTACCAGGTCAAAAACAGCCTGATTGGTATTTATTAAAGTAAGTGTACGCCCCATATAGTAGCACGTGGAAAAATCGTGGTCAAGGAGGTAATTTTGCTTATATACAGGTAAAATATAGTGTTTTACAGGTGATTTTTGATATTTTCGTTATGTTCTTGTAGTGTATTTGCGTAATATACCTTACCATCGTTACCGGCCAGGAAGAATAAATATTCTGAATCTGTAGGCTCTAAAGTAGCCTTGATAGCATCCGTACTAGGATTGTTAATAGGGGTAGGAGGAAGACCTTTGTAAAAATATGAATTGTAAGCAGTATCTATCTTTAAATCTTCTGCTAAAGTCTTAGCTCTACCTGTAATGTAATTGACCGTAACATCACTCTCTAACTTCATCCCCACTGCAAGGCGGTTGAGAAATACTCCTGCTACCAACTTTCGATCGGTAACCGTAAGTGCCTCTTTTTCTACAATAGAAGCAAGGGTGAGAGTTTCATACTGATCCAATCCTCCTGGAAGATTTCCCTCCAACAATGGTAAAGCATTGTCCCTATATGCCTCATACTGTTTTCGCACCAACACTTCAGCGGGGCTATTTACAGGAAAGACATAGGTGGCAGGAAAAAGGAATCCTTCCGGATTACCAAGAGCCTGTACAGGTATAAAATCAAATTCAGGGGCTACGGCTTTGACAGCATCTTGATACTGCTGTTTTGTGCCGTATCCAGCAGCTTGATAGCGCTTGGCCATATCCTCTATAGTAATGCCTTCTGGATATGTTATTTTATTGATTGCAGTCTTGCCGGCAGCCATCGAATCCACTATTTGCTTAATGCTGCTGGTTGGTTTTATCAGGTAAGGTCCGGGCTTGAGTTGGCCTCTCGCGGGACCTAACCTAGCATAGAGTACAAACACAAGTTTATTGGATATCAGATTTTTCTCGGAAAGATTATTGGCTATGGAGTCTATACCGCTGTTGGGCTCAACAACCACTACTTGGCCATCTACCGATATATCTGATCTTATAGAACTAAGTCCCATCAAGAACCACAGCATCGATGAAAGGACCGCTATCATTAATATTAGACCTACTACACTCGTAATCTTCAGCCATAGCTTAGATTTGTGCTTCTTGGGCTTAATTTCTGGTGCTTCTTCATTCGATGGTGCTTTGTTGGTACTGGGATTCATTTTAGATAATCCTCCAGAATAATTTGGGCCGATATCTGATCAAGTAGTTTTTTCCTAGTAGAAATTGGTGTATTTTCACCAATTCTTTGGAGTGCTCTTTCAGAACTCAATGCCTCGTCTTGAAATCTTATAGGCAGTCCGGTATTCTTAGCCAATTGTTCGCCAAATCCCCTGGCAAGCTTAGTCTGAGCGGTGTCTTCGCCTTCTAAATTGCGCGGAATACCTACCACAAGCTCTGAAGGATGATATTTATCAATAAGATTGTTGATATTTGATTCCAATGCATCAGCATCAAGTGTTAATAATGGCTCAACAGTGCCGTCTCTAGCGATTGCTACTCCTGTTCTTTTCAAACCAAAATCAAACCCCAAAATAACGGTCATTATTCGGTTTTTACCTTTATTTCTACTTTGATACGGTTGGCAAAAAACGGCAAGTAAGGCATAAGGGCTGGATTGGATTCTACTTGTACTGATTCTACTTGTGGGTTGTTGGGCTGTATCACATCAGCTGCACTTTTCTTGCTTTTACCGGCTACTTCTTTACTAACTGCTTCAGTGTCTATCATCTTACCATAAAAAGCATTGCCTACAGCCTGCATCTGAGCGCTTGCGCCAGTCAATTTCGCAACAGTATAGATGGCGTCTGAAGAGCCAGTCTGATAAAGCTGATTATTGGCAGGAATTTGAGTCTTGAGCTGTGTCTCAAATACCTTATCAATGTCGCTCTTTGCAGCTGCTAATTCACTATACTTGACTCTTGCACTCACTGTCCCACCAGCACTCTCACTGCCCTCTGGTGAAGAAGCATTGATATTGCTGATTTCTGTAGAAAAGGTATCTGCAAAGACTTTTTGATCGTCATTGCCTTTCTTGGACAATTCTTGTTTGGCTCCTTCGGTGGCATTTGCTATCATGTCGTTTTTGGCCTTATCTATGTCAGCCTGAGTCACCACTGTTACTACCTTGCTGCTACCACCCGTGGTTGATCCGCTACCTGTAACTTTTGAATCATAGCCAGCGATACTAAATGTACCGCTACTAATATTGAAACTATCACCATTTGCAGCAGCAGTGATGCTTCCGCTGGCAGTGCCTGCTTTTGTACAGCCACCTCCACTAAACTTAGCTCCTGGTATAGCCACACTAGAATTGAGACTAAATTTTTGACCAGACGAAGTAAGAACCGTACCAGCCGGTATGGTAAAGTCGTCTGAATTGGAACAATTGCTAATAGTAATAGTGCCGCTAGCTTTGGTGCCGACATCTTTCTTGCCGCTCGCACTGTATTGAGCACTTAGATCTTTGGTAGTAGATATCTGATCAGCCGCTACGATTGCTGCTTCGGGATCTGATTTCTTGGTACCAGAGTCAAGTGTAAATTGAACATTGATAGGTGTCTTTTGAGCTTTTGCATTTAATATTACCTTGGCTGTAGGCAAGAATATATAGGCCAATGCAAGCATTATGAATCCCGCAAGTATCGCTACAAATATAGCTATCTTCTTATTGAGACCCATGAAATTGGGCACCTTGGGTTCGTTGGGGTTTCTTTGGCTTTTGTTGACTTCTTCTCTCTTGGAGGCTTTTGACTTTTTATTGGTATCCTTGAGCGATATGTGCTTTTTCTCAAAACTACCACTGTTTTTTGAACCTGAGCTATCTCGCGATCCTGCTACGGCATTTTCTGGACTATAATCATCAAAATCTGATTGGTCAATAACTACTGGTTCATTTCTGCTCTCTATCGGCAAGTTGCTAGCTAATGGAACGGAAGATTCGGCTTTGACGTTTTTGGCGATAAGTATTCCTAGGCCAGCCGCCATACTTACTGTAGCCTTGTCATGACTAACTATTACTAGCTTCTTATGCGCTGAAGTAGCGGTTTTTTTGAGTAACTTCAAATTGATAGCACTCTGTAGCATGGTGCTTCGAGCAGGTACTGCTATACGTACCTCATCAGAGCTACTAGCTTTGAGCTTGTCGATAGCTTCAGTTATCTCTGAATCTGATTCTAGATATATTACATCTGGGTTGGGATTTTCAGGCATAGTTGTTATATATTATAGCGCAATCTTGCTATGCTTGCAGTATTGTACTGCATCAAATAACCATCATGAGCGTTTTGATGTGACCAATTAATTACGCTTCCAATAACATCCTCATAGAGAGAGGGTACGACTGAGGCGTTGAAGCATATTTTCACCTGCACTTTGTGAACCAATTATATCAAGCCCTAGATTGGCAAGACCCATAGGGGTGATGTCTTGGGGGCTATTGAGCTGATTGGTCTTATCAATTACTCTGTTGACCTCGGTAGGCTTCACAAAATCAATCGTAGGTTTGCGAGTAAAAGGTAGATTCTTGTACCAATCAGTATTGGACAGGGCATGTTTTATCTCTGGCAAGGCTGATCCCCCGCCGCAGAGTAATATTCGATTGGGCAAGTGTTCTATGCCTTCAAATTCTCCCAGTCCTAGCTCTACGCCAGATATCCAAGTCTCGATATCACTCTTTAGTGCATCTGAAACAGCTTTGTCATCTTCAGCACTTAGCTTGCCAGCCGAATGATCTAACTTCATCTCTTCAGCCTGATCGAAATTGACACCTAGTGATGTACTTATACGCTTCGTAAAGCTTCGACCACCGATTGCAAACATCTGCGTACCTTCGACACCACCATTGTTGACCACTGCGATATCAGATGTACCACCACCGATGTCTATAAATACAGCCGAAAACTCAGTACTATCATCGGCACCGACACTCTTGGCTACAGCAAAAGGTTCAGCAGCAATATTGATAAGATTGAGATCAAGATCAGCTGCTACAGTCTGCAATGCTCCTAGGTGAACCATAGGTGCAAAAGCATTGAAAATCTGGATGGTCACATCTCTACCTTGAAATCCAATCGGATTGGTCACTCTGTAGCCATCAATATGTACATCTACGACGGCTGCGTTGACAAGTTTGACCTCTAGCTCTTGTTTGCCTGTCTCCCAGCTAAGTTGCTTCTTGACATCATCAAATGCTTGTTTTTGAATACGCTTGATGATATCCATCAATTCGGCTTGATCGATCTTGACGTCTGGTCTGGCCCTACGATAGCTCACACTGGTAGTACCGCCTTTGACTAGCTCGCCGGCGATACCGATGACCGAATCTTTGGCTACTACTTCGGCCATTTCCTCGGCCCGACGCAGAGCGGCATCGCAGTTCTCTACTACACCAGCGATATCTGTGACTGCTCCTCCAGCCATGTCGGTCAGTCTTTGACGTTGTCTTCCTACGCCAATAATCTCAATGACTTGGTTTTGTTTGCCAGCGGAGTCGGTATGATTTACTACCTTACCAATAAGTGCTTTGGCATACTCTGTACCTATATCTAGCGAGACTAGGTATTGACCAGTTTTCTTCTTCTTTGTAAATCCAGGAATTTTCATATTATTTTACTTATGATTATTATAGCAAAATATATTGATATTATGCTTGTAGTATCGCCAATATCCAAGTTACAATAGCATCGATTCGTGTTCTCCATCTGGAAAGGTAGATGATGTTTGTAGACACAGCTGCTTCAAAATCACGAGAGTTCTTTCGTATCTTGGTGTCTCCAGTAATAAATCGGTATCGACAGGAAGACCCCAGACAATACCCATGGCTTGAAAAAAACATGGCCAATATCGTAACTATAGGTAGAATATTGAGCAGTGGAGTCATTGCGAGGGGACTTGTCACAGCAACTGATAAGCGAACTAAGCGAATCTATCTGACTGCACTGTGTATCGATATCGCTAGCGACGGTATAGACGGTGAGATTGCAAGGGGACTCGGAACTATATCTACAACGGGTAAAGTCATAGATCCGTTGGCGGATAAGATAATGTTCGGTTCTTTGGCAATTGGGCTCGTTCCATACTTCCAAGAGTTAGGTCGCAAGAAAAATAGCATCTTTACGATTATCACTGTTCTTGCATTGGCTCTTGAGATAAGAGTACTTATAACAGGTGCTCGTGTCGGACTTGTTTCCAAATCACTTGGAATTGAACCTGAAGGCTCGAATGTCTACGGTAAAGTGAAGTTTGGCTTGCAATGTATTGCTGTACTGCTCGGATGGAGTATATCAGATAAGAGAATTGCAATCCTAATCACTTCTGGATTGCTCGTGGTTGCTATTCCATTTTCAGATCTGAGTAACCGTGGACACCAAAAACAGCTTCAGAATCTGCGAGATCTAAAAAACTGCATAGAAAATGTATCGCCCGAACTGCAATAGTTCGGGTTTATATTTGGCTAGATTGGACGATTTGTATCTGTAAATTCGTTGTCAAAAAACTTTGACAACTTTTCGCGATAGTTATCCACAGGCTGTTGTCAACTATTACTGACAAGCTACAAAACTAGATAATTACAACTTGTAAATTGTGATAGGTTTAAACCTTTAAAATACTTATGGTATAATTGCATTAATGACAATTAAGCAGATTATCCCCTACCAAATACTGGATTCGCGCGGCGAGCCTACCCTAATGGTCATAATGATCTCTGACAACGGTAAGAAAGCTAAGTTTGCCGTACCTTCAGGATCTAGCTTTGGCAATGATGAAGCGCATGAAAAAAGAGATGGTCAAGGACCGTATGATGGTAAGGGAGTATTGGGCTGTATTGAGAGTATCAACAATACTATAGCGCCAAAGTTTATAGGCTATCCTCTCGACCAGCAAGAAGACTTTGACGGACTTCTTGTAGCTCTGGATGGTTCTGAGAAAAAAGACAATCTTGGTGCCAACACACTACTTGCTTTATCTGGAGCATATCTGAAACTTTCTGCAATCGAAAAAGAACAACCATTGTGGCAGTACATAGCTGAACACAACAATACTAGCCCAGAATTTCCACAATTGTTTGCTAGTATCATAGGTGGTGGAACGCATGCACCTGGATTAGATATACAAGAATTTATGATAGTCCCCCAAAGCACATCACCAAGTGCTGCAACTCAGCTAATCTATGAGGTATATCACAAGGTTCGCACCATCATGGAAAGCCTGTATGGCCCATCAGCTCAGCTCGTCGGAGACGAGGGCGGCCTAGCTCCGGTTGGCACCAACACTGAAGTAATACTTGAGGCTTTATCACAACTCAACAGCAAGATGAGTGTCAAATACGAAATAGCGCTTGATGCTTCAGCCAACAATCTCTACAAAGACGGACTGTACAATATGGAGTCTCAACAATTACACTCTTCAGACCTATTCAAGCTTTATCAAGACTGGGACAATAAATTCAATCTTTATGCTATAGAAGATGCATTTGCCGAGAATGACCTAGAAGGAAAAGAAATTATAAAAGGCATGGCTGGCAAACCCAAACCATTCTTGATGCTATCTGATGACTATACAGTCACCAACAAATCCAAGATTGAAAGTATACAGCAAGAAATGATGTTTGATGGAATCATCATTAAACCCAATCAAGTAGGTACTTTTACCGAGACATTTCAGGCAATCCGAGCGGCAAGAGATAGTAAAGCCAAGGTCATCATAAGTCAGCGTATCGGTGAAACTACCGACTCACTACTTGCAGACCTAGCCTATGGTATTGGTGCTATGGGCATCAAGATAGGAGCCCCTGCTAGAGGCGAGCGAATAGCCAAATACAATCGTTTACTTGAAATAGAAGCAGATCTTGATACCAATCAGAAGGTAGCTGGCCGAGACAATACAGTGATACCACCCTCTTCTTCAGAAAAAGGCGATACTAATCCAGCTCAACAAAATAATATGGCACAGAATCCACCCAACCAAACTGCCAACAAAGTACCAGCAGCTACTACAGCCACCAATACTTTTCAGCAACCAGCCTCACCATTAGCACAACCTGCTGCTCCACCAAGTACCAGTCAGGTAGCAAACAACACACCACCACCTGTATCTCCGCCTAAATTGACCTTATAAAATCTTTACCCAGCCTAAGGCTGGAAAGTATTGTGAATTTCATCGAAAGCATCTGAGTACTTTTCATAGTTCTCTTCTGGTGATTGAGTTACTATGGTATACACAGAATTGTCTTTGTTGAGTATCACTGTGACTTTGGCCTTGATCTTGCCGTTTTCGCCATTGTAGACAACAATGAATTTGAGCGCATCTAATCCTTTGAATGTTTCGCGCGATTCATACATTATAGTAGAGCCATTGTATTTTTCTTTGATACTATCTCTTATTGCGTTGAGAACATCCTTACTATAGCCATTGGCTGGAGGTGGTAGATAAATGATCTCGCTTTGTCCGTAGACTTTTCCGGTATTGTTCTTGAGCTCATCTTTGAATATATAGCCTTGGGCACCATCTTGATTTTCGACTTCTTTGACCCAACCTTTTGGAAACTTAATAGTATAGTTAGGGTTTGTATTGGAGAAAGTATCTAGTGTTACGCTCGGATTGGCTAAAGCTACAAATATTATTATTAATATCACAAATTGGAATATGCCGTTAAGTATAGAGACGATTATTCCTGCTATCGCAAGACTTTTACCTTTTTCATTGCGTTTTGAAGCTTGCGATATACCTACGATTGAACAAATCAGACCGACAAGTGGTATAAAAAATGCTGATATTAGACCTATTATCGATAAAGTATTAGTCTTTTGAGGTTGTGGCGATTGCACTGACTGAGCTTCTTCTGTCTTTTCTGGTTTGGGTGTAGTGGATTGTTTTGGCATAATTTCTCCTTATTTGTATATATTATATCATTATTCAATTACTGCCTTGATGCGTCTTACACCAGCCGAGCTAGACTCTTCTTTGGTTATCTTGAACTTACCTACCTCGCCAGTATGAGTTACATGCGGTCCACCACATATCTCTTTGCTATAATATTCACCCTCCGGGTCTCCGACAGTATAGACCTTGACTATTTCAGGGTATTTTTCACCAAATGCTCCTAGGGCTCCTTGGGCAAATGCATCGTCTTTGGACATTTCCATAAAACTTACTAACATGTCCTTGGCAATCACATCATTGACTATCTTCTCGACTTGAGCAATCTGTTCGTGTGTCATCTTTTCACCGTGTGAAAAATCAAATCGCATACGTTCTGCAGTGATATTACTACCTCTTTGCATCACATGATCACCTAGTACTTGGCGTAGTGCCTTATACATAAGGTGTGTTGCAGTGTGATAGCGAGTCACTATTGCTGAGCTATCCGACAGACCTCCCTTGAATTGTCCAGCAGTTGCGCTTCTGCTACGTTGTTTTTGAGCCTCCATTGATTTGGTGAATTCAATTTCAATATCTTTGGCAATTGGTATATCCTTGCGTTTGGCTTCTTCTATACTGAGCTCTTTGGGAAATCCATAGGTGTCATATAGTGTAAATGCATCTGAACCAGTTAGGTCTTTTTTGTCTCTTAATAATTTTCCAAATTCTTTTAGGCCTCTTGTGAGGGTTTGACGGAAGATGTTTTCCTCTCTTCTTAATACTGTCATTATTTCTGAAGGGTTTTGTAGCTCTGGGTATACATCTTCGTATAGAGAGATGACCCTTGGAGCTATTCGTTCAAAAAGACCTTGGTGTATGCCCAGTACTAATGCCTCTCTGATAGCTCGACGAGCTAGTCTTCTCATCACATAGCCTTGGTCTTTGTTGCTGGGCTCTACACCATCAGCTGCCATAAATGTAATGGCTCTAGTATGGTCGGTGATGATTCTAACTGCACGTAAGCTACTGTCTGGATTGGATTCTTTAAATACTTCTTTGTGTGTTTCTAGGGCATATTGTTCAACTGATTCTTTGATCTGAGCAAGTACATCTGTGTCATATACATTGTCCACACCTTGCAATACTGCTGCAATTCGCTCCATGCCCATACCAGTATCGACGTTTTTGTTTTGCAATTCTGAGTAGCTGCCATCCTCTTGCTTTTGATAAGCCATAAATACATTGTTCCATATCTCCACAAAATCAGAGCTTTCGGTATCAAACTCAGGATCTTTCTCTTTGCCTAGATAATAAAATATCTCAGTGTCTGGACCTGCGGGGCCGGTAGCTACCCCTCCTTGTTCCCACCAGTTGTCATCTCTACCCATAGCAAGGATACGTTCACCCTCTTTTGCATCTATTCCTACGCTCCTAAATTGCTCTTGCCATAGCTCAATGGACTCTGTGTCTTTCGGGACTTCGCCATCTCCCTCATAGACAGTCACATATAGCTTGTGAGGGTCTATTGCTAGCCATTTTTCACTCGTCAAAAATTCCCAGCTCCACGGGATAGATTCGGCTTTGAAGTAATCCCCCAGGCTCCAGTTGCCCAGCATCTCAAAAAATGTCAGATGAGATCCATCACCTACTTCTTCAATGTCAGTGGTACGAACACATTTTTGAGAATCCGCTAGACGCTTGCCCAGGGGATGTGGCTCACCCAATAGATATGGCACGAGTGGGTGCATACCTGCAGTAGTGAATAGCACTGAAGGATCATGCTCTGGCACTACCGGTGCACTGGGGATGATAGCGTGGTCTTTGGATTTAAAGAATTCCAGGAATTTAGAACGAATTTCTGATGTAGTCATAGCAGAAATTATATCATTTTTCAGATAATGCTTCTAGCTAGAGGACTAATATGAGCTAGTTCGTAGGTGTAGTAGGATTTGTAGTGGTCGGTGCAGTACTGGATTGATACCAAGCAGTAGGTAAGCTAAACTTCTCACCCTCTACTTTTGTGATAGTTGATGCGGTTGTAAATACAAGAGCCCAAGTACCATTTACCTTCTTGAAAACATAGGTTTTTGAACTTCCTGGTGCTGCAGTAGTACCGCTCTGGCAACTTGCAACCAATCGTGCTGAATTAGTTTCACTTGATACCTCTACTTGTTCTTTAGTAGTTCCCACTGTACCTACAATAAGCGTAAGTCCCTTCTGACTTTCACAATTTGCTTTTGCAATATTTAGTACTAGGTTCTTGTCACTATTGGCAGCTTGTTGTTCTGCAATCCGAGCATTTAAAGCATTGACATCAGCACTGAGGCTACCCACCTTAGTAAGGTATTGTTGCCTTTTGTAATAACTAAATCCACAAACAACTATCAGGGCTATGATAGATAGTATAGCCAATATCATCCATATCTTCGATGATTTCTGTGGTGGGGGCGGCATAATATTGTCTGGCGCTTGATTGCTGATTGGCATTTGTGGATCTTGTGGCTGCATAAATTTTCCTATTATTAGTTATGCTTATAATGATACCCGAAGTATTGTATAGATACAAACTTCTAAGCTATTGGCTCAAACTCAGTTTGCGATGATACAAATCAGGTCTTGATACAATGATTTGATTTGAGACAGGTCTTGTAGCGGTTTTGTACAAATTATATTTGAAGTCTTTTTGCTGCATTACCAACTTTGATTGTTTGACAATATGCCTAATATCATAAGGATGACGAGTTGGGCTATATATGTATGCACTTGGATTTGTAGTTTGATGCAAGCTTCTAGTATTCATAGTTTAATTATATCAAACTTGTAAAGCTTGCTACTTGATAATACCGCCGCCAACCACCATTTCTCCATCGTAAAACACTGCTGATTGCCCAGGTGCGATGGCTCTTTCGGGTTCAGATAGCTCCACCTTGTATTCTTTATTCTTAATAGGAATGATAAATGCAAGTTTTAATTCACTGCGATATCTTACACGAACCATATATTTGGTATTCTCCTTTGGCTCCATCCACCACTTACAATCAGCGATTATGAACGCTTTCTTGCATAGCAAAGTAGAGTCTTCGTCATTTGTAACTCGTACTATGTTTTTATCAGTATCGATTTGGTATACAAAATAAGGCTTGCCCCCACCAATTCCTAGTCCATGCCTTTGTCCGATAGTAAAGTAAAAAGCTCCATTGTGTTCAGATAGTTCATTGTCGTGTTCGTCTACAATCTTGCCTTTTTGAGGCTTAATAAACTCACTCAAAAAGTCACGCATAGGAATATTACCCACGAAGCATAATCCTTGAGAATCTGGGCGATCAAAGTTGGGCAATTCTATCTTCTTAGCAATACTACGAACCTTCTTTTTGTCCAAATCTGAGAGAGGGAAAATGACTCTATCGATGATACTATGGTCGATACGATAAAGAAAATAAGTCTGATCTTTTGATTTATCAGTAGCAGTAGCAAGATTGCCAGAGACTATTTTGGCATAGTGCCCAGTAGCAATATAGTCCGCTCCTTGATCGATGCATTTGTTATAAAAAGCATCGAATTTGATCTTTTCATTACACATGATGTCGGGATTGGGGGTCTGACCCTTTTGATAAGTATCTATCATATACTTTGCGACATGAGCAAAGTATTCTTTTTCAAAATCAAAAATACGAAGAGGTATTTGGAGATAAGCCGATACTATCCTTGCACTAGATAAGTCCTCTTGCCATGGACAGGTATGACCACCAATATCTTTACTCCAGTTCTTCATGTATATTCCAACGACATCATAACCCTGCTCTTTGAGCAAGTGTGCTGCAACAGCGCTATCTACACCACCAGACAATCCTACATAGACTTTTTTCATTGGTAATTACCTGTTACATATATATAAAGTAATTTTTGTAATTCACTGATCGATATATTCCGTCCAAAGTCAGTATTCCACCACTGAGCTTTACTCCATCTATTATCAAAAGAACTGACGTTTTGTATCTGGTACTCCTTACCCAATACTTTGGAGAATGTTTCGCTAGTACGTCTTTGATGGTAAGGACTGGTCACCAATATGATGTTCTTGGCCCCAATCTCCTCAAGCAGCCGTTTTGAGTTCGTAGCATTTTGAAAAGTATTTTGAGAATCTGAATCTAAAAGTATAGACCGCACCGGCACTCCTGCATCAATAGCCTGATTACGCATTGCAATCGCATTGCTTGGTCCATCATCTAGAGCTGCTCCTGAGAATATAATCTTTTCTGCCATGCCTTGCTTGTAAAGCTCTATACCTTTCTCTGCCCGTGTAGTAGTCTGACCACCACTTACCACAACTATCGCGTCAGCCTTCTTGGGCTCAGATTGGGGACTCAAGAAAAATCCCAATCCAAAAAATACTACTGCGACTAAAGCCAATGATATTCCTACTATTATCGATATTGTAATAAGGAAATTCTTAATTCCTTCCATTTTATGACCTTAGCTTATTAACTGATTGATGGAGAGACTTTACTAGAATATCTACATCTTCAATCGTAGTAGATCTACCAAATGATACTCTGATACTACCTTGCGCCAAAGATTCTTCAACACCCATTGCTAGCAGTATCCTTGTAGGTTTTTCATTATTTGCAAGGCAAGCAGCTCCAGTAGATACCTCTATACCCATTGCATCTAGATATGCCACTAAGTCTTCACCATTGATATTATCGATTCCGATATTTGTAACATTATATATCCGTTCTTTTGGATGGCCAAATATACTGATATCAAGCTTTTCAGAAAGTCGATCCAAAAAGTAATGATACAATTTCTGATAATGCTCTGCATCTCGAGCACGATTGCTATCAAGTATTTCTACAGCTTTGGCAAAACCCGCAATCGAAGCTAAGTCTTGAGTGCCGGCACGAATTCCAAATTCCTGCTTACCTCCATACAGCATTGGCTCCAACTCTACACCGCGTCGGACATACAGGAGTCCCGAGGCAGGACCGTATATTTTTGAAGAACTCAATGTCATAAGATCTACGCCAAGTCGATCAACTGAAATGTGGATAGTAGGAAATGCCGCAGTTGCATCTATGTGCAAAATAGGCTTTGCAAATCCTTTAGTCTTAATATCATCTATCACTTTTCGAATCTTAGAAATTTGCTGAATAGTTCCCGTTGTAGAATTGGCATATTGGATAGTGATTAGGATGGTATCCGACTTAATGAGTTTTTTTAAGTATTCTAGATCAATGCGTCCGTACTCATCAATATTGCACCAATCGAGCTTGAATCCTTCTTTTCCCAAACGCACTAATGGCTCATATACTGAGGGGTGTTCTGTGCCTAGAGATATTATTCTACCTGCTTCATATTTTCTTGTTATTCCAAATATTGCTAGATTATTTGATTCAGTTGAGCTACTGGTAAATACTATTTCTTCCGTATTGCAATTGAGCGATATGGCAATCTGTTTTCTCGAATGATCAATGATTTTCTTGGCTTCTCTGGCGCTTGCATAACGTGCAGATGGATTCGAGAAGCAACTTCTATGAGCATCAATTGCTTTCGCGACCTGTTGATGTAGCGGTGTAGCCGCAGCATAATCAAAATACAATCTTGTTTTCATATTGCAAATAATTCCTTAGCATTTTGAGTAGTCACACTAGATATGTCATCAAAATCTTGATCTGAAATAGTGGCTATAAATTTTGCAATCTCATTGATATATCCTGGCTGGTTGAGCTTCCCTCGAAATGGGACAGGTGTGAGATATGGACAATCTGTCTCTAACAACAACAGGTTGCTAGGTATAGCCTGGAGTGCATCGAGTTGCTTCTGGTCTTTTGTAAAGGTCATTATGCCGTTGATACCAAAGTATAGGCCATGGCTTGAAGCAATTTCCACATGCTCTGGATGACCAGTAAAACTATGGATGACACCTTTGGTACCCGGATAGTTTTTGAGTATTGCAAAGAAATCATCCCATGCATCACGTACATGAAATACGACCGGCAAATCAAGTTGTCGAGCCAACTCTAACTGAGATTCTAGCGTCTTAAATTGATCGGTTTTGGATGAATGATTTTTAAAATAATCAAGTCCACACTCTCCAATAGCTTTGATATAATTTTTATGACTACTTACAGTTGTCAATTCTTTCAATTTTTCTAAGCCCTTGGTGTCATTACTAGCATCGTGAGGATGTATACCTGCTGTAGAATATAATTTGATATCTTTTGCAAGTGATAAAACTGTAGGATCATTTACAAAGTCGAGTGCTTTTTGAGAATCTTCTTCATTGGTGCCTACAGTAATAATCGACTCGACTCTGTTTGTTGCTGCTGTATCAAATATCGATTCTAGTATATTGCTAAACTCATCAAAATGTATATGTGCATGAGTATCAATAATCATCTAAATGATCCTCAAATATCTCTACCGGTAAAGTTGAATAATTGGTATATCTTACCCATACAGGATTGATGACGACAAAACATTCGCCAGGATCGTCTTTGTGCTGTAATAATATAGGGTGTTTTTCGTAATGATTTTTAGCATACTCCCCTGCATCTTCAAGATTGACTATTCTAGCTGTGCCTTCTAATTGTATAGTAGTCAGATGATCACCGCCCAAGCCGATTACAACAGATACATTTGGATTGAGCAGAATATTCTTCACTTTTCTGGAGTCTTTGTTGGTTGCTAGTATTATCTCTAGCTTTTCATTCTCCGAGAATGCCACAAGGGCTGATTCTGGTTGACTAGCACTATTGGAACTAGACACCACGGCATATTTTTCAGACTTTATAAAATCATATAATTTTTGATCTTTCATAGAATACTCCTTTTTAATCAATTCTTGGAAACAATACCTCTGCATCTTTAGTTACAGTACCATTTTGAAACGTAGCTAGTATCTTATCTGAGCTGTCTACTAATATTGGCCTGAGAGACTTTGAAAGCTTCAATATCTCGCATGCTATTGAGCTGAGGACTTGCTTGGTTTTGACTTGGTCAGTTTTGTGGAGTTCCCAAGGCTTGGTTTCTTCCAGAAGAGTATTGAGCTCCTCTACTCTAGAGATAATAATACTCAATAATTTATCAAATTGGAGATCTTCTATATAGATATTGTAATCTTCTGTATCTGATAATTTCACTTCGTCATATTGTGATTCGCAGTATTTGTCGAGCATAGTAGCTACTCTAGATACTAGATTGCCCAATTTGTTGCCCAGCTCTGTATTGTATACGACCTTGAGACGCTGTTCGCTAAAATCGCCATCTGCTCCAAATGGAATTTCACGCAGCAAGAAATAACGAATTGCATCATTGCCGTATTTCTCTACTAATCCAACTGGATCTATAGCGTTACCAAGGCTCTTACTGATTTTTTCACCATCGATGGTAAAGAAACCATGAGCAAATACTTGAGTTGGTAGCTTAAGACCAGCACTCATGAGCATCGCAGGCCAATAAATACAATGAAACTTGATGATGTCTTTACCTACTATGTGCACATCGGCTGGCCACCACTTATCAAATTGCTCCGTTTCATAGCCCGCTGCGGTTACATAATTTAGTAGAGCATCAAACCACACATATGCTACCTGGCTATCATCAAAAGGCAATCTTATGCCCCATGTCTGACTTTCTCTACTAATACTAAAATCTTCTAGGCCTTTGTTCTTGATAAATGACAATATCTCATTGCGTCTAGATTTCGGCTGAATGAAGTCAGGATTATTATCGATATGATTTAAGAGCTGATCTTGGTATTTTGAGAGCTTAAAAAACCAATTATCTTCCTTGATGTGTTCTGGTGCTCTTTTGTGATCAGGACATAAGCCATCCACCAGATCTTCTGACTTCATAAATGCTTCGTGCCCCACGCAGTACAAGCCCTCATATACTCCTTTGTATATGTCACCATTGTCATACACTTTTTGCAGTACATCCTGTACGGTGCGAATATGATCTTCATCTGTAGTTCGTATGAAGCGGTCATAAGATATGTGTAGCTTATCAAATATAGTTTGCCATTTTTTGGCGGTCTTTGAAGTATAGGCTTCTATGTCTTCGCTATTCTTATCTGCTGCCTCGACTGTTTTTTGAGAATTCTCATCTGTACCAGTTACGAACAATACGTTGTCGTTGCCTATCTTTTCGCGATAATAACGAGCCAAAACATCTGCAGCAATAGTACTATAAGCATGCCCTATATGCGGGATGTCATTGATATAGTATATGGGTGTTGTGACATAGAATTTTTTATTCTGAGTATTGTTAGTGTTCATTTTTTTTACTACCTGCCTTTTCTAGTGTGGGAATTGGTTTGGTGTTTTTAGCCTTAGCCAATTTGTCTTTAGTAAGCTTGGATTTTATCATCAACGAGATAAATATTCCAGCAAATATCGCGATTACCAACCACATCGGCCATAGCTGCGCACTGGATTTGGCGCTTGCTATTATCACATTGGAATCACTGTTTTGGGTAAAATCGACATTTACCATACCCCAGGCCGTCGGTCCTAGAACCAAAGCTAATCGACTACTCTTTTGTTTGGGTGCAAGTGATCCGATATTGAATTCATCTATTTTGGTACCCTGTCTTACTCTTAGCATATAATTATCGCCCGCCGTATTGGTGGGTGCAACTACGTCCAATTTATTGATAGCAACGAATGGAAGTAGCAACCATTTCTCTGCCTTCACGCTCCCGCTTGGTTGCAATACTGGAGGAATTGATTTGTACTCGATAGTAGTATTTTCGTATTGATAATTGATATCTTTTCCGTTTTGCGTGACTGCTACAGGGCTATTGTCACTGACGCCCCATATGGCAAAAGCAAAATGATCTAGATCTGAAGATCCAAAATTATCAAATTTCTCACCCCAAGTAGGATCCATATTGATCCATCCTACATTAGGTATATAGGCCTGCACCCATGAATGCAAAGAGTCTGTGACAGAGTTTGACTGCTTGAGACTACCTGAATATCCATATCCTACTGGCATTCTGGCTGGTATACCTGCAGACCTTAGTAGGCTAATGGTAAGATCTGAGTATTCCAAACAGATTGCGTTGTCTGGGTTACGTATAGCCTTGCTTCCGCCTTGTCTGATGTTGTATTTTATTTTTTCATTGTTATAGCTAAGCTTTGATACTACATAGTCATTTATAGCTCTGACCTGTTCGGCTACGCTAGTTTTGCCACTAGTCAGTTCCTTGGCCTTGGCGCTTATTTCAGGATCATTGGTAGGCCAATACTGCTGACTACCAGTATATTTAGCGACCAAATCACGCGGTATCTGATCTTTTGTGCCACTTGCTGCGAGATTGTATTCTACATAACTCACTACAGCTACCACATTGGTCTTGACTGTGATATTGGTCTTGGGAGCAACACTATAATCCGCTAAGATATTGCCATCGACATCCAGCCTTGTAGATACTGGTTCTGGATCAAGTTTTGCAACTGTTACTTGTTGACCAGATGTATTTGGTGGTAATGTCACTGTAAAGGTAGCAGGGAGTGAAGAGGTATTGTTGAGTGGAAAATTAAAGTTCACTTCATAAATAGTGCTATCACCAAATACTAGTGATGCTGATTTTTCTAAGCTTTTCTTGTCTTTGTAGCGATATCCTGTCTCACCATTTTTAGTACCTAGTTCTTCTGGTACAACTCCAGTTGTGTGAAGGGTGCCGAAATTTTCCGGTACGAACAAATTCACTGAGTATTGGTTGTCTCCCTCTTGTGGTACAGCGGGAATACTGACTGTGTGGGCACTGCCTTTAGTCTCGACAAGCTTGGCAGTGTCATAGGTGACTATAAATTGCCACTTGGAATTACGACCCACTGTATTGCGAGTAAACTGGATATCTATCTCCGTATAGCTATATTCATATCCTTGTTGAGATGATTTCTTGATAGATGTAGTAAAAGGTATGCTAGTGCCATCAGCATATTCTACTGATATATTCTTGGCATCCTCAGCTGGGGTTGATATCTGGATTTTGTCCAAATATTTATCACTAGTGAAGTTTGATACAGTGTAAGTATCTTCAATTCGAGTATTGTTATCACTTGTGACTCGATAGACAGATGAAACATTGTAGCTAAACTCACTAGATGCAAGGACTGATCTGGGTACTATTGCAATGACCGTAATCAACACAATTAGCAATACAGACAGAATTCTTACATATCTATTCGATTTTAGTTTTGAAAACATACTATTTATTTTAGCATAGGCTCTATCTGATGGTATAATCTCTGCCATTGCTCAAAATCTAGCTCCTGAGCACGCGAATTTTTAGATATTTGACACTTATATAGCACATCGACAACAACTGATTGGTCAATATGTAGAGCAGAAGACAAGCTGTTCTTGAGCATCTTTCGCTTGTTGCTAAACCCTGCCTTTACTATCCGAAACAATATCTTGCTATCAGCATCAAATCTAGGCTGGTCTCTGATGACAAATTTAATGATACTCGAATCCACACTGGGTATAGGCTCAAATAATTCTCGTGATACATCTGCTATGATTTCTGGCTCAGCATAGTATTGTACTGAAAAAGCTAATATCGACATGCGCCCAGGAATAGCAACTATCCTTTGAGCCACTTCTTTTTGTACTAGTAACACCATAGACTGAGGCTTGTTAGTTGACTCTAGCAACATTCTTACAAGTGCACTAGTGAGATAGTATGGAATATTTGCAACTACTTTGTAGTCCTTGTCTATATCATTTAGGTTGAATTTCAGGATATCTTCATTGATTATCTGGATGTTTTTTTCATTTTTATACTTTTGCTGAAGTGGAAATATTAGATCTTTGTCAGACTCCACAGCGATTACTCGAGCTCCAGAAGATAGTAATTTGTCTGTAAGAAATCCAAGACCTGGACCTATCTCAAGTGCTATATCTGACTCGGCAATTTCTGCCGAATCTATAATAGTGTCCAATGTATGTTCATCTTTGAGCCAATTTTGGCCAAATGATTTTTTTGCTTTCATACAGTAAGTATCTGGTAATTTGCGCTTTGAAGCAAGCTACGATATTAATTACACAGCTTGAAAACTAACGTAGGTATCGACCGCAGTTGGGCCATGGGCTTGCTCCACGACGTCTGTAGGTTTCGAGCGCTTTGGCATCTTGTACACTAGGTGGAGCATCGGCAGGATCTCTATATCCACCGTAGTTATTCCAGGTAGCAAAGTCAAATTGATAAGCTCCGCGATAGAGTGGATTGCGTTTGCTGGCATAATCGCCACCTGATTCACAGAATCGTAGTTTGACCCAACCTTCTGAGCTAGTGATATTGGTAGGACCTACTACCACTACCTTGGATACTGGAGCTACTATCTCTTTTTCTTCTAGGACTGCCCTAGATTGCTCTACGCCATCTTGAGAGGTCACAAGATATTTCTTGATCCTTTTTCCGGGACTACCGGGATTTTGGACCTCATTGTATCCGACCGGCTTGGTATAATCTACATTTTGCACTACTGATGGTTCAATAGCTATTTCTTCTGTGATGATATCTTGAGAAAGTCTGCTGACCACGATACGCATATTCTTCTGGAGTGGAGTATCAAGTGAAGTACTAGTAATATCTTGAAGCTTGATATCAAGCTTCTTCTCCTCGAAAAGCTGGCCGACAGTCTTTTGATGAGTTCTAAATTCAAATACTTGACCCGCCAAGACTACTGTCACTGGAGTGGCTCTCTGGATGATTAGTCTTTGACCTACCGACTGATCCTCTATAAATTCATCAACTCTATCTGAGCTGACAATATCTTCTGGATATAGCTCTATACCAGCTTGTTCAATAACTTTCTTGGGGCTTCTGTAGCCAGATGTAGTAGAAATCCTTTCATCTCCGTCTACTACCAAATAACTAAATGACCTATATACATTGATATTGGTCACACCTCTCGTGATCTGAGTATCTAGAGATGGCTCTACTACATCACCTTTTTGGAGCACTACTCCCATTTTATCTAAGGCTTCTTGTACAGTTGTAGCACTAGTGGCTACTGTCTTGTTCTGACCGTCATAGTATACACTTACTAGATTTTGGCCATCAGCTATAGCCGTAGTTTGGGTGGTAAACTGATCATTTGACCAAGATATACTGCTCAAAATAAACAAAAAAACCACTACTAGTACTATCATGCCCCTCTTGATAGTGTATGGTTTTGGTTTACTTAGTATTCTATTTTTATTATTTACTCGGTTATTTGCCGAGCTATGCAACTTTGGTAAAATATCTGCCCCACTTAATTAATTACTAAAGCAAGTGATTTTGTTTTTGTTTTACCGTAACTCAATTCTAATAGTTATGCTTAAGCCTGTCAATCTTGACTCGAACAAATATTGTGCTCATATATAGGTGATTTATAATTTTCTTATTTGGGCGAAATTGAGGTTGAGTGTTTTTGGTCCTACTTTTTCAAAATCTACCACAGCCTCTAGCTCATCGAGCTGGCTCACTACACCATTTCCAAAACTCGGATGAGATACTTTGTCGCCAATATTGAGTCGAGGTATATCGTGGAATGGTTCAAATTCCGGATCTTTTATTGGCTGATTAAATACTGGATCATTGTATCCAGAGGTTAGACCAGAGTGATTTACTAGCTCAGCTGGAATCTCAGCTAGAAATCGTGAGGCAACATTGTGCTGGGTATTGCCGTAGAGCAACCTGGCATTGGCGCTTAGCATGTATAAGCGCTGTTTGGCGCGAGTCATACCCACATAACAAAGTCGGCGTTCTTCTTCGAGTTCGCCTGGTTCAAAAAATGTACGGCTATGCGGAAATATTCCTTCCTCTAATCCTGTGATAAAAACCGTATCAAACTCCAATCCCTTGGCGGCATGCATAGTCATAAGAGTGACCGCTCCGCTGCTATCTCGTAAATTGTCCAGATCGGATATTAGTGATATCTCGGTCAAGAATTCTTCTAAGCTCAGATTGTTGTATTCTTTGGCTACACTCAATAGCTCTCGGACATTTTCCACCCGTTCACTGGAGCTAATACTGCCATCATCTAGATATTCTATATAACCGGATCTATTGATGACCAGCTCTATGAGATCACTTACTACTAGCGTCTTGGAAGCCTCTTGTAATTCATTGATCAATCTCGCAAAGCTAGCAAAGCTATTGGCAGCCTTAGGGCTCAAGCCCTCTATGACGCCTGCTTGAGCTAAACATTCTAGGATAGGTATCTCATATTTGGCGCTATAGTCAGTAAATATTTGCAAGCTTTTTTGGCCCAACCCTCGTGGAGGGAGATTGACTATCCGATTGAATGACACCAAGTCATTGGGCTGAAAAATAAATCTCAAATACGCCAAAGTATCCTTGATCTCTTTGCGTTCATAGAATCTCACCCCGCCGATGATTTGATAGGCTAAACCATAGCGCAAGAATGATTCTTCGAGCGTACGCGATTGAGCGTTGGTACGATACAATACTGCAAAGTTATGCAAGGACAACCGTGAGTCTTTCTTGATAAGTTCTTGGATAGTCTGGATTATATACCGACCTTCCTCGAGTTCATCTCTGACATGTACTATTTGTACGGGATCACCCTTCTGGGCATTGGTCCATAGCTTCTTATCGCTTCTAGCGGTATTTCTACTAATCACTGCGCCTGCTGCATCTAGTATGATTTGAGTACTTCGATAATTTCTTTCGAGTTTGACTATCTTAGCTTCTGGATAGTCCTTTTCGAAGTTGAGGATATTCTCGTAGTTAGCACCGCGCCAAGAGTAAATACTTTGCCAGTCATCCCCTACTACGCAGATATTTTGGTGCTTTTTGGCTAGAAGCTGTATTAGCCTATACTGAGCATGATTGGTATCTTGATATTCATCTACCATGATGTATTTGAATTGATTTTGGTATTTCTCTCGAATCTCATCTTTCTCGGCCAGTAGTAGCGTAAGCCTCATGATAAGGTCATCGAAGTCTAGTGCGCCAGCCTTTTGTAGCTCTAGCTGGTATGTAGGGTATATCTCAGCTGCAATCTCTTGCATGCGTCCAGTTGCAAATTGTTTGTATTCACCTGGACCTATTAGCTCGTTTTTGGCACTTGATATCACATTGGCGATACCGCTTGGAGTGACTTGCTTCTCATCCAGATGCATTTTCTTGATGATAGTCTTGATAAGCGCATGGCTATCACCCGAATCATATATCAAGAAATTACTACTAAAGCCTATTTCGGCAGCTTCACGGCGCAGTATTCTATTGGCGATGGAGTGAAAAGTCCCCAAAAAAGGCATGTACTGAGTGTTGTCTTCATCGAATTTGAGTAGTCGTGCAACTCTGCGGCGCATCTCTCCTGCTGCTTTGTTGGTAAATGTGACTGCCAATATATTGGCAGGGTCAATCTTCTTCTCTTGTACCAGATAAGCCAAACGATGAGTGAGAGTCTTAGTCTTACCACTACCTGCCCCAGCTAGCATCAGCACTGGCCCATCGGTAGTTAGTACTGCTTCACGCTGCTCGGCATTGAGATCTTCTAATACTTTTAGCATTGTTCTATTGTACTATACGTAGCTGCTACGAAACCCAGAGAACAGATATTGATTACAATTCTAGATTATCTAACAGTAAGCTTTGTATCTTTCAATATCATTTCTATAGTTTGATCCAAAGAGTACTCTTCAGGAATGCTCTTTTCAAACCTATGTCCGTAAGATGGAGTATCAAAATACCATTCCTTCATCTCATCAGACCCAAACTCATGTTTCTTATCACGAGTTTTGTGCCTGCGAAGTGACTCCTCGAATGAGATATTGTAATAATACATAAAGTTGTTTGAAGGATGCTGTTTAAATAATTCTTCAAACATAGACTGATAAATACTATTACTAAAATTACCTTCTACGATACAGTCATATCCATGACCTAGTAATTCTAGAGTGTTAGAAACAATCATTTTCATCTGCAAATTTTTTCGTGTACTCGGCTCTATATCTATATTTGGGCTTATTAATTCATTCTTATAATAATCTTGCTCCACTATAAATAATGGTTTTTGGGCTATTTTTTGCAGCCTCTTAGCGACTGTGCTCTTGCCGGAACCCGATTGTCCTCTTAAGACTATGAGTTTTGTTTGCATTTGGTCTATTTCTTGAATTCTTTGTTATAGCGTTCTACGCATTCTTCAAATATCACTTTGGCCTCGTCAAATCCTGAAAAGCCTTTGATTTCGACAATGTCGCCTTTGAGATCTTTGTAGTGTTCGAAATAGTGTTTGACAGCGTGCTTCCAGTGCTCAGCAACATCGTCTAGTGATTTGATATCATCATAGTGTTTGTCATCAGCTGGAACACCGATCAACTTGTTGTCTACTTCACCGCTATCTACCATATACATCACACCTATCACGCGGGTAGGCACAATCAAGCCCATTGGCATAGGATCGTCTGAGATGAGCAACATATCTAGCGCATCACCGTCTTCATCAAGCGTAGATGGCACAAATCCATAATCACTCGGACTACCTAGGTGAGTTTGGTGTACTCTATCAAGTACAAAATTACCAAGCTCGCGCTCGAATTCTATCTTGAGCCTGCTACCCTTAGGATTCTCGATGACTGTATTGACTACTTCAGGGGCTTTATCGCCGTATGGGATATCTAACAATGACATATATTCTCCTTAATAATAGGTTGTATTATAACTTATAATTTATAATTATTTAAGAGTTTAGGCGCTTGCTCGTACTATTTTGGCAAATTGCTTGTAATTGAGGCTGGCACCGCCCACCAATAGCCCATCTACTCCTTGTATAGTCAGATAAGCTCTAGCATTCTCAGCATCGACGCTTCCGCCATACAATACTCGCACTTTTGATCCTGCCAGCTTGCCAAATTGCTCTATGATATTGTTGTGGATCAGCCATACCATCTCTTCTACTTGAGCCGGTTTGGCAAAGTTGCCAGTTCCAATAGACCATATGGGCTCATAAGCAATTGTTACATTTTTGATCTCTTGATTGGTGATATGAGATAGTCCGGTATTGAGCTGGTCTAGTACTTTTTGTTTGGCGTGTCCGTCACTGCGTTCTTGCTTATTCTCCCCGACACACAAGATGGGCTTGAGATGGTGTCGCACTGCTATTTGCAGTTTCTTGGCATCAACAGTATCTGTCTCACTAGCATATTTGCGTCTCTCAGAATGTCCTACTATGACATATTTGGCTATATTGCGTAGCATTGTAGCTGATATTTCACCTGTATATGCACCCTCTTCATGCTCTGAGATATTTTGTGCACCTAGTTCGATATTGAGGGGACCTTTTGATTTTTCGAGTTCCTTAGCAAAAGCATATAGATGAGTAGCTGGAGGGCAAATGACTAGCTCAGGATATGTGAAGTTGGTGAGCTCTTTGATGATTCTCTCGAGCAACAATGAACCTTCTGGCAATGTAGTGTTCATCTTCCAGTTGCCTACAATAAGTTTTTGGGGGGTATTCATAAGCATTATTATACTATATCTCTAATAGCCTTACAGTATCTGTACCGCCCACCACACTTGAGTGGGTACCAAAAGCTTGCACGACCCAATCCCCGTGCTTGAGATTTTTTTGAGCTATAAGTTTCTTGATGATACCAGAGCTGACATGTTGTTTCTTGGAAACCAAGTACGGCTTGCCGCCCCAAACTATCGCCATTTGATTGCACACCGTTTTGTTTGGACTAGCTATTATTACCGGTACAGGTGGGCGTAGTGCTGCTATCGATAATGCAGTAGAGCCAGTGAGTGTCTCGGCCAGTATGATCTTTGCACCGACTTGTTCTGCAAGAGTGATTGCAGCCATACTCACGCTGGTCTGTGCGTCTGTAGTAGCTAGTTTGCCTGCCGAAATAGGTTTGCCTAGCAATTTACGCGAACTAGTCACCATTCTTTTGACTATGCCGACTTGTTGTGAATAATCTACTGGTAGCTCTGCTGAACCTTTACCGTTCTCTGGGATAAAATCTATCTCAAGTCGATTGTGAGCGTAGTAACTTTCGGTCTTGAGTATTACTCGTTTCATGAGCTGAACTGTCTGCAGAGGATACTGACCGGCAGCCGTTTCTCCAGAGAGCATTACACAGCTCACACCCAGGCTCACAGCGCTTGCTATGTCATTGACCTCGGCTCGAGTGGGCTGAGGACTAGATATCATACTCTCCAGCATTTGAGTGGCCATGATGACAGGCTTCTTGTATGTGCGGGCAAGTTGTATGATTTCCCGACCGATAAGTGGTACGTCTTCATTGCTAGTCTCTACCGCTAGGTCTCCTCTAGCTATCATGACTGCATCTGTAGCTGCTACTATTTCTTCTAGGTTCTTAGTGGCAGACCTAGTCTCTATCTTGGCAATTATCTTGGCTTGAGATTTGTTGCTAGCAAGCAATTTCCTAAGATGATGTATGTCGTTGGCTGTCTGTACGAAGCTAAGTGCTACATAATCAACATCGTTTTGATACACAAATTCAAGATCTGTCATATCTTTTGGGGTCAAAATCTCCTTGGAGTCAAATACTGTGTCGGGCAGATTGATACCGTGATTGCTAGAAACTTTTCCAGAATTTAGGACTTCGGCAGTTATTTGTTTGTTGGCAGTAGATATCACCCTAGACTCGATAGTACCATCGCGCAACATAATACTATCGCCTTTTTTTACCAAATGGGTGAAGTCGTATTGGATAGGCAGATGCCCCTCGGCGCATTTATTCTCAGTGCAAAATACTATCTTTTGCCCGGCCTGAAGCTCGACAGACTTGGAGCTCAATATACCCAATCTTATCTTAGGACCTTGTAAGTCAGCTATCACTGCTACCGACCTATCAAGCTTCTTGGCAGCTTCTCGAGACTTCTTTATGACATTGGCATGCCATGCGTGAGTATTGTGGCTGAGATTGAGCCTTACGCCATTGACTCCAGCACCAAGCAAAGACTCTAGCTTCTCTTCAGAAGCTGGACCGATGGTAGCTATTATCTTGGTGCGTTTAAAAGTAGATGCATCTGTGCTCATATGTCTATGATACATCAGACCACAAGCATTATTCTAGGTATTGTCAGATGTATTATTCTAAACCGACTGCAGTTGCAACTGTTTTTTCTTGCCCATCTTCAGTCTGAGCAAATATACCATTGTCAGTAGTACGAGTCACAACTACTGTTTCTGTGCTATCTGCATCTACGTCTACATCTACGCCGTTGTCTATCAGAGCCGCAATATTGACATAAAATTTCTGTCCGTCTTCATCTACAAAACATATATAGTCACCATTGGCATCTTCACCAGGCACAATACTACCACCAAGTATAGTGATGTGCTGACTACCAATATCTGGGGTATTTGCCTTATTAGATTCACCGTCAGTACCTTCAATCCTTTGAGGGCTAGTGCGAATATTTACCTGAGTAGCATCAAACTGGATAGGATGTCTTAGTACTCTGAGTATTGTACCCGGACGAATATCCTCTACCTCGATATTGTTTGGTTGCTCACCCATATTGTTCTGTTGTTCTACTGGATCTACATCACTCTCTTTGGCATTGTCATAGACTAATTTACCACTCACCAATGCAAGTCCTGCAGCAGCCAGAAGATACATAGCCCTTCTACCTCTTGATATTCTTGGAACTGAAGGCCTTGATCTTTTAGGGTCTATTTTTGGTTCTTTTATTCCATTGACTTGGATATGGTCTGGGTTCGTTGGGTCAAATTGCTCGCCTGGTCTTCTTGTCATGTTACTCCTTTTTATGCTGATAATCTGGTGCCGCCGCGGGGTCCCTGGGGAGGCTTCGGACCATCTGCTTCAGCTTCTTTTTTGGCTTTAAAATCTTCAATCGAAGTCACTTGAGCCATATTTGTATCATTTGCTTCCTCAATTGTGGCTGGTTTACCGCCAGTATTTGTAGCTTGGTCATAGGGCTTTTCGTCGGAAATATCTGGGTCAACTTTTGCCCAATCATAGGGCTTAGCGCCTGCTTCAGCCAATGTTAATCTTTCGTCATTATCCACCTCTCTTGATGGTGGTCCTTCGGTTGGTGGCATTTTTCCCCTTTGTAGTTAATTATATTTCATACTATACAATAATTGTTATGCTGACAGCAAGTAAATGTTGAGTAATGACGATATTTATGATATTATTCTATCTGTTAAATGATAATATATGAGAATGAACTTAGGTGATGGTCCCATCGTCTAGTGGTTAGGACACCAGGTTTTCATCCTGGCAACAGGGGTTCGACTCCCCTTGGGATCACCAAAAGCGACTTTTCTTCGGAAAGGTCTCTTTTTATAGATACACATAGAGGCATTTGGGTGGTTCTAAAATTTTGGCCATCATACTGCAACCCAACCGGAAACAGCCATTTTTGGAACCGCACTTTGATATATATGTCCTCAATTTCTTGCCAAGTGTAGCCAATGCCTGTGAGTTTGTTTAGTCCAAAGTCTAGAATATCTTCAGTATCGTATATATTCAGTTGTAGTTCGGCTAGATTGCTAGTAGTTGCTTTCTGATCGGCTTCGTTCTTTTTAAGTAACCTTGAAGCAACTTCGTCTTTATAGATACCCTTAAGATTTTTCTCTGCGATTTGGACCTCTTGGCTTTCTAGTTCAAGTAACCGCTTCTCAAGCATCCTGACTTGCTTCTTGCTAGACTTTTCACGCTCTTCAACAGTTAGCTCAATCGCAACCCTTAAAGCGTCCTTGACGCCCTCTGAGTAGTTATAGCGGTTGATATATGAAACAAAGTTCTCCTCGGTTGTATTTTTGTCGTAACAAAACCCCATACCTACACATTGTGTGCAATGATACTTTGGATATCTACCACCATTACCAGTTGATGCACTACCGCGCATTTTATGCCCGCGATTGCATCGAAGCGTCTCACGAAGTGGAAATTCGGGATTAAGTTTACGGTATGTCTTTGGCTTAGTGTTTTTGCCTGTTAATTTCTCGTGCACTCTGTCCCAAAGCTCAGGCTCAACGATATGCTTTATTGTGTCGCTGACCACTTCTTTGTTAAATGCCCTGACCACTCCCTTGTAGAGAGGGTTGTAAAGCATTTTTGAGAACGTCTGCGTCGATAATGATATGCCACCTTCATTCACTAACCCGTCTGCAGTTAATCTTCTATGAACCTCAGCTGGCTGCAGGCCAGCATCAATCATTACCCAGGCCGAGCGAATTTTTGAGGACAGCTCAGGGCTTCTAGGGGCTATATTCTTTTTATCGCCAACCTTTATGTTTACATAGCCAAAGGGGGCTTTCCAGACCCATCTACCATTCTCGACTGCTTCAATCATCCCATCTTTACTACGAGACGCTCTGATTTCATTATCTAATTGAGCAACCCCAGCAAGAGTGTTCTCAATGAAGCGTCCCACTGGATCATCTTCGAATCTTTCACTTACAGAGACTACTTTGATACCCAGACCGCCAAAAAATGCCTTCAGCTGACCATAATCCATACGGTCACGGGATAGGCGGTCAATTCTCGCGATCAATAAGATATCAATCTTATTTTTATTCAAAGAGCAAAATTTAAGAAGTGCCTGCAGCTGTGTTCTGTTAGCGGTTTTTGCGCTCTCTCCCTCTTCTTGGAAGACTCGTAATATCGTAAATTTTTCACTGATGGCAAACGCTCTACACTGTTTTTCCTGGACTACTAGGCTATTCCCGTCTTCGACCTGCTCCTTAGTCGAGACTCTTGTGTAGATTACTGCGTTCATTTCACATTTTTGGCCTTCGAAATACGCATACCTCTCTCATGCATCTCTGTAAATATAATTGCCAGATGCATCAGTTCTTGTGCCATAGTCTTGCGTTCTTCATTAGTGAATTTTTTTCTCGATAGTTTATTAGCAATCTCGTTAATTAGTTGCTCTGTATTAGAAACTTCCATTTTTTACTCCAAACGTATATACGCTTGTCGCCAAAGGGTTTCTTTATACGAAAGCTAAAAAATAATAACTGCCCTCAGGTCTTGAGTGGCTAATCCTTGAATGTTCTAGTTTTTTGTAATGTGATTGTACTGCCATCATTGGCGTGAACAGTTACCGTATGATGCTTGCTCATCTTCATCACAATATTTCCAATTTCTGCTGCTGATTTCTCTCCTTTCTTGATGGTGGTGTAATTAAATGCTTTTACAACTCCGATATCACCATCACCTAATCGGAGTTCAATCTTAGAAAAATGACCACTATGTATTAATTGAAGTGCTTTCAGCTGCAGCTTAGTAACTGGGAGTTCAGTAAACCTGCGGTTGCTTTTATTCACGTTTGCTAGTTTTTCGTCCACCTCTTGAAGTATCGGGCGGATCAACTCATCCATTCTAATCACGAGGTAATTATTGATGTTGTTATCATCACTATCAACCCACAACTTATATTCAGCAAAATCAAATACACCGAGGAAACTATCTTTAGTCACTACTAGATAGGTCGGCATATCAGCCATGGTCGTAATTCCACAAATCGTAAACACAGAGAACTTACTTAGCTTCTTAGTGTCACTACTGTCTGCTATCTCAATGCCGTTTTCGACCAGAAAATCGAGAATGTACTTAAGGTGGCTGTTCTTGTTGAATCCGTAGGAAACCAACTCGTCTGCAAGCTGGATTAAGGCTACTTCAGCAACGGAAAACCTCCGCCAGGCCATCTTATTTTTTCTGTCATCTTTTATGATGCCAGTATTATCTAGCTCATTGACTTTTCTATGGCTTAAACCAGTATCGCTCGTTTTGAAAATAGGCTCACTAAATGCCTCATCCCAGACCTTTAGGGTAGTGCTTTTTGAGATGCTCTCTAAGACGGCAAGACTAACATAGTCAAGATAAATCATAAGTAAAGTATACACGCTTGTATACTTTTGAGTCAAATATGCAGTATTTTTGTATCAAAATGCTGTAATAAAATGCTCTCCGACAGATTAAGACTACGATTAATTTTTAGACTTGTTCTTATTCTCTAAAGCTATTCTTTGTTTTATATCATCCAGTAACCTAGTAAAGATAATCTTGTGCTGAGCTAGCTTACGTTTTTCTCTATCTGAGAGGGACTTGTCTTTTTCTAGTTGCGCGACTTCTTTTAGCGCATCTTCGAGATGCTTTTTACTAAACATTACTAGTCCGTTTGTTAGCTTAACAGTCGCAAGCATCTGCTCCTCGTCTTCTTTCTGTATGCGCTCCCAATAGATTTTTTCATCATCAGTCCAATCTTGGACAGCATAACTTTTACCTAGGCCAAAATTACCAGTTTTACTAACGACATATGCAACATGATTATCATCTACATAAGGTGCATATTTATATTCTAGAATTCTTGCCCATATAATCGGGTCAACTTCAGGGAACATATTGTCAGTAAAGTTATCTAGTTCTTTATCGACGCTTTTACCATCGAGTAACCTGTTTTGAGCCCAACGTAGAAAGTGATTATAAAGATGCATGGCTATAATATTCCTGTCTTCAACAAGATTCTTGTGGGTAAATTTCCATTCTTCTGGGAAGAAATCAGACCAGATGAACGAGTTTTCTGGGGAACTTGGAATCTCTTCGAATAGTATTTTGTCATCAAAACTAAGCAAAAATTTCTCCAATACATCCTCATCTAACGTATCAACGAACTCTTTAAAGTTCTTGAAAAAGTCGTAGGCCAATCCGTTTTTTAGGCAGTATGAGGAAAGTGTATTAAAACCGTTCATGAATGCTAGTCGCAGATTGTATATGCCCCCAGTTTTATAGAGTTCAGTATCATTTGATATCTTGAGCCAGTTCATAAAAAGGTATTGGAACACCTGATCGATATACGGCGGAAAACCCAGGGGCTTATTGTGCAAGTTGTCTTTCAGTGTGTTTACAAGGCTAATTATGTAATCACTCTGATCTCTGTCCTTATTTTTGGAACTAGTTAGCTGGTCTGTTTGTCTTATCAATTCTTCAATTAGCAATTCTTCAAACTTCAAGTTAGATTTATTTGTTGACGCTAACGAGCCTGCCATCAAATCTCTTTTTTCTGGCAGCCAGTCATCGGTATTAAGTATTAGCCAAGCTACTGATTTCAAACTCGGAGTAGTGATAGCTTCTATTCGCTTGTCTCGATTTAGGTGCTTCTGGGTAATTATGCCGAAGATATCGTTCAGAATTATAAAGGTGATACCAATCAGGAGAATAAGCAAGAAAAATGCTTTTAGGTTGCCGTAATCTTCTGTAAATACATCTATCGTTCCAATCCTTACCAATATCGGTATGGAGATTAGCAATAGGGATATCTTTACTAGATAAAGTACTTTTAGGTAACTTTTTCCACTGACACTAATTTCATGGTCAGGTATCTGCTTGAATAGATTTTGAGCTGCAAAAATCGCTACACTAATGTAGAGGGTTACCAGTATAGAAGCGACGACATCGAAAGCGGGGAGAATGAGAGTTATGATTTGAGCAATGTAATTCATGCCCCTAGACTACTCACCCCATGCTTCTGAGATTTTTGACTTAATATCAAGTCTTATCTTCATGGCTTTCTGCTCATGCTCTTCTATTTCTTCATTCATGCGTGCAATTTCTTTTATAATTAACTTTTGCTCACTTAGGTCAGGGACTGGAACTAGCAAGTTAAGAAACTGTTTGTTATCGATATTTTTTTGGGCATGGCCTCGAGAACAAGAGTATATCTGTGGCTGTATGTTAAATAATATTGAGTCGATGTATTCTTTATTTAACTTATCTTTCCATTCATCTCTGATGTGGAAAGTAAAACCAGAATCAAGTAAGTGGAATTTACCACTAACTTTTCTGACGCACTGCTCCGACATTGCGAATCTAGATATTACAACTTCATTTTCCCTATTCCAGCTATCTGTGTAAAAGCTAACTCCGCCGCCTCCATACACGGGATACTTAGTACCCTCATCGTCTTTTTTTGTAATTCGCTGGCCAAAATCTTGTTTAATTATGTCTCCGAGTGGTATAAGTGGATACTTCTTGCTTGATTTTGTTTTGTTTGCCTCAAGCCTTCTGTGGATATTTGGATTTAATGAAAAATCTTCATGGGATAGAATGATCGCTTTATCTATTAGTATAGATTTGTTGCTTTCCGCATAATTATTGTCTTTCCATAGATTTATAGCAGACAACGCCTCTGGTATATCGTTAGTCTCTATTGGTCTTCGCCTTGAGCCTAAATGGAAGCCGTCGGTTGTGATATCGAAGAATAAAATTTTATCAGTGTCTTTACTTCTTTGTTTGTCTAGAAAAAGTATGGAGGTTTTTACTGGACTATATGGCTGAAAAACACCAGCCGGTAGCGAGACTACAGCCCAAAGACCGAAGCTTTCCACGAGTTGTTTACGTAAAGTTTTGTAAGTTTTCCCTGGCTGAAAAATTATACCTTCAGGAACCACTATACCCGCTCGACCTTTTGGCTTTAAGTGCTCGGCAATGTAATCAATGAATAATATTTCTGTTCTGTTTGCCTGTATTTGAAAACGTTTATGAGGCCTAACACCACCTCTTGGGGTCATGAAGGGTGGGTTAGCTAAAATCACATCAAAGTCATCGTTCCAGTGGTCCTCATAGGTGAGGCTGTCATATTCTTCAATGTTTGGCGCGACAAATCCGTGCAGGTACATGTTTACGAGACTCAGCCGAACCATGCCAGGATCAATATCATAGCCATGGAAGTTCTTGAGCATCTTTGCTCGTTCCTCTGGTTTCAAACGCTCTTCCTGATTTGTGGGGAGGCCAGTAATATCATCTAGACCATCATTTGCGCCTACGATATGTTTATAGGCACTAATTAGGAATCCTGCAGTACCGCAGGCAGGGTCAAGTACTGTTTCGTCTTTTTGTGGGTCTACAGCCTCCACAATGAAGTCGATAATATGTCGGGGTGTTCTGAACTGACCAGCATCACCTTGACTACTCATGATACTCAACAGGTACTCATATGCATTACCCAGTTCTTCAGAATGGTGGTAATCAAACCAATTGATTTCTTTGAGGAATAAGCTGAGTGTTTCAGGGTCTCTGTATGGCACAAAGACATCTTTAAACACATCCCTAAATATCTGAGGTAGAGCGGAGTTTTGACTAAGATTTTGAACTGCTTCGCTATATAGATTCATCCTTTCTTGACCACCGATACGTGGATCAAGCAGTTTTCGCCATGAGTACTTTTCGAAGTCTCCAACGAAGAATCGTGCCTTACCTCCAAGTGTTTTGGACTTCTCATCCATATCATCCATGAACTTGTAGATTAAAGCTGTAGTAATCTGCTCAATTTGTGCTTGTGGATTCGGAATCTTCCCGACCAGAATATTTCTAGCGTTATCAATTTTTCTTTTTGTATCGGTGCTAAGCATTATCTGTATCTCCCTGTCGAAACGTAATCTTTAATATATGTCGGAACTCTTTGAAGTACTTTCTCATCAATCTGGTGCAGTTCGTCTTGACTGAATAAACCAGTGAATTCTAGCATCGCGTAGTCGCCATTATCGATATATTCTTCAACCTGTGGGCTCGATGTATATGACTTGAATAGTGTTTTTGCAACTTCATATTTCTCTGGCTCAATTTTTTCAGCTAAGATGAATTTATCGAACTCCTCATTAAGTAGTTCGTCCTTAGTCTTGGGTTTGTAGTTTTTATCGAATGCTAAATGGAGTAATTCACGAAGTGTTACGCGCCTATCAAGATCAAGAGCATTCCGAGCTTTATCAAGCGTTAAATGATGCTTCGGCTGATTAATGACTTCTGTTCGTAGTAGTTCTTCTGCGGTTTCATAATCTTCCTGCTCGTACGCGTTTCTAATCTCAACTTTATCTTCAATGTCTTCACGAAGAGCAACACCAAAAGCTTCTCGATCAATCTTCATGCCTTGTTCATCTACAGCTTGAGTCTTTAACGTCTTTAGTGGGTCATCTTCGTCTAATTCCAGTAGCTCATCAATGCCTTTAGTGGGCGGAACGCCTGGCTCATTTCTTCGAGATACTTCTGGGGGCAGCTTCAACTCTTCATCGTAATCAAAGCCTTCCTCGAAGTAGTCGCAGTTACCAAAGAAGTCAAAGAGTTTAAAGTTAGCCTTTTCTTCCTTTCGGCCTTCAAACATGAATGAATGCTTGCGCGTACCTCGACCTTTCATCTGTATAAAATCGGAGGGAGAGAATATAGGTCGCATCATTACGAGATTAAGAATGTCAGGGCAATCGTAGCCAGTCGTCATCATGCCGACAGTAACGCAGATGCGGGTTTTGCTTGACTTGTAGCCATCGAGCCACTTGCTATGACCATTAAGGTTATTGTTTGTAAATTGCACTGTCATGACTTGTGCCTCGGCAACACTAGAAGTTACTTGCTCGGCAAAGTCGGAACTGTATTTATCTGGCCATAGTTGCGTTGCTAGTTTGTTGAGGATGTTAACTATCTTTGAGGCGTGGTCTTGACTGACGCAGAACATGACCGTTTTACCAATCTCTCCTGTAATTGGGTCTGTGTAGGCATGCTGGAGGAAGGTTCTGCAAAACTCAATGTTAGTTTGGTCGTTAAAGAATTTGCGTTCAAATTGGCGCGCAAAATATGTTTCTTCTTTGTCGCCATCCTCGTCTTTGATATGGACAGAGTAGCCAGTCTCAGATAGTAGTTCGGTAGTTATATCTGTTCTAGCGTCTACCACAACTGGGTTGATTAGATAGCCGTCCTTAACACCATCCAACAGGCTATACCGATATGTAGGCTCGCCACTTTCGCAACCAAATGTCTTATAGGTGTCTAGTAACTGTCTGCGCTCAAACGCTCTTTGGCTGTTCGGGCTATCGTCTTGCTTATGATGTTTTAGATAATCTTTAGGTGTGGCTGTAAGTCCAAGCTTGTAGCCAATGAAGTATTCAAACACAGCCCTAGCGTTACCGTTAATTGAACGATGCGCCTCATCTGAAATCACAAGCTCAAAGTCAGTTGGAGAAAACTCGCTGCGGTACTTTTCGTTGTTTAGAAGAGTTTGAACGGTGCTAACAACAATCTCAGCTTTGCGCCAATCATCTTTGTTGTTTTTGTATATAACGCTTGTGTATTCATTCTTTAAGTACTCAACAAATGCCTTCTGGGCTTGGTCTTCAAGTTCTATACGATCAACTAAGAATAGAACACGCTTAGCATTTCCTGACTTTAGGAAAAGCTTAATTATGGCTGCAGTTGTAAGGGTTTTACCTGTACCCGTTGCCATTTCAAGTAAATAGCGAGTACTGCCAGTACCTGCTGATTTTTGTATAGCCTTAACTGCATTAAGTTGGTAGGGGCGTAAGAAGCGCAGTTTATTCCTATAAATATAGGAGTTTTTCTCATCTTCAGTTCCGTTCCAGGCTGGATCATCCGCATACTTGGGATTCTGTGAGACAGCAATATAGTCGCTTTCTACTGCGTGATCAGATAAAGTCTCTGGTTTTGCTGTGTAATCTTTTATATCAACTAGAGATTTTTGGGTCGGGAACTTGGTAATCAGTTCCGGGTTGCCTCTGTCCACGTCCCACAAATAGTGCAGGTTTCCGTTAGAAAGAATAACGTAGGGAGCGTGTACGCTTTGTGCATATTCTCTTGCTTGCTTCTTTGCGCTTAGGGGATTTTTGCTCTCCCGCTTAGCTTCAAGCACGACTAATGGAAATCCATCCCCTCCAATAAGCAAGTAGTCTAGAGACCCATCACTGACATTTTCAAAATCATTACCAAGTTCATCTAGTTTTTGTTTGGTAACTTTTGTGCCAGCTTCAAGTTGAACGTTCGCTCTACCTTCATCGCTATCAAAGAAACGCCAGCCAGATTCCTCAAGCAATTTATTAATTTTGATTCTGGCCGATGCTTCTTTATTTACCATTACGTTTAAGTAACTCCATTATTTCTTCTTTTTTGTATCGTCTGTCTCCGCGCTTACCGATTCGGATAGCCTTTAAGTAGCCTGTTTTATCCCATGCTCTAAGGGTATTAGGATGGCAATTAAGCAGTTCGCTCGCTTGTTTGAGCGTCAGTAAATTCTCTGAGGTGGGATTTTGTTGACCTGCCATAATGCTACCAATAACTATACAATACTTAACAGTCCCATTACCACAATTGACTTATTGCTTCACACTATATTATTAAGGTTCTACTATCACACGGTAATAGTTTTATCTATTAACTGCTATAATCAGGTTTAAGTATTTGTTTCAATTCCCTCAGTTCAGCGAGGAATTGGTTCCACGAAAATATACCAGGGTTCACCATTTGAGTTTATCTCCATTATAATGCTAGTTTTAGTATTATAATATTTACTTTTTTTGTATAATATGCTATTATATCCTCCTTGGTCGCATCCGCGATCCTGTACCCAAACAGAAACGAGCAATCATGGACCTCAAGAATGTTCACGGCGTGAATGTCCACCGCATGTTCATGGATTGGTTTGAAGGATTTTTCACGGAAGAATTCGAAAGTCGATTCCCCAACAAGGGGATGACGCTGGTCGTGCTGAACCCAGACAACCTCATCGAGCTACAGCAGAATTGGCTTAATCCTCAGGACTTCGAGATGATTGTCGCTCACATCGGTGACGAGGATGTGGCCACCGCCACAAATGGCACCTACGAGAACGTCAAGTGCAAGTTGCACTTCGTACTCCGCACCGGCATGGACTCGGTGATGGCCGAGACTCGGCAGGACTTCGTGCGACCGGGTGACTTCCCCTGGGAAGGCGCAGGTAAGTATAAGGGCTACATTGGTGGCGTCTCAGGCCTAGCCAAGGAAGATGACTGGGAGATGTACTGCATGTGCATCGACAAGCTCATCGAGCTGCTCACCGAGGTCATCTCCAAAGCGATCGAGCGAAGCAACTTACTGCGCAAGCATCCCCAATTGCATCCTCGCTCTAAGTACATGTTCGGGATCGACGTGAGCCACAAGTTTCCCGGCTATCCTCGCGCCGTCTGATCTACCGATCCACCGGGTTCATCGAGCCCCGACTAGAGTCCTCGACTCCGGTCGGGGCTCTTTTCGTTTAGAGATATTATATTTATATGACTAATTTTGCTAATATAGTCATATGAGCAACAAAAATAATTACGCATTTTTAGATAAGCTATTTCCTTGGATATTAATCGTAGGCGGATCTATCGGCTTACTAGCTTCATTTGTATTGACCCTAGAAAAGATACAATTACTTATCAAACCCGCATATGTAGCAAGCTGCAATCTCAGCCCCATACTTAGCTGTACAAGTATCATGAAATCAACTCAAGCAGGGTTGTTTGGATTTCCAAATCCGCTGATAGGTATTGCAGGATTTGCGGTGGTCATTACTATCGGTGTAGGCATGCTAGCTGGTGCCAAATACAAACGATGGTTCATGCTTGGACTATTGCTCGGTAGCTCGCTAGGTGTAGTATTTGTACATTGGCTATTTTATGAGAGTGTATTTGTGATAGGCGCACTGTGCGCTTATTGTATGGTAGTGTGGACTGTGACTATACCGATATTTCTCTACACTACTTTGTACAATTTGAGAAATGATAATATCCGATATCCACAGCAATACAGCAAATTTGTAGAGTTCTTGCAGCGTCAGCACTTCAATATTTTATTTGTATGGTACGGCATACTTTTTGTGACAATAGTCGCTAAATTCTGGAGTTATTTCAAAACTTTGATATAAATATCTGCTCCCATCATGCTAAAATAAATACATGAGCAAACTACTTACGCTTGAAGATATTGATGTTGCCAACAAACGAGTGTTTTTACGTGTGGATTACAATGTAGTAGCTGATGGTAAGATAATCGATGAATTTCGAGTGAGGGCTAGTCTTCCTACCATCAATTATCTGCTAGAACAAAACTGCTCCATCATCTTGGCAAGTCACAATGGTAGGCCCGATGGCAAGATAGTAGATAGTCTGAGCCTAAGACCTGTTGCCAAGCTGTTGCCAAGACTACTTAGTAGAGATGTCATATTCTTAGATGATTGCGTTGGTGAGGATGTGCGCAAAGAAGCTGAATACTTGAGAGCGGGAGATATTATGCTACTCGAAAACCTGCGATTTCACTCCGAAGAAGAAAAGAACAACTCTGCTTTTGCATCCCAATTAGCAGATCTTGCCGAAATATATATAGATGATGCTTTTGCTGCTATTCACCGTGCTCATGCCAGTACTGTTGGCGTAGCGCAATTGCTACCACACGCTGCAGGTAGATTGGTACAAAAAGAATATGAGACTATCGAGATGCTTATGCACAAACCCAAGAGACCATACACTGCCGTCATTGGAGGAGCCAAGATATCTGACAAGATAGAAGTATTGGTAGAGTTGCTAAAGCACGTAGATGCACTACTGATAGGTGGCGCAATGGCCAATACATTCTTGGCAGCACTGGGTACCAACATGCGCTCATCAAAGTTGGAAAAAGGCAGTTTTGCAGATGCCAAGAAGATCATGAGCTTGGCCAAGAAGAACAAAGTACGATTAATACTACCTACTGACGTAGTAGTGGCCAAAGAAGCCAAAGCCAATCATCATGGCAGAGTCGTAGAAATCGACAAACTCAAAGCTGGCGATATGGCACTAGATATAGGCCCAGCTACTATGGAGATGTTTGATGACGTATTGCAAGATAGCAAAACTATTTTTTGGAATGGCACACTAGGCATTGCGGAGTTGCCTGTATTTGCTGTGGCAAGTCGAGATCTAGCACACGCCATGATAAGCTCACACGCTCAGACAATCGTAGGTGGTGGAGACACTGCGGCTTTTGTAGATCAACAAAACTTAGCCGAGCATTTTGGCTTCGTATCCACTGGTGGTGGTGCTAGCCTAGAACTTTTGGCCGGTAAAAAACTGCCTGGCCTAGAAATACTCAAAACCAGAGGACTCAAAATCTCGGCCTAATAGATATATTTATGATTGTTGTTCTTTTAATAATTTTAAGTTGGCTTTTACCAATTGCCATTGAGCATCACGAAAGTACTGTGGCGTATCTCTACGGTCAATTTGTACCAACATATCAAAAATATCTGAAAATATTTTACTATATTCATCCCCTTCATTGTATTTACCAAAGTTGGGGCTAGCAGAAGCTCTTATCATATCTGCAGATATTTTTGATTCATTCTTAGAGTTTAAATCTTTTATCAAATCTTGCCAGTATTTTATAAAGTCGTTTAGTGTTTTTAATTCTATAGGTTTCATATAATTTTTTATTTATGACTGCTAGTACTGAAAGTTGATTTATTATAAATACCTCGTTTGGAGAGTGTGTAGTAAGTGATTGATTTTAACCCAATCTTCTTCTCTTTGTGCCATAGTTCCATTTGGTATTTCCAGCCCTCCAGCAATGCTTATCAGATTATCAAGCTCTTTATCCTTGCAAAGATCATCACTATTTTCTAAAGAGTAAATAGTTACAATTTGATAAGCAACTTTAGAATCTTGCTCTATAGAATCGTCTGGTTTACGACTCTTTATAAGATTAGATATAAAGGCAATTACTTCTTTTATATTTGGTGTATTTGAATTGAGAGTGTAATTTTTCATTTTTACATATTAGACTAGTTTCTGTTTCTTGAGTGATATTAATAACTATCAATTTTTGCACAAAACAGTGCCTATATATATTTCCTTAGCTCATTATTCATATTTTTCTTTTTCTTCTTCAATCCAGGTATTCAATCTTTGCCATCTATAATCCAATTCATCATCTTCAAACCTATCTGGCAATTCAAGCTCACCAGCATCAAGCGAAATTGATTCAATTCCTGGATTTGTATCTACCGACTTGTACCACATAGTGTCAGCAATCAAAAAGGCTGCTTCTTGTCGTGTTATAGTACCCTTGTCTGCTAGATTAATTAGTTCGGTGTAATACTCAAGAACAGAGCTGGGATCTTCGGCTAGTTGGGTTTCAGAAAATCTATCCCTTACAATTCTAGACCTTTCAATTGCACC
>CAYRNO010000006.1:0-43451 GCA_964425715.1 uncultured Candidatus Saccharibacteria bacterium | reverse complement strand
AAAGAATCATTAATATCTGCAGCAACATAAGTAACTGATGATGAGAAAGTTCAAGAGCCAGAAACCGATGCCGAACAAACAGGCGAAATTAATAATGAAAATGATAAAGACAGTAAAGACCCTGAAGTAGTACAGAAAGAAACGGATACAAAAAAGTCATCCAAAATTTGTTTTAAGGAGGTGAGTATATGAAGCCAGAAGGATTTCCAGATGTTTTCGACAGATTTACACAAAATGCAAAACAAACATTGCAGTATAGCGGTCAATTAGCAATCCAAATGGGGGCGGCCTATGTTGGGACAGAGCATCTATTGTTGGGTATATTGAAATCCCCAGGTTCACTTGGTGCTAGACTACTGGGCGAGAGTGGAGTGACACTTGATAAGATTAATCCAAGTCTCATCTCTGCTTCGGGTGCTATTGCTGATCCTAGTACTCCAAATATGATAGATTTATCCGAGACAGCCAAGAAGACTATAACTCTGGCTCTACGAGTAGCGCAAGAATTCGGGCAGACTTATGCAGGTACAGAACATATCTTGTTTGCTATACTCAATCAAAAGAATTCTCGGGCCCAAACAATTTTGGCAGAAATAAAAGTAGATCCTGTTAAATTAAGAAATGATATCGAGAGTTTCTTACAGAACCAACCTCATTCATTCGAACAGCCATCGGCCATCAAAGAAGACAATAATTCATCCAGCAAAACTCCCGCGCTTGACCATTTCAGTATTGATCTTACTGCAAAAGCTCAAGATGGTAAGCTTGATCCTATGGTCGGTCGCAAGGCTCAACTTGATAGAATGATTTCTATTCTCAATCGCAGATCAAAAAATAATCCTGTGCTTATAGGAGAACCTGGCGTGGGTAAAACTGCAATTGTTGAAGGTTTGGCACAAAGAATAGTTGATGAAGATGTACCAGATCTTTTGGTAGGTAAGCGAATAATGATGCTAGATATGGCTTCAGTGATTGCCGGTACGAAGTTTCGTGGTGAATTCGAAGAACGACTCAAGAAAGTATTGGATGAAGCTAAAGACTCAGATGATGTCATATTATTTATAGATGAATTGCACAATGTAGTTGGAGCTGGATCTGCCGAAGGTGCTATAGATGCAGCCAATATCTTAAAGCCAGCACTTGCGCGCGGAGAAGTACAGACCATAGGCGCTACAACTATCGAAGAATATCGTAAATACATTGAGAAGGACTCTGCCCTAGAGCGTAGATTCCAGCCTGTACAGGTACCTGAATCTACTGTCGATGAGACCATCGAAATACTAAAAGGTCTTCGACCTCACTATGAGAAGTTTCATAATGTTGAAATCTCCGATGAAGCATTAGAGCAGGCTGCAAAGTTGGCGAAGCGCTATATATCGGATAGATTTATGCCTGACAAAGCAATCGATTTAGTCGATGAATCTTCTGCACAAGCTCGAATCAACCGTGGAGGTATGGGTAAAAAACAACGTCAACTAGAGAAAAAGCTCAATGATCTCAACAATTCTATTGAAGACTCAGTCTACAATCAAGATTTTGAATACGCTGCAAAACTCAAGTCTGAAGTATCTGTATTAGAGCAAAAGCTCAAAGCACAACTCAAAAAAGATGATAAGAAAACAGTAGTTTCTGTCACGGCTGAGGACATAGCTATGGTAGTCGCCCAAACTACAGGAATACCAATAACCAAACTTATCAAGTTCGAGACCGAAGCACTCAAACGACTAGAACAAAGTCTCAAGGCTAAAGTAATAGGTCAAGACGAAGCAGTGGAAGCTGTTGCTAGAGCTGTGAGAAGGAGTCGAACTGGCATAGCTGAAGAAAATCGACCAATTGGATCTTTTATATTCCTAGGACCAACCGGCGTTGGTAAAACTGAGCTTGCTAGAGTGCTAGCTGAAGAGCTATTCCAGGACAAAGATGCCATGATCAAGGTCGATATGAGTGAGTTTATGGAGAAGCACAATACCGCAAGATTAGTAGGTGCTCCTGCTGGATATGTTGGATACGATGATGGCGGGCAACTAACTGAGAAAGTACGCAGAAGACCATATAGCTTGATACTTTTTGATGAAATAGAAAAAGCACATCCTGAAGTATTCAATATATTGTTACAAATACTCGAAGATGGAGTGCTGACAGACGCCAAAGGTCGCAAGGTAGATTTTCGCAATACTATGATCATCATGACTAGTAATGTAGGAGCTAGAAAACTCCATGAAGAAGCTGAGATAGGTTTTGCCACAGTCACTCAGAAAGATGAAGATAGGCTAGAAAAAGTGCATGAGAAGATGAAATCAACTGTCAAAAAAGAACTCAAGAAAAGTTTTCGCCCAGAGTTTTTGAATCGTGTGGATCATATTGTAGTATTTAGAGCACTAAGTCAAAAAAGTATATCACAGATCATTAGCCTGCAACTTGCTGATCTCGCTCGTCGCTTAGAGGCCAAAGAAGTAATATTGAGATTTGCCAAATCAGTTAGTTCCATGCTTCTAAAAGAGGGTTATGATGCTGATAATGGTGCTAGACCGATGCGTAGGGCCATACAAAGACTCATAGAAGATCCATTAGCTACTGAGATGATAGATGGAAGTATTAAATCCGGAGATACCGTAAAGGTTGGTGTAGACAAAGAAGGCAAGATTGAGCTCAAAGTTGCTCTTGGGGTTTAGTATTTGAATAACACTATCAAACCAATCGGAGAAGTTCTAAAACCAAACATAGAAGGATACTTTGTTAGTTCTATTAATCAAAAGAAACCATTACAAAAAGAATGGCAACGGCCAGTAAATGTTTGTGTACAAGAAATACAAAATCACCTTCCAAATTTAATAAGTAGTATTTATGTGCGGGGAAGTGTAGCTCGTGGTATGGCCATACCGAGAATATCCGATATTGATTTGGTGGTAGTTACAAAGAACAAATTGCCAAGTGAGTATTCGACTGAGTGGGTAACAGGTTTTGTTAAATATCTTCGTAAAATTTACCCGCAGGTGGGAGGTGTAGAATTTGAGACTATTACTCTCACTTCGCTTCTAAACGTAAATAAGCATATGGGCCTCAGAGTTCTATTAAAGCTACAAGGCAAGTTACTAGTGGGTGATGACTTGCTCAAGCGACTACCCCCAATCAAGTCGGATAGTGAAGCCTTTGTTCATATTCCGACTTTTTCAAGATTCCAAGCAAAAATAAAAAATACTCTTGTAGCTCAAGAAGTTTTTTTGCCAGCCTACATACCATGGGTTGCCAAACGTTATATTCGAACTGGCTTTGAGCTTTGTATTGAACGAGAAAAGGTTTTTACGCGCGATTTGTATCCTTGCTATAAAATATTTTCAAAATACTACCCTGGAATGAAGCAGGATATGCACAAATTACTTGAGCAATCAATAAACCCTACTTGGAGTAAAGAAATACTCAATGGATATGTATATGTCGTGGGTGATTGGCTCGAGCAAAAGATACGCAAGGAATATCTAACATAATATAAAAGTTAAGTAGCATTTTACTAATGCTTGAAATAACTTTTATTTAGGCTACAATAAGCATGATCATTTTCTGACAAAAGGAGAAGAAAATGGATCCACGTAGATTGCCAGAAGAATGTAAATATGAAAATGGCTTGCTAAAAGGCCCCAGAAAAAGAACGTATTGGATAAAAGATGGCATAGTGTGGGAGGTTTGGGAGACTAAAAGATTGACGTCGCAACGAACCGAAGTAACTTTATTTGCTCTTACTGGTCCTAGTACTAAACGGCTACAATTAACAAATGGTGAGTTCTGGAATTTGGTTCAAAATGGCGAAATGCACTTTCTAAAAATCACGTCTGGTAACGAGGCCATATTGGCCGGTATTGATAGACATTAAAAATATTTATTAGTCCTACAGTAATGTAGGGCATTATTTTTTTTAAGAATTATTATAAATACATTCGCTCTGTGTTCGTAGTGTGATATAATCAAAATCATTATGGCAAAATCAACATCACAATTTGTATGTCAAAATTGCGGAGCAACATTTGCGAAGTGGAATGGTAAATGCATGCAATGTGGTGCTTGGGATAGCTTAGTTGAATCAGTTGCCCAAACAGAGATGGTAGGCAATAAGGTCGGCAAAATACCATCAGCTGTCAAGGTAGAATCTCTGTCTAATATCAAATCAAATCAGACCCCTAGAATACCTACCGGCAACTCTGAAGTAGATACTGTACTTGGTGGTGGGATAGTTCCAGGTAGCTTAATACTTCTAGCTGGCGACCCTGGTATCGGAAAGAGCACCCTGGTATTGCAACTAGCGGCCGACATATCAAAAGTTAGTAAAAAGGTTTTGTACGTAAGTGGGGAAGAATCGGCTAGTCAGATCAAGCTTCGAGCTGAACGTATCAAAGGGCTTAGTGAGACTTTTGATTTCTTGGCTACTACCGATCTAGATCAGATATTAGCTCAGACATTTACCAAGGTCTATGATCTGATTATAGTGGACTCTATACAGACTATGGCTAGTGCCAATATTGCTTCCGCCGCCGGTACCGTCAGCCAAATCACCAACGGTGCCAACGCCATCATGCAATCCGCCAAGAGTACCAATACTGCATTCATACTCATAGGCCATGTCACCAAAGAAGGCAATTTGGCAGGGCCAAGACTACTCGAGCACTTAGTAGATACAGTTTTGCATCTGGAGGGTGAGAAATTTGGCGCAGTCAAGTTCTTACGATCTATCAAAAATAGATTTGGTTCAACCAATGAAGTTGGGGTCTTTGAGATGAGTGACTCGGGATTATTGCCGCTCACCAATCCTAGTGGTGTATTACTCGAAGAACGCTCAGAAAGCCCTGGTAGTGTGATATTTGCCACCATGGAAGGTACAAGGCCGATACTAGTGGAAGTGCAGGCATTGGTAAGCCCAAGTGTGTACGGTTATCCCAAGCGTACTGCAGTAGGAGTAGACCTCAATCGGCTTGGTTTACTATGTGCAGTGATGACTAAGCGTGGTGGTGTCAATTTGAGCTCATCTGATGTATATGTTAATATTGTGGGTGGACTGAAGATTTCAGAACCAGCTCTCGATCTTGCAATTATTTTGGCAATAGCCTCAGCAAATAAAAACATTAGTATCAATTCATCATATGTTGTTTTTGGAGAAGTTGGTCTCTCTGGAGAAATCCGTTCTGTCAATAGTTCTGATCGTAGGCTCAAAGAAGCTACAAAACTTGGCTACAAAAAGGCCATAGTGCCGAGTGGACTCAAGGGCTCAGGTCTTTTGAACCCTCAAAATATCAGACAAGCTATTGAACTTATAACCAAAAAATAAACTGAAAGGAAAAAATGTTAATATTTATCACTGCCTCTCTGGCCATAGCGACACTAATAATGTCTCTCATTATCTATACACTCTCTAAAAAATCCGGTCCAAAATCAATCAGCTCAGATACCATAAAATCAACTACTATCGATCACTCTCAAATACTTGTAGATACGTCTGCAATTATTGATGGCAGAATAGCCGATATCGCCAAGACTGGATTTGTACCAGGTAAATTATTAGTGCCGAGATTTATTTTGGCAGAGCTGCAAAACATTGCCGACTCCGAAGATCCTATGCGTCGTAGTCGAGGACGAAGAGGATTGGAAATGTTGAATATGATACGAGAAAATCCAAGTGTTGAACTCGATATCGTGGAAGACAACCCAGAAGATGTGGCTGAAGTAGATCACAAACTTGTCCATCTTGCCCGGGAATATAATTGTGATATTTTGACTACTGACTACAATCTCAATCGTGTGGCTACCATAGAACAGGTCAGGGTTCTAAATATCAATGAACTGGCTAACTCTATACGAGCAGTAGTATTACCAGCAGAAGAGATGCGTGTAAAAGTGGTGCAAAAAGGAAAAGAGAAGAATCAAGGCCTAGCTTACCTAGAAGACGGCACTATGATAGTGGTGGAAAACGGCGATAGGCTTATCGGCAAAGATGTGGATGTGGAAGTGACCCGTATATTTCAATCAGTTGCTGGCAAGATGATATTTGCAGCTCAAAAGGGGCATGCCAAAAAAACTAATCCTCGATCAAATAATAATCATAATAGAAGAACTAATAAATCCTAAACCTAAGGATCTACTCTAGTTGATCCTACCATTGCATAATCATTAATACCGTCATATGCAGCACCAGGCCAGGCATTCCATATAATTGACCCCCCTGTTGAATTAGTGGGTCCAGCAACTACTGCATTATTCATGTATAAAGTTGCAGTAAATGACCCGCTGCCTGTCAGTGTACAGCTTTTTGGAATAGTACAATTTAAGTTGTATGCACTAGGTATCCCCCCGGAAGCATTGACGGACACGGAATTACTCTGAGCATTGTACAGGCCTGCATCATAAACTTTGGCAAAGTATCCATGCACACCGGAGCCTGGACTATCATTGATAGTTATAGCGCCACCAGCCCCAATAGCCTGGGAGCTTATTACGCCTCCGTTACGATAGAAATCTACACGATTTACCGGGAATCTTCCTCCCACTATATTGGCAGTGACAGTGACTGTGCCTGCGCCAGTAGCTGTTGCAGATATACTAATAGATGGAGGAGTATCTCCACATTGGTGGACATCGTCTTTGTCGGTAGGTAGAGATCCACCGGAGCTATAGCCGAGGCTCCTGGCAAGTGCCGCAACCGGCGGATTCCATCTATTGAACGACGGATCGGTAGAAGGTATCTCTGCTGTCATCGAACCTCCCGTCACTTCTTGTCGGGCATCGACTGGAGTACACTCTGTTGCGAGTTTGCCACTGACTTTGTCTATGGTGCCTTTTTGAGAAGCATCGGCCTTGGTGAGTGAATACCAGGCTGGGAATATATCCGTACGTGTTTGTTTGGTAATCTCAGTTGGGGTTTTGCCGGTATTTGAGTCTAAGGTGACTTTCTTGAGCCCCGGAGCTTGAGTAAATTGTTCTACTGGTGAACCTTCTAAGGTTGTTTTCATAAATTTATTCCATATAGGAGCAGAAACGATACTAGCAGCTTGCGTCATTGGCTTGTTGTTATTGTTGCCGGCCCATACTGTTGTAACAATTGATGGTGTGTAGCCCACCGTCCATGCATCCTTATAATCTTCCGTTGTACCAGTTTTGGCAGCTACCGGTCTAGATCCTAAGGTCAATGGGTTGTTGCAAGAGAAGGCTCCCAGGCTACAGCGCGCTGAGTTGTCAGACAATATACTGGTGATTTGAGAAGCTATTTGTGGGTCAATTACTTGTTTGGATTTGTTTTTTTCGGCATTATTTTCATCTACCACTTTTCCTGAAGGGTCTGTTACTTTTAGCCAATATACTTGGTCGTGTTTTTGTCCATTATCTGCAAGTGTTGAGAATGCATTGGCCATATCTACCATTTTGACTTCGCCAGAACCAAGTGCCAAACTCAATCCATATTCATCGGAACTTCGATCAAAAGTAGTGATACCCATATCTTTAGCCGTACCAATGAATTCATCGATACCTCCTATATAGAGTGCTTTGACGGCAGGGATATTGAGTGAGCTAGCCAATGCAGATCGAGCTGATTGAACTCCATAGAATCGACGTGTATAGTTCTGAGGTTTGTATCCACCTCCAAAGTCGGTCTTCACATCATAAAAAGTACTACCTGCGCCCCAGTTTTTCTTGAACAGATTAGAATAAACCAATGGCTTTATAGATGAGCCTGGTTGTCTTCGTGCTACGGCAACATTATAAGATCCGAATTCGGGATTGTTATAGTCATAACTTCCCACCATTGCTAGCACCTCGCCTGTTTTTGGATCGGCAGCGGTAAGTGCGGCATTACTTCCTCCGTTGGCTCGTACACTATCAATATTTGAAGCTACTGCATCTTCAGCTTGTTTTTGCTTGTCATAATCAAGCGATGTGATGACTTTGAGTCCGCCTTCGTTGACGCGTTTGATGCCAAATTTGTTTTCCAAAAGTTCCCTAGTATATTGCACAAAATGTGGAGCTGTCACGTTGGCATATGGGTTGTAAGGCTTGAGTTGAGCTAGAACATCGGTCTGTTTGGCTTCTTTGGCTTGGTCTTCTGTGATGTATTTTTGCTCTACCATGAGGTCAAGTACTCTGTCTTTTTTTGCAATCAATGCATCCTTGTGTGTACCATATGGTGAATAATAAGTTGGTGCCTGAGGCAAGCTTGCAAGCATAGCACATTGAGATAAACTTAGGTCTTTTGCATCAATGCCAAAGTATTGTTTTGAAGCTGCTTGTATTCCGTATGCTGTAGATCCATAGGGAATCTCATTGAGATAAAGTTTGAGAATATCATCTTTCTTGTAGAGTTGTTCTATCTCGATTGCTAGTATGAGTTCTTTGATTTTTCTGCCATAACTCCGTTCGCTAGTAAGCAATGCATTTTTGACATATTGTTGGGTGATAGTGCTACCACCACCACGACTCGAGTCTCTGAATAGTACCCCAGAAAAAGCTCTGGCCAATCCTTTCGGACTAAAAGCGCCTTGTTTGTAGAAATCTTTGTCTTCAAGTGCTACTGTGGCATCCTTGATGCATTGGGGCATTTGGTTGAATTCTATCAGACTGCGATTCTTATCTCCATATATCTCTACGAGTAATTTTTCTCCTGTACGATCATACAATTTGGTAGTCTGTGCACTGGTCAGGGCATTTATCTTGTTTGGACTAGGTAGATCTTTGGCAAACCATGCAAAAACTGCAGCAACTGCCAAAATACCACTCAATGCTCCTATGGCGTATAATTTGAGGGCTTTTTTACTACTGATGACCTTCCAGATATGATCTGGAGCAAGTTTTTTGATACCCTTGGCTCTAGGTACAGCGGGAGTAACCAACCAACTCCAAAAATGACCTTTTTTGGCAGTTTTGGCTGTAGCAGCAGCCTTACCAGAAGAAATTTTGGTACTTGTGCCGGAGTTAGAGGCGCCTCTAACTACACGGCGTTTAATATTGCGGGGTTTTCTTGCCATAAGTCTTATGTCTGTTAATTAGATTATATACAAAAAACGCTATGACGGCTATAATGTGACTATTAAATAAGGTGAAAATGAAAAAAACCAACCAAGAAAAAATACACGAACTACTTAGTCGAAATGTCGAAGACTTGATAGTAAAAGAAGAAATTGAGCAAAAACTACAGTCTGGTAAGAAATTGCGCATTAAACTTGGGATAGACCCTACTAACCCTCAGATACATATCGGTAGGGCAGTGACGCTCTGGAAGCTTCGAGAGTTTCAGGATCTGGGGCATCAGATTACTTTGGTTATTGGTACATTCACGGGTGTGATAGGTGATGCTAGTGACAAAGATAGTGAGAGGCCGATGGTTGATAGCAAGGTGATTGAAGCCAATGCTAAGACCTATATTGAACAAATAGGAAAGATATTGGATGTCAAGAAAGTAGAGTTTTTTTACAATGGTGATTGGTTTAATAAGATGAAATTAAAAGACTTCTTTCAGCTAACTAGTCTATTCACTATCCAGCAGATGATAGAGAGAGAAAATTTTGCCAATCGCATCAAGAAAAACAAGCCAGTGGGTATACATGAGACACTATATCCCATGCTGCAGGGTTATGACTCTGTAGAAATGAAGACAGACATAGAGGTTGGTGGAACAGATCAGCTTTTCAACTTATTGGCAGGACGTACCGTACAGAAGGCTTACGATCAGACTCCACAAAGTGTAATGACATTTAGCCTAATGGAAGGAACAGATGGTCGCAAGATGAGCTCTAGTTGGGGAAATTGCATATATATAACCGATGAACCAGACGATATGTATGGTAAGGTAATGACTATTCGTGATGAGTTGATTCCCAGTTATTTCAGGATGGCAACAGATGTAAGTATGGATGTGATAGAGCAAATTGAGAAAGATATGTCACAAGGTGATAATCCACGTGATACCAAAGCTAGTCTGGCTCGAGCTATTGTAGCCAGATATCATAGTGAAAAAGTCGCAAAAGACGTCGAAGACAAGTGGAACAAGCAATTTCGTGAAGGCAACAAACCCAAAGATATCGATGAGATCAAGATCAAACCTGGAAAAGTATTGGATATAGTAAGTATGCATTTTGAGCTTAGTAAATCAGAGGTGAGAAGACTGGTTTCTCAAGGTGGTATCAAGATTGATGATGAAGTCGCAAAAGACGTAGAGCAAGAGATTAAAAAGTCTGTATTAGTACAAGTAGGCAAACGTCGGTTTGTGAAATTTAAGATATAAATTTCGTATTTTGTTCGTGCTAAAATACTACTATGACTAAAAATATTTCATTAATTTCCGCTGTGAGTGAGCTCAGTGGAGTAGGCCCAGTCGTAGAAAAGGGCCTTAACAAACTGGGCATAGCTACCGTACAAGACTTACTGATGTATTTTCCACGCAAGTGGGAGGATTTCTCTAGGTTAAATAAGCTCAACACCATAAGACCAGGTAGAGTTGCTATAAATTGTGAAGTGCAAAGTATCGCAGTGCGTAGGAGTCATCGTAATAAAAGATTGACTATCACTGAAGCGATACTATCTGATGATACTGGCTCGATAAAAGCCGTTTGGTTTAATCAGCCATTTATCGCAAATAGTCTCAAGAAAGGCAGCAATTATCTTTTCTTGGGCAATTTTGAGTTCAAGAACAACTACCTGAGTCTCAACAACCCAATCATCGAAACTATTGATGAAAATCCTGCCAAAGGCAAAATATTTACCACCTATCCAGAGAATAGCATCATAACCTCCAAGACATTGCAAAAGTTGATTGCTCAAGTTATACATCTTAGTAGTGAGTTGTCAGATTACTTACCTGCGGATATAGAAAAAGAGCACGGACTTATCTCATACAGCGATAGTATTAATTTACTACATTTTCCCGTAAGCATAGAGGATGTGGCAAAAGCAAAGCGTCGCATTGGCTTTGCCGAATTGTTTGAGCTAATCCTAACGGGAAAAGTGCTAAAACATGAAATACAGACCGAGAACTCCGCAAAGATAAATTTTGATTTGAGTGTTGTGGAAGCTATATTGAGCCAGCTCAACTTCGATCTTACTGATGCTCAGCGTAAAGTAGCTTGGCAGATATTTCAAGATCTAGAAAGTGCGCATCCTATGAACCGCATGCTAGAAGGGGATGTGGGGAGTGGCAAAACCTTAGTGGCGTTACTTGCTGCAGCGATGTGTTTAAAGTCTGGTTATCAAGTAGCGCTAATGGTGCCTACAGAAATATTGGCACGACAACACTTGGTTACTTTTAAGAAATTATTTAATTCACAAGGCTATCGATGTGAGTTATTGGTCTCAGCCTTAAAGGCTTCTGAAAAAACTAAGATTCATAATGAAATATCAGAGGGCAAGATTGATGTAGTAATCGGTACGCATGCCTTGATTAGTGAGCATGTGGTATTTAATAATCTGGGGCTTGTAATCATAGATGAGCAACATCGATTTGGAGTGAACCAACGAAGAGCACTGAAATCCAAGTCAGAGTTCATGCCCCATGTGCTTACTATGACGGCCACTCCGATACCACGTAGTTTGGCGCTAGTAGTGTATGGTGACTTGGATATATCAGTTATTGATGAGTTACCACCGAATCGCAAGAAAGTGACAACTATAATTGCAAATGATCAAAATCGTCAAAATGTTTATCGAGAGGTAAATAAGCTTATCGATAAGAAACAGCAAGTGTTTATGGTGTGCCCGAGTATAGAACAAGATGATGAGTCAGGGATGAAATCAGTCAAATCAGTTTATAACAATCTAAAAAAAACTGTATTTTCAATGCGCCGTATAGCGACACTGCATGGCAAGATGAAATCAACAGAAAAAGAACTGATCATGAATGATTTCAGAGATCACAAATACGATATATTGATTTCTACTACGGTAATTGAAGTGGGGGTGGATATCGCCAACGCTACGGTACTTATTGTAGAAAACGCCGAACGATTTGGACTCGCTGCCCTACATCAATTGCGCGGTAGAGTAGGTAGAAGTGCAATCCAGTCATATTGTTATCTATTTTCCGATACCAGCAATCCATTTAGCGCCAACAGGCTTCAGGCTATGGAAAAAACTAGCGATGGCTTCAGGCTTGCCCAGATAGACCTAGAATTGAGAGGACCAGGTGAGATATATGGCACTTCTCAGCATGGAATACTGGATCTTACTTATGCCAATATATTTGACACCAGATTACTCGCAGAAGTGCGTAAGTCAGTTGACGCTTTTATAGTTGGCGATAAAATGCTACAATACCCTAAATTGGTTAAGCGAATAAATCAACTCAAAAAATTAACATCATTAGACTAAATACATGAATTCTGGAGTAGTTACATATTTTACTAAAGGTAGAGTTTTAAATAATATTGGAACCCACCAAAAATTAGATAAAACTGCTTTTCGAATAACTGCTCCTTACATGAACCACCAATATTTTCCTACACGAAATCAAATATTGAAATTCGAAGGCATGGGTGGACCAGATGGATTGAAATTCAAGGGTAAATATACTTCTGATCATTTATGGGATCCAATCAATAAGATAGGATACCTTCCGGTCTGGATCGAGATACATTATCAAAATCTCGTGGAGGCCCTCAAGCAAAAAGACTATGTCAAGGCAGCATTTGAGGCAGGGTTCATGGCCCACTATCTTACTGATAGCCTTACTCCCGCACACCATGTGAGTAACAAGCTTCTCACTGCAGAATACGAAAATGCTAGCAAAGCTCGTCTAGGATGGCTGTATTTTGGTCGCAAAGGCATAATGAGTTCTCACGTAATGTTTGAGAGTGGCGTTTCAATGACAGTAGGACTAAACAGGCTAAGAGTAAAATTTGATGAAGACTTATATAGTAAGATTCAAGATCAAGGAATTAGAAAGGTAGTTGAAGAAGAGTCGTTAAGAATAGCAAAACTTGATCTATATAATAAATTCTTGAAAAATGGCTGGTCAGCTGGTCTTGCCAAGACTGTCAAGACGGTAGTAGCCAAACGCATCCCTCAGCTTATTGGTGCTGCTTGGCTGTCTGCTTATAAAGACTCTGGGCACTCTCCGAAACCAACCAATTTGGCTGGTCAAGTACGACCTCATTAGAGCGTTCCATTAAGTCGATAGGGTATTGTCCTGTAAAGCAAGCTGTACAAAGCTTGTTCTCATCAATTCCAATAGCACGCAACATGCCATCGTATGATAGATAGGCTAAGCTGTCCGCTTGTACATATACTTGAATATCTTCTAGGTTGTGTTTTGCAGCTATGAGCTGGGACTGATCAGGGGTGTCTATGCCATAAAAATCTGGAAATCTTACAGGAGGAGAACTGACCCTGATATGCACCTCTTTGGCTCCTGCCTTACGTAGCATTTTTACTATCTGTTTTGTAGTAGTGCCTCGTACTATAGAGTCATCTACTAAGACTATGCTTTTACCTCGTATATGTTCGGGCAATGGGTTTAGTTTCATTTGTACAGCACGTTCGCGTAGCTCCTGAGTCGGTTGTATAAATGTGCGATGTATATATCTATTCTTGATAAGTACATGATCAAATTCCAGTCCGAGTGTATAGGCATAGCCAAGTGCCGCCGGTATGGCAGAGTCTGGTACTGGTACGACTAAGTCTACATGCTTGGGATGCTCTATCGCTAGTTGATCTCCCATTTTGCGGCGAATCTCATTGACTAGCTTACCGCCCAGTACACTGTCTGGACGTGCAAAATAAATAAATTCAAATACTTCAAGTTTTGGGTCGCCTTTCTCAATCTGCCAACTTTTGATGCCTTTGGAATTTATCTTGACTAGCTCTCCTGGCTTAATGTCCCTGATGTGTTCTGCACCAACCATATCGAAGGCACAAGTTTCGGATGCTACTATGTAGCCATTTTTTAGTTTTCCTAAAGACAGTGGTCTTACCCCGCATCTATCCCTAAAGGCATAGATAGCTTTTTTGGTGATCAGAGTACAGCTAAATACCCCTGTAAAGAGTGGCCACGTAAGCTTAATTGCTTTTGAAATAGTATTGCCGTGATATACATAGTACCGGATGGCATCGGCCATCATCTCACTATCGTTACTTCCGGTCTTATATATTTTCTTGGATTTTAAGAATTTCTTTAATTTTTCAGTCGATGGCAAATTACCATTGTGAGCCAAGGCCAATACGTCATCTCCACGAAGTACTGGTTGCATATGACTGTCATGTTTGCCTCCCGAAGTAGCGTAACGATTGTGCCCGATAGCCAATTCTCCCTCTAGAGCTTGCAAGTCTTGCTCGCGATAGACTTGAGCGACCAAACCCGGCCCACGGTGTGAAAAAAACTGGTCATTGTTAGCGGTAACGATGCCAGAGCTTTCTTGACCTCGATGTTGTAGTGCAGATAATGCAAAATATGCTATTCTAGCGGCAGATTCATCCTTGGAGTAAACTGCTGTTACTCCACACTTTTCTCGAATTTCAGACATATACCCTCCTATTTATACTCTCTTTAATATTATTCTAACACAGTTGTGCTACCATTGATTTATGTTAAGAATTACAAGCGGCAAGTACAAAAATCTTGTTTTGTATCAGCCCCCAGATAGTATTACGAGGCCTATAAGCCAAAAAGTAAGAGCTGCAGTTTTCAACTCACTAGCCGATAAAATCATAGGAGCTAGTGTACTAGATATATATGCTGGCTCTGGAGCAATGTCTATAGAGGCAATTAGTCGAGGCGCTAGCAAGAGCGTATTGGTAGATAACAACTCAAAGGCAATATTCTCAATAAAAAGAAATATCGATAAATTAGTCTCATCCAGTAATATGACAGTGATGAAACGAGACGCTCTGCAGTTCATAATAGACTGTCGTGAAAAATATGATGTAATTATCCTGGATCCACCCTATGATAATTTTGATGTAAATATAGTCAACAGGGTAGCAAATCTGTTACAATATGGCGGTATTATAGTAGTGAGTCACTCGTCAAGAATACATATTGATGGTCTGAATGATAATCTGCGCATAGTATCTAGCAAGCGCTATGGTGATACACATATTGAATATATAGATGCTTTGAATTAGTTCTTTGTGCTGGAGTGGTGGAATTGGTAGACACGCTAGCCTTAGGAGCTAGTAGGGTAAAACCTGTGGAGGTTCGAGTCCTCTCTCCAGTACCAAAGAAGTAATTCAAATTTATGAAGAAAAAAACATTATCCATTATAGGCGGAAAGCCACTAGAGGGTGAGATACAAATCCGCGGCGCCAAAAATGCTCTAGCCAAGATAATGGTAGCAGCATTACTAAGCGATGAAGAGTCTGTCATTCATAATGTAGCAAATGTATCTGATGTAGTTGTAGTCAGTAAAATGATAGAACTCTTAGGTGGTATTGTAGAAAATGTGGGTGACGGTACTATCAAGATATTAGCCAAAAAACTAAAGCTTGTAGATACCAAACAGCTTCATTCTGTGGCTGGCACAAGTCGTATACCAATATTATTTGCGGGCCCTCTCTTGCACCGAGAGGGAAGGGCAATACTACCAGAGCTTGGTGGTTGTGAGATAGGGAAGCGACCAGTGGACTTCCATCTAAAAGCTCTCGAAACGCTCGGCGCAGTCGAACATAACATAGATGGAGGATATGAACTTATTGCCAAGAATCTAAATGGTGCAAAAATTACCCTAGATTATCCAAGCGTTGGAGCTACCGAACAAGTACTACTAAGTGCAGTTCTTGCTCAAGGTGTAACTGAACTTCGTAATGCAGCAGTTGAGCCAGAAATCATCAATCTGATATGTGTACTGCAAAAGATGGGGGCCGTCATCGCAGTCAATACAGATAGGGTTATTACTATTACTGGAGTAGATAAGCTTCATGGTTTTGAGCATAGTGTTATGCCAGACAGAATAGAGGCTGGTAGCTGGGCCTGTGCTGCTGCTGCAACGAATGGACGAATATTTGTCAAAGGAGCTCTCCAGTCAGATATGATGACATTTCTTAATGCATTTAGAATGGTGGGTTGTGAGTATCAAGTGAGCACTAGAGGTATAGAGTTCTGGCGAGGCAACAAGACTACCCCTATTAGTCTAGAGACTGATGTTCATCCAGGATTTATGACCGATTGGCAACAGCCTTTTACAGTGCTATTGACCCAGATAGAAGGGCTTTCAATTGTGCACGAGACTGTTTATGAAGATAGATTTGGCTTTACTAAGACACTAAATGACATGGGGGCGCAAATCCAGCTTTATCAAAATTGTCTTGGTAAGTTGCCATGTAGATTTGCTCAAAGCAATTATTTGCATAGTGCAGTTATCTCAGGCCCCACGACATTAAAAGCCAAAGAAATCACTGTTCCAGATTTAAGAGCCGGTTTTAGCTATGTCATTGCAGCACTAGTAGCCGATGGAACTAGTACGATTCACAATATTGATTTGATAGATCGTGGCTATGAGAACTTTGAAGAAAAGCTTAAAAGTATCGGTGCTCAAATAAAATAACTATATTCTTGAGTATTCGGTCAAGTTTCGGTAATATATAAGTATGAAAAACCATATCATAACTCAAGCCGAATATGATTTTCTAATAGATCGACTCGCCAAGCTTAAAAAAGATGACGAAGTAGCTCTTAAGGATCTAAAACATGCCCTCAATTATGGGTCTGAGACTTGGCATGACAATGATATGTACGATACAGCCAAATCCAAACAGATCAATCTAGACAAAGAAAAAAAAGAAATTCAACATATTTTGAAATCTGCCAAAGTTTTAGCTGCTGAAGAGGTGAGTAGTGTAAAAGTTGGTATTGGGAATAGAGTGAGACTAGAAAATACTGACAATAAAGAGACTATGACCATAAATATAGGCGGGAGTGAGGCGACTCGGCTAGGTGAAGGCTGGATTAGCCTGACATCTCCTCTAGGTGAAGCTATAAAAAACCAAACTCAAGGTTCTATAGTAATTTTAAAACTACCTGAATATGATGTGCACTATAAGATTTTAGATATTGAATCTATCTGACAAATAACTGTTGACAACAGTGCTATGTTTTGGTAAATTATTACGTGCTTTTGTACCTAATAATATGCTGTTTTATTTATATGAGACAGCTACAGTTGGCCTAAATAATTAGAGTAACTGTAGCTGCCACATTTGATTAGAGCAGCAACATTTGTGCCGACCGACAGAATCGTAAAGTGTTCCTCCAATCACTAGCGATAATCGGTCGGCACTCCAAACTTCCACCAGATCCTGGGTAGTAGCGTCGGGCGCGCGGACCTGGAGAGCGGTGGAGTAGTCCGAAGGAAACTTGGTAGCGTGGTGAAACTCGTAACCAATTCTTTCGGGCCCCTCTCGAGGTCTCTTTTGGCCATCGACACGGAATGCCAACGTGTTTCTGCGGGAAACCGTGGTGTCCAGAAGCACTTGAAGAGGGTGCAGTACCGGGGGCGAAGCTCAGCTAGGAAGAGCATCTACCTACGGGTAGAAGGTCGCGGGTTCAAATCCCGTCGCCTCCTCTGGGGTCAATAGACCCTACAGCCGTCCTGGGGGTACGCATGGGAGTCGCGCTCTCTCGGACGCGTATGTTCGTGCGTATCCTCCAGGGCGACCACAAAGAGTGGTCGCAAGGTCCTGTAGCTCAGTTAGGAAGAGCGCGTCAGTATTGACGAGGTCGGGGGTTCGAATCCACTCCAGGACCACAAGGGCATGATTGGCCTTAACAATCACGGTTCGGTAGCTCAGTTGGCAGAGCGCCTGTGTGAAAACCAGGAGGTCGTAGGCTCAAAACCTACCCGAACCACACGGGATAGCCTCCCTCATAGGCCGGTCCCTAGTGAATTTCACTAGGGGCTTTCTCTTTTGCAAAAATTTTGCTAAAATACCAAGTCATGATTAAACATACATTATCCAAACAATCCAAATCAGAAAATACCCTAACTATAATTGTCGATGAGCAGTTCATAGCTCCATATAAACAATCAGTACTCAAGCGCCTCAAAGCCAATCTGAAAGTTGCAGGTTTTCGACCTGGCAAAGCTCCAGACAATATTGCCGAACGAGAGATAGGTGAAGCCAAAGTACAGGCTGAAGTACTAGAAGAAGTTATTATGCACGCTTATTCCAAGGCTGTCAGAGAAGAAAAGATTGAAACTATTGCATCTCCTCAGATCCAACTCAAAAAATTCGTGCCATATACAGAACTGGAGTTTGAAGCAGTGGTGCCAGTAATGCCAGATATAAAAATCGACTTCAAAAAACTCAAGCTAAAAAAGCCAACAGTTAAGGTCGAAGACAAAGAAATAGAAGATACATTGCAAAATATGTTAAAACAATCTTCTTCCAAAACTGATTCCAAGAAACCTATCAAAAAAGGCGACGAAGTAACTTTCGACTTCGATGGGACACGTGAGGGCAAGCCAGTAGATGGAGCGAGTGCCAAAAGTCATACTCTAGTAATCGGTGATGGTAGCTTCATACCGGGCTTCGAAGACAATATGATTGGTCTTGGTAAAAATGAGGAAAAGAAATTTGACATTAGATTCCCCAAGGATTATCACGCCAAAGAGCTAGCTGATAAAGTAGTTGAATTCAAGATCAAGATCCATGACATTAAAAATATTGACACACCCAAGGCTGACGATGCATGGGCAAAGACCATTGGCCCTGTCAGCAGTCTTAAAGAATTAAAAGATGAGATCAAAAACAGCCTAAAACTAAATAAACAAGCAGAAGCCGACAAGCAGTATGAAAACGAACTGCTAGAAAAAGTAATCAAGCTATCTAATATTGAAGTAGCTGAAAGTCTGGTAAATGAACAAGTGTCATCACTGCGAAATGAGACTGAACAAAATCTAAAAAATAATGGATTGACGATAGAAAAATACTTGCAATTACAAGGGCAAAAGCCTCAAGAATTTGAAGAAACTCTCCATAAAGAAGCCAAAAAACGAGTACAGCTTGGATTGGTACTGCGCCACGTCATAGAGTCAGAAAAGATACAAGTAAGTGATGCAGAGTTGGAACAAGAGATGTCCAAGCTACGTGCTCAATATACTGATCCGAAAATGCAAGAAGAACTAACTCATGATCACTTCTTGCAAGATCTTAAAAATCATCTTCTCACTACAAAAGCTATCGCTAAATTGGTACAATACGCACAAGTTTAGATTATTAATTATCGTGGAGGGATCAATGATAAATCCAAATCAAGAACCTATTAACAGCTCAATATTAATCCCAACTGTTATAGAAAAAACTCAAGGTGGTGAAAGAGCTTATGATATATATTCTCGTCTTCTCAAGGAGAGAATAATATTTTTAGGAACTGGCATAGATGATAACGTGGCCAATATCGTAATTGCCCAACTACTATTTTTACAGAGCGAGGATCCGACATCGGATATTAGTCTCTATATCAATAGTCCAGGTGGAAGCGTTTCTGCAGGTCTAGCTATCTACGATACTATGCAGCATATCAGTCCAGACGTATCTACGATATGTGTAGGTATGGCTGCTAGCATGGGTGCATTTTTGCTAGCTTGCGGCGAGAAGGGTAAGCGCTTTGCATTACCAAACAGCAGGGTGATGATTCACCAGCCCTCTGGCGGATTTCAGGGCACTGCAGCTGATATTGAAATAACTGCAAATGAAATCATCAAAATCAGACATCAGCTCAATAAGATATTGGCCGACAAGACTGGTCAAAAAGTAGAGAAGATTAGCTCTGACTCAGATAGAGATTTTTGGCAGAGTGCAGAAGAAGCCAAAAAATACGGTCTTGTAGACAAAGTAGTTGAAAAAACTGCAGAAAAGAAAAGCTAAAAAGGTATAGATGTATAGCAAACTACTTCAAAATCCGGATTTTTTAAAGATATGGATTGCCCAAATAGTTAGTCAACTAGCTACAAATCTTTTAAATTTTGCACTAATTATTAGAGTTTATGAGCTTGCAGCAAATACCCGCTATGCAAATATTGCAGTGAGCTTGCTCATACTAGCGTTTGGTATACCATCTATTGTGTTTGCTGTCTTGGCTGGAGCTTATGTGGACCACTGGGATCGCAAGAAAGTACTCATTGTCACTAACATCGTCAGGGCGGTTCTAGTATTGGGCTTTTTGATATTTAGCTCCAACTTACTAATGATATATCTCATAGTCTTTGCTGTTTCTGTGTTTTCTCAGTTCTTTACACCTGCCGAGGGGGCAGCACTGCCTAAGCTCGTAAAAAAATCTGAACTAGTAAGTGCAAATTCCTTATTTTTATTTACCCTGTATGGGTCATTTGTAGTTGGTTACAGCTTGGCTGGTCCTCTTATATCTTTCTGGGGTTCAGACTCGGTTTATTGGGTGACGTCTGTATCATTTGTGATTGCTTCCGTATTATGCATATCTCTACCAACTCTAAGGGCAAAACTGGAATATAAGGACCTAAGGCAGGTGAATAAAGAAGTATTTTCAACCATACATCGTAATTTTGCCAAAATTCTGAAGAACCCAAGCTTGGTATTGCCTATCGCCAATCTCACAATTGCTCAAGCCATGCTTGGTGTGATAGCGGTCCTTGCGCCTGCAATTGCAATCTTGGTATTCAATCAAAGTCTTGCAACCGTGAGCTACAAGATTGTGGTACCTGCAGCGCTTGGAATGGTTGCAGGGGCGATAATGGTAGGATCGGTATTTAAAAAGACTAGTAAAACTAAACTAATAAGCATAGGTATCGGTATAGCCGCAATAATGCTAATCAGCCTGAGTTTAGTGCCAAAACTAAATAGCCTAGTATTTTTTGGATTAATAGTAGCAATCATCGCACTGATATTAGGTATCTCCAATGGCCTAGTAAGTGTGTCTGCTCAAACCTTGTTGCAGCTAAACTCGACGGATGAGACTAGAGGTAAAATATTTGGTACGTTAAACATGATGATGAACATTGCAGCAATTGTGCCTGTATTTTTGGCAGGTGTTACGGCAGATCTGATCAGCCCATTGAGTGTATTGACTATCTCCGGTGTATTAATCGGACTATATGGTATTTTTCAAAATAAGATGTTTCATAGGTTTCAGCTAAAAAGCACTTGACACCTTTAGCTATTTCAGGTTAATATTGTTCTTATAGAGGACGCTTAAACTATCCAACCGGTTTTTATACCCAAAAATATTTGGGTTACCGGTTTTTTATCGGTTTAGAAAAACCTCCTAAATATAGAGCATCATTAATTATTAGGAGAATATATAAATATATGGCAAAAGCCCCCACGAAACAACGTGTGTTTTTACATAAGAACAAAGAACTATTAGATCTACCGAATCTAATCAAAATTCAAACTGATTCATACAAATGGTTTATCGATGAAGGCCTCAAAGAAATATTTGAAGAGCTGTCTCCTATTGAAGACTTCACCGGTAAAAAATATGCTCTAAGTCTTAAGGACTATCATTTTGAGCAACCAAAGCTCACTGAAGTACAAGCTAAGACCAAGAATCTCACATACGAAGCATCACTAAAAGTAGCTGCTGAACTTATCAACAAAGAAACTGGCGAAGTAAAGACCCAAGAAATATTTCTTGGGGACTATCCAGTCATGACAAACCGCGGCACCTTTATTATTAATGGTGTAGAACGTGTTGTAGTTAGTCAATTAGTACGCTCTCCGGGCGTATTTTTTACGCTTGAAAATACAGCTAGTTATTTTGGAGCAAAAGTTATACCAAATCGTGGGGCTTGGCTAGAAATAGAAACTTCACAAAATGGAGTCATGAGCGTCAAGATAGATAGAAAGAGAAAGATTGCACTCACAGCGCTGCTTAGAGCATTTGGATATGGGAGCGACAAAGAACTCAAAGAATTGTTCTCAGATGTCGATACAGGAGAAGTGAAGTTTATCGATGAAACTATCGCTAAAGATCCCAGTAGCTCAACAGCTGAAGCACTCATGGAAGTATATCGCCGTATAAGACCAGGTGATTTGGCTACAGTTGAAAACTCTAAAAGCTTAATAGACGGTATGTTTTTTGACTATAAGAGATACGATTTTTCAAAAGTAGGAAGATACAAAGTCAACAAAAGACTTGGTATCAATCTAAAAAATACCGCCCAAAACAGAATATTGCGTCGTGAAGATTTTGTAGAAATAATCAAAGAAGTTATCCGACTCAGCAATGCCAATGCTGAACCTGAAGATATAGATCATTTAGCCAACCGTCGACTAAAAATGGTAGGGGAATTGATGCAGCAAAGATTCCGTGTAGGTATCTTGAGAATGGAGCGAATCGTAAAAGATCGTATGAGTTTGGCTGAGCCAGATACAATTATGCCAGCACAACTAGTCAATGCTAGACCAATAGTAGCTAGCGTCAAAGAGTTTTTTGCCTCTCACCAGTTAAGTCAGTTTATGGAGCAAATCAACCCACTTGCAGAAATTGTCCACAAAAGACGCTTAAATGCAATGGGTCCGGGTGGACTAAATCGTGAAAGAGCAGGTTTTGAAGTGCGGGATGTTCACAGAACTCACTATGGCCGGATATGCCCTATTGAAACACCAGAAGGACCAAACATCGGATTGGTAAGTACACTAGCAACTTATGCTAGAGTCAACGAGTATGGATTTTTGGAAAGCCCATATCTAAAGGTCATAAACAACGTAACTCCAGAAAATTCTACTGGTGAGATTAGTTCGCAAATAGTTAAAGACAAATCTGGAAAGGTAATACTTAATTCAGGCGATAAGATAACAGCTGCGGTTGCCAAGAAACTTAAGTCTGCAGGAATCGAAAATGTAAGTGTAAAAGCTCACCTGACCAAAGAAGTTGTATACCTAGATGCATACGATGAAGAAAAAGCCGTAATCGCTCAAGCCAATACTCCGACTGATGAAAATGGATACTTTATTGAAGAACGAGTTGCAGTACGTGGAGTTGGTGGTGATGCCGATGAAGAAAGTGCTGACAATGTAAGTTATATGGATGTTACTAGTAAGCAAACCGTAGGTGTTTCAGCAAGTTTGATCCCTTTCTTGGAAAATGACGATGCCAAACGTGCCTTGATGGGTGCCAATATGCAACGGCAAGCTGTTGCACTCATACGACCGGACTCTCCTGTTGTAGGAACAGGAATTGAAGGTAAAGTTGCTGTTGATTCGGGACAAGTTATCGTAGCAGAAGACGATGGTGTAGTAGTAAGTGCTACAGCAGATAAAATAGATGTCAAATACAAGAAACTTGGCAATAAGAGCTATGAACTAACTAACTTTGAGCGATCAAACCAAGGCAGCTGCATGCACCAAAAAGCCGTCGCAATTGCAGATCATAAGCTTAAAAAAGGTGATGTCTTGGCGGATGGTATGAGTACCCAAAACGGCGAGCTTGCATTGGGTCAAAATGTAATGGTAGCATTTATGCCATTCGAGGGATTGAATTTTGAAGATGCTATTATTGTCTCTCAGCGACTGGTACAAGACGATAGATATACCAGTATTCATATCGAAACTCATCAAATAGATGTTCGAGATACTAAGTTGGGTCCAGAAATTGTTACTCGAGATATACCCAATGTTTCTGAAGATAGCTTAAAAGATCTAGATGAAGAGGGCATAATCCGCATCGGAGCCGAAGTAGGTGCTGGAGATATTTTGGTAGGTAAAATTACACCAAAAGGTGAAACCGAACTTTCAAGTGAAGAAAGACTCCTAAGAGCGATATTTGGCGAAAAAGCTCGCGATGTAAAAGACACAAGCTTGAGAGTGCCAAATGGTGCATCTGGAAAAGTAGTAGATGTAAAGATACTAAGTCGAGATAATAATGACGATCTTCCTGCTGGAGTTTCCACTCAGATATATGTAGCTGTAGCCGAACTCAGCAAGGTTCAAGTAGGTGATAAGATGGCTGGTCGCCACGGCGATAAGGGTGTAATCTCAAAGATTATGCCCATCGAAGATATGCCATATATGGAAGACGGTACACCGGTTGATATTATACTCAATACTCTAGGTGTAGGTACTCGTATGAATCTAGGTCAGATACTAGAGACCCATCTTGGTTGGGCTGCAAATGCACTAGGCTATAAGATTGCCAGCCCAGTATTTGATGGAGTTAAAATAAATGAAATAAAACAAGAGCTCAAAAAAGCTGGATTGCCAGAAGATGGCAAGACTCAACTATACTCAGGCTATACTGGTGAACCATACTCAAGTCGAACTACTGTTGGCATTAAGTATATGCTCAAGCTATCACACATGGTTGATAGCAAGATACACGCCCGCTCTACCGGTCCTTATGCTATGGTCACTCAACAACCACTTGGTGGTAAAGCTCAAATGGGCGGACAAAGATTTGGAGAAATGGAAGTATGGGCACTAGAGGCTTATGGTGCAGCTAATACATTGCAAGAAATTCTTACTATCAAATCAGATGATGTTATCGGAAGAAGTAAGGCTTACGAATCAATAATCAAAGGTGAAGATATCAAAGGACCGCGCGTTCCAGAATCATTTAACGTACTTGTCAAAGAACTGCAAAGTCTCTCGCTAGTAGTAGACTTAGAAAGAAGTAAAGAAGCGATATCTATCGACGCCGAAGAATTGATTTCGACAGCTACCAATGATGAAGCTGTGGAGCTCGGTGATGATGAGTTAATCGCAGGAGAAAATCAAGCACAAAATGAGGCTATAGTAGACCTGGCAGATACAAAATCAGAAGATGATTTTGCAGTACTAGCAGAGGCAGAACTACAGTCAGAAATAGAATCAGAGGAGATTTAAAATGAATAAGGACATGATGATGCACGAACAACAAATAATTGATTTTGATGGAATCAAACTTTCTGTAGCTAGCCCAGAACACATTTTGGATTGGTCTCATGGTGAAGTTACAAAACCAGAAACTATAAATTATCGCACTCAAAAACCTGAGAGAGATGGACTTTTTTGTGAGAAAATATTTGGCCCTACAAAAGACTGGCAGTGTTATTGCGGTAAGTATAAAGGTATAAGATACAAAGGTATTGAATGCGATAAGTGTGGAGTCCTAGTTACTCGCAGTATCGTTCGAAGAGAGAGAATGGCCCACATTGCTCTAGTGGTTCCTGTGGCTCACATTTGGTTCTTAAGAGGTACCCCTAGTCCTGTAAGTCTGTTGCTCAATGTTGGTATACGAGACTTGGAAAGAGTAGTTTATTTTGCAAATTTCATAGTGACAGAAGTGGATGAAGATGCTAAGTCCAAGGCGCTGAGTGAACTTAAGAACGACTATGAGGCCAAGCACAAAGAAATCTTGAAAAAATACGAAATCAAAACAGCTAAGCTTGAAGCAATATCAGAAGAAGCTCAAAACGAACTCAATGAACTTGAGACTTACTACACTACAGCAAAGACAGAGCTTACAAATCTAGCAGTCAATCAACTGTTACCCGAATCTAGATACCGCGAGCTTAACATGAAATTTGGTCAAGTATTTCGTGCGGGTATTGGGGCTGAAGCATTGCAGCTTTTACTAGAAAAGATTGATCTCAAAAAATTAGCCAAAAGTCTCCGCAGTGAAGCCAATGACGCCGCGGGTCAAAAGATGAAAAAAGCTCTCAAGCGATTAAAAATTGTCGAAGGTATGATTAAGTCTGGCATAGAGCCATCATCGATGATTACCACCAATCTTCCGGTAATACCCCCAGATCTTAGACCAATGGTTCAGCTAGATGGTGGTCGATTTGCAGCTTCAGATCTCAACGACCTATATCGTAGAGTTATCAACCGAAACAACAGACTTAAGAAACTCTTCGCACTGGATGCTCCAGAAGTCATCTGCCGTAATGAAAAGAGAATGCTTCAAGAAGCAGTAGATGCTCTGATAGATAACAATGCACGCCGAGATAGAGCTGTATCTGCCGCTGGATCACGTAAGAAACTCAAAAGCCTTACCGACCTCTTAAAAGGTAAACAGGGTAGATTTCGCCAGAACCTTCTAGGAAAACGGGTTGATTATTCGGGCCGTTCAGTAATTGTTATTGGACCTCATCTCAAGCTCGATCAATGTGGTATTCCGAAAATGATGGCACTGGAACTATTTAAGCCATTTGTAATTGGACAGCTGATAGAGAAAGGGATTGCTCATAATGTCAAATCAGCTTCTAGAATGATCGAACGAGCTCGAACTGAAGTGTGGGATACGCTTGATGAAGTAATTGCAGGTAAATATGTGCTGCTTAATCGTGCACCTACCCTACACCGCCTTGGTATACAGGCATTTAAGCCACTACTTATAGAAGGTAAAGCCATACAATTGCATCCGATGGTATGTGCTGCGTTCAATGCGGACTTTGATGGTGACCAAATGGCAGTACACGTGCCATTGTCAGAAGCAGCTCAAGCTGAAGCTAGAGAGATAATGTTGTCTAAACACAATCTACTCAAGCCAAGTAGTGGTGAACCAGTAGTACAGCCTTCTCAGGATGTGGTGCTTGGATGCTTCTTTTTGACCAGCGTCAAAAACGGTCTCAAAGGCGAAGGAAAGGCATTTAACAACATCAATGAAGCCACTATGGCCTACCAAGCAAAGTCAATCGACTTAAGAGCAAGTATCAAGCTCCGATTGGATGGTCAGATTATCGACACCACTGTAGGCAGAATGTTGTTCAATGAAATTCTTCCAGAAGATATGACATATGTAAATGACACATTGAATAAGTCAAAACTTCAGAAAATCATGGCAGCTGTTTTTGCACAATATGGACAAGAAGTCACAGCCGATCTCGTAGATGCGGTAAAAGATCTTGGTTTTAAATACGCCACTCAATCCGGAATCTCTATTGGTATGGACGACCTAGTGATACCTAAAGATCGAAATAAATTAGTAACTGAAGCAGAAGAAAAAGCAATAGGTTATGTCAAGCAGTATCAGCAAGGACTGATTACCAATGGTGAGAGATATGCACGAACTGTCGAGGCTTGGAAAGCAACAGGAGAACAAATAGAATCTCTCTTGGCGGATACTCTCGAAGAATCTGAATCTACTCTATATGATGACTTACAGTCTGGTGCAAGAGCTTCTATTGGTCAGATAAACAAAATGAGCGGAATGCTTGGATTGATGTTAAGTCCAGCTGGAAAGATTATAGAGCTACCAGTACGATCAAACTACAAAGACGGTCTAGGAGTACTAGAATACTTTATTTCAACTCACGGTGCACGAAAGGGCCTAACAGACACAGCTCTTAGGACTTCTGAGTCTGGTTACTTGACCAGAAGATTAGTGGACGTAGCACAAGACATTGTGATCTCTGAAAACGACTGTGGAGATAAAGAAGGCTATATCATGAGTCGAGCAGAAGCTATTGCGACTGGTGAAGACGGGTTGTCAGCATGGGTAGTAGGGCGAACATCCATGGAAAAAATCGTTGACCCCAAATCAGGCGAAACCATTATTAAAAAAGGAGCTCTTATCTCTGACATTGCTGCCGAACAAGTAGATGCTCTAGGTATAGAAGAGCTCAAGATAAGATCTATATTCAAGTGTAAAAGTGCTTGGGGACTATGCCAGAAGTGTTATGGTGTAGATCTTGCGACTGGCCGACAGGTTCGACTAGGAGAAGCTGTGGGAATTATGGCAGCTCAAAGTATTGGCGAGCCAGGAACACAGCTAACTATGAATACTAAGCACGCAACCGGTGTTGGTGCCGATATAACCCAAGGTCTCCCTCGTGTAGAAGAAATCTTTGAAGCAAGAGCTCCGAAGGGGCAAGCAATTCTATCGGACATAGAAGGTACAGTAAAGATTGCCAGAAAAGACAAGAAACAATTGATAAGTGTTACACCAGCCGATCAAAAAGTAACCAAGTATGACCTCAAAGATATGAAGCCAAATGTCAAGACAGGTGAAGTAGTTACTCGCTCGCAATTACTTGCTCAATCAGCTGATGGTAAAAAGACTATTAAAGCTGGTGGTGTAGGTACAGTAAAGGTTGATAAGACACAAATCATATTGACCCATGACAGTGCAAATACTCGCGAGTATACAGTATCAGAATTTACAACCATAGAAGTTAAGTCTGGCGATACAGTCAAGGTAGGTCAAAGGCTCACAGAAGGCTCTGTGAACTTGCAAGATATGTTGAAGTTGCAGGGTGAAGAATCAGTCCAGAGATATGTCATTGATGAAGTGCAAGCCATATACTTGAGTCAAGGTCAAACTATTGCCGCCAAACACATCGAGGTGATAATCAGACAAATGTTCTCAAGAGTTCGTATTGAAGATCCTGGTGACACTGCATTTATTGCTGGAGATGTTGTGTCTCGTGCAGTACTAGAAGAAGAAAATCTCAAAGCCAAGGACAATAAGACCAAACCTGCAACATATGAAATGCTACTAATGCCAATTACCAAGATTTCTACCAGCTCAGACAGCTGGTTGTCAGCAGCAAGCTTCCAGGAAACTACCAAGGTACTGATATCTGCTGCTATGCGAGGTAAACAAGATAAGTTACGTGGATTGAAAGAAAATGTGATCATCGGTAGACTAATACCAGTAGGTACTGGCTTTAGAGATGAAGAAGGGAAGTCTTGACCAGATAGTCACTATCTGATAGACTAGCTAAATTATATGCCAACAATAAACCAACTTATTAGAAAACCAAGAAAGAGCAAGGCCAAGAAAAATACCGCCCCTGCTTTAGCGCGTAGTTTTAATGCGCTCAAGGTGCAGACAAGCAGTATGAATTCACCCTTAAAACGTGGTGTTTGTACAAAAGTATTCACCCAGACTCCTAAGAAACCAAACTCAGCTCTTCGTAAAGTGGCTCGTGTAAGACTTACCAATGGTATGGAAGTCACAGCTTATATACCTGGCGAAGGACACAACCTGCAGGAGCACTCAGTGGTGTTGATTCGTGGAGGTAGGGTGAAGGATTTACCTGGTGTAAGATACCACGTAGTACGTGGAGCACTAGATACCGCAGGTGTTTCAGGCAGAAAACAAGGTCGAAGTAAATATGGAACTAAATTAGAAGGTGCTAAAAAAGCTTAAAAAGTAATATTATGCCAAGAAAAGTAACCAAATCCCTAAAAAGAACCATCAAACCAGATCGTGTATACAACAATGTGCTGATTTCAAAGACTATCAACAAAGTAATGAAAGACGGCAAGAAGCAGACTGCCGAGAAGCTGGTGTATTCTGCTCTAGAGACAGCTGCAGTAAAAGCCAAAGTAGATCCGATCGAAGTCTTGGATACTGCAGTAAAAAACGTTAGCCCAAATGTGATGGTAAAGAGTAAGCGCATTGGTGGCGCAAACTACCAAGTACCTATGGAAGTTCGTGGTGATCGCAAAGTACACTATGCTCTCATCTGGATACTTGATAGCGCTCGAGCCAAATCAGGCCAAAGCTTCGACAAAAGTCTTGCCAACGAGCTCTTAAATGCTTTCAATAATGAAGGTGAAGCTATCAAGAAGAAACAAGATGCCCACCAAATGGCAGAAGCCAACAAGGCATTTGCTCATTTCTCTCGATACTAAATCGAAAAGATATCTAAAAAACCACCCTCTGAGGTGGTTTTTTAGTAGTTAAAGCCCCGATCATTACAATCAGGGCTATTCTACTTTGACAATTGTAGAATTTTGGTGATACCCAACAGCATTACTAGATGGCGGGCCATATATGCGCCAGACCGAGGCGAGCAATCCAAGACTAGCAGCAAAATGCTCCGCAATAGCTTGGCGCCCTTCAGGGCTTTCGAGTGTTAAGAGTTCAGCACGACTTAGGTATCTATCGAATTTATCCTTCCAATAGTCCAGCCCCTCTATGGTATGGGCATCATTTTGTGATACGGGAAAGCGTTTGAGTATCATGGGCTGTTGTTCAATCGCCCAATTTAGCGATCTGACAACTTCCAATGCCCCAGGATTGCCTATAGGTACGCCAGCAAGTCTCAGAGCTCTCCATACATAGTATTGTGGCTTGCTATACTCATGCAATGATTACACCCACTTCTTTTGCGATAGCAATCAGAAGGTGATTGAGACGAACCAGCTCATATCGATTGTTACTATTGCCATAAAGGTCTCGTTCAAATCCACAAGAGCATACCGCCCAAGGTTCCTTGGTAGGTTGGCTAGTATCTCCATATCCAGGAGCCCATGCGTCTTTGTAGACTAACTCAACTTTGTGAATACTTCCACGGTTTTCTGGGTCTTTGGTGTCAATAGCTGTCAGCATCATTGTCTCCATTTGTGTCTTCAAGGTACATATCCACAATATATTTAACTCATTTAGAATACTAGTCTAGGTTAATTGACTCAAAATATATTAACTAGTAAGTAATTTGACTTAAAATAACTGTGGATATATCATGAGATCAATGACACACGTGATACAAAAATCGATCTTAGCAAAGCTCATCTCTAGCCCATATTTGCGATATAGCGAACTCAAACCTCCCAATCTAGAAGGAAACCACTTTATGTATCATCTTAAGGCATTGATGCGCGATGGCTTAGTCGTAAAAAACGAACAGGGTCAGTATCTACTTAGTCCCGAGGGCAAGCTGCTCGCCGATAGTATGAGTTTACAAAATTATGCGCCTCGTACCCAGCCCAATATCGTCACACTTATCACTTGTCAGAACGCTAAAGGCCAATGGCTTGTATATCAGCGCAAGCGTCAGCCTCTTATCAATCAAAAAGGCTTTGTATATGGCAAATTGCATATAGGGGAGACCATCTCGCAAGCTGCCAACAGAGAGTTAAAAGAGAAGACTGGATTAGAATGTGAGCTCACTCACAGAGGTGATGGTTATATTACTATTTATGAGGACAATCAGATTATTAGCCAAATCATGTTTCATCTGTTCTACGGCAAAAATCCATACGGCGAAATTACCAAGACCAACAAACCCGGTATAGCCAGTTGGGCCTGGAGAGACGAACTCAGATTCGAGCCCTTCATGGCTAGTGTGGAAGATTTGGCAAAGTTAGTCGAAGAGTCCAAAGATAGGTTCTTCGTAGAATTGATATACAAATAAAAATACCCGACTCCTATGAAGGAGCCGGGCTGCCGGCCATCATGGCTCGACATCGAATATGCATAGTGATTTCATGCTCAGGGACAGCATCTAGTCCAGCATCACTTCTTTGCACTTCCCAGTCAATTGATTTCACTACATATCTTCTGATCAGTGCTTGGTTTGCTGGTCCAATTGCGATTTCTTCGCCAATTTCTGGGAGGCGAGGCATGGTGCTAACATCATCAGTTAGAGTGAGCATACCGCCTGTTGGGCCAACTGTAGCGTAATGGATTTTTACTTTCATGGGTGCAACTCCTTTTGTCTGGAGTATAATCTGAATGATTATAGAAGCTACTACCCAACTCTGCAAGCAGTAGCAATATTGTGACTATTCTTGAAATTATCCATATAATCTGCTAGAATTATTTAGATATGGCCCTTAAGTGGCACTTTTTTACGTAAACTAAATGAATACAAATATAGGAGATAATAAGTTAAATGGCCCGCGATTATAGCATAGAAGATACTAGAAATATTGGAATTATTGCCCACATAGATGCTGGTAAGACTACAGTAACTGAAGCAGTATTGTATCGAACTGGTAAAGTCCACAAGATAGGTGAAGTACACCAAGGTGAAGCTACCATGGACTGGATGGAGCAAGAGCAAGAACGCGGAATCACTATCACCAGTGCAGCTACGACTTGTTTCTGGAATAAAAAACGCATAAACATTATCGACACACCCGGCCACATCGACTTTACTGTCGAAGTAGAACGAAGTCTCCGTGTACTAGACGGTGCCGTAACAGTATTTGATGGAAAGATGGGTGTAGAGCCACAATCTGAGACAGTATGGCGGCAAGCCGACAAGTATGGTGTACCTAGAATATGTTTTATAAACAAGATCAACCAAACTGGCGGTGACTTTTATAAAAGCCTAGAATCTATTCATGATAGATTGACCAAACATGCATATCCTATCCATTTACCCATCGGATTTGAACAAGGTATCAATGGCGTAGTAGATCTTATCGCTATGAAAGCGTATACCTACAAAGACTATACAGACAAGGAGCTGGTGGAGTCAGAGATACCCGAAGATATGCTAGAAAAAGCCACAAATTATCGACATCACCTGATAGAAGCTGCTGTAGAGGCAGATGATGAAATCATGGAAAAATACTTAGAAGGCAAAGAGCTCACAGAAGAAGAGATCAAGCTCGCTATTCGCAAGTCAGTATTGCGTGGAGATTTCTTTATAGTTTCTGGTGGAGACGGTAGAGGAGTATTGGTAGAAAAGCTGCTTGATATAGTCACCGAATATCTGCCAAGCCCTCTCGATATCACCCCGCCTGTTGCTATAGATGGCAAAACAGGTGAAGAAAAAGTATTGGAAGTATCAGACGAAGCACCGTTTACCGCATTGGCTTTCAAGATTGCTACCGACCCATTCGTAGGAAAACTAGCGTTTTTTAGAGTTTATTCCGGCACTATCAAGTCTGGTAGTTATGTACTCAATGCTAGTACTGGAGAAAAAGAACGTATCGGTCGTATAGTAAGAATGCACGCTAATGACCGCGAGGAAGTATCTGAAGTATACGCCGGTGAAATAGCTGCTGCGGTGGGACTAAAGGCTACTATTACCGGGCACACATTGAGTGATCCTACGCATCCAGCTATCCTAGAAAGTATTACATTCCCTGAACCTGTCATCAGTATTGCAATCGAGCCAAAGACCAAAGCCGACCAAGAAAAAATGAGTATTGCACTATCTCGTCTTGCCGAAGAAGATCCAACCTTTAGAGTTCATACTGACGAAGATTCTGGTCAAACTATTATTGATGGTATGGGTGAACTACATCTCGATGTCATCGTGGATCGTATGAAGAGAGAATTCAAGGTCGAAGCCAATGTCGGTCGACCACAGGTGGCTTATCGTGAAACTATCAAGGGTACTACTCAAGTAGAGGCCAAATTTGTCCGTCAATCTGGTGGTAAAGGGCAATACGGACATGTTTTTCTTGAACTTAGCCCATTGGTAAAAACCGAAGAAGATGACAAGACCAAGATATTTGAGTTTGAAAATGCTATTGTTGGTGGGGCTATTCCCAGAGAATTCATTAACCCTGTAGAGGCCGGTATCAAAGAAGCTATGGCCAACGGTGTAATAGCTGGTTATCCAGTAGTAGATGTTCACGCCAAGTTATACGATGGTAGTTATCACGATGTAGATAGTAGTGAGCTTGCCTTTAAGATTGCAGGAAGCATGGCATTCCAAGATGGGGTGCGCAAGGCTCAGCCTGTTATTCTCGAACCAATCATGAAGGTAGAGATTACCACTCCAGAAGATTTCATGGGTGATGTCATAGGCGATATCAATGCCAAGCGTGGAAGAGTAGAAAATATGGAAGATCGAAGCGGTGTCAAAGTCATACAGTCCTTTATACCTCTTTCTGAAATGTTCGGCTATGCTACTAGCTTGCGATCTATGACCCAGGGACGAGCTAGCTATGCAATGGAATTCGATCACTATGCTGATGTTCCACACAATGTGGCAGAGGAGTTGATTGGTAAGTACTCAGCAGCTCGAGAATCCGGCGAAGCAAGTACTCGATAAATCAACAAAAAACTTCTTTACAAACTTAGTAAATTTGTTTATACTAAGACCAAGCTATTTGAGGCGATTTTTTATTGTCTAAAAATATATAGATTTATATCAAATAAAACAACGAAACAAGGAGAATTTTAATGGCCGAATCATATAAAAGAGATAAACCACATGTAAACGTAGGTACTATGGGACACGTAGACCATGGTAAGACTACTCTTACTGCTGCAATTACTGCAGTACTTGCTAAGAAGCAACCAAGTGATATCAACAAACCAATTGCATACGATCAAATCGACAATGCTCCAGAAGAAAAAGAGCGCGGTATCACTATCGCTAGTTCGCACCAAGAATACGAAACAGAAAAACGTCACTATGCACACGTAGATATGCCTGGACACGCTGACTACGTCAAGAACATGATTACTGGTGCTGCTCAAATCGACGGCGCTATCCTAGTAGTAAGTGCTGCTGACGGCCCTATGCCTCAAACTCGTGAACACGTACTGCTTGCCAAGCAAGTAGGAGTTCCAAAAATCTTGGTATTTATGAACAAGATGGATCAAGCCGACCCAGAACTTGCAGATCTAGTAGAGATTGAAGTCCGTGAACTATTGGAAAAATACGAATTCGACAAAGATGCTCCTATCGTAAAAGGATCAGCCCTCAAGGCACTAGAAGGTGATGAAAAATCAGAAGAAGCTATACTAGAACTAGTAAAAGCTATGGATGACTATATTCCAGAGCCAAAACGCGAACTAGACAAGCCATTCTTGATGCCAATCGAAGATGTATTCTCGATCAAAGGTCGCGGTACTGTAGCTACTGGACGTATCGAACAAGGTAAAGTTAATGTCAACGACGAAGTTGAAATAGTAGGTATCAAAGATACTTCTAAGACTGTCGTAACGGGCGTAGAAATGTTCAAAAAACTACTCGATGAAGGCCAAGCTGGAGACAACGTAGGTGTACTACTAAGAGGTATAGAACGAACTGATATTGAAAGAGGACAAGTTCTTGCCAAGCCAGGATCTATCACCCCTCACACTGAATTCGATTGTGAAGTATATGTACTCAAAAAAGAAGAAGGTGGGCGACACACACCATTCTTCAAGGGATACAAACCACAATTTTACTTCCGTACTACCGATGTAACTGGTGAAGTAGAACTACCAGAAGGTACTGAGATGGTAATGCCTGGCGATAACGTAAGCGTCAAAGTAAAACTACTTGCCCCAATCGCTATGGATGAAGGACTTAGATTTGCAATTCGAGAAGGCGGTAAGACTGTGGGTGCTGGAGTAGTAACCAAGATTACTAAATAATCAAGATGCCCGAAAATACTACAAAACAGCGCATACGAATCAAACTCAAGGCTTATGACAACAAAGTCATCGATCAATCTGCCAAGCAGATCATAGATACAGCTATTCGTACCAACGCTCAAATAGCTGGACCAGTGCCATTACCTACCAATAAGCGTAAATACACTGTAGTAAAGAGCCCACACGTCTACAAAGACTCTCGTGAACAATTCGAAATGCGAACTCACAAACGTCTTATAGACATCACTGAGCCTACTCCTAAGACTATCGACAATCTTATGAATCTCAGCCTACCAGCTGGTGTAGATATCGAAATCAAGATGTAGATCTTTTAAAAAACTCCCACTCGGGAGTTTTTTAGTATAATGAAATAATAATGAAACAACGAAAAATCGATCATATCAAGTTGAGCCTAGATGATGATTCTCAATCAGATTTAAGGCCGTTCGACAAATACCAGCTCAATTATCGAGCATTGCCTGAGATAAATCTCGATGATGTTACTACAGGCACTAAATTGTTTGGTAGATCTATAAGCCAGCCACTCATCATTGCATCTATGACCGGTGGTACTCAGTATGCTGCCACCATTAACAAGAACTTAGCTATAGCAGCCGAGAAGACCAACGTTGCTATGGGAGTAGGGTCTCAACGAATTGCACTAAGTAGTAAATCAGCAATCGAGAGTTTTGAACTGGTCAGAAAAAATGCACCCAATGCAATTATATTTGCCAATATGGGTGCTATCCAGCTCAATAATGCCAAAACATATCAAGATTATCAATCCATCATAGATATGATAGGTGCAAATGCTTTGTATCTGCACATCAACCCACTGCAAGAGGCCTTACAACCCGAAGGGGATACAAACTACGCTGGTCTGATAGATAAGATTGGGACTCTCATCAGCAAGCTCAAAGTGCCTGTTTTCGTAAAGGAAGTAGGTAATGGAATTGATGCAAGAAGTGCAAAGGCAATGATAAAAGCAGGGGTATCCGGCATAGACGTTGCTGGTGTGGGCGGAACTAGCTATAGCTGGATAGAAGCTAGGCGAGCCAATTCAGAAAATATGGCAGATTGGTTCAAGTCGGTAGGTGTCGCCACTGACCAAGCCATCGTGGATATCTCAAAATTTAAAAGCTCGATCAGTGTCGTAGCTAGTGGAGGCATTCGAACGCCTTTAGATACACTCAAAGCCGCTGCCTTGGGGGCTGATTATTATTCTCTGGCAAGGCCATTATTGCAAAAAGCTATAATTTCTTCAGATGATACCATTGAGTTTATAGAAGAATTCCAAAAAGGTCTTCAAATAGCTATGTTTAGTTGTGGGATAAAAAGCTGGAGAGATGCAAAGAGCGGGGATATATTAAAATAACCATAACTACTTGCAGATATATATCTCAATAGTTTACAATGAGTCCAAGTATATATTTAATATCTAAAGGAGAAATCATGCCAGAAGAAAAGAAACCAGCTCAATCAAAATCAAATGTAAGCAGTAATGATCCAATAATGGGCGTACTGGCCTATCTAGGAATTCTATGTTTGATACCCTTGCTAGCTGCCAAAGACTCTGAATTTGCACAATACCATGCTAAACAAGGACTCACTCTTTTTGTAGCAGAAATCGCATTGTCAGTACTATATTGGGTAGTTGGATTTATTGCAATAGTTACATCAGGATTTGGCTTCTTGCTATTCCCACTGCTTGGTTTGGTATGGATTGGTTTAGTAGTACTTTCTATCATAGGAATTGTAAATGTAGTAAATAGAAAGATGGTTCCTTTGCCAATCATTGGCGGTATCCAATTGATGAAGTAAGTTCTTTATATATCAAAAGAGTACTTTTTTATGAACGACGAAACACATTGAAAAATGCCCTAGTATAGGGCATTTTTTGTATATTTAAAGTATTTATGCTTAAATTGTGAGTAATGAACCCAAAAAAACAAAAACAAACTAAATTTCATGAGTCAGATATCGCCTTTCTTATTAAGTCGGCATTGTATTTGATATTAGGTACGGTCTGGATATCTTGGGGTGGTTATCGATGGTTGCCGATAGGAGTAATAGTAGGTTTTGGCTTGTCAAAGATAGAGGTGTTGCGGATCAACCGCAAGATAGAATACGCACTTCTAGTGGTGGGAGCATTGTTTGGTCTTTATAGTCTAGGAATCACTATTTATTTTTAGGAATTATTAAGTTGACATCACCTGTTGTTATCTGATACACTAGTAGTCGACTTATTACTATTATATTAGTAATAGTTTATATTAACTGCAAAGCGTTTAGGTCCGAAAACCACGGAAACCATACGAAATGCAGATATTATTATTTTATAAGCCGTATTTATGAAAGCACTACTTGCAACCAAACTAGGTATGACTCAGTTGTTCGATGAAAAAGGACGACAGAGTTCAGTTACTCTATTGGAAGCAAAAGACTGTGTTGTAACTCAAATCAAAGACATCTCAACAGATGGTTATGAAGCAGTACAACTAGGTCTCTCGACTGCCAAGAATATCGCCAAGCCACAAGCTGGCCATCTCAAGAAAGCCAAAGCTAGCTCAAAATATCTCAAAGAATTTCGTATAAATTCCGAATCTACTACTGAAGAAAATGAACCAGACTCAAAACTTAGTGTAGGTGACAAGATCGGTACAGATACATTTGAAGTGGGCGATAAGGTTCGTGTCCAAGCTATCAGTAAGGGCAAGGGATTTGCTGGTACAATCAAAAGACACAACTTCTCACGTGGACCTAAGACTCACGGTAGTCACAACTATCGCGCTCCTGGCTCGATTGGCGCTGGATACCCACAACATGTATTTAAGGGTCAAAAAATGGCTGGGCGCATGGGTTCAGACACAGTAACAGTACGGAATCTAGAAGTAATTTATATTGATACAAAGAATAATATCATTGGCATTAAAGGCGCAGTCCCAGGTCCCAAAAAAGGGCTGGTACGTGTGCAGGGGATATAAGTATGAAAGCAATCACCTTTACACGCACCGGTAATAAATCAACAGAAACAACTCTAAGTAAGTCGACCTTTGGTGTTGAAGTAAGTCAAGAATTGCTCAAGCAAGCAAGTGTTAGATCTCTATCGAATCTGCGTCATGCTGGTGCCAAAGTACTGACTCGTGCCGAAGTGCGTGGTGGTGGTAAGAAGCCATGGCGACAAAAAGGTACAGGCAGAGCTAGATTTGGTTCAACCAGAGTAAATATTTGGCGTCACGGCGGCGTAGCACATGGTCCTACCGGCAATGCCAATTTCACTAAAGATTTGCCAAAGAATATGATAAAAGCTAGTATTCGAATGGCGCTAAGTGAACAATCGGCAAATATCAAAATTATTGAGAAATTTGCTATAGAAAAGCCCAAAACAAAGATAGCTGACAACCTTATAGCTAAGCTTAGTGATGGCAGTAATGTATTGCTTGTCGGGCATGATACCGATCCAGGATTTGTACGAGCTGTAAGTAATCTAGCAGGTGTAAAACACATCAACTACAACCAATTGCAATGCTACGATATACTTTGTGCGGATGAAATTATTATCGAAAAACCAGCTCTGGATGCATTGGATAAATGGCTGGGAGGTACCAAGAAATGAATTCAGTACTATTAAGACCTATTATCACCGAAAAAAGTATGAACCAAGCATCTGCCGGCACTTATATGTTTGAGGTACCTAAAAACGCCAATAAAATAATCATAAAAGATGCAGTCTCTAAGCGATTCAAAGTAGATGTGATAGATGTCAGAATAAGTGTACTAAAAGGCAAGATCAAGAAGTTTCGTGGTCATACTGGCAAGAGAATAGATAGAAAAAGAGCTTATGTAACTATCAAGAGCGGTCAAAAGATTGATGCATTTGAGGAGAGCAAGTAATGGCAGTCAAACTACTCAAGCAAAATACTTCAGCTAGACGCAATATGAGTACTGCTGACTTTTCTGTAATCACAAAGAAACGCCCTGAAAAATCATTGATAGTTAAGCGCAAGCAAAAATCCGGAAGAAATAACCAGGGTAAAATTACTATTCGTCACAGGGGCGGTGGAGTTAAGCGCCATATCCGAATGGTGGACTTCAAACTAGACTCAGTAGAGAATGCTAAGATTATAGCCATAGAATATGATCCCAATCGTACTGCATACTTAGCCCTTGTCCAGCTGGAAAATGGCACCAAAGCATATATTCCAGCTACCACTACTATGCGTGTAGGCAAGACTATAAATGCTGGAAATGACGTTGAAATCAAGGCTGGCAACAGACTACCACTCAAGAATATACCTGTAGGATCAGTGATATGTAATATCGAAATGAAACTGGGCGGCGGAGCACAAATAGCTCGATCAGCTGGAGCAAGAGCTCAGCTAGCCGCCAAAGAAGGTAAGTTTGTGCAAATCAAACTACCATCTGGAGAAGTACGCTTGATTCATCAAGATTGTAAAGCTACATTGGGCCAGATTGGTAATATTGATCATCAAAATATCAAGATCGGAAGTGCAGGTAGAAAACGTAAAATGGGGCTACGACCTCAGGTGCGTGGTAAGGCAATGAATCCCGTCGATCACCCTCACGGTGGTGGAGAAGGCTCAAATCCAATTGGTCTAAAACATCCAAAGACACCTTGGGGCAAGCCAGCGCTTGGTAAGAAAACAAGACGACGCAAGTCTACTGACAATATGATAGTAAGAGGCAGAAAGAAAGGAAAACGATGAGTCGTTCAGCAAAAAAAGGTCCATTTATAGATGCTAAATTACTTAAAAAAGTAATGGCTTTAGGTGTGAATGATAAAACTATCATCAAGACCTGGTCTCGCTCTAGTACTGTATCTCCTGAAATGGTAGGGCGAACTATCGCTATCCACAATGGCAAAGTACATACTCCCGTATTAATTACAGAAAACATGGTAGGCCACAAGCTAGGTGAATTCTCTCCTACCAGAAAATTCCGAGGACATGGTGGTAAATTAGCTAAATCAGAGGGAGGTAAATAATGAAAGTTATTGCCAAATCTCGTAACTTAGCTATTTCTGCTCAAAAACTACGCCTCCAAATTGATGGCGTAGGTGGGCAGAGAGTAGAGAATGCGCTTGCACAGCTTGCTGTGCGGTCCCAAAAAGGGGCAGGTATGGTATTTGATACTATTTCTAGTGCTGCTGCCAATGCCGAAAACAATAACAATCTTAAACGATCAAACTTGTATATCGACGAAATAAGGGTAGATGAAGCTGCAAAGCTCAAAAGATGGAGACCAAGATCACGCGGTATGACAGCACCAATTTCTCATCAGAGGGCCCATCTCAAGGTAGTACTGAGCGATGAAGTTATCGAATCTAAGTCACAAGAGGCCAAAGATACTAAATCCAAACAAGAGGTAAACAAATAATGGGACAAAAAATTAATCCAATCAGCTTAAGATTACCACTCAACAAAGATTGGCAAAGCAAATGGTTTGGCGGCAAAGATTTTCGTAAGAATCTTATCGCAGATATCAAAGTACGTGAACTAATCAACAAAAAACTTGGTTTTAGATCTGGAGTTGGAAAAATTGTGATTGAGAGATCTACAGGTCAGCTAATAGTCACTATCCATACTAGCAAGCCTGGTGTTGTGATTGGTCGGGGTGGTACAGGAGTAGAAAGTCTAAAAAAAGACCTCAAAAAACTTACCAAAGAAGACTTAAAGCTCAATATTGAAGAAATGAAAAATCCAGAAACACACGCCCAGTTGATAGCTGAAAACGTAGCTTCGCAACTGGAACGTAGAATGGCATTTCGTAGAGTTATCAAAGGAGCAAGCGAAAATGCTACCAAAGCTGGCATGCTTGGCGCTAAGATTACTGTGAGCGGAAGACTGAACGGTGCAGAAATGGCTCGAACTGAGTCTACATCCCAAGGAAGCATACCGCTTCATACCATCAAGGCAAATATCGACTATGGTACTGCAAGTGCTATGACAACCTATGGAGTTATTGGTGTAAAAGTATGGGTGTATAAAGGATAAGAATTATGTTATTGCCAAGAAAAACCAAGTTTAGAAAAGCAATGAAAGGCCGAAATAAAGGTCTATCAAGTAGCGGCAACGATATTAGCTTTGGCAAATACGGTCTAAAAAGCCTAGATAACGAGAGGATTACCTCACGTCAGATTGAGGCTGCACGTCGAGCAATGACTAGATACATCAAGCGTGGTGGTAAGATATGGATCAGGATATTTCCTCACATACCTGTTACTAGAAAACCAGCCGAAGTAAGAATGGGCTCCGGAAAAGGTGCACTAGATCATTATGTTGCTAGGGTACAAAGCGGAAAGATATTGTTTGAAATGGACGGAGTAGATGAAGCTACGGCTAAAGAAGCGATGCGATTAGGAGCAATGAAACTACCCGTAAAGACTAAGTTTATGGTCAAGTCAGTATCAAAGGAGAGTCATGAAGGCTAAAGATTTACGATCCAAATCAGCAAAAGAATTATCAAATACACTTGATGATTTAAGGAAGAAATTAGAAACTTCAGTGGTCGAGTATCGTACCAAAGAAGTAAAGAATATCAAACAGATTAATTCAATTAAGAAAGATATTGCACGGGTAATGACTATTATGCGAGAAGCCCAACTGCAAGGAGAAACCAAATGAGTCGAAAAATAGTAGGTAGTGTTGTTTCAAATAAGATGGATAAAACAGTAGTAGTTTTAGTTGCAAAACACAAAACCCATCCTATATACAAGAAACGATACAAAGTAACAACCAAATTTAAAGCTCACGATGAAAAAAATGCGTGCAATATTGGTGATACAGTAGAAATAACAGAGACTGCAAAAATCAGTCGCGACAAGCATTTTAAAGTTAGTAAAGTCATAAGTGAGGCTGGAGCTTAAGCTATGATACAAGCCGAAACACATCTAAAAGTAGCAGATAATACAGGAGCAAAAGAGATCTCTTGTATTAAGGTACTCGGCGGTAGCAAGCGACGTTATGCAAGAGTCGGTGATATCATAGTCGCTTCTGTAAAAGTTGCTACCCCAAATGGTACTGTCAAGAAAAAAGAAGTTGTGCGAGCAGTAGTAGTCAGGACTAAGAACACCATTCATAGAACTGATGGCTCAACAATCACTTTTGATGAGAATGCAGCTGTTATCGTCGACAAGGCGAAGCTCCCTCTTGGCACTAGAATCTTCGGACCTGTTACAAGGGAACTACGCGAACGAGGATTTATGAAAATAATATCTTTAGCACCGGAGGTACTCTAATGAAACTCATGCGAAAAGATAAAGTAATGGTAATCACCGGTAGAGATAAGGGCAAAAAAGGGGAGGTCGTAAAAGTACTACCTAAGACCAACCAAGTAGTAGTAGAAGGTATTAATGTCGCAACTCAACATGTCAAGCCATCTGCCAAAGATCCGAAGGGCGGTATCGTCAAAGTTACTAAGCCGATTAATGCAAGCAAAGTGATGATCATCGATCCCAAGACTGGGCGTGTTGCAAGAGTAGGCTATAAGATTAGTGGAAAAGGTAAGAAAGAAAGAATATTTAAGGTTTCTAAATTCACAAATCCAAAATCAACCAAAAAAACACCTGTGAAAAAGAAAACTGAGGTTAAGAAATGAATCGACTACACCAAAAATACAATACAGAGCTAAAAGATACTCTCAAATCAGAGCTCAAGCTTTCTAATGTCAATGAAGTTCCAAGATTAGAGAAAATAGTTCTAAATGCCGGTGTGGGTCGAGCTGTTCAGGATAGCAAGCATCTAGATATCGCTATCTCATCCCTTGAGAAAATAAGTGGTCAAAAACCAGTTGTTACCAAAGCTAAAAAGAGCATTGCTACATATAAATTGCGTGAAACTAACCCTATTGGTGTCAAGGTAACTTTACGAGGAGAGAGAATGTGGAATTTCCTAGACCGTCTCATTGCCGTAGTGATACCAAGAATGCGTGACTTTAGAGGGCTTTCAACCAAGAGCTTTGATCCGCAAGGTAATTATAGTATTGGGATAACTGATCAGACTGTTTTTCCAGAGATAAGCTTTGAAGATGCAAGCGCCACTCATGGCCTACAAATCAATCTGGTGACTAGCTGTAAGGATGCCAAGCATTCTGAAGTGTTCTTACGCAGCCTAGGATTGCCACTAACTAAAATTAAAAATAAAGAGGAAGGAGAGTAAGATGGCCAGAAAAGCTACGGTACAAAGAGAATTAAAACGTCAAAAATTGGCAAACAAATTCGCAGCAAAAAGAGCAGAACTCAAAGCACTTGGGGACTATGAAGGTCTGGCTAAATTACCCAGAAACTCAAATCCAGTACGACAACACAATCGTTGCGAGATCACTGGAAGACCAAGATCCTTTATCCGAGACTTTGGTTTGAGTAGAATTACTTTCCGAGAACAAGCCAGCAATGGAAAAATACCTGGTATAACTAAATCGAGCTGGTAAGAGATCGACATATGATGACTACAGATCCAATAGCAGCCAAGCTCACAAGAATAACACACGGCCTAAGTGCAGATAAATAATCTGT
>CAYRNO010000005.1:0-51427 GCA_964425715.1 uncultured Candidatus Saccharibacteria bacterium | reverse complement strand
CTTCACTTCTACAAATGCAATTGTATCTTAGTGACTTGCGACAATATATATCTAGCACAACAGGACTTTATAAATTCGTTCAATTATTTTGTATTTCTTGGCCAACAAATACTCACACGCTAATGTCTCTGCTTGATTACCAACAGCTGTAGTGTTCTTGTTCATAGAATTATTCTCATACAAGACCCTTCAATTCTGCAAGCACAAGTAATTGTAATTATTGGTATTTTGGAATAATATAATTACGACTTGTTCGATACAACGGGGGGCAAGAGCGAGATGTCCTTTGAGACTGATGAAACCACCAACAAACTCAGAAACAAGCTGTCCGATGCACGACTGGAATGTGAAGGACTAGAATATGCCAGTAACTTTGCAGCAACTATTCGGAATATCTGCTTTATAGCCGGGATTGCCCTATCGCTTGTCTCTGCAATACTGTGGATCTTCGCGTTTGTGGTATCTACCGGCGATAACATGGGATTTTGGTGTTTTATATTCTCAATTGTAACTTTTGGAGCTGGCCTATCTGGGCTAGGTTTGTCACTTTATTCTCATCACAAATTGGTGAGGTTCGAAAAATCTCAAGCTAATACTTGTAGTAAAATCATTACGATTGAAGCAGAATTGTACTTGATTGCCCAAGCCTCCGATGACCCACAATAGACAAACTATAATCCTCGAGAAATCGAGGATTAATTATTTATCAATATATAATACATAGTTGAACTAGAATTATAAACAACTTAATAACAAGATAATCATTGACAAATTGTTGTTTTTATTGTAATTTGTAGTAGTTCAGAGCTGTACTCACGAAACTTCTAAAGGAGTACCATGTCTGCTACAAAGTCAAGCAATCATACTTTTGTCCTCTCCACTTTCCTCGCCTTCAAGAGTGCCGAGGGAAGCTACGGACCAGTTAGCTCCACTGACGACAGCGGAAATCATCCGCTCGATGAGCTTGATGAGCACTTGAAATGTCTTGTCGAAGACGGATATGTGCTAGATCCAAGACAGAACCCCAACCCCACTGATACAACACTCTTCCTGGTAATCGAAGTAGCACCGAATGACAATCGTCCTGGTTGGAAAGTATGGTGTCAGATAACCCAGGCGACTGGACTAGAGCAAGTAATCGAGCTAGTTCTTGCTGAGTTCGACGAGATAACTCGATCGAGATTCTACGGTCACCCCAACTAAATACCTGCCACGCATCACAGCTGCTGAACAATGCCCCTCCTTCACCGGAGGGGCTTGTTTGTATAATACAAAATCAAAAAACTCCGCAAGCTGCGGAGATTTCTTTATATGCATATTGTATTATTTCTTGTCAGGTTTCTCTATACCCTCTGTAGCTTCTTCAGCAGCTAATTGCTGCTCATCGGCTCCTGATGCATTGACCTTCTCTTGCTCTGGTGAAGTTTTTGGCTCATCATCATCTGCTGATGTAGGATCTTCTTTCTTAGCTTCCTTGGCTTCTTTTTTGGATACTTCTTCGATACTCTTGGTGTCTGGTTGATTCATAACATCATCTTGAGCGCCTGAATCAGCTGACTTATCTACATCTTTTGCAATTACTTCTTGTTCCTGGGCTTCTATTTGCTTCTTGGTCCTGTGATCTGACTCATTGGCCTTGTCTCTGTCAAATCCCATCTCGGCAAGACGGGCTGACTTGCCTCGACGATCTCTCATATAGCTCAAGAATGCTCTGCGAACTTTGCTTCTTTTAACAACTTGTATTTTCTCGATAGTAGGACTATGCACAAACCAACTTTTCTCCACTCCTATACCTGAAGCAATCTTTCGAACAGTAATAAAAGCCTGAAGACTGTTAACTTTTCTATAACGAATCACGAGTCCTTCAAATATCTGAACACGGCTTTTCTTGCCTTCTGTAATTCTTTGGTGAATTCTAACCGTGTCACCTACATTAATAGATGGCAATTTGGTCTTTTTTTGGCTGGTTTCTAGTTCTGTTATGGCATTCATAATTACAATAGTCTATCATAATTACCTATTATCTGCAAGTGTAGAAATAGTGTATAGCTTACTTTCCTATCTCAATACTAGATTTTTCAAGCACCACATTATTACTACCTACAATATTCTGGGCTTTGCTTATAAACTCTATACTACCATCTACTCCGTCGGGTAGTTTGAGTTTTTTATTCTGCCCTTCGAAGCTAAGAAACAGTGGTATTTGACCGTAATATTGCTTGATTAGTTTTTTGATCTCCATGAGAATCTTGGCCTCAGCCGGATCAGATAGCTTAAATACTACTGACTTAGGTTTGACTGAAAGTTCTTCTACCTTTGGTTCCTGCAGGACATCACGATCTTTTTTGGAGTCATTTGCAGGGTAATGTTTGGCAGTTTCAGAGTCAATAATCTTCACATTATCTGCCAATACCTTGATATCATCGGTTGGTTTGCCGTCTCTATCGCGTGTATTTATCTTACCTTTCACCTCTACAACATTATCTACTGACCAAGCCTCTTTGTGTTTTTCATACACCCTTGGGAAAACCACTATCTCGATGTCCCCATCTAGAGTCTCGACTTTTACAAATGCCATAGGGTCGTTGTTGCGAGTATAAATCTGTCTGACTGCAGAGATAATACCGCCAACTGTGATAGGGCTTGAGTCGGTGGTGTTATTGAATTCTTTGATAGATTGGGTCTTGAACTCTAGATAATTTCTAAAGTCGTCCAAAGGATGGCTGCTGATAAACAACCCAAGTAATTCACGCTCCCAAAGTAGATGGGCTCTAGGGTCTGGTTTTTGCTTGGGTGGTTCTAGCGCCAGTAGTGGCACTTCATTGCTCATACTACTAGTACCAAATATGTCGATTTGTCCGCTAAGTGCATTTTTTTGAACCCTCGATGCGTAACTAGTAATGATCGGAATATTGTTGAGTAGTGTATCTCTGTTGCCTAATGAATCAAATGCCCCGCACTTGATCAAAGATTCCATGACTTTTTTGTTAATTACGGCTGCATCTACTCTCTTACAGAAATCTTCTAGATTGATAAATTTACCGCCCTTAGACCTCTCTTCCAGTATTTTTTCAATTGGACCGAGGCCTACGTTCTTAATTGCTCCTAGTCCGAAACGAATATTATTGGTATCAGGAACAATCGCAAATTCCGAATAACTTTCGTTGATATCAGGTGGCAAAAGTTCAATTCCCATTTTACGACACTCGGCCACCTCGATGGCAATCCTGTCTAAATTCTCATGATCACTAGTCATGATAGCAGCCATAAAAGCAGCTGGGTAGTGTGCTTTTAGATACGCAGTCTGTACTGCAATCAGTGCATAACAAGCAGCGTGGGATTTATTGAAACAATAGGCTGCAAAGTCTTCAATACTCTTCCATAGATCTTCTATAAACTTTGGCTCTACTTGAGAGGTCTGTAAGGCACCATCAATAAATTCTTTTTTCATCTTCGCTATAACTTCGGGTATTTTTTTACCAATACCTTTCCTAAGCGTATCAGCTTGTCCTCCAGTAAATCCGCACAAGTCTTTAGCTATCTGCATTACCTGTTCTTGATAAACGATTATTCCATAAGTATTTTCGAGTGCTTTTTTCATCTTTGGATGACCGTAAGAGATCATATCTGGATTGTGTTTTCTATTGATAAAATCCTCTATCCATTGCATAGGACCAGGTCTATAAAGAGCAACCATGGCAATAATATCTTCGAATCTGTCCGGCTTAAGTTCTCTGATGCATCGTTTCATTCCTGAAGATTCAAGCTGAAACACACCAGTCGTGTCTCCTAGGCTCAACAATTCATATGTTTTCTTGTCATCTATTGGTATATCAGTAATTTCTAGATTTACATTGTGTACTTTTTTGATAATCCTAAGAGTATTTTTTAAGATTGTTAAGTTGGATAATCCTAGAAAATCAAATTTTAGCAGACCCAAATCTTCAACTGGATTCATGGAATATTGAGTGGCCACTCCGCCCTTACTGGCTCTTGTGAGAGGCACATATTCTACAAGATTCTCAGGGGCTATTACAACTCCTGCGGCATGGGTACCTGCGTTTCGAATTGTTCCTTCAAGTTTTATGGCTATATCTATAATCTTTTTAGCCTTTTGGTTAGTCTCATACTCAGTCTTTAACTCTGGACTATCGACAATAGATTTTTCTAATGGTATATGACGACCTTGGATTGGTGGAGGGATAAGTTTTGCGATTGCATCTACCTCTCCATATGGCATGTCCAATACTCGTCCGGTATCTCTTACGGCATTACGAGCAGCCATTATTCCGAATGTAATAATTTGAGCAACCCTATCAGAGCCATACTTCTCCGTAGCGTAGGCAATAACTTCTTCACGTCTATCATCAGCATAATCCATATCTATATCTGGCATGCTGATACGGTCGGGGTTCAAAAATCTTTCAAAAAGTAGATCGTACTTGAGTGGGTCTATCTCAGTGATGTTTGTTACATAGGCAATAATACTTCCTGCAGCCGAACCCCTGCCCGGGCCACAGATTATTCCCTGTGACTTACTCCAATTGATAAGATCTGCAACAATAAGCATATATCCTTCATACCCCATGTCAGATATGACACTCAGCTCAAATTCGATTCTATCTTTTATCTTGGTAGTTAGTTTTTCTTCGATCTTTGCTATTGATATCTCGGCGATGTCTTCTTCTGGAATATCCGTATACCTATTTGCAGCACCTTTATAAACCATTTTTCTTAGGTAGCTATTTTCTGTCTCTCCCTTGGGGATATCTGGAAATCTTGGTATCAGTATCTGTCCAAGTTCAATTTCCAACTCACACATTTTAGCCACCTTGACGGTATTAGTTATTGCTTCAGGTGTATCTTTAAATTTATCCAAAATATCTGCACCAGAATGAACGCTTAGATCTTGATCAAGTCGCATCCTATTTGGGTCTTCTACTGTACTTCCGGTCTGGACACAAAGCAATATGTCGTGAGAGTAATGATCTTCTGGTCTTGTATAGTGAGCATCGCCAGTAACAACCAGATCAAGATCTAATTCTTTTGCTATTTTCTTCAGACCTTCATTGACCTTTATCTGTGGTGCCCAGTCTGTATGTGCCTGCATTTCTAGATAATATCGTTCTTTACCAAACACACTTTTATAGAATTCGGCTATTTTTTTGGCTGCTTGATAATTGTCGTTATTGAGATGTGTACCTACCTCACCGCCAAGACAACCCGACAGACATATAATGCCTTCGTTGTATTCTTTGATAAGATCGTGATCAATTCTGGGTTTATAATAAAATCCTTCAAGATTGGCTATTGTACTAAGCTTCATAATATTTTTATATCCAGTATGGTTCTGGGCTAGCAGGATCAAGTGATAAGGGTTTCTATCTTCAGCGCTATTTTTGTCTTTATGTGTGCGGGGAGCAACATAAGTTTCTATACCAATGATAGGTTTTATATCCCTGGCTTTGCAGGCTTTATAAAATTCGATTGCACCAGATAAAGTGCCGTGATCTGTGATTGCACAAGCTGTTTGACCTAATGCTTCAACCTGATCTAGTAATGAAGGTATCTTCTGTAGACCATCGAGTAAGCTATAATGAGTGTGGTTGTGCAAATGCACAAAATCAACAAAACCCTTTGTACGGCGGGCTTTTGATATTGTCTTATTCAAATGTTCGACGTCTATGCTGCCTATAACTCACCTCTTAAGTACTATTCTAGCATATTTAAAGAAGTTAGAATTACTGTATATCAAGTGATTTTAGAGCAATGAATTATTATAATGCCGAGCCGAGATTCTGCAGAAAATCCCCGATGTATGGTAACCATCCCAGCTGAGCGACTAAAAAGCCTATCAGTACAGCAGCAAACGCTGCACCTAAAACCCCAAAGAAACCTCTAGTAAAGCCGGTGGTCATATTGAGCCAGAAAAGCTTTCTTTTGTTATTAATAATCTCAGTAATAGAATCTAGTCCAGTTGCATCAACAACCTGTTTGAGATTTTTTTGATTATTATTCTTAGTGCCCACTTAGTACTATTTTTTATCCGCTGGAGATTTGCTAGGGTCGACGTATTGTTTCTTGGCTCTTTCTTGAGCTGATTTTTTTTGCATGCGTTCTACTTCTTTTTTTGAAGTATCTACTACTTTCTTGGTACTCTTGGCTAGTTGTTCAGAGAGTTCCTTGGCTTGAGCTGCTAGATTTCTTGCTTCACTAGCAGTTACTTTGCCTACTTTTTTACCACTCTTTGATATCTCATCACTTTTTTTGTTGAGAATAGTTTGTAGTCTTTCGGCTTTTTCTATTAGTTCTTTAGTGCCAGACTGAGCTGTTTTCTTGGCTTCTTGAGTCTTATGCCCCAGTTCTGCACTCGCTTCATCGAGTTTTTTCTTGATATCACCACGGAGTTCTTCGCCTGATTTTGGCGCAAACAAAAGAGCGGTAATAGTACCTATGATTCCCCCGATAACTACTCCCTTAAAAAATCCTTTTTTTTCATTCATATTATTTCTCCGTCTTTTTAGATTTACTTCTTCCACGTAAGTATTTTTCAATCATTACTGCGATGATACCTGGATTTACTACTGTCCTTCTGACTTCATCTACTAACTCTGCAGCAGAGTCTGCGCTTTCCTGGACTTTTTCGGCAGCAAAGCGAATTTGTTTGAGAGCTTTTATCATGACATACAAGAATATTACTGTAAAAGTCATAAGTATGATTAGGGCAATTGTCATAACAACCAAGAGAGCTATGGTAATACCATCCATTATTTTTTCTCCTTGTTTAGTTTGTGTGATACTACCTTGATTATATCACTCCTATTGAGATGGACAAGCGTAATCTCATCCTGTTCCAAAATTGTCCATTCATTTTTATCGACTACTGAGTTTGGTATAACATGTATTTTTTTGTTAGCATCTAGTATTCTAGTCTTCTTGGTGTCCATCTCTACGATATATCCTCTGACCCGCATTTCACTTGGTCCAACTTCTATTTTGTCCCCCACTCTAAAATCTTGATCGTTTGCAAGCTGAATACCGGCCACGAGATCGCTTACGGTATGAGTAAAGCCTTGCGATATACCGATAGATAATGCAGCTATAAACCCACTAAGTGCAAGTGCTATGTTTGATAATCCTAATACCTGCAATATACCAATACTGAGTAATATCCACATCCCAGCCTTAGCAATTATAAGAATAATCTCTTTTAGGCCTAGGGATATACGAATGTAGTCTATAAATCTAGCGAGTAACTTCGATAGAATGTGGATTGTAATTATACCGACCACAGCAAGAGTAATACCGCTTACTAGCTTGGGCATTGAATCGACAAGCTGGATGACCAGCTCATTTATTGCTAATACGAAATCGTTCTTTAAAAACATTGGTTGTATTGATTAGTTTGTATCTAATAATTTAAGCACAAGCTGATTGGTTTTACCAGGATTTGCTTGGCCCTTTGTAGCTGCCATTACTTGACCAACGAAAAATCCTAATGCTTTTTGGTTGCCCGACTTGTAGTCTGCGACGGCCTTGGGATTATCTTCAATAATTTTTTTAATTATTGATTCGAGCTCAGTATCGTCTGATATCTGGACGATGCCCTTGTCTTTTATCAGCTTATCAGCTGATGCCCCATGAATGATGTCTACAAATAAATCTTTTGCGGCTTTTGATGATATAGCACCAGATTCTACTTGGTTCAATAATTCTGCCAAGCTAGATCCACTGAGTTTTGATTTTTCTTCATTGTTATCTGCTAGCCAAGCTTGGTAGTCTCCTATCAAATAGTTCAACACTTGTTTGTGAGACTTGGTATCTTTTATGGCATCAAAATAAATCTTCGTAGTTTTCGGTTGAGATATCAAAATATCTTGTTCTTTCTCGCTCAAACCTTGTTCTATCAACCTCCTTCTAAGTGTAATTGGTAATTCAATATTTCTTATCTCATCTTGTATAGATTGTATGAACTCAGTTTTTAGCTCCAAGGGAGGTAAGTCAGGCTCTGGGAAATATCTATAGTCATGGGCAAATTCTTTGCCCCGTTGAGAGAAAGTAATGCCTTTTGTATCATCAAATCCTCTTGTTTCTTGTTCTATCTTTTGTCCACTTTCTAGTACTTCTATTTGTCTTTTTATCTCATAAACCAGAGCTCGTTCAGCATTACGAAATGAGTTGAGGTTTTTAAGCTCTGTACGAGTACCTAGCTTCTCGCTATCGCTTACCGACACATTGAGATCAAATTTAAAGTTCCCATGCTGCAAATCGCCATGAGTCACACCTAGTCTTGTGACGATTGCGTATACTTCTTGCAAATAACGCTTGGCTTCAAGTGGAGAATGCATATCTGGATCACTCACTATTTCCACCAACGGAGTACCAGCTCTATTGAAATCTACCAAGCTATAATCAGCGCCTACAGGGTGAGTAGATTTACCAGCATCTTCCTCTAAATGAGCATGATGTATACCAATACGCCGAAACTCACCTTCGACATATATTTCAACATATCCATTCTGGATAATTGGTTGGTCCATTTGGGTGATTTGATAACCTTTTGGAGAGTCTGGATAGAAGTAGTTTTTTCTATCAAAACTGGTGTGTGTGGCGATTTTAGAGTTAAATCCAAATCCCATTCGTATAGCAAGCTCTACTGCTGCTTTATTTATTACTGGTAAACTACCGGGATATGCTAAGCAAACTGGACATACATTGGTATTTGGCTCGGCATCAATACTAGAATTATCACATCCACAGAACATCTTACTCTTGGTAGCAAGTTGCGTATGTATCTCAATACCGATAGTTGGTGTGTATTTATCACTCATCTGATTGTTACTCCGAGCTCTTTGATTGCTTCTCCTAGTATTTTGATGGCCTGCTGGAGTTGTGTAGGAATGATATCATGATCTACTTCATGAGCTATCTGATTCCGTAATTTATGAGCCGCCCACACTCCGTTGAGATTGGCAAATCTCGAGCCACCGCTCTTGAGCCTGTCACCCATTGTATCGCCGCTAAATCCTTTGCGAATCATGACATAGTCTAGCAACTTATCAGCTTCTATTAAGGCATTCTTGATTCCTGAACCACCATTTCTTTGCATCACTTCAATATCTGCCCACTTACTCTTGACGAGCTCGTAGTTTAGTTGACCAGAATTAGAGCTATGGTGGTCGCCACCTACCTTTGTGCTATTGTAGGATCTTTGCTTGGGTCTCTTACCAGCTTTTTGTTTGAGAAACACATAAAGTAGACCTGAGATGACAATCACTGCAACTGTAAGAGATATAATACTCATAGCTTTATACCTTCCACTTTTGTATGCCAATCAGTAACTTCTTGATACTTTGATGCTAGGTTCAAGATTATTGAGTCATTTTTTTGAGCTGACATTATTTGTAATCCCATTGGTAGATCATTTTGAAATTTAGTAGGAATACTGATAGCCGGAATTCCTGCTAGATTTGCTCCTACTGTCAAAAGGTCTGTCTTGTACATGGATATAGGGTCAGATTTTTCACCCACTTTAAATGCTGGATAAATTGTTGTAGGTGTAATAACGATATCGTATCTACTGAATAATTCCTCAAATGTATTGATGATACTTTTACGAACTTGCATGGCTTTTTTGTAGTAAGCATCATAATATCCTGCAGATAGTGCATATGTACCTGTAAGTATCCGACGTATTACTTCTGGACCGAAGAATTCATTTCTAGTCTTTGAGTATGTTTCTTCGATATTTGATGCATTCTTGGTTGTTTGACCATATCTTATGCCATCGTATCTTTCCAGATTCGAACTTATTTCCGATGGAACCAATACATAATATGCAGCCAAGGCCATTACTGGATCAATAAACTCAGATTCTTTTATTGGTTCTATAGAACCTACAACTGTTTTCAAATTATTGATCGAATCTTCTAAAATATCGGAATATGTTTTAAGATATCCGACCTTTAAATCTCTAGTGTCAGTTGGTTTCGTAAAATCATTGTTGTCTAACTCAATAGTTGTAGAATCTTTGACATCTTTACCAGCTATTGCCTGTAATACAATCGCTGTATCCATAGCACTTCTAGCGATTGGACCTACACAATCAAAACTACTAGCCATAGCTATGACACCATAACGACTTACAGCCCCGTAAGTAGGCTTCAAACCACTCACTCCACAATACGCCGAAGGTTGACGGATCGAACCTCCTGTATCAGTACCCAGTGCGAATACACACAAATCAGCTGCTACAGCTGCTGCACTTCCACCTGAGCTTCCTCCAGGTACTCTTTCGATATCCCAAGGGTTATAAGTTTTGTGATATCCAGAGTTTTCAGTACTACCTCCGTGTGCAAACTCGTCTTGATTGACCTTAGCAAGCAAAATTGCTCCTGCACTATTGAGATTGTCTATTGAAGTAGCAGAATATGGAGGAATAAAATCTTTTAGTATTTGGCTAGCTGCAGTTGTCTGTACGCCATCAGTCAGAAACATGTCTTTGGCGACGTATGGTATACCTTCCAACAATCCAATACTTTCATTTCGTGAAATCTTTTCATCTATTATTTGAGCTTTTGCCAATGCGTTGGTTTTATCCAATTCAATAACTGTCTTTAGCTTGTCATCAAACTTTGCTATTTGTCCTAAATAGTATTCTGTAAGTTCTACACAACTGACTGCCTTGCTCGTCAGTAAATCATGTGCTTTTTGGATAGACAAATAAGATAAATCTGCCATCAAAGTACTTTCTTCACCTTGAAATAACCATCTTGAGAATCCGGGGCATTGGTTAAAAACTTTTCTCTTGGTATAGTACAGTCGACTACTACATCCTCACGCCAGATATCTTGAAGATTGGTTACCTGAGAAACTGGCTCTATTGATTGTAAATCTATTGATTTTAAATCGTCTACAAACTCAAGTATAGAACCTAGTTCTTCAACTAGCTCAGCTTTGTTGCTTTCCTCTAGTTCGATCCTTGCTAACTTTGATATTTTGTTGATTTCTTGCTTGGTAAGTTTTGACATATTAATCAATTATACCTGAAAATACTTTTTGTATCGAGTACCAAAAAGCAAAAAGGCACTTCCCCCGTAGTGCCTTTTTACAATTTCCTATTATAGCCTAGATGTATGTAGCTACTGCAAGCATAAGATTATTGAATTATTTTCAAAAAATCATTCTCATCCAATATTTTCAAATTTAGTTTTTGGGCTTTATCATATTTTGACCCCGGTTCTGCCCCTACCACTACATAGCTAGTATTTTTACTGACTGTATTTACTACATTAGCACCTAGATTTGTGATTTTTTGAATTGCTTCATCCCTACCCATTTTATTTAATGTGCCTGTAAATACCCATGTAGTTCCGCTTAGCTTTCCCCTGCCTTGCTTGAATGCATCGGTTACTTTTACCCCAGATTTTATTAGGTTCTTCACAAATTTTTTATTTTTATCATTGGCTAACCAATTCAAAACACTTTCCCTTACTACTTGTCCTATTCCATCTATACTTTCATAATCTGAAAATTGCGAATTAATAAAATTATCAAGACTAGTAAAATTACTTGCTATGTCATTTGCAGTTTTGGCACCTACATGTCTTATGCCTAGTGCATATATGAATCTACCGAGCGTTATTTTCTTATGCTCGTTTATTGAGTCTATCAAATTCTGAGACGATGTTTCGGCAAATCGCTCTAAGCCTACAAGATCGTCTTTGCGTAACTTAAATATATCACTTGCATCTTCGATAAGTCCTTCTTCCAAAAGCTGAGCCAGTATCTTTTCACCCAATCCATCAATATCAAATGCACTTTTACTTACAAAATGTATGAGTTGTTGCCACCTGACTTCACCAAAACCCATATCAGCTAGTCTTGCTACCGCCTCTCCTTCCGGTCTGACTACTTTGATACCGTTGATAACTTTTGGCATGATGAATTTCTTCTCTTTGCCAGTACGAAGCTTTGTGATTGGCTCTACAACTTCTGGGATAATATCTCCAGCTTTACGAATAATAACTGTGTCACCTATACGCAGATCTTTACGTTCGATCTCCCCTTGATTGTGAAGAGTTGCTCTTCGAATCAAGCTACCGGCTACAACTACTGGCTTAAGTACAGCATATGGCGTAACCGCTCCAGTGCGACCAATACTAACCCGGATATCTTCTAGAATAGTGGTAGCAGTCTCTGCTGGATACTTGAAGGCCACAGCACCTCGAGGTGCTTTGCCGGCCACACCCAATACTTCAAACTCATCATTATTATTGATAGTGATGACAATACCATCGGTTTGATAAGCCAACTTGGTACGTGCATCTTCCCATTTCTTGATAAATATCTCAATTTCCGCAATACCCTTACACACCTTATCGTTTGGCTCAAGTTTGAAACCAAGCTCACGGGCTATCTCATGCTCATCATGATGTGTTTTCAGCTTTGCTAAATCCATCTCAATGGAATATGCAATGAACTCTAACCTACGACTTGCTGCAACAGCTGGGTCTAATTGGCGAACTGTACCAGCCGCGGCATTGCGAGGGTTCATAAACAATGGCTTATTGGATTTTGCTCTAGCAGAATTGATGCGATCAAATTCTTCTCTTGGTATAATTACCTCCCCTCGAATCTCAAAATATTGATAAACCTCATGCGGAACATTTTTGGATTTACGTAAGTGCAATGGAATAGTACGAATAGTACGCACTGTGTGAGTAACATCTTCACCTGTATATCCGTCTCCTCGCGTGATAGCTCGTTTGAAAGAGCCATTTTCGTACTCTAAGCTCATTGCAAGACCATCCATTTTGAGTTCGGCATAATATTCTAAATCAGTCTTTTGCAATAGTTTGTGCATTCGACTTTCCCATTTTTCAAGCTCTTCGATACTAAAAATATCATTTAAGCTGAGCATCGGTTTTGTATGCTCAACGCTTTTAAATTTACCCAAAGCTTTGCCTTGCACTCTTTGGGTCGGCGAGCTCTCATCGACTAATTCTGGGTATTTTTCCTCTAATTCTTTTAACTCATTATTGAGACTATCCCAAACAGCATCACTCACTTCTGGCTTATCAAGTACGTAATACTTGTAGTTATATGTATTTATCCATTCACGTAGTTGATTTATACGCTTGATATCTTTTTGCTTGGTCACTGCTCAAGCCTCTTTGTTATTTCTACACTATAGCCTATAAAAAGCGGCAATATAAACAGTAGAAGAAGGACATTTATTGCAACCTGGATATATACATTATTTGCTGCTGACAAAAAGTAGTCTGCACCAGTCAGAACTAGACCAGACAAAGCAATTGATATAAAGAATATAAATACCCAAGCAATAGAGAGACCAATTAGACGCTTATTGGTCACTTGCCAACTCAAACGAAAGGCATTGAATGCTGTGATATCGTTTTGCACAACTAGCACCGTTGCTACGCTGAATCGGAGTAGCAGGTATAAACAAGAAATTATCAATACTACTCCTAGCAATATAAACAAAGGAGATAAAGGCGCCGAAATAGCTAGGATTATTAGGGATGCACCGAGTATAGCTGGAAGTGTAATAACTGAAAATATTATGGAAGCAAACAAAAACGGTAAAAAACGCGCACTCGAAAGTACGTATAATTTTGTAAATCTATTGCTTGATAGCTTATTTGTATCGATAAAAGAATAAGTAAGAGCTAGAGTTAAATATAAGCCTGCTATACTTGCTATGATACTGGCGTCATTGACACTATCAAAAGCCAAAACTCCAGTATAAGAGCCAGGGATGGCTACTACTGCCGTCATAAACATAATTTTCCAAAAAGATCTTAGCCATATATCGCAAGTAGACCTAAATAATTCGACTGGATTTAAATTACTTTTAGTTTTGCTCATGAATGTGCTCCCATTTCTCTTAATCTTTTTATTCTTTCTTTGGTTGGTGGATGTGTACTAAAGAGTCCAGCAAACCGACTTCTTTTATCGCCTTTTACATTATCTCTTAGCGGGTTGATAATGTACAAATTTGATGTAGCCCTATTGGCAGCCTCCAGTGGCTCGGTATTACTATCTATCTTTTCCAGTGCACTAGCTAGCCCTTCTGGATATCTTGTAAGCAGAGCAGCCGAACTATCGGCTAGATATTCTCTCTTGCGTGAAAAAGCCAATTGCATCAGCATGCCAATAATCGGTGCTAAGATTGCCAATACTATTCCTACTAACATCATAATCAGTCGAAATTGATCCCCACCAGACTCACTATCGTCAGAGAATATTGAAAATCTTATAAACCAATCAGATATTAGAACTATTACGCCCACTAAGATTACTACAAGAGTCATAAAGCGAATGTCATAATTTCCAATATGACTTAGTTCATGAGCTATCACACCTTCTAGTTCGGATTTATCGAGCATATTTAGCAATCCAGTAGTGACGCATACAACTCCATGCTCTGGATTTCTACCGGTAGCAAATGCATTTGGCGCACTATCGTCTATGATATATATCTTTGGCATCGGCAGACCTGCTGCTATAGTTAGGTTTTCGACTATTCTATAAAGCTTTTGGTTGTCTTTTTTGGTGATTGGCTTGGCTTTGGATATGGCAAGTACCATAGATCCGGCATTGAAGTAGCTGATCAACGCGTAGCCTACTGAAAATCCAACACCTAGCAATAGTATTAATACATTGTCATATGCCAGTGAGAATACCCAACACAAACCAATAATCACCAACAAGAATAGAAATATCAATATATAGCTATTTCGTTTGTTTTTGGCTATTTCTGAGTACATAGAGATATTATACCAAAAACAGCCCTTTGATAGGCTGCTTTACAGGTTAAAAACGATTATTAAAATTTTACACTTGGAGCTTTTTTAACCGCTTCTTTTTCATCTTCAGCTACATCATAAAAGTCATAGTCTTTAAAACCGAGAGTTCCACCGATCATATTCGTAGGAAATACCTGAAGTTTCATATTGAAGTCTCTGACATTGCCATTGTAAAATCTTCTGGCAGCCTGGATCTTGTCTTCAGTATCAGTTAGTTCGTTTTGGAGGTTCAAGAAGTTCTCGTTAGCCTTAAGATCTGGATAGTTTTCAGACACCGCAAAAAGACTCTTCAAAGCATCTGATAGCATGTTTTCATTTTTTGCTCGCTTACCGAGATTATCTTCTGGTGTATTCATTACTGCTGTACGTGCCTTGGTCACTTCTTCAAAAGTAGATTTTTCGTGCTTGGCATACCCCTTTACTGTTTCAATAAGGTTAGGGATGAGATCTAGCCTTCTCTTTTCTTGTACTGTAATATCACTAAGTGCTTCATTTGCTCTCAGGCGTGCTTTGATAAGGCCATTGTAAGTAACCCATAGCCAAATGAGGATTAGCACTATTATTACCGGTATTACCCATAGAATCATATGTTTTCTCCTTTAATGTTAGTTATTATAGCACAAACTAAGCTTTACTAGATTTTACACCTGAGCCAAATTGTCTGTAGACATAGATATAGGCCATGATTGTAATGGGAATAGTGAGCAGCAGACCAACAATCAGCACTAAGGCACCTGCTATGTTTATCAAGCCCATAACTATTGCAAAGCCAAATAACCACCCTTTATGACCTTTGGTGATTTCGCCGCTGGTGCGAATAGCTTCAGTGATATCTAGCTTCTTATCAATTATCAAGATTGGGGCATATTGGTATTTTAAAAACCAGATTATCCCGGGCACAATAAGTAGCAATAATCCACCAAACACAATTAGACCCACAAGCAACGAGGTGGCCAAATACTGCCAAAATACTCCATTGGTTTTAAACAGATCAGATACCTGAGCTTTTTTGCCATCTAGGATATTGAGCTGAATCCTTGTAAATCCTATCGCAGTAAGGTTATTGACAGCCATTTCCGCCACGAATAATAGAGGGCTAAATAATGCAAAAAGTATAAACGTGGCCAGGGCTATACCTGATGAATCTTCGAAAATAGAAGCAATAAGACCAGGGAAGCTACGTAATAATGAAAATGCAATTGAGATACCAGCCAAAACCAACAAACTCAATATAAGCACTGAATAATTACTCTTGGTTTTTTGCCAACCCTCTGAGATGGCGGTTGAAATAGTTGGTTGTTTGATGGTGGTAGCCATGATTAGCTAATATTATACATTAATATAATTGATAATGATAAATAGATGGTGCGCGGGGCGGGACTCGAACCCGCAAGCCCTTTGGGCAACAGATTTTAAGTCTGTCGTGTATACCAATTCCACCACCCGCGCTCGAATATGTATTTGGAGGCGCGTACCGGATTTGAACCGGTGTACAGGGTTTTGCAGACCCTTGCCTAACCACTCGGCCAACGCGCCACGTTATATCAGAACTTATATTTTTACACTTTCTCTTCTCTCTTTTTTCAACTGATTCGCTTGATTTAGCCAAGCAGTTATAGAGGCAAGATAGTGCATATTATACCTGTTTTTACCGATACTCGAAAGGTCTGGAATTGATACCTATTATCTGCTATGATTATTTACGTTATTTATATTTTATTAGTCGTTTCTAGTTCTTAACCAAATCGATAAAAAGTGAAGTTTTTATTGATTTGAAAGGAAAAGCTAAGTGACAATTGGAATATAATTAACTTGTTAATTTTATGCAAATATAAAACATAACTTTGATGAGGCGAGATAGCTCAGTTGGTAGAGCAGTGGCTTGAAGAGCCTCGTGTCCTCGGTTCGAATCCGAGTCTCGCCACCACGCGGGTATAGCTCAGTTGTTTAGAGCGCATCCTTGCCAAGGATGAGGCCGGGAGTTAGAGTCTCCCTACCCGCACCAAAAATTGAAATTATCAAATTATACATGACAAATAAAGTACTTTATTTTGGATATGGCGCCAATCGTGATGCAAGAATGATAGCAGCCATATTGGGCAAACCAGCCGAGCAGTTGGTCGGTAGACCAGCAGTTTTGCAAGATTACCAATTAGGAGTACAAACACTTGAGCAAATTCCAGATACAGTAATGCCCAATGCTCCAGAGCCAAAATCACCTAGACAAATACTTAGAAATGTATGGGGCGAAGGCTTTGAAAGCTATGTGATAGAGTATCATCCGGGCTGTAAAGTATCTGGTACTGTTTGGGAGCTCACGCCAGAAGAACGCGAAAGAGTCCGAGACTGGGAGCTATTCGACTATGGTTGGTATGAAGATTGTGAGGGCAAGGCGATTTCCGAAGACGGATCCGAGATAGATGTCATAACTGAAAAAACCAGAAATGATCAAGTGCTCGACCGCGAAGTCGATGGTATGGATTACGAGACATGGCTAGCCGATCCAGTGAAGTTTGAGTATATTGCCAAGAGAGTCAGACAAGAATATGATACAAGGCTCGCAGAATCTGAATTGAATCGCACCAAAAAAAATTGAATTCTAATACTTTTTGAAAGAAATGCATTAACTTAACAGATGACAAAACAAACTTTTTTTAGTATACTATCTTAGTATATCTTGATTCGGGTGATTAGCTCAGCTGGCTAGAGCGCCTCGTTTACACCGAGGAGGTCGGGGGTTCGAGCCCCTCATCACCCACCATAAAAAGACCTTTCTTGAGGTCTTTTTTGATATACTAATAGAAGACATGAGTACTATTGATATACTAACCATCATCGCCTATATAGGACTATGCTTGAACAATGTGCTACAAATAGTGCATGTCATAAGGCGTCATTCTTCTTTGGATATATCGATAATCGGTGAGGTAGTAAGACTATTTGCGGTAATTGTTATATGGTACAAATTATACCTGGTAAATGATTATGCCATTTTCCTAGGACATACATTAATAGCCTCCACTTTATTACTCTATCTGATTATAATAATTTACTACCGGCTCAGTATCTCTGGCAACAAAAAACGAAAAAAGCAATTAAAAATTAAACTTTTCTAAACCATGACAACCGTAGTAGATGGCAAACAACTAGCCCAAAACATAGCAGATCAGCTCAAAAGTGAAGCTGATGATTTGAAGCAAAAAGGAATCATTCCAAAACTGGTAATCATAGCTATTGAGCCAGACGACAGATCTCAAGTATATATTCGTATGAAGCTCAAGCGATCCGAAGAAATAGGAGTAGATGCAGAATTTGTAGATCTAAGTGGTAAAAATCATTCGGAGTGTAAACGAATAGTGCAAGAGATAAGTGAAGATAGGAATAATCACGGAATAGTACTACAACTCCCCTTGTCCGGCTGGTATGACCCTCAAGATCTGATCGACTATGTAGCACCAGAAAAAGATGTGGATGGACTCACTAGTACCAATCAAGCAGCGTTAGAGCAAAACAAGCCAGGCATAGTTCCTGCTACACCTCTAGCGGTAATGCGAATATTACATGAATACAATATAGATTTGCAAAACAAAACAGTCACAGTGATTGGAAGAAGTCATCTGGTAGGAATGCCACTCCGATATTTGCTGGAGCATTCAGGTGCAAAAGTATTGGTTGGTCATCGGCAGATTAAAGATCTGTCAAATTTAACCATGCAATCAGATATAGTCATCTCTGCCGCTGGCTCGCCTAGTCTAGTAAAAACTGAGATGATCAAAAAAGGTACTGTAGTCATAGATGTAGGCATAAACGACGTAAATCATCGACTCAAGGGTGATGTTGATTTTGACAGTGTAAAAAAAGTAGCTAGTATCATCACTCCAGTACCGGGTGGTGTAGGCCCCCTTACTGTAGTGATGCTACTAAAGAACGTCATAGATTCGGCTAAGAGAATAAAATAATTTCATTGGTGCGGACGAGAAGACTCGAACTTCCACAGCCTTTCGGCCACAAGCCCCTCAAGCTTGCGTGTCTACCAGTTCCACCACGTCCGCTCGTCAGAATTATATTTAACTTTTCATATTTTAAAAAAATATTTCAATAATCATATAATTCTTCCCCTTCGAAAAATCAAACAGTAAGATATTAGTTTAATTTTTCGGATTGGAAATAAAGAACACATTGATTATTCTACCAATTATTAACTTTTTATTCTAGTGATTGTAATCTGAAGGTAAGTTTTCGTGCAGATGCTTCATAGAATATTCTTTACGCATTTTGATCATCGCATCTTGTTTAGTGACATTCATCTTTGAAGTGGGGTTCAAGAAATTTAGAGGATCAAATAAATCTTTGATCTCATTAAATACACCATACAGTTTAGCTCCAAATAAGCCCTTGAGGTAAGGGCCACGCATAATCCCATCGTTGTGTTCAGCACTTGTGCTACCGCCAAGTTTGATGATCATTTTGTAGTAATCATCTGCCAGATCAAATACCTTTGAGCGATCTCGCATATTGGATAGATCCAAAAACGGCTGAATGTGCATATTGGCATTTCCAGCATGTCCCCAAGTAGCAATTTTTATATTGTATTTCTTGAATAGTTTATAAGCATCTTCTAGATACTGAGTAAACTTATCAATTGGTACTATTCCGTCTTCTATAATAGGTAGTGCTTTTTTCGCTCCTTGATGAGTCCATATAGCTGCTGCTGCCCCCCTTCGTATGCTCCAGAGATTATTCTGCTCTTTTATGGTTGCGGCGTACTTCACTATTTCTGTATAGCTAGAGAGTATCTTGTGGGCTTTGAGTGTTTTTTTGTGTCTAAGCTTTGATTTATCATCATCGAACTCAATTAGCAATATAATCTTGGGTAGATTATTTACATCTATACCCTTTAGCATTTCGGGATTGTGCTCTGCAATAAACTCTAGAGTATGATAATCAACCAATTCCGCGGCACTTGGCCCCAGTGGTAATATCTTACGAACAGCTTGCTCTGCTTTGATAGCATCATCAAAATGCGCTACTAGTAGTGTAGTCTGTGGATTATAGGGCTGGGTATAAAAAGTAATTTCAGAAACTATTCCTAAAGTCCCTTGCGAGCCTATAAAAAGCTGGCCAAGGTCAAATGACCCATCTTTCTTTTTGACATCCCATAAATCATAACCAGTAGAGTTCTTACTTACTTTTAGTTTTGTGCTGTTAAGCAAAGCTTTATTCTCTTCAATAATTCTATCGACTTCACGATATATATGACCTTCGTAGTCGGGTTGGTTTTTCTTCTTTTTGAGCTGTTTCTTGGTCAATCTAGAGGTAGTTATCACATCCCCATTGCTCAGCACCACTCTTAGGCTTTTGACCCAGTTGCGGGTAGATCCATACTTGAGAGTTTTTTCGCCAGAAGAATTATTTGCAACAGCACCTCCTAGTGTACAAAAGTCTACACTAGCTGGATATGGAGGTAAAAAACGCCAATGGCTCTGAAGTATTCCTTGCAGATGTGAATATATCATACCAGGTTGCACAGTCACTGTATTTTTCGTAATATCCTTGAGAGCTTTCATATGAGCTGGGAATACAAGCATAGCTCCATCTCCCAATGCACCGCCACCCTGGTCAGTACCCTTACCGCGTGCTGTTATAGATATATTATTACCTTCTTGAACTTCCCAACTCAAATATCTCACAGTGTTGATTAAGTCTTCTTCATTTTTTGGATAAATTATTATCTTAGGATTGATCTTGAAGATACTTCCGTCGGTAGAGAAATACTCACGCGCCTTTTCTGAACAGGTCAATTCTCCATTTAATAGACTGGATAGATTTCGAGGGATTGATTTCATTTAAAATAATCATAACAATTATTGTAATTTTTATCAATTGGACAACCTATAGAATTGACCTATTATATATCAAAATGTTATCTTAAGGATAAGTATAATGAAAAATAAAAAATCGAATACAGGCAAACATCCTCTTAAGAATGCAGTCAAAAACAAGCCTCTACTGTTTATTCTAATAATAGTATTTTTGATCTTCGGTATCTTTTTCATTTATCGCTCTTTTGCTACTGGAGTCACGGTCTTTAGGGACAATCCCGACTACTGGCGTCCCAGGATAGCGCAATGCGAATCCGGTACCTTCTATGGCAACAAGAAAAACCCGAAGTATCGAGGAGCATATCAATACAGCTATTCTACATGGGGTAATTACAAAGGGTACTATGATCCCGCCGATGCACCGCCTGAAGTGCAAGACGAAAGATTCTACTTATCGTTTGCTCAAGCAGGTACAGCACCTTGGAGCTCAAGCTTTAGTTGCTGGTCAAAAGGCGCTGTAGTGCCAAGCTCAGTAGAAGATCAAATATCGACCGTAACTAATTCTGCTGTAACACCTCCTCCCGCACCCTCGCCTCCTCCTAAGCCATTTGGTATAACATCCGGAAGTTACAATGTGATAGTAAATGGAAGAGTGACACTAAATGATGCCCCGCTCCCTGGAGTAGTGCTTACAATATGTAGTGCAGATAGAACAGTCACTACAGATGCTGAGGGTAGGTTCTCATTTGGGATACCAGTAAATACAGAATTTTGTGTAAGACCAGTTTCTGGCATACCAGAAGGAGCAGTATTGACGAGGATTGGAAATAATGTCGAGCAAAGTGTTGCTCAGACTTTTGAGAACCAATTAGCAGGGGTAAATTGCTACAAACAATTCTGGTGTCTACTCAGGCCTAACTATACTTGGGATAGAAATAGGGATTCAGGGTATAACTTTTACTATACCAAACAATAATTTCATTGGTGCCGAAGAGAGGACTTGAACCTCCACGAAACTTACGTTCCACTAGCTCCTGAAGCTAGCGTGTCTACCATTTCCACCACTTCGGCCAATTTATACTTACTATGATACTTATTTCTGGCTAGATTTGGTAGCCTGCTTGGTTAATACATACCAGTCTTGGATATTGTAGAATCTATTGCTTGGTTCGACTATCTTATTTGCACTAAATCCTTTTGCTTCTATACTCTGAGCATAATTGAAATATGGGCTATATAATATAATTGCTGGTAAATCTTTAGACCAAGCCTGCAAGAAAGCTGAGTACCTACTATTTTTGTAGTCCAAATCTTTTGCCAATCTACCTGTTTCTAGATATTTATCAGCTTCGGTATTGATGTATTGACTCACATTGAGACCTGGGTCTTTTGCCTGAGAAGAGTGCCAATATGCATATATATCTGAGTCGTAGCCTATATCTTGTCCATAAAGTAGTACGTCATAATTTCTAGTTCGAATATAAAATTGCTGTAATTCATCTAGGTCAACACTTGCAATATCCACTTGTATTCCAACCTTGGACCACATATCTTTTATTGACTGTGCGACATCTTCGTATACAGAACCCTTGAGCGTTGCGAGGCGTATACGAGTATTTTTAAGTTTTTCCTGATCCATTCCAGCAAGTATAGTCTTGGCTTTGGCTTCATCGAAATTGTATTTTGGCGTGGTACTATCGAATCCTGAATAACCAGCTAATATGGGATAGTTGGCTACTACAGCCTGTGAGTCGAGCTGATTTTTGACTATTGATTTTTTGTCGGTGGCATATGAGAGCGCTTTTCTTAAGTTCACATCGCTTACAGTTGGTGAGCCCATGTTGAAAAAAAGTGCTCCATAAGCTGGCAAGCTCAAATGGTTGATCTTGATCTGATCTATTTGGCTTGCTTTCTTCTCGATCTTTGGGTCGCTGATAGCAAATCCACTGACTTGTTTTTTTTGATAACCATCAAGGTAATCGTTTTCGCTATCGTATTGTACGAATTTGAGATTATCAATAAATGGTTTCTTGAAATGGTAGTTTTCAAATGCAACAAGATTTAATTCGTCACTGTTTTCCTTTATTACAGGTAATTTATATGGCCCGCTTCCAATTGGCTTTTGGTTGAATTCAAAAGTTCTGGTGAGACCCGGCCGAACTCCTTCAAGAATATGTTTGGGTATTATACCAACTGTGGTGTTGTATAAGAATGGAGCATAGCTATTTGGCAAGCTAAACTTGATAGTTGTATCATTTATGACCTCATAGTTCACACCGGTCCAATTGCTTGCAAGAGGGCTTCTTGTATCGGGGTTTTGTATTCTTGAGATAGTAAATGCCACATCATTGGCATCCAGTTTATATCCATCATGCCATTTGAGATTTGGTCGTAATTTGAATGTATATGATTTCTTGTCGGCGCTCACTTCCCAACTACTAGCAAGATCTGGTTCTATCTTGCGATTGCTATTAACCCTAGTGAGACCAGAAAAGACAACCGATGTGACATCGGTAGTAGCTGAATTATCTGGATAAAGTGGATTTACGCCTTTGACTTGTCCGCTTAAAGCCTCAGCATATGTTCCCCCATAATCTGCCGCTGTAGTTAAAAAGCTGTCTGATTGAGCTTGTATTTGTTGCCAAAAACCGAAACAGCTAAGTGCAAAAACCATCAATAATGATACAAATACCCATCGGGATTGACCAAACTTTTCCCAACCACCAAAGATATGGCGGTCAGTATAATTTACGATCCAACGTCTCCATGCGCGAAGTTTATTTTTATACCTTCTGCTCTTTCTATTGAGTTGAAAACGAAAATAAGAACTCATCGGATTGTTACTTAACTAACAAGAGGCCGATGAGAGATCCAACGAATACTACAGCAAGCACTATCGTAAAATAGAACAATACTTGCTCTGCACCTCTTTTAGTTCTATAAAAATTACTTTCTCCACCAAAAGCAGTACCCAGTCCACTTCCTTGATTCTGTAGCAAAATCGCTACAATCAACATGATACTTGATATTACTGTAATTATTGCTAATGTATTTCTCATACTACTGCTCCTTATCCTTGAAAATAAATAAATCAAAAAAGTAATTAATAAACCAAACTATTATCACTGCACCAACCGCTGATGTTATGGAATTTACCTGAAAAGCTGGATAAATCAAGCTAGTAATCCAAAGCATCAAAGCATTGACTATAAAAGTAAAGAGTCCTAAGGTCAAAACGATCGCCGGCAAGCTAAGTAGTATGATAAGAGGTCTCACAAGTGAGTTGACAAGTCCAAATATCAGACTTGCTACTACCAATACAATTATTTTATTGCCGTAACCGACGCCAGAGAATAGCAGCGATGCTATGAATAATCCAACTCCGTTAACTAACCATGACAACAAAAATCTCTTTAACACCGCTCTATTCTATCAGAAATTTTATAAGATTTAAAGGATAGATACTACTTGAATTCTATTTGTGATTTTCAAAATACTTATTAATAATTTGAGCCTTTGATAAACCCACTTCCTTAGTTATGCTGTCTATTTCAGCAGACTTTATGCTTTTAACGCTTTTAAATCTCCTTAGCAATTTTTTTGAAGTAGATGGTCCGATACCAGGAATTCTGTCTAACTCTGAATTGTCTATTCGTTTTTTGCGGGTTACTCTATGATAACTTATTGCAAAACGATGTGCCTCATCTCTAATTCTTTGAACCAAGTGTAATACAGGTGATTTTATCTCAAAGTTATGCTCAATATAGTTAATATTACCATTTGTAATTTCTTGTACCACGATGGTTTCATACCTTTTAGCCAATCCACAAATTGGCACATCTATATCCATCTCTTGTAATGTTTTAATCGCTGAGCTTAACTGCCCCTTGCCACCATCTACAATAATCAGATCTGGTTGAGGCCACTTAGAATTTCTAATAGAGAATCTTCTATGTAGTGTTTCTTGCATCATAGCAAAATCATTTGGACCTTTGACTCTCATTTTGAAATGTCGATATTGTTTTTGATCTGGAATACCGTCTGTAAAAACTATCATACTAGCCACAGCATCTACCCCAGAAAAGTTACTTATATCGTAGCATTCGATTCGCCTAGGATTACTTTTTAAATTCAAGGTTTTTGATAATTGGCTAAGTGCTTGATCTAGCTGAATGTCATGACTTTCATCGTCTCCAATAGATATCTTGGTACTTAGGCCTTTTATGGCTAAGTATTGATTACGAATTTCGGCGGCTTTTTCAAAGTCCTTCGTCTTTGCTAGACTATTCATCTCTTTTTCTAATTGAGACAAAAGCTTATTTGTTTTACCTTCAAATATAAGCATCAACTTACGAATACTGGCATTGTAATCTTGTTTCGAGATTGATGGATGTGGAATATTGCCGATTTGATATTCTAATTTTGAAATATGTAATTTTTGCGATTTTGTGTAATACGGAAAAGTCTTGCGAAGATATCTTAAGGCTTCTTTTACTTGATATGAAGCAACAAATGGACCAAAATATCTGGACTTATCATCATCAGGTCTTCGTACAATTATGATGTATGGAAAATCTTCATTTATAGCTACCCTGATATAGATAAAGTTCTTATCATCTTTTTCTCTTACATTATAGAGCGGCTTGTGGCGCTTAATAAATTCTGCTTCCAGAAATAGTGCTTCTACACTTGAACTAGCATCGATAGTTCGTAAATCATAGATGTTTTGTACCAGTAGTGGAGTTTTATAATCATTGTGCTTGGATTGGAAATATGAACGAACCCTTGATCTCAAGCTAGTAGCCTTCCCAATGTATATAATATCACCAGATTTATTGAGAAAGAAATAAACTCCAGGAGTGTTTGGTAACTTAGAAAGTTTTGCTTTTAGCGTATTGTTCATACTTTATGATTGCATATCATTTTCGATAAGCCAAGCTACAATATCTTTTTCAAATACTGACCAGTATAAGATCCTTTGATCTTGGCAATCTGCTCTGGAGTACCACTGCCTATGATTTGTCCACCACCATTACCGCCTTCTGGTCCCAAGTCTATGACCCAATCACACGATTTTACTACGTCCAGATTGTGTTCAATTATTAGTACTGAATTTCCCAATGACACAAGAGCCTGGAGGACTTCTAATAGCTTCTTGACATCTTCAAAGTGCAAGCCAGTAGTTGGTTCGTCCAAGATATATAAGGTCTTACCGGTAGCTCGACGGCTAAGTTCAGAGGCGAGCTTGATACGCTGTGCTTCTCCTCCAGACAATGTGGTAGCTGGTTGACCCAATTTGATATAGCTAAGCCCTACACTTCGTAATGTTTCTAGCTTTCTGGAAATCGATGGTATATTTGCAAAAAATTCGCAGGCTTTTTCAACTGTCATATCTAATACATCTGAGATATTCTTTCCTTTATAAAGAATTTCTAGTGCTTCGCGATTGTATCTTTTACCATTGCAAGATTCACAGGTTACATACACGTCTGGTAAAAAATGCATTTCGATTTTTATTATTCCGTCACCTTTACAGTTCTCACATCTTCCGCCTTTGACGTTGAAGCTAAACCGACCAGAATTATAGCCACGAATCTTAGCTTCTGGGACCATAGCAAATAAATCTCGAATGTCATTGAAAGTACCTGTATAAGTAGCTGTATTACTGCGGGGAGTTCGACCGATTGGGCTTTGATTTATATCTATCACTTTGTCCAGATGCTCTGTCCCGTTTATCTGCTTAAACTTACCAGCTGGCTCTTGTGAACGATGATATTCTTGGCTTAGTTTGCGCGCCAAAATATCATTGATAAGACTGGACTTACCGCTACCTGATACGCCTGTAACAACCGTCATGATTCCTAGTGGAATTTTTACATTTACATTTTTTAGATTGTGTTCAGTGGCATCTATTATTTCCAAGTATCTTCCATCTGGTTTGCGTCGGTTCTTTGGAATTTCTATCTTTTTGGTACCGCTCAGGTACTGACCAGTCAAAGAATCCTTGACCTTTTGAACTTCGCTAGGGCTCCCTGCAGCAACGACTTTACCACCTTCTTCTCCAGCTAGAGGACCAATATCTATCACGTAGTCTGCAGCTTTGATGGTATCTTCATCGTGCTCTACTACTATTACAGTGTTGCCTAGGTCTCTAAGTGTATTTAGAGTTTCGATCAATCTATCATTATCTCGCTGGTGCAAGCCAATTGATGGTTCATCTAATATATAGAGTACACCCATTAGGCTTGAGCCTATTTGTGTAGCAAGGCGGATGCGTTGTGCTTCACCGCCAGCTAGAGTATTGGCTGCACGATTGAGCGATAGATAACTCAAGCCAACATCGTTTAAGAACTTCAGTCTAGCATTTATCTCTTTTAGTATCTGATTGGCTATGGTGGCTTCTTGGTCTACTAGTTTCAAAGATGAAAAATAATCCAATGCATCTTCTACAGTCAGCTCCGTAATGTCTGCTATAGAATTGTCTTTGATGGTGATGGCTAGTACTTCTGGCTTAAGTCTTTTACCATTACATTCAGTACATATCTGAGTAGTCATGTATTTTTCAATCTCTCTTTTTACAAAATCACTATCGCTTTCTCGATATCTTCTTTCTAGATTAGGTATTACACCCTCGAATTTAGTTCTATATATTTTTCCACCTGGTCCGGGTACACCTATTTCTTGATCTCCAGTACCATAACAGATGATATCAAAGCTAGACTTAGACAGTTTTTCTACTGGAACATTTAGATTGAATTTATGTATTTTTGCCACTGCTTCAAGTAGCTTGGTATACCAACTCAAGCGTTGAGTAGTTCTGCTCCACGGTCGTATGGCACCTTCTGCGATGCTAAGCTTTTTGTTGGGCACTATAAGATCCGGATCAACAATTAAAAGCGAGCCTAGTCCCATGCATTTTGGACATGCTCCATGGGGAGAGTTGAAGCTAAATAGTCTTGGCTCTATCTCTGGTAATGCATACTCCGAATTGGCAGTAGTGAAGTGTTCTGAGAATAACTTCTCTTCATTAGTATCAAAACTTAATATATTGATCACACCTTCACCCAAATGAAGGGCAGCCTCAACTGATTCTACTAGTCTTTGAGGATTTTCGGCATCGATATTGATTCTATCTACTGCTATTTCTATAGTGTGCTTTTTATTACGATCGATTGCAGGAACTTCATCTATTTCATAGATTCTTCCGTCCAATCTCACCCTTGTATAGCCAGCTTTCTGAGCTTCCTCAAGTAAATGTCGGTGTTCGCCCTTCTTGTCTTTGACGATAGGTGCCAATACTATGATCTTGGTATCCTTGGGATATTGCTTGATAATATCGACTATTTGTTGGGGTGTTTGACGAGTCAATACCTCACCAGTATCAGGATCGTGCGGAATACCGATACGTGCAAATAATAGTCTTAGATAGTCATATATTTCAGTGACGGTAGCTACGGTCGATCGAGGGTTGCGACTAGATGATTTTTGGTCAATGGATATTGCTGGACTTAGTCCGTCTATCTGATCGACGTCTGGCTTTTCCATCAGACCTAAAAACTGTCGAGCGTATGCACTGAGTGACTCCACATATCTTCGTTGGCCTTCGGCATAGATAGTATCAAATGCTAGTGAGCTCTTACCGCTTCCGGAGAGTCCGGTAATCACCACCAACTTGTCCCGAGGGATTTCTACATCGATGTTCTTAAGATTGTGCTCACGGGCACCCTTGATGATGATTTTGTCGTGTTGAGCCATAAATTAAGGCTCAATTGTATCACCAAAGTCAATACTATTCAAGGACTCTTTGAGAGCCGTAGTACTGCTTGAGTACTGGCTCAAGACTCACTACATGCGAACCCCCATAGACTACAAAGGGTTTTTTGCCTGATTTGGTAACTTCGGTTATGGTTTTAAATATGTGCTTATCCCTTATAGCTGTCATTTGTGCCATTCGCTCAGAGTGGAATCCCTCGCCCGATGGGTTTCCACTATTGGCTACATCTCCTCTTGAAACTGGCTCTTCAAAAATTATCTCTTGAGAGTCAGTTATTAGCATCTTGGGTAGTCCATAGCTTTCTAGGGCAACATTCCACTTTTCTACATAGGGGCTTATTTTTTCAAATATTTCTCGATTGATTTGAGTTCTTTTCTCTTCTGCCTCTGGGCTACTATCGACAAATTGACCATTTTCAGTTTTGAATATTTTTTTTTGATCTTCGGTGTATAGCGGAAATCCTTCAAACCCTACAGATTGCATGTGTGGATAAAATTGAAATTTCATATCACCAATTGGTTCACTACTAGCATGTGTAGCTAGAGATCTCAGTGTGAAGAGTAACGCGGTTTCCTCTTTAGATATCCCTGCTTTTTCAAATTCTTCAGCTACAACCAAGTCGCTTGGCTCGCCGCTAGTTCTTTGCACAGATTCTTGATCAGCCAAAAACATCATCATACCAGCTTCAGTACGTAGTTGTATGGCGGTGTCTCTATCTGAGAAACTTTCACTATTTCCTTCAAAAATTACAAATCTTTCTTCTGGTGGTGTCTCAGCTAGGTACTTTTGCCATGCGGCCTCGATGTCTCTATGGTTCTCGGCACTAGGATTATAATCGTGGCCATCGATGGTTTTGCCAGTCATGTGATCCACATTAATGCTAGCTATAATAGTTACTGAGCCAAACTTTTCTATCTTGGCTCTGGCTCTTTCTGCACGCTCCGCGTTAACTTTTTGATAGTACTCTCCATAGCCTGGATAGTCGGCCCAAGCAGCTTCAAGTTGCTCGTCTTTCACATCGCCCTCACTTTCGTTGATTTGATTTCTTCTATATGTTTCTTCCCAATTACTGGTCTTGTCTGGCTCTGGATCTTCGGCTTTTGGCTTGTCTTTTTTACTTGTCGCCATGGCCTTAAGGTCAGCTATCGTATCAGGCGATATTGCTGGTTCGCTTTTGGCATTATTGTCTGGTGTTGGTTCGCTCATCTACTCATCCTTTTACTACTCACTACATCTTTTATTTCTTCTAGCTGGTCACGCAGTTCTGCGGCTTTTTCGAATTGCAAGTTGGCGGCTGCAAGCTCCATTTGCTCAGTGAGTTGTTTGGTAATAAACTGCAGCTCATCCTTGGGTACTTTTTTGAAATCTATGGTTTGCAAATCAGACTTCTCAGCATCTACTTCAGCCTGCATACTATCGGCCAAAGCTTTTTGGACGGTCTTTGGGGTTATGCCATGGGTCTGGTTATAATCCTCTTGTACTTTGCGCCTATTAGTTGTGATCTTGATAGCGCGCTCCATACTGCCTGTCATTTTGTCGGCATACATTATCACTTTACCGTCTTGATGTCGGGCTGCTCTACCAATAGTCTGTATGAGGCTTGTCTCAGATCGCAAGAATCCTTCTTTATCAGCATCTATAATTGCTACTAGGCTTACCTCTGGTAGATCCAGTCCTTCTCGGAGTAAATTGATACCCACCAACACATCATACACACCCAATCGCAGATCACGTAATATATCGGTACGTTCTAGTGTATCCACATCGCTATGCAAATACTGCACTTTTATTCCTATATCTTGCATATAATCCGTGAGGTCTTCGGCCATTCTCTTAGTAAGTGTGGTAACGAGAGTTCTCTCACCTTTATTTACTCTTTCTTGAATCTCAGCTAGCAGATCATCGACTTGGTGCTCCGATCCTCTCACTTCGATGATTGGATCTAATAGGCCGGTGGGGCGAATGATTTGCTCTACTTTTTGCAGACTTCTGCTCATTTCGTATTCACTCGGTGTTGCTGACACGTATATCACTTTGTTTATATGTCTTTCGAACTCTGTAAAATTGAGCGGTCTATTGTCTAGCGCCGAAGGCAAGCGAAACCCATGCTCTATCAAGGTGGTTTTGCGTGCTCGATCGCCATTGTACATACCACCCACCTGAGGAATTGTCATGTGTGATTCATCTATAAACATCAGATAATCATCTGGGAAATAATCCATCAAAGTGGCGGGTTGGGCTCCAGGCTCCCTGTTGGTCAGATACCGAGCATAGTTTTCAATTCCTTTCACATAGCCAGTTTGCTCGAGTATTTCTAGATCGTATTTCACTCGACTTTCTATGCGCTGTGCTTCGAGTAACATATCATTCTTCTTAAACCATTCAATGCGCTCATCTGCTTCTACTCTGATTTTTTCCATGGCAATTTGAAGTTGATCACGCGGAGTTACGTAGTGCTTGGCTGGAAATATCATAACTTCTTCAAGATTCTTAGTGACTTCACCGGTAAGATAATCAATTTGTTTGATAGCTGATATTTCATCGCCAAAGAATTCTATGCGATAAGCAAAATCTTCACCTACTGGAAATATATCGAGGTTTTCCCCTCGTACCCTGAAATTTCCTCTTTCGAAAGATGAGTCATTGCGTTGGTATTGGATATCATTGAGCTGACGAAGTAATTTATCTCTAACTCTGCGCTCTCCCAAGCTTAGCTCGACTGTCATATTTGTATAATCAGTGATATTTCCTATGCCATATATACAACTTACTGACGCTACAATTATGACGTCTTTGCGACTTAGCAGAGCTGCAGTAGTAGCATGACGAAGTCGATCTATTTCTTCATTGATTGCACTATCTTTCTCAATATATGTATCTGAACGAGCAATATAAGCTTCTGGTTGATAGTAATCAAAATAACTTACAAAATAATGTACAGCGTTATCTGGGAAAAATTCCTTAAATTCACCGTAGAGTTGGGCCGCAAGAGTTTTGTTGTGACTCAGTATAAGAGTTGGCTTGTCATAGTTAGCAATTACATTTGCCATGGTGAATGTTTTGCCACTGCCTGTAATTCCTAGCAAAGTTTGATCTTTGAAATCCTTCTGAAGACCTTTTGATAATTGCTTGATAGCTTCAGGTTGATCCCCAGCTGGTTGATATTTGGAGTTGAGATTGAATTTACTCATGCATATATTATAAAACAATCCGCATAAGATACGGACTGTTTTTGTGACTTATAATATTTAAACTACTTGGCCAGTATTGCTTCGAACTTAGGCTTATCCCATCCTACAATAATTTCGCCGTGAATATCCGTTACAGGCACACCCATTTGACCTGATTTATCAATCATTTCTTTGGCTTTGGCTTGATCGGCCTGAACGTCTATTTTCTCATAAGGTACCTTTTTTTCATCCAAGTAAGCTTCTACATGCTTACAGAACTGACACCAAGGAGTAGTGTATATTATCACTTTTTCTTGCTTTGAATCTTCTTTGCTCATATATTTAATTCCTTATTAATAACTACTTTATATTATACAGCTAAGTAGTTGAGGGCGTATATAACGCCTACAGCAATTGCTGCACCAATAATTATAAACAAAAATGCCAGCAGAAGCCATTTGAGTTTTGATGATTTCTTTGGTTTTTTGTCAGTATCTAATGCTTCTTGATGAGGACTAGAGTCGGTAAGGTTTAGATTGTTGATATCAGTCTTTTCTTGAGTATCTGTGATGGAGTCAGGTGCAGACTGAGAATTGCTGGTGTCGATATTTGGAGTACTAGAACTTACAGGAGGTGTTGGTTCATCCATGATTGGCTTAACAACTATGTCAGACTTGGGAGTCGTGTCTTTTTGAATTCCATCAAATTCAGGGGTAATACTGGTAGGTTTTTCTATCTCACTTCCAGCATCATTTGGACTTAGTAGTGGTGAGTCTGCTGGAGATATTGATGATTTTTTAAGGTCTATTACATGTGCACTTGATGGTCCGGCTACTGGTCTTAGATTACTGTCAGTGTTAGTTGGTGGTGCTGAAGATTTGGCCACACTATCGATGCTTGGTTTGCCGGGTAAAAAATCAGTACTTTTAGTTTTGATGTCGTTCTGCACTAAGTCTCCTTATAGTTCTTATGGTATGTAATATTTTAGATTATCAAACAGGTATAGTCAATGCTACTCATTGAATCGAGCGATATACTTTGATGCACTTATAGCTGCTTTGGCGCCTTCGCCTGCAGCAGTTATGATCTGTTTTTCAACAATATCAGTGATATCTCCAGCCGCAAACACTCCTGCAACTGAACTCATATTGTTCTTATCTACAACTATTTCTCCGTTCTGATTGAGTTTCAACAATTGATTGAGATAGGCCGTAGCTGGTATGCTACCTATCTCTATAAATACACCGCTTAGCTTAATTTCCTGCGACTGTTCTTTATCGTTTGGCTTGATTGTAACTGAGTTTACAAACTTATCACCATTGATACTCACTACTTTGGTGTTATTGAGTATCCTGATATTATGTGCGTTTATCACTTTGTCTATCATTGTCTTATCACCAGTTAGTTCTTTGGCACTATTTACGATTACTATGGATTTGACTGATTTCTCAATATTGATAGCGGTATCTAGAGCAGAGTTGCCTCCACCGATGATTGCAATATCCTTGTTTCTAAATATCGGTCCGTCACACCATGCACAATAACTAACACCACGATTCAAAAACTCAGTTTCACCTTTTACACCGAGCGGCTTAGGTACTCGACCTCCAGCAACAATGACAGCACGAGTGTGCTCCACATTGCCATCCGCTGTCTTCACAGAGAAGTAAGTCTTGTTTTTGGTTATTTCACCAACACCTTTATTGACAAGTCTCAATTCCAATACATCACGGAAATGCTCAATATGATTTTCAAATTTTTCTACCAAATTTGCACCGCTAATCATACTAAATCCTGGGTAATTTTCTACATCACTACTCCAAGCCATTTGCCCTCCGATATCCTGGGTGAGTATGAGGGTTTTGAGTCGTTTTCGAGCAGCATACACTCCGGCAGTCATTCCGGCTGGTCCTGCACCAATTATTATAAGATCATACATTTTATCTTGAGGCATAAGTATTATTATAACACTTTAGGAGAATAATTTTTTGGCGCTTTTTTAAGCAATGTTTCGATCTCTTCTTCTTCTAGAAGTCCTGCTTGAGCACCTACCTGCTGCACCACACTCATAGAGTTCACACCAGCCCATGCCAAAGATTCCTGCATGCTCTTACCTTGCATGATGCCGTATGTAAATGTACTGGTATAGCTATCGCCTGCTCCTGTTCGATCCAATGGAGGTTTGGGGTCTGGATATGGTGGCATATAGACTATCTGCTTACCATCCGACGCATATGCACCATTTGGTCCATCGGTGAGTAGTACTATCTTAGGTCCACACTCGTGCATTTTATCTATCAAAGTCTTTTCGCTATTGGATTGGGTGTCTAGAATCTGCTGAAACTCCTCTTTGTTTGCAGCCAAAATATTTGTCTTTGCATAGATATTCTTTAGTTTCTTCAGTCCTTCTCGAATCTGAAAAGTACCTGGCTGAAAAGCAAGCTTGACACTAGGATTGTCTCTCATGTATTTTTCGAGCTCTTCGTGTATAGGCCCTCCAGTTTCACCTATCGAGCTGAGGTATATCCATTCTGGGGTTTGATATTTACGAATCTCTGGCCACTTATAGTCATATTTTTCATGCTTTATCAGTATTGTTCTATCCGATCCATACCACAATACATAGTGATAATTACTTTTTTTGCCTATGTTGGTATGAATAAATTCGGTAGACACTTTGTTGCTATGTAAATCTTTTAATATTTCTCGGCCAACTTTGTCATCACCAATATTACTCATAAAGGCTGAGTGCAATCCCAGCCTAGCAAATGCCACGGCTGCATTAGCTGCATTGCCAACTCCATTTATAATGACTGCATCTTTAAATGGTATCTTAGTGCCGTAAGTCATACATAATAGTGGATGCCTCGTATTATCGTGCTCTATTTCAGCTTCTTGCGGTAAGAGCTCAATAAATGCATCCGTTACAACATCACCGATACTTAGTACTTGTATATTGCTCATAGTTCTCCTTTGATATTTTCTTGAATTTTAATTTCAATTGGCTCTAAAAGCGGTTGCTTGAGTATTGCAGATCTTGCACCTGATATAGTTTTAACAGAACAAGCTTGTGCTTGGGCATGGTTGATAGCCTGTTGGATACTAAGAGTCGCTGCATATTTTTCTGCATAAGCAGCAGCAAATACTGATTCAGCACCCGAATGCTCAATTGGTTTGATTTTATAATTTGGTACTATACTGTACACAGTTTGATCGAAAGCTATAGCGCTGCCATCATCTCCGCCGTACACCACCACATGCCCTACCTTGCAGTCATGCAGTTTTTGAGCGGCTTCAATGTGTGTGTAAAAGCCTCCAAGCAAAATACTTGCTTCATCAACATTGATTATCAGAAGGTCACATGATCGAATAATTTTCAAGATTGATCTGACAGGAGTATTGTGCAATGACCTTGGATTGATTGATATTTGTATATTATTGGATTTCGCATACTTAACAAGCTTGGACAATACGGCTTTTTCATTTGGCAAATCAGCTATGTGCAGCCAATCCAATTCACTGGATAGATTACTGATGTCTTTTTTATTTAGTAAGTTGAAGCTTCCCTCAAAAACCATAGTTGTTTGATCTTGTGAATTAGCACTAAGATGTATAGTTGTATCAGTGTGCGACTTAATAGCTTGAATATTGCCAATCAAAGTAAAGTTTTCTTCTTCTGCCACAGCCCGCACTTCACTACCAAAAAGATCATTGGCTATTACAGTCAAAAGACTAACGGTATGGTCCTGTCTAGCAAATACTATTGATGACAATAATCCGCCGCCACCCGGTTCATTGATAGCATCATCTAGCCACAGCTTTGAACCGTGTGCCAACACAATATTTGCCTGACGATCTTCTTTTTGAGCTCTAAAGGCTTTAGATACTGCAAATACATCTATACTACTACTTCCTACTACTCCGATATTCATTTCTTAGTGACCTTTCTGACGAATTCTCTAGCATATTTTACGATAGATTTATCGTTGATAGAATACTCTTCCCAAAGTTGTTCAACCTTTCCAGATTGTCCATATCTATCCTGTACGCCAAGTCTTACTACTGGTACCGGAAATCTAGATGCTACTAACTCAGAGATAGCACCACCCAATCCTCCACTAGCTTGAGCTTCTTCTACGGTCATGACTCGGCGGGTTTTTTTGATACTTGAGATAATAGTACTAGAGTCTAATGGTTTGATAGTAGAGCAATTGATTACTTCCGCAGAGATTGAGTGGTGTTTCAATATCAATGCTGCCTTAAGCGATTCATACACCATTGGGCCACAAGCTACTATCGTGATATCATCTCCCTCACAAAGGACTTGGGCTTTACCAATACTAAATGGCGATTCTGGAGTAGTAATAATTGCAGTACCTTCTCTTGCCAATCTCAAATATGCAGGCGACTTGGTATTGGCCAACGCCATAGTTGCCTTGTGAGCTTCAATAGAATCAGCTGGAACTACTACTGTCATATTGGGTAATACTCTCATCAGAGCAATGTCTTCGAGCATTTGATGGGTTGCGCCATCTGGACCAACCGATAGTCCTGCATGCGAGCCAACTATTTTTACGTTACGATCATTTAGACAAATAGTGGTGCGTATCTGCTCCCAGTTTCTGCCGGGAGAAAAACCAGCATAGCTTGTAGCAAATGGAACTTTTCCTACTGCAGCCATGCCGCTAGCTACAGTTACGAGATTTTGCTCAGCAACTCCAACTTCTACAAATCGGTCTGGATATGCTTCGCGAAAAGGCTGCATATGAGTAGATTCTGTGAGATCAGCACAAAGTGCAACGACCTTGGAGTTCTTATTGCCAGACTCCAATAGTCCTCGTCCAAAACCACCCCGAATAGGTTCGATGACTATGGTATCCTTAAACAACTTACTGCTTAGTTTAGTCTTTTTATTGATGTTCATTTTTCGTGCTCACTTTTTATTTTACCCTGAAGAGTTCTGAGTTCGTGTATAGCTATATTTAGCTGATCACGCGGTGGTGGATCACCAGCAATTTTTGCCTGACCGGGAGGAGTGCCGTGCCAACGATAATCAAACTCCATAAAATCAACACCCTTACCCGGTATGGTATGAGCAATTATGACTGTTGGCTTTTCAAAGACTGCTTTAGCTTGGTTGAATGCTCCTGATATTTCTTCAAAGTCGTGACCATTTATTTCGATCACATGCCAGTTAAATGCCTGGTATTTCATAGATAATGGCTCAAGTGGCATAACATCTTCAGTATACCCATCGATTTGGATATTGTTTCTATCCACAAATACCATGAGATTTCGTAATCTATACTTCCCTGCAAACATTATTGCTTCCCATGTATTTCCCTCCTGATGTTCTCCGTCGGAAGTTACACATACAACATGCTGTTGTTTTTGACCATCCATCTGTAAGCCATATGCCATACCTGCTGCTTGGCTTATGCCTGACCCCAGAGGTCCGCTTGTAGTCTCTATCCCGGGTAGCCTGACTCTCTCTGGATGTCCTTGCAGTCTAGTACCAAACTGACGTAATGTCTTGAGCTCAGCATGCGGAAAATAACCTGCATGCGCCATAGTAACATACAACACTGGGTTAATATGTCCATTACTCAAGACTAGTCGATCTCTTTGTGGCCAATCTGGCTTCTTAGGTTTGTAGCTAAGCAGATCATCAAAAAATAATGCCGTAAAAATATCGGCCATCCCCAACGGGCCTGCAGTATGTCCACTACCAGCATGAGTAAGCATTCTCAAAATGTCTTGGCGGATGACATCAGCTTTAAGTTCAAGATCCTTTGTGGTCACAATATTTTCTCCAGCAAAGCAGAGTACGCACTGATTGGGTCTAATTCTTCGTGATTAAAAATAAAAGAATTGACATTGATTACATCAAACTGTGCCTTGGTAATCGAACCAATAGTATTGAGATTGACTCCTCCATCAATACCTATTTCTACATCATGCTTAAGTTTTCTAATCTCTTCAGGTAGCTTTAGTACTTGACGATTGAGTTTTTGTCCTGCGAATCCCGATTCATATCCCATGACTTGTATATGACTAACGATATCTAAATAAGGTTTGATGTCATCTATGGGTGAACTAGGATTCAATGATATACCAGCTCTAAATCCGTTTTTGACCACAAATTCTAAAGCTTTTCTTTTGTCCCCGCTTGACTCTAGCTGAACAATTACAATATGAGGATTGAGCTTGACGCATTGTTGAGCATACCAAATAAGATCTTCGACCATAAGATGCATATCCATTTTGTTATCAGCCTGCTTTTGTAAATCACGAGGTTGCACAGTTAAATTATCGACAAACTTACCATCAATGATATCAATATGAAATCGATCCGTAAGCTTTCTGGCTTGAGCCAAAGTAGACCTATACTCCTCGGTGGATTTAGCAAGAATGGCTGGTACTAATTTCATTGTTCTTCTTCGATTTCTTTTATCTCTTCGATTCTTCTTTTGTGTCGTTTCAAGCCAGAAAATGGAGTATTCAAGAATGTCTCAGTAATTTCGAACATTTGCTCTAGTGATAACTCCCCAGAAGGCAGGGTCAGTACATTGCTGTCGTTGTCTTGCCGAGTCTCGTAGGCAATGTGTTTGTTCCACACCAATGCAGCCCTAATACCATCGATCTTATTTGCTGCAATCTCCATACCTTCAGCGCTTCTACACACCAATATTCCAAAACTATTTGGATCATCTGCCACAGCAGTACCAACTCGTTCAGCATAAATAGGATAGTCATCACTTGGATTCAATTCTTTTGGACCCAAGTCAATAACTTCATATTTTTTACCAATTTTTTCCGCCAATTCGTTCTTTTTGATAAATCCTGCATGATCAGATGCTATATATACGTTCATTTCTAACCCCCTTTTTTTATATTTCCACCGACTAGCTGCACCATCTCAACAAGTCGATTGCTATACCCCCACTCATTATCATACCAAGCAACCACCTTACAGAGATTACCATCAACTACATTGGTCAGGTTGAGATCAACAATACAACTGTGCGGATCCCCTACAAAATCAGAGCTGACAAGTTCTTCCTGAGTATAGCTAATGATTCCCTTGTGTGTAGAGTGCGAAGCCTTTACTAATACCTTGTTGATTTCTTCGATGGATGTATTCTTTTTGGCCAAGAAAGTGATATCGCTGAGCGATACTACCGGGGTAGGGACTCGTATACTCAAACCATCGAATTTATTTTTGAGCTCTGGTACAGTAAGTGCCGCTGCCGTAGCAGCACCTGTCGATGTAGGGGCTATATTCTCTGCAGCAGCCCGCGCTTCACGAAGATCCTTGCCCGGACCATCCTGTAGTTGTTGAGATTGAGTATAGCTATGAACTGTAGTCATAAGTGATTTTTCAATGCCTATTGTCTTTGAGAGTATGGCCATAATTGGAGCAATACAGTTAGTGGTACATGATGCATTCGATATGATCTTATTAGAATTAGATATTTTTTCAGCATTAGCTCCTATCACGAAAGTATCTTTGTTCTCACCTTTTTCTGGTGCCGAAAGAACTACAGTCTTCGCTCCTGCCTTAAGATGTTTTTGTAAATCTTCATGAGTTGTGAATCTTCCAGTTGACTCTATCACTACGTCTATTTTGTTTTCCTTCCAAGGTAGCTTTTCCACTTCTGGAATAGCAGTCACAAGGATCCTTTTGCCGTCTATATAAAGATATTTGTCGCTACTTCTTACGACTTTATTGTATTGCCCATAGTTACTATCATGACGCAATAAATGCGCCAATGTGGCGTTATCTGAAAGGTCATTGATAACTACGATCTGAATATTTTTTTTGGTGGATGCTATTTTGAATGCATTCCTACCAATACGACCAAATCCATTTATGGCAACACGAATCATAGAATAAGAGTCTCCTTTAAGAACTTATGCTTACTATTGTACAGTTTAAGAGACGCTCTCTCAAGTATAGATTCATTTTTTCATCTTGGTATGCGGCATGCAGATATTGTCTTTGCAATCTGCACCTGATATAAGTGCCAGTAACTCTTCTTCATTATGTGCACCGCACAGTGCTTGCATGGTCTTAGTATTGACAAAACTTGGTACTGCTGCAAAACCCCCGCATGCAGCTGATATAATTTCGTTGTATTCTTGCATCTTAGCTTGGTTTTTTTCGTCATTCCAAACTTCAAGCTTTTCGATACTTGCTTTGGATTTTTCTTCGGCTTTCTTTACTATAGGTTTAATACCTATACAGTGCGGACATGTTTCACCGTAAAATTCTATAACATCATATTTTTTTAAGCTCATCTAACTTTTCTCCTAAGTATTATTTCTTCTATCTCTTTGCCATTTTTCATATACCAGTATATCAACTATATCATCTTCGGTTTTTTCGCCTCCACCTAGCTTCGCTCTCAATCCCCTCAAAACCTGTTGATAGTTGTGCAAAGCTACGGAGCTTTTTATAGCTAACTCTACGCGTTTCTCGGCTCGATCGATGTCGTGTTGTGAAGCATTTTGACCTCGTAGTATCTGTAAATAGGCTCGTCTGAAATCCAAAGCCTGTTGTTTACCATGTCTAGATAGATATTTATACTGATTTGAACTCATCAAAATTGGTATTGCATTTGGGTCTCTAGGATTAAAATCCGGGGAAGACAGTATTGTAATTGCTTCATCTATTCCTATCTGCTCTACTACTCTAGTAAGTCTGTTAAAAAATCCAGGGTTAGTTGCTTCATTAATTGTCGCCATAAGCCTTTTACGTTTAGGCCACCGCTTATCTGATTTAATCTCATTCTCAGGGCGTTCTAGAAAACCATCGATTAGTAGTTTTTCTGCTTGTCCAGACGTAATACCAACGCTTTCCCAGTCAATCTTATGCATCATGATATCTAGCAAGTATCTATATCTATAATAAGATTTTGGTATTATTTCTGACACAAGAGCGTGTTTTTTGTTGACCAGCATGTGCCGAACTGGACTGTCTGCATTTTTCTTAAGTCTCCAATGCTCTTCCCTGCTAATTGGATGTAAATTACCAAATATCATATTTAATGCCTTATCTTGCTGTTTTACTGCGCTAGATTGATATATTTTATCAACATCAACATTCGGAGCTATACAATAAACAGCAAATTTCTCTACCATAGCTTCGAATAGAAAAGGCGGCCAAACTGGTTCTTTGCGACTAATAAATGGTTTTACTGAGGGTACCTCCGTTTCTTCTTCTTTAAATTCTCTTAATTCATACACATCAAGTGTGGCTGCGTGAAAGAGCTCGTGATAAATAACTTGACTCAACCGTTCATCAAACAAATCCTGAAAGCTACTTGCTATTGCAAGTGGATCTACATAGCAAACTCTTTTGTCGGGCAAAAAATAACCTAACCAATCATTTGTACTCCTATCTCTTTGAACTTCTGCTGTTAGGCTATCTTCGATAATAATAGGCACCCTTTTAATGTCTTCTGCTATACGTAGCCTATCTGCTTTCTTGATTAATGGTATGTCCTTACCTGACTCTAATCTTGATAATAGTGAGTTTCTTGATTGAATAACCATGCCCTTTACCCCCATATCCTTAACGGTTTTTTCGAACTCAGACTTAAAATAACTTACAAAATCCAATAACATTGCTATATTAATATCTTCGGTTTCAAGATGATGTTCCGGATTTTGGCTTGAAAATCGATTATATATTTCAGCTATTGTCCTTTGTCTTTCGTTGTTAGGCCCGATGTCTTTGATCCGATACAGAATCTCTCGCACTTCGTCTAGCTCTCGCACTTGCTTTAATAAATCAAAAAACCTATCTTCATCTTGCTCGTTTATTCTTCCAAACATATTCTCAATAGATTCCGATAAAGATATTGGGGAACATTCTCGCCAATTTGGAATAATAGACTCTGCAAAATCTCTGTCAAAATTTAAAATGTCTTCGAGGCTTTGCGCAACAACCACTTCGCCTTGACCAAGTCCATCAACTTCGCGAAATGCTTCATCTGCATTTACTGTTGTTATTTTATCGTTGGATTCAAATTTTGAGTAGCTACTTAACTCACCGATAGTCTTCATAGCTATATAATAACATAATGCACTTGTGCTTAAGATTCGGAAATCAACTAAGTTTTATAATACAAAGTTGATGACTAATAATGTTGCATCTACAATGAACTAGTTCTATTGATTTTTTGCAAGCGCTTGATCAATAGCTTGAGTCAAAGCTTCTTCGCTTTTGGTGTCTATCAGTACACCGTTGACTAAGAACGATGGAGTACCAGGAAGATTGAGTTTTTCAGCTAGCTTAGAATCTTTCTCCACTAAATCTTTGATCTTGCCAGAATCCTTATCTTTCTTCCATTGGTCTATATTGAGCCCTACCTTTTTTGCATATTCTTCAAACTTACCACTTGGATCAGATTCATTCTCCCATTCTTGTTGGCTTTCATAAACAATATTGTGCATTTCCCAAAATTTACCTTGTAAACCAGCAGCTTCTACTGCGTATGCTGCAGCTTTAGCATTTTTGTGAATAGGTAATGGAAAATTCTTGAATACAAAAAATATCTTATCTTGATATTTGGGTAGTAAAGTATCCTTAATATAGGTATGCCACTGTGAACAAGCTGGACATTGGTAATCACCAAACTCTGTAACCACAACAGTACTATTGGGATTACCAATAGTTGCCCCACTCTTTAATGCTGATTGGTCCTCTTGACTTATTTGAGTATTACTACTGGTACTGGTATCTTCGGGAGCAATCAATGCTTTTACGATAAATCCTATTACAAAAACTATAGCAAGTCCGATCAAGATTGTAGGGATATATTTCTTCATATCTGTAATCTTACTAAAATAAATACAGTTTGAAAAGCTATTTTAGTTTGGCCTTTATTTCTACAAAAGTTTCTACTTTTCTAGTTTTGGGATCAAATTTCTTAAATTCGAGCTTTTCGACAGTATTCTTTGGGTTTTTACGAGTATAGTAACGGCTACCGGTAGCTTTATTTCGTAATACCACAATTTGTTCTAAGGTTTTTTTAGACATAACGTTTGTAAGTATAGCCTAAAATCTTCTATACATCAAGAGTTATTGAGATTGGACAATGGTCAGAGCCCATTTGTTCTGGGTGAATTTTCGCAGATTTGACTGACTTTTTTAGTTTGCTTGAGACCAAGAAGTAATCAATCCTCCAACCAACATTGTTAGCCCTAGCATTAGCCCAGTGAGTCCACCAGGTATAATACCCATTCCCTTGCTTGAACAATCGCAGTGTGTCTATAAAACCTGCGTTGATAAAGTTCTGAAACCCTTCTCGTTCTTCATCGGTAAAACCTTTCTTGCCAATATTGGGCTTTGGTCGAGCTAGATCATCTTCAGTATGAGCAACATTTAGATCTCCGCAAAATACGACAGGTTTTGTTTTTTCTAGTTCTTTACAATACTCCAGAAATGCTGGATCCCAGTTCTTGTGTCGAAGCGGTATACGACTAAGATCATCCTTGGAGTTAGGCGTATAGACCGTCACGACAAAAAAATCATCATATTCAGCTGTTATTACCCTTCCTTCGGTATTTGGATTGCCATATTTGTCGTTCATCTTATATCTCTTGACAATGTCTTCTGGTAATCCCTTAATAACATTTAGCGGCTTTGTCTTGGTGAATATTGCCGTGCCACTATAACCAGCCTTGTCGGCTGAATTCCAATATTCGGTATATTGAGGCATGTCAATCTCAGCCTGACCTTGCTTGGCTTTTGTCTCTTGTAGGCAAATGATATCCGGATCATAAGTACTTATAAACTTCTGAAATTCTTCTTTTTTTAATACCGCTCTAATACCGTTTACATTCCAGGAAAATATTGTTGTTTTCATTAGTCTATTATAACAAAAATTGACCCCGAAATTACCTCGGGGTCATGCACTTTACTACAACGGGATTATATTGATGAATCTGCCTAAACTCCGGCTGTTTTCATAAATTTCTGAATTCGCTCGATAATTTCTGCATCAGCGAAATATCTATGAGATGCCCGGGACGAAAAGCTGTTAAGCGATTTGTCATCTGTAATTGTCTCGATACAAATTATCATTTTTTCAAGCTCAAGTCTGGAAATTTCTGACCTTACAGCTTGGCAATCGAAGCACAAGTGGCGTATGTGGCAATTATTACCCCATCCCATTTTTCTTCCGCACCCCAGCGAAAGTAATCCTACGATTTTTGGATTGTCAATCCTTACTGCTTCTAAGATTTCTATGCCAGATTTACCAGATCTAGTGTTGGTTGTCATTTCGGTCCTCCTATGAAATAGGTACAAGTGCTTAGATATAATAACTTATTAGCAAATAATTGCAACCAAAAACGCGGAGGCATAGTCCTATGCTTACCGCGTTTATATAATATCTATTAACATGTTTTACCTATCTATTTAGTTTTGACTCTCATTTTTGCTGGAAAAGCTTGGTTTTGCAGTCTTTCAGCTTTTGCAGCCCATTTGGTAGCCATCTCGTCCCATATATCTTCTGCTATTTGCTTGTCGCGCAACAGATTCTGGGGCATTCGACGTATTCTTCTCAATACTCTCTTCTTCAATTTCATCACCTCCCTACTTTTTGTATTTACATTAATAGTATACACCCAGTCAAGTAGTATTGTGACCAAAATGCTTATGCAAAATATTATTTTATTGCACCTTCAGATTGCAATAATGCGATTTTATTTTTTTCACCTCGATTGTATCCACCAACCGAACCATCTGAGCGAATAACTCTGTGACAAGGCACAGTAGGATCGTAGTTATGCTTCATGATGCTTCCTACCGCTCGAGCAGCTCCGGGGCTACCCGCTATTGCAGCAACTTCACCATATGACATAGTTTGTCCACTCGGTATTTTGCGCACTACATCTAAAACCTTTTTCTTGAAATCCATACCGATATTTTACAACAGAGAGCCCTCTATTATTTAAAACTATGAAGAATTGCTGCCATCACACAAAGAGTAATGAGCTGATTGCTCAAATTGATCACAGCTAATTTTACTGGTCTCTTTTCGAATACTACATTTGATACAGAATAGGTCATCACAAATCCTAGCCAAAGCCATATCGCAACCTTAATCGCACTCAATATATCTACCGGATTGGATATGACCAAGAATCTTTGTAATACAAATGCTGAAATAAATGCCATCGCTAACATCACTAGCATACCCTTAGCCATACCTTTTTTGACATCCTTATCTTTGAGCTTGGCTAGCTTTTGCCACTGAGTGCCAAACATAAATTTTGAATACCACAGTGTACCAATAGCCATGGCAGCTACTGTTGCAAGCACTATGCCTTGCCAATTATTTGTAAAAAATTCCAACATTTTAATTTCTCCTTATTATAGAGTTAATATATCTTGCTTATATTATTCACTTAAAGCACTTAAAGCACAAGGGCTTTGTCGATGACTTATTTATATTGCAATTTTCAATTTGTATAGAAAGTATGGATTAATACCAGATACTCAGTATCAGACTATCAATTTACTTGTAGTTCAATCAATTTTCATAAATCTAGGTACTGTTTTACCATTATAATCCACCTTTTCCAAAAACATCTTGGCTGGCCGCACCCACACTTGGCTCTCAGAGTTTTCGTATAAACTCACATATACTACCATATCTTCTAGGGTCTCTGTGTGTTTGGCTGTGCATAGTACTAAGTATTTGTTTCCCTTATAGTGTTGGTATTTGCCTGTTTTGATCTGATTCATGTTAATAATTATAAGATTTCAGTAAGCCACCATTTAGTGCTCTTAAGGCATTGATAATAACTGCGACATCTACAAGCTCTTGCAATAATGCACCATATACTGGCGGTATCTTACCAAGACTAGCAAATATCATCAAAACTATACTAAGTCCAATACCTACAAATATACTTTGCTTGGCAATACGTACACTTCTTTTGGCTATCGACATTGAGTCGGCAACTTTTGAAATGTTGTCGAGCATTATCACTACATCGGCCGACTCAGATGCTGCAGTTGACCCTTTGGCACCCAATGCTATCCCGACATCTGCAGCAGCTAAAGTTGGTGCATCGTTTACACCGTCACCTACCATAGCCACAATTTCTTTTTGCTGCCTATGCGATTGAATGACATGTAGTTTTTCTATTGGTAATAGCCCGGAATGTACATCACTTATACCAACTTGCTCAGCAATTTCATTGGCTACCACTTTTTTATCACCAGTCAGCATTATTATCTTGTCTACAGCCATATCGTGTATCCTCTGTAATGTTGTGTTGGCATTTTTTCGAAGTGGGTCGGAGAATTCTATATTACCCATATATTTTTTACCTACACCCAAATACACAGCTGTAGATCTAGAATCGTTTTCTTCAGATGGTATTTGAACGCCATTATCTTTTAAGAAACTTAGCTTGCCGATATATATATCATGATGTTTGTATTTAGCAGATATTCCACCTCCAACTTGTTCATGTACATCAGAGAAACTTAGCAATTTTATATTTTTAGATTTTACATACTCAACAATGGTGTTGGCTAGCAAATGACTGCTTTTTTGCTCTGCAGAAGCCATATATTGCAAAAATAATTTTTCTGAAACTCCATACGGTTTGATTTTAGTAATGGTAGGTCGATTGATTGTGAGTGTGCCTGTTTTGTCAAAAGCCAATACATTGACTCTGGATAGAGTCTCTAGACTGGCACCGTCTTTTACTATTATTCCATCTCTGGCAGATCTACTTATACCAGATACTATTGCAACAGGTGTGGCTATAAGTAATGGACATGGAGTAGCTACTACCAGGACCGCTAAGGCATTAACCGGGTCTCCGCTAATAACCCAAGCCACTAAGGCTAACGAAAATGCAATAATAGTAAAAGGTATACTGTAGGCATCCGCTAGTCGTATCATGGGTGACTTACTTGAAGAAGCTGCTCGCACTAAGTCAATAATTTGCTCATACTGACTCTGGGCACTTGTGCGAAGTGCTTTTGCTTGAATAGCACTTTCCTTATTGATTGTGCCAGATAGCAATAAGTCTTTTTTGTTTTTCTCTACTGGCATACTCTCACCCGTAATCGCCGACTCATCGAAATAACTATCTCCACTTATCACAATGGAATCAACTGGAACAGTTTCCCCTGGTTTTATTAGCAAGATATCATTTACCACTACTTTATCAATATCAATATCTATAAACTCATTGCCCCTTTTGGCATGGGCTATCTTGGGGGCTCTTTTTAGCAAGCTATCTAGCTCTTTTAGAGCCCTATTTTTGGCGTATTGCTCCAGAGCAGTACCACTTGTAAACATGAGTAATATAATTCCAGCTGTGGCATACTCCTGAAGAGCTAGAGATGCCAATACTGCTACTACGGCTATAATGTCAACTCCAAATTTTTTATGCATCAAATCATTTATTATATCCTTGATTTCTGGAACAATACCTGCAATACAGAGCAGTATAATGGTCCATTCGCTATATTGGGTATTTCCCATTCCATATAAAACGATTGATACCGCTAGACCAAAAGCAACAACAATTAGCCAGATATATTGAGTAAGATGTTTTATTTTTATACTTTTCATTAATACTTATGATACAACACTTACAGCCTATGTATAGATAACGGTTACGGTGTGAAATTTTTTATGGAAATAATTCTACTAGTAAAGTATCGTATTTTTACGCTAATAAAAGGAGGCGTAAAAATAAATAATTGACTGATTGAGGTATTGAGATTAGAATACCTCTTCGTTTATTGATATCCGTACAATGAAAAGGGGTGGATATGAATTTGATCAGCACTGTTGGTAGTGGAATAAATACTATGATTGGCACCACACGCTCAATTGCTATGATTCTAAACCCTGTCGGTACATCATCAGCACGTCTAGCCGAAAAAAGCTTATCTTCACATCTATCGAAGGTAAGGCAGCAGCACACCGAACTAGATGAACTTATATCAAGAATAAATCGTACGCCAGAATATCCCTCGGTCAATTCAGCACCTAATTAATTCAAAAGGTCGACAAACTTCTACCTTCTTTTACCTACACCATATCAAGTGGTGTGGGTATTTTTTTTGGGTAGAATATGTCTTATCCAATATATTAAAGTATTCGACAGTTTAAAGTGTAAGGCAGCTTTTTGCACAACTGCACCAGTCAAAGCAAACACTATGGCGAAGATAATGTATTTGAAAGGCAATGGGGAAATTCCAAAAAAACTTGCAATGCTTTCGGTACTATTAAAGAATACAAGTATTACAGCTATCACTCCAAATGACGCCCATATAAAAATACTTTGTAAACGATCTTTGATAACTCCCATAGCTTCGGGTATGAGGTATATAGTAAAAATACTCATAATCACAAATACACTATATGCAATCATAGCAAGTTGCATTGTGCTGTTATTAAGAATAATACTTCCGACGTAATATGTGGCTAAAGTAGTAAGTGCGATAATAGCAGCATTTACTATCGAAAAAGGCAAAGTTCTTTGAAGAAAGGATTTGTCATATATACTTCTAATCCTATTACGTGGCCAAGCGCCCCAAAGTATGATCGGAAAACCAATAATAAATAAGTTTAGAAGAGTAATATTGCGTGGCGTGAACGGATAATTGATACCCATCACAAGAGTACCAAAGATCAAGAATACGCCCGTCCAAACTCTGCTAAAAAATAGGCTAGCTATCATTTCTAGGGTTGTAATAATACTATCCGATAATTCTATAGCTTTGGGAATTGTGGTAAATGAATTATCTAAAAGTACTATGTCGGCTATTTGCCTACTTGCAGTTGAGCCGGAAAACATCGCAATACCCACATCTGCCATTTTAATAGCCAATGCATCATTTGCACCATCTCCAACCATTGCAGTCAAACCTATACTTTGAGATGCTTTTACAATCCTTTCTTTTTGGCTAGGTAGTATTCTAGCAAATAAAGGCTGTTTACGAATAGCTAGTTTTAGCTCAGATTCTGTCATAGCTTCTACTTGACCCCCTGTAATCACCTTGTTGCTATGATTGATGTTGGCCCTATCCGCAATTGCACTCACGGTCTTTGAGCTATCTCCCGAAACGACCATTAGCTGCAAACCTCTTTTTTGAAGAAATCTTACTACTTCTTTACTAGATTCTTTGAGTGGATTGTCCATTACAATTAGTCCTCTTACCTCCACGCCCCTTAGGCTCTCAGGATCATCTAAACTTCCGTGTTTAGCGGTAGCTATCATCAATACTCTTTGAGCTTGTTTGCTATAGAGCTTTACTTTGGATTGAGCCCAATCTTTTTGGCTTTTGCTAAGTCCGGATAGAAAGTATTCGCTAGCTCCGATAAGTACTTTTTCCTTAGTATCCTCTACTTCGTAAGCAGCATATTTTCGTTCAGATGAAAATGGGAGGAAATCTGCAATTTTTAAAGTATTAGATTTTTTGAATTCTGTCCTGAGCGCTTTAATTACTGCAGTTGTTGCAGATTCTTTATATATATAGGTAGATATTAGATTGACAAGATTGCTTCTATTATCTGGGTTGTCATGATAGCACTCAAGCTTATCAAAAATAGGCTGATCCTCAGTAAGTGTGCCAGTCTTGTCTAGACAAACAATCGATGCTCTACCTATGCTTTCTATGGCATTGATTTGCTGCAATAGTACTTTTTTTCTACTCATCCTAATTGCACCATAAGTAAAGAATACTGTACTGGCTAAGATGAGTCCTTCAGCAATTATAGTAGCTGCTATAGCGGCTATTTGCTTGATGGCGCTGACTAATGGTTCAGAATTGATAAATGCTCTCATCAAGATTATTAGTGCAATTACCACCAGTACTATTGCCATGAGCTGGATAAATTTCAGCATACTTTTCTGAATAGGCGATAGATTACGTTTATAACGTTTTAGGCTTTGGGTCATTACAGAAATATAGCTTTCACTCTTAGGCTTGCGAGCAACTAACTTTGCACTCCCAGCTACAATAATACTCCCGGCTAACAAAGTATCTCCTACTCGCTTAGAAATATTATTGGATTCTCCACTCAACAGAGCTTCATTGCATTCGCACATTTCTGAATTTCGAATCACCCCATCTACTGGTACTTGATCGCCTAGATTGAGCTGAATAATGTCTCCAGGTTCAATATCTTCAGAGTATACTGTATAGCTTTTATTTTCTCTTGATATCTTGTACTTTGATGCAGTTGAAATTTGCAGTTTTTCTAAGGCAATTTTTGAACGAATCTCTTGGATAATTCCAATGAAAATATTCACAATGATAACTACTGCTAAAAATAGTCCATCCCTTATATCACCTAAGATTATTAGAAGTATTGAAAGACCGCCAATTATTACAACGACAAGTGAGAATATATTGCGCCACAAAATCGGTCCAAGATCTTTTAATAATGATCTAAATAGAGATTTTTTCATTAATATTTATTATACTACCCTATCATCACAGCGTTGTTATTTTAATGCCTAAACTATGATTTAGATAAAGACAGTGAAAGAATCTAAATCTAAAATAGAATGCAGATTCTGTGTGCAAATGAGCCTAGTTTTAAAGTTTTATTTCTATCTCCTTGCAAAGTATTTCCACAGATTCCTGATATCTTTCAGGTGTAAGTGACTTTGCTACATCAAAAAGCGGTAGTACTTTGTCTTTGGTCTCCTGAATTTTTCGTTTGCGCTTTTCAGGAGTAACATCACCAAGTGTCCTTAGATTGTGCAATCTATCGGCTAGCTTACATACAACTGAACGCCACGAGTTGACCAATACAAATCTTTGCCAATACTCATCTTCACTTAGACCCTTTTCTTTACTCATATACTTCACATCCATCGCTACTTCATAACCAAAGTTGAGTTCTAGTCTTTTGACTCGCATGATAAATGAATCTTCGATAATATCATGCAATAAAGCTGTGCAAATTAATTGCCAATCATAGATATGCAACTCAGAAAACAAAATCCACGCTACTGCACGTGGATGTTCAAAATATCTTCGACCATCGGCTCTGTTTTGACCTCTATGAGCGTACTTGCTAAAAAAATATGCGGCTTCTATCTGCTCCATCTCATAATCAGAAAAATATGGTTGCATTTGAGCCATGAACTCATCTCTATTTATTACTAGATAAGGATTGTTATTAGCCAGATAGACTCCTCTCTTAATATTGATTGTACAATTATTCTACTTATAATATCTACCAATAAAGTCTTTTTTGTACTTATAGAACGACTGATCTTCGATAGATTTACGGATATTGTCTACTATGTTGTTGATAAAGAACAGATTATGTATAGTTAGAAGTGTAGCAAATAATATCTCAGATGACTTAATAAGGTGGTGAAGATAAGCTAGTGAGAAATTCTGGCAGGTGTAGCATTTACAATCTTTATCTATAGGCTCGAACATAGTCCGATAGGAGCTGGTCGAGATATTCTTGCGACCTTCGGGTGTATATACAGAACCATTGCGTGCAATGCGTGTTGGACTTACACAGTCAAATGTATCTATCCCATTCTCTATCCCGTCGAAGAGATCAGATGGCTCTCCGATGCCCAACAAATGTCTAGGCTTTTCTTCAGGCAATTCTTCGCAGACCCACTTTACTGCCGTACCCATATCTGATTTGTTAAAACTTCCCCCTATACCAAATCCATCAAAATCTAGTTTGGCCAATTCTCTTGCACTAAGCCTTCGTAAATCTTCATGCCTGCCACCCTGCACAACACCAAAAAGACTAATATATGACTTATCTTTTTTTGATAACTTCTGATGCTCACTTAAAC
>CAYRNO010000004.1:0-55673 GCA_964425715.1 uncultured Candidatus Saccharibacteria bacterium | reverse complement strand
TTGAAGTCTATTTCGGACCATGCTTTTTTAAAAGCCTTGAATGTATCTTCTGCAGATTGTGAGATGTTTTTTTCTTCTTCAGTACCCTGCTTGGCATCTTTGAATCCTGTAGGTATCACAAGGTTATTTGATGTTAGTTTTTTACCAAATTTCATAGCTAGTACTATAAACAAGATTGGTATCCCAAAAAATATTGCTATTATTATCAGTGTCTCCCACCAGGGCAATGTAGCGCCAGATCCACCCGAGCTAGATGAGCTTCGACTGGAACTAGATGATGAATGTGAGCTTCCAGAGGAAGAACCACCTCCTCCTCCGCCCGAGCTAGAGCCTCCACCGCCACCACGAGCAAGGTATATTGTGTTGCTCATGGTTGGATTATTAAATTCACTTAATTTCATTAGGAGATTTGTACTTGACCATAAATCTTAACAACCCAACAGTTATGATAACTATAAATGATGCAAATAAGGTATTAAGCCCGATGTTTTCCTTGTTGTTGAACAAAAAGTTATATTCTACTACTAATCCCGACAACAAAAACATCACACCAATTACTATTATTCTAGTTCTTTGGATTTTTTCATTTATTTCAAGTGCCTGTTTGATAGTAAGTACCCCTACCACCACAATACTTAGTGACAATAATGCAAGTATATAAGTGGCTACGTTAGAAGCACTATAGTAAGCAATATTACCAGATAGGTAATAATTGGCATATATTCGATTAATCAAATCGAAAGCTAGTGATATTGAGGAAAGAATAAAAACCGGTATAAACAACCACATATAAGATATGCTTTTTTTAAATCCCAGATACCAGATGATTCTATACATGACGAATAAGGCAACTATATAGAGTATATTACTTACCGTTACTAGAGACTTGATAACAATGCTACTAGGATCTATTGTATAAGCCACAGCCAAAAATACACTTGATAGTCCAAATAATATGGTACTCCAACCAAAGTAATTAAATAAAGGCGATTTTACTTGCTTGTAATACATTAGGCATCGAATGCCAAATAACATGGCAAGGACACCAATAAACAATATAGGTAAAATATTTGTTGGGATTGAAAGCATTAGTTTTATTATACTTTATAAAAAAATACTAATCTAGCAAACTATTTTATAAATGTCCTCTTGTTTGTAACAAATAACAGACCTATAAAAAACCCAATTGCGGCAACTGCATAACCAATCACAATAGTACTACTTGTATTGTTTCCTCCTAAGAACAAGAAATTATGTTCTACAGTAAGCCCTGCAAGCAAAAACATCATACCAAGCGAAGCAAGCCGAATCTTCTGTTGCCTATTCTTAAGATCTTTAATTTGCATGAGTGTAAGCAAGCCAACGATAATAATACTAAGACTAAGCAGTGCAAGAAGATACAATGTAATTTGATTAGCAGGAAAAATTGCGATATCATTCTCTACATAATATTTACTACCTACTCTAGAACTCAAGTCGAATCCAAGTGCTATCAAAGAAATAATAAAGACCGGCAAAAATAACCACATGAAGGATACCCTCTTTTTCAATCCCAAATACCAAATTATCCTAAACTGCTCCATTATGCCTGTATAAAACAATATATCTGCTATAGTCACTGTTGATTTTAGAATTATCTCTACATCCGTCATTGCAAAAGGTATGGCATAAACAATACCTGAGAGTCCGAATAGCACTCCAGACCATGAATAGTAAAGAGTCAACGGTGACTTAGTCTTGTTGTAACGATAAAGCCCCCTAAGGCCAAAAAACAACGCAACTGCACCCATCACTGCTAGTGGCAACATATTGGTTGGTATCCCAAACATTTGCCTTACTACCTAACGAGAGACTTTATTGAGATAAGATTGGTAATAGAGTATGGGTAGTATCCCTGCTGTGGCAGTAATAAGTACATAGCTGGTTAATGCAGTGGCTCCTATGATAGGAAGATTTATAGTGGGTAGATTACCAAGTATCGTAAGTGCTACCGACACCATGAGCCCTATCAGTACTGGTGCAAAGAATGCCGACCACTTGTTGAGCCTATTCTTGGTAGTTCTCTCTATAGCTTTTGCATATCTGTAAAACCACCAAATGTTGATGATTGGTACAAAGAACCATAGGAAAAATGGCACTCTTACATCTCTAGAATTGAGCGTATTCATCTCTGTCTTGGTAATAAAAAACCAATATATTTGATACAAACCCAATGTAATGAAATTGAGTAGTATGATTGCTATAAATGACCGGTGTTTGACTCGCATAATAAGAATTCCTTTACATTATTTTAGCACACTTCTAGATTGCGCTTATGCAAATACTTTTGATGATATTCTTCGGCATGCCAAAATGTCTGCGCTGGCACTACTTGAGTCATGATTGGATCATCAAATCGATTGCTCTCTGCAATCTCAGCAATCTTTTGCTCAGCCTGTTTCTTTTGAGAATGATCGTGATAAAATATCACACTTCGATAGTTGTCCCCTACGTCAAATCCTTGTTTGTTAAGCTGGGTCGGATCATGATTATCAAAAAACACGTCAAGTAACTTATCATAACTAACCTTCTTGGGGTCAAATGATACTTGCACTGTCTCAGCATGCCCGGTGGCATGAGAACACACTTGCTCATAAGTAGGATTGTCTACATGACCGCCTTCATAGCCTACAGTAGTTTTAATTACTCCAAGTATTGTAAGGAATACTTCTTCAACATCCCAAAAGCATCCACCTCCAAAGTCCGCCAACTGTGTATTATCTTTATCCATCAAATTCTTCCTTAGGTAGTTTTTTGATATTTATATTTAGTTTTTGATTCTCTGATTGTAGTGTTCGAAGTATGCTGATACCATGATCGTCTGCATTTGTTATCTTCTTAAAAGTAGATTTGTCTACAAAGTACACTTGCACTCCATACTTGAGCATAGCCTCTCGACCAGAATCAAACACGATTTTGTCTATCGGCTTGATTGACTCGCGGCTCGTCCATTCATCGCTTGCTCCACCGCGTATTTCGTTCACAAAATTATCACTAGGAAGCTCGTATATGGCACCGCCCTTGTCTATATCTCTAAATCTTTTTTTATCCGAGATTATCATAGTCTGAACATCATTGAAGGCACTTTTCTGTGTCCAGCTATCATCTGTTTTTACTATAAAACATGCGGCCGATTCTATGTAGGGAGTAGCGAAAACTACTGGCCCTTCACTGGCATCCCGCACGTGTTCATTACGAGGCTCAAAAATTTCAATATCTCTATTGCTAGAAGCGTGATACAAGATACTTGGCTTACTCATAACTCCATTATACGACAAATAGTTTGATACAATTAGTACATAAACAAGGACAACAACATGAAACTAAAAGCCGTAATACTCAACTGTACGCTCAAGAAATCACCACGCAAATCCAACACCGAAGCCCTTATAGACAAGGCAGTACAAGAATACAACAAACTCGGTGTAGAGACTGAAGTCATAAGAGTCATCGATTACAATATACCGTTTGGTATCAACTCTGATGAAGGAGATGGTGATCAATGGCCAGAGATCAACGCCAAGATCAAAGCTGCCAATATACTCATCATCGGCAGCCCGATATGGTTTGGAGTACGTGGATCAGTTACTCAAATGGCACTTGAGCGCCTAAGTGGAGGCTACGATGAAGCAGATGAGACCAATGGTCAATATCCTCTGTACAACAAAGTTGGAGGCGTCATAGTGACTGGTAATGAAGATGGCGCACATAATGTATCTGCTAATACACTCTTCAACCTCACGCACCTAGGTGCTACTATTGCTCCCAACTCTGATAGCTACTGGGTAGGCGACGCTGGCCCCGGCCCTAGCTACCTAGAGATAGGTCAAGATCATCTATATACCAATCGTACTGTTTTGTACTTGGTGCACAATACTGTGTATATGGCCAATTTACTTGCCAACAATCCTATACCTACCAATCTCAAGCAGCTCGATGAGCAAGCCAAAAGTATCAGTAAAGACACCAAGAAACACGTTCGCTAATAATTAGCTGATACTAACTTTTGCAGCTTTTCTTCGACCATAAAAGAAAAGTAATAGTTCTCCGGCAGTTCCCGTAATAGTCGTTTTTTTACTATGATTATTGAAATCTATACTTATTGATTGGTTGGTCTCTTTATTTTTTAGTACTACATCACCTAGGTCTTTTAGCATAGATTTTCTCACTTTCGTAAGTCCCTTGAGGCTCGCCCATAACAGTTCATTTCCTTGCTTATCTGGTGCAGGTCGACTCATTGTGAGCTCACCCCGCACAATATCTTCGTTGTGTACCCAAAATTCCGCTATATTTATACTAGCTGACATATACCAAGGATATTTTTCTAATTTTTCTAGTATGTACTCATGTCCACGCGCAGCAACCCTAGCAAGTCTCTTGTCGTGAAGCTGTTGAAATCTAGGCACAACCAACCCTAAGCCACCGATGATGTTTCGTTCACGAGACACCAAATGAGCCGCAAGATCTTCTACACTCCATCCCTCACACAATGTTTTGGCACTCCACTGTTCTGGCTTGAGCTTCTTGAGCAAATATACCGTATAGTCACGCTCTGATTTTACAAATTCTTTTTTAGTCATCAGATTATTATACCAATGATACAATGAATACATGAACAAACATGAGCTCAAAAAGAAACTTGATCCACTTGCATACGATGTAACTCAAAACAAAGCTACTGAACCGGCCTTTACGGGTAAATATGTAGACGAGCATGCAGATGGCAGCTATCACTGTATAGTATGCGGTCAAAAACTGTTTCAAAGCGATGCCAAATTCGACAGCGGGACTGGCTGGCCTAGTTTTGATCAAGCTGTACCTGGATCTATCAAAATGATAGATGATAACTCTCATGGCATGCAACGCACAGAAGTTGTCTGTAGTAGATGCGGCGCTCACCTTGGGCATATGTTTGAAGATGGACCTGCTGAGACTACTGGTAAGCGATTTTGCATCAACTCATGTGCACTAGAGCTCAAAAAAAATTAAAACTAAGGCATTAGATATGTACTTATCTGTTCATTGAAAGGTTTGGTTTTGAAATATTGCATAGTTTTTAGTCCAGCTTCATTGGCAGCCAGTAGATTTTCTTTAGAGTCATCTATCAATAGAACTTGATTTGGTCTAAACTCCAGGCCATTGACTACCATCTCATATATATCCGGATCTGTTTTTGATACACCTAGCTCAGCTGTAGTCTTTATAAATACGAATTCATTATTGATCTTGCGCTCTTTGAACCAACTTGTCAGATCAGAATTTACAGCCGATAACACTCCAAACTTGTACTCCCTACTATTTTGCTTAATAAATTCAAAGATTTGATCGTTTAGCTTATCTTCAGCAGCAAAATATAATACATTGTAAAAATCTAAGATAATAAACTTAACCAATTATAAACTCCTTATGTATCCCATAATAACTTTTTATATCAAATATTCCAAGAATAGAAAACGGCCAAGCTAGTGGCCTGACCGTATTACTAGATAAAACTAGTTGTAAGTTGATTATAAAAACACACCTGGAAACTCCTCGAGGTTGAAAACTTGTGTGTTACCTGGAAACCTATGTAGATTAGTGTTAGGCATCATGGCGCTTGGCATGACACCTACCCAAAGATCTGCTTCCCCATCATAAACCATTTTAGATGGTCCATTTTCACTGCACTGATACTGAGGCAATTCCATCATTTTTGCTATTGCATTAGCATTCTTTAGATCATTACCTAGTACATATATTGCTGATGTTTCTGGATCCCTTACCACGCTACTTATAAAATCAACGATGTCATCATCTATATCAGAGTCATGTTCAGTCTTTCTTTTGACAAAGACCTTAAATCCACTTCGTTTGAGAGTATTGATTCTACCTCGGCTCTCCCTTGTGGTTCTTCTGTTGATAAATACCACGAACTCTAGATTTAGTACTCCGGGATAGTTGTCATGAGCATGCTGTTTCAGGCATTTTTTGAATTGGTGCCAGTCAATCAGATCCCTGAGATAGTCAAATCTCCTTAATCCAGCCCAACTTCTTGAGATGTTGGGAAAATCAAACAAGAAATAAATCTTTCGTTTCTGCACATCTTCACCCCTTTCGGTGTGATAGAAGCTTCGGCTATTAGTTAGGTACTGACTATTTTATATCATATTTATAGTTTGATTGCAAGTTTTTATTTATCTAACTGTTTTGTATCCACCTTTGACGCCATTGGGACTATATATGATCTGCCACAATTGTATATTGCGAGCTCTAAATCTTCCTGCACAAGCTAGTAGATAAAACTCCCACATGCGCTTGAATCGCTCATCATATTTTTTATGATCGAGTTTTGGATATGATTTCAAAAAGTTGCTATGCCAAGCCATGAGTGTAGGGTCATAATTTGCACCCATATTGTGCCAATCTTCCATTACGTATTTCCCTTCGGCTGCTGTTGATATTTGTTTGATCGATGGCAACACTCCACCCGGAAAAATGTACTTATCTATCCAAGGATCTACTGTCGTTACACTCTTGTTGCTACCTATAGTATGGAGTATAAACAAACCATCTTCTTTGAGTAATCCTCTCATCTTAGATAAGAAAGAGTTGTAGTTTTTCGGGCCCACATGCTCCATTACTCCTATAGCTACGATTCTGTCGTACCTGGTCTTGTCAAAAAAGTCTTGATAGGTTGTAAGGATTGGTTTTACCTTGAGGCCTTTAGCGTGCTGCTTAATATAGTCTATTTGCTCATGTGCTGGTGTAAGGCATGTCACCTCACAGCCATATTTCTTGGCCATATGAATTGCCAAACCTCCCCAGCCGCACCCCACATCTAGCACTTTCATGCCTTTTTTGAGATACATCTTTTCACATATTAGTTCGTATTTATCAGTTTGCGCCTGATCAAGATTCTTGGCCCCCCTATCCCAGTAAGCACATGTATATGCCATGGTCTTTCCAAGCATCGGCTCATAGAGGTCGTTGCCTATATCATAATGACTTTGGGCGTTTTTATATGCATATTTACCTCGTTGACGATTCTTTAGAGTTGCACCTACATAATGAAATACCAGCTTGAGCTTCGCAGAAGATGCAATGTCTTGATCTACCTTGGTTGTAAAAACATTGGTAAAGAACTTGTCTAGTTTTTTTACCTTCCACCATCCATCCATATAGCTCTCGCCTGCACCCATACTACCTTCTGAAATTACTCTGTCATAAAGTCGTTCGTCTATGACTTGTATATCGTGGTCTCGATTGCCACCGATTTTGACATCAGCTGATTTCAATAATTTCTTGATGAGTTTCTTGTTTTCCGACTCTGCCATTGTATTAGCCTCTTTTTACTGTTTTATCATACATATCCTTGAATACAGTCTTAGGATCGTACGCCTTCTTTAATTTATTGTATTCTTTTGTGTTGTATAGTTTCCAAAATACATTTTTATCATAATATGCGCTAGAATACAAGGATTTCTTACCTTGTAACTCTGTTACTTTGGCCTCTAGACTCTTATTGTGCCAAGCTGAATCCTTGGTCTTAGCTTCTACACTACTCCAGAATCCAAAGTTTATATATAGCTGATCAGATTTCAGACTATACAAGCTCCATCTATTCTTATTATCAAGTTGTCGGACCGGGCAAACCCATACAGGAAGTATATTGATAGTTTTGAAGTAATAATCAATGAACTTTTCACAGTTTTGTATTGGAATCTCTACGTCTTGTATGACAAACTCTATTGGTTTCTTCTCAAATAATTTATCTATCTTTTGTTTGTACCCATGCCGCATCTCAAAATTGAATATTTTCATAAACACATCGCTACGCAATCTGTCTTTTCCATATAGCCTACGTAGTATTGGATTCTGAGCACCCATATTGATAGAACACCAAAACCAATCGGTGTCCCATCGCCATATATAATCTTCGATAGTTAGATAATCTTCTGTTCGCCCCAAAATAGATTTATAATAGATATTCTTATAGGTGTAGTCCGATACATATGGAGCATCATCGACCATTTGCCCTGTGACTATGTAATACTCTCCTTTCTTATATATCATGCCATCGACAAATTCTATTGGATTATCTTGCCATTTTTGAGTATCACAAATTGACCGCATGTCATTGAGATATTTCTTGATGTCTGAATACTTAGTGTGAGTTAGTTTGACATATTTCTTTACAGGCACCAACTGTATCTTGAGACTTATAGCGTAACCTAGGCTGCCATAACTATTCGGGAATCCAAAAAATAGGTCTTTGTTTGGGCCAGTAGGTTTGGCTTGTACTATTCGACCATCACCGGTGAGTATCTCCATGCTAAGTAGTGTCTCGTGCGGAAACCCATATCTAAATGAGCTTGATTCTATACCTACACCAGTGACCGCACCACCCAAGGTAATTGTCTTGAGTTGTGGCACTACTGCTGGCATCAACCCGTATTTGAGCGTTTCTTCGACTATTGTCTCGTAGGTGGCCATTCCCTCTACCTCAGCAGTTCTATGCTTGGTATCAATATTTATGACATGAGTGAAGTCCGTCACATCGATACGGGCTACATCGCCTTGGTCTCGTGCTCTAAAAAGATTGGTTGTTTTCTTGCGCAAAGCAATAGGCTTGCCTTTTTTGAGAGCCAATTTTAACTCCTGCAACAGGACCTTCTTCTTGCGATTGTATTCACTCGAGGTTATCATCCAGTTTATTGTATCCGATTATCTGGTTTAAAAGAAGATTTCAAACATTTGTATTAAACTTCCATAAAATCTAATAGCAATATTTGAAAGTGTCTTGCCGACACAGAGAGCAAACTCCCTGTGTCGAGCAGACACGCTGTGTTACGACTTGGTACGGTGGATCCGTAGAGCCCATGCAGCCAAGCTGATTGCACCAGCCAAGATGATCAGCATGACGGACCCACCACACCCGAAGGTGTACCAGCAGGAATCGAACATGGTGATGTCTTGCGGGCCCTTGCGACCAGGCTTACCACGGCTCATAGCTCCTCCTCGGTCACTTGACAAAGATGGTGATAAGCACCTGCATTACTACTATGAGCAATAGTAGAAATACAAGAAACCTACCTATTACTGTGTTGGGCATATTCCCTCCTGGGACTGTCAAATGTTGAACAGTTGTGTGAAGCTGTATAGCAAGAATAAATCTAGCCACAAAGCTTCACACATACAGCGTATCGAATATGTAAAATACTAGCTTTAGATCTACTCCAAAGCTCATAGCAATTCTCATAATCTAAGAATTATTACAAACCTTTGAAATGTCTTGTCGGGACGAGAGGATTACCCTCTCGTCCCAGACTCGACACGCTGCTTCAATCAGTCAGGAACCACATCCGGAGATGGGATGACCTGCTGGCACGCCGGTTGGGCCGGCGGAACCGATGTGGGTGGAGGTACCACCGTTGGCACCGGCTTCACGGGTTCTGCTGGAACTGGGATTGCTGGACTAGCACCAGGTTGATAGAGATCATCTGGAAGAGAACACACATGTTCTGATGCCATGATGGAGTCTCTGGTTTCACCGCGACCAGAGTCGAAATCTGATGTTGAGGTGGGTAGGTGATGTGCATATACAAGCACCCCTACTAGCACTACCAGTGCGAAGATGATTGGGATCATCACATAACCCATCCCGAGCTCCGAGGACTCGATGATACTCGAATTGGTGGGATCAGTTACCTCCTGAATCTCATTTCCACTATTGTCGTAACTCATGTCCCTCCTAGGGGTCGTTTTTTGGTCGTTGTGTGAAGCTCAACAAATAGAAATGTTTCTACTCACAGTGCTTCACACAACTTCAGCGTGTCTAAAAATATAAGTTGCAAGCTATTGGAATTTCTCCAAAGCTCCTTATAAATCTTACTAGATCTATGAGGAACTTTTGAAAGTGTCTGAGAGGCGGGGTCTTACGACCCCACCCCTCTTGCGACACGCTTGTTCAGTCCAATTCACCGATTAGATCAGATCTGCTGACCTTCACGGTGAAGCAGTCTGGCATGGGCTGCCGACTTGGCCTGCATGCCGTGAAGGCGATGTGACGAATCGGGAACCCTTCCTCGGGTACATAGGTAATACGAGTGTCGGGGAACGAGTAGTTCTCGTAGTACCCGAGTGTATCGACCGAGTACCCCACTCGACACCTGTGACCGTGGGTAACTGCTGTAACGAACTGCTGTGAATCCATGGTCGCACGGTTGAAGGTGATGTCGATCTTGCAATCTTGCTCACCTCCGTAGGTGTCGTTGAAGTCCTCATGGAGCGGGATGATCACTTGGTTGGGTGTGCCGTTGTAGAACGCTCCGCTGAGGATCTCGGCCACCTTGTCGCTCGTGGATGGTTGATACTCATCGGGCTGGACTATTGCAGACAACAGAACTCCAACAACCCAGAGACCACAGATGGCGATGATGATGTACACCACCGTCAGCATGAGTGACCAGCTCTTTTTCTGCTTGCCGTCACCGAAGAATTCCTCTGCTTCATCTACTTCTTCACCTTCGAATTCCATGACTCCTCCAAAAGGATAGTTGGGTTGATACGGGCGTTGGACATTTATTTGAGAAGTGAGAATACCAATTACTTGGCGAAATAAGCAATATTCTCACTTCTCTAGCGTGTCTTTGGTTGTAAACTTACATCAATCACATGTGTAATTGAATAGCGTTATTATACTCTCAATGCTTATGTTTGTCAAGTGTTTTTCTCGGTATAGACAGGTTTGCAACAAAACAGCACATAAATAACCATTTTTGTGCTCTAAAGGTGTAAATACCTGTGAAACATAGTGGATTCTTGTAGAGATTTCACGTAAACTTATTCTTGGCCAGATCAGAAGTAATCTTTTGATCTGAGAGGAGTATTTGTGTAAAAGTATGTAGTATAAAACTTTTGTTTTATACTTACTACTGGAACACAAATACGACGAAGAGGAGAGGTGACCGAGTGGTTGAAGGTGCTGCTCTCGAAAAGCAGTGTGCATTTACGTGTACCGTGGGTTCGAATCCCACCCTCTCCGCCAAAATATGGCTGTGGCTTTGTCGCTGCCATATTTTGATTGATTGTATGAGAACCGTAGGTTCGGCGAATGAGGCGCGCAGAGCAAATACAAAGTTTACTTTAGTATTTGACGAGCACCGAAGGAGAAGGCGTAGCCGCTAACCCACCCTCTCCGCCAATTTGATATAATAAATATCATGAAAACAATATTAGTAGACGCTATCGGTGCTTTGGTACTAAAAGATGAGGGCCTATACAAGCCCATGGTTGATATGCTCGATACATTTCCAAATAAGAAAATCATATTGACCAATGCTAACAACAAAGAGATCCAAAAATTTGGTCTTACGTATTTGCCTTACGAACTTTTCACATTGCAACACGACCCAGAAAAGACCGATCCAGCATACTTCAGACAAATGCTCGACCACTTCAATCTCAGCGCTAGCGATGTAATATACTTCGAGCACAACGAAGAAGCCAAGAAAAGTGCCGAATCAGTTGGTATAAAGACTTTCTTCTATGACGAGAACAAAAAAGACATCGAAGGACTTAGAAATTTCTTATCTGATAATCTCTAAAAGTTCCCTAGTCTTTTCTTGTCGATACGACTATGAAAATCTTTTTCTTTGAGCTCTAGTAGATTCACGCATTTATCTGATACATAAATCTCTACAGGCTGTAGAAGGTTCTTATCTATTACTGTGCCGTCTATAGAGAGTTGTATGGGCCGTTCTTGCAGATCTTCGGAAGTCGACTCGATCTTGATAATACGCCCCTTCTGCATCACATGAGGACGTTGCAGGCTAGAGTATAGCGGTGATACATGTGGATTACTAGGACTGACCACAAATACATCTTGAGCCCTTGAGTCGATAATAGGTCCACCGGCAGCCAATGAATAAGCAGTAGAACCAAGTGGAGTTGAGAATATGATACCGTCACCTATAAATGTGCCCGCATTGTCATCGACATGGAGTTCAAATCTAGCAGCTCTTGGACCAGATCTCTCTATGGTAATGTCATTGAATCCATAGCCTAGCACTTCTTTTGAATCTTCATATCTTACAGCCAGAAGTGGAGCTGCTATGGTAGTAAAGGCGTTTTTTTTCAGTGAATCTACAAGCATAGGTATGTCTTCTGGTTCGAGTGTCTGCAAGAATCCTAGGTGTCCAGCTGATATGCCTATAAAAGATATGTGTTCGAGTTCATGTTCTTTGATGGCCAACAGCATAGTACCATCTCCGCCGATAGCTATTACTATTGGTTTTTGAGGCTCTTTATCCAAGCCTTGCATAGCTTGTTCTAGCTGTTTTGCTATAGATTTGGCCTTGGGACTTGGTTTGGTAAATATTGTGATATTCTTCATTGGTCTAAGTATTATATACGAAAACAGCTCCTGGTGATAAACCAAGAGCCTTGATATGAGAGGGTGTCCCCGGGGAAGACGCGGTGGAATCTTCCCCGGGGACCGTGGAGCTGATTGGTAGACTCGTTCCCCGCCCAAAGGGATACGAGCATCAGCTCCAGAAATGTGCACAAAGTGCAAAGAACGTATGAGGGGTTGCAGATAGTGCTCGGTCACTACCGCCTCCCCACCCAACTGATACTGTGGAAAGCCGCTTATTTCAGTCCACTTAGTACCGGAAGGATATTGGTAGCTCTCATTTTGTTGACCTGCGGGCAGTAATCCGAGACTTACTCACAGGTTGCAACCGGATGGTCGCGATCGTCCGCCGGAGAGCATCTACAGCGGGCTTCTCTGCCTTCTCGTCGCGCGAGAAGAAGAGCAGTAGCTAGATTATACGACTACATTATATTTATTACAATACAGCACACTAAATCAATGCATTGCTTTTAATTTATACATTTATCAGATATAATTCACCTATTCGCGCGCCCGTAGCTCAGCTGGATAGAGCGTCAGTTTGCGGTACTGGAGGTCGCAGGTTCGAATCCTGCCGGGCGCACCAAGCTTTGAGATTCATAATGATATATAAATACTAGAGTTTGATTATGACTTAATCAAGCACAGTAAGGATGGTTATTCAAGTAATTATAGAGGATCTAAAATCGTAGTTTTCTAAATATATTGTCTACAAAATCTTCTCTGTTGGGGACTTTTGGGAGCATCTTCGAAAGAGTTTCTTCTACTTCTTGCAGATGATGCTCGGCCGGCGGCAAACTGACCAAAGTACCAAATCGCTTATTGGGTACAAGCTCTATGACAGTTTGACCATAATCATTGGCTTCATAGTATGAATCAAAGTCATCAAACAAATATTTTTTGTCTCCCACAGATACTCCGTAATTACTTACTATGTAACTCAATGTACGAGGTGGCCGGTTGGCATATACCAATACTGCTACACCCATCACTGCAAAGAGTCCTACCGTAATATATTGCTTTGTAAAGACCGCAATAGCAATTAGCACCAAAAAGAATAGTGCAAATAATACATACCAGCCTACAGGTTTGTGAGTCTGTACAAACTCAGGGGCAGTCCACTGAAGCAATACTGTCTCTGGAACATTCGGTTTAGGACGTGTTTGATCTTGAGTTTTTTTCTTCTTACCCAGACCAAAATATCTTGTGAGAGCAGATTCTTTCTTTTGACTTGGATCTGGTTTACGTTCTTCTACAGTTTTTCCAACTAGCTCTACTCCGCCTACTTCGGCAGGTTGATTAGATTCTTCTTGTTGTTGAGTGGAGTTGTTTTCTTGCATGAGTTGTTGGTTTTATTATGCTACATCAGATAGACAATGTCTAGCATAACTTTTATCTCTCTACCTAAATATTCAATGATTTGAAAACTTGGGTAGAGCCCGTATGTGATGTAAACACCGGGGTACGGGTACCCCTTTAGTCTTTTATTTATATGAGCTAGACATCAATTCAATGTTTATGCAGCGTCCTCGGTATCTACCTGATGCAACGGCAAGACACCCTGATAACGCTCATCGATATCAACAACTTTGACCAAATGTGGCTCCGAGGTAGCCAAGATGTCGTCAGTAATACCCCACCTAATCTCATAGCCATCGGGTATCTGCTGTGCTCTTGAAGCTTGTAGCTGCTGTGTCAGATCTTCGATTATGTTCATCAGTCTGCGAAGATCCTCATGGTTTGCAGTTCGAATGCTTGAAAGCACATTCTGTATCTCTCTGTAGACACTCAATTGTTCTTCAGTCAGCCCTTCTTGCACATGTTGTTGCATGTCTTCTCTCCTAGGTACGAGACAGAATTATCCGTCAGCTCCAACTTGAAGCCTTATCTATAATATTACGCAATCATCTTCGTGACAAATGGCTAGCAAGGATTGGCCAAAAAGCATTTTTAAGGTATAATTACTCCGTTGTAGCATTTCCAAAATCAAAAAATCAAACCAAATCCCGTTTGCGGGATGTTTGATTTTTTCGAGGAAAAGCATAGCGGTTGCCGAAGTGGAATCTTACCGAGATTTCACGTAGACTATAGCTATGGCTTAGACGTGGAGAGGTGCCCGAGTGGTTTAAGGGAACAGTCTTGAAAACTGTCAGGCTCGCAAGGGTCTCGTGGGTTCGAATCCCACCCTCTCCGCCATATACAAGTATGTAGATAATTTTCCAAACCAAATGATAAACACCTGTTTGTCATTTGAAAGGATTAATTATCCGCCAGTAGAAGCTTCATAGCTTGTCTTTGAAGCGAATATAAAAACATAATTATGACGAGGAGAGGTACCCAAGTGGCTGAAGGGGCTGGTTTGCTAAACCGGTAGGGGGGAGCAATCCCCCGCGAGGGTTCGAATCCCTCCCTCTCCGCCATACAAAGAGTCGGTGTTTATCACCGGCTTTTTGTATGGTAAAGATAAGATGAGAACCGTAGGTTCGGTAGAGCAATGCGCGCAGTGTCAAAACCAAACTTGTTTGTATTTTGATCAAGCACTTTGCGGAAGTTGCCCAAGCAACCATCCCTCCCTCTCCGCCAGAAAAATAGCTCAATAAATTGAGCTATTTTTAATTATTGAGATAATTATAGGGCCATGATAGTATAAAACCACCTTGACAAGCTTTCTTCGAACACAGAAAGAAGTAGAAATTGACTTACATCAGCAGGATACCACACGCAGCTGAGCACGAATCAACCTGTGACTATTACCGAACCTTTGGTGCTAACCCCTGTAACTGCGATTCGCTTTTAGCAAAATTGCAGCGTCTTGAAGCGGCCACTCATCGAATCTTAGATCATGACAGCGATGGAAGCCCAAATAGCAATCTCGAAGCAATGCTTGTAACTCAAGCTCTTCTTGACGACCAGCATACAGATCACTCAGATGCTGTTCGAATAGCTTCAGAGTGGGTACGAGAGGACATAGTCTCTCCAAGAGTATCAGTCCCCCACCCTGGTGAACTTCGAGTTGGCACACCAACAGGTCATGACTGATAAGGCCTGTTATGGTGTGTAATGCAGCATACTTCCAAATATACATCTGGTACAAAAACAGACAATCAGGAATGTTGTATAGGCGAGCAAGACAAGCTGGATCAGGCTATTTGCGAATCAACAGCGCTTGGTGGCGATAGGGAGTAGAACAATGATAGGGTTTGGCAAGAAGAGGCGCAACAGAACAGAGACTAAGACTTCTACACTCAGTTGTGAGTGTGGTAATACCCCTCTAACTCAAGAAGACATAGATATAGACGGAAGATGTAAGTGTTGTCGTGATGGACATTTTACTCCACACGACTTTTCCTGCTGTGCAAGGTGCCGCATGCCTATTGAGATGATCTATCCGGATCGTGGTTTTCCTGTTTCTCCATAAAACAGGGCTTTACCCAAACATTTAATCTCTTTGAATGTTTAGGTTAAGACGATATGTTGTATTTTACTGATTATTTACGAATATAATACAAACTATTTTACAATGTTTTATCAATAAATCAATTCTTGTGAAATTGGCCAAATTGCCATCTACTGATACTTTTCAAACTTGAGCTGATCTAGACGATTTTGATATTCTTCTACTTTTGAAATATTGCTTTTGAGTTTGTATAACTTAATGGCGTGTATATAGTTATCAGCTATGGATTTGTCTATCGCTATCCCCTCTTCTATCTTTGCAATAGCGCCATCGATATCGCCCTGAGATGCCAATAACTTTGATAGCAATAAATAATCAAAAGCAGTTTTGTCAGCTATAGCATTTACCCTCTTCTCGCCTTGGTTGAATACCAATGAATCCAAAAGCTTATACCCTATCGCTCGCTCGCTCAATGTCGATATATCGGTCGCACGCACTGAATCAGATTGAGTTCCCCCGAGTATTATGCAGCTCTCCACGGCTTTATTGGCAAGCTCACTCTTGAGATTTAGCTTGATAGCAGTATTGGCCTTATCACAACCCTCATTTATCTTATCTAGATTGTATAGAGCAATCGCTTCTCCTGAGTTGGATTCTGCGGTGGAGTTATCTGCAGTAGCTTTCTTGAAATATTTATTTGCAAGTTCATAATCCCTTGCTTTGAGGGCCAATATACCAAGTGCTGAATAATTGGGATCTTTTATATTACTCAGATACACATCTATAGCCTTCTTGTACTCTCCCCTATCTATCCAAAAATTTGCTAGCTCATTACTAGCTATAGGATCTCGAAATCCTATTATATATGCTTGTTTTAGGTATGAGTATCTCTGATTATCATCCTCTACTCTACTAGCTTTCTCTACCAAATTATCCGCTAGTCTTATCCTCCAGCTGGTCAATTCCGGCATCATTACTATTACGTATAATCCAAAAATTACCGACAATGCTATAGCTAGATATATGAAGATTTTTTTACTGTTGAGTTGTTTTTTCAAGTTCTGCTCTTAGTTCTGCAATTTCTTTTTGAATAGATTGAAGTAGATTCTTTTGTTGGTCCACCACTTCTTTTGGCGCATTATCTATAAATTGCTTATTGTCTATTTTATTCAAAATAATTGATTCGAAGTTCTGTTTTGTTGCTATCTCCTTTTTTAGTTTTGCTATTTTTATAGCACTTGCATCGGATTGTTTTTCTGCAAGTATTGAGATGATTTCTTTATCGAATTTCTTGGCTTGATCTTTGTCTGAGTCGATAGTTACGTTTGACCATTGTTCGGTAATCAAGATAGAGTCACGCCATGGCAATTGTTGCCATATAGCTTCAGTTACAAATGGTGCAAAGGGGTGGAGGAGACGCAGTATTGTATCTAGACTATAAGCTAATACATCTGGATTGGTGGAAGTCTTTGAATATTCTATGTACTTGTCGGCGAGATCATCCCAGAGTAGGGAATATACCTGTTGACCTGCTTCCGAATATCTATACTTTGGCATATTCTTATTGACTGATTGAATTGTAGAATTAATCTGACTTATCATCCAATGATCGGCAGGTGATTCTAATTTTGGATCAGATAGGGAAGAAAGATCTTCAGTCTTGGAAATGATATATCTAGCTACATTCCACAGTTTATTACAAAAATTTCTATACCCTGCAATCTTTTCTTCAAATACAGCACCTTTGTTACCAGGTGTAATACCTATAGTCAGAGCTAGTCTCAAAGCATCAGTTCCATATTTATCAATTGTATCCAGAGGATCCATTACATTGCCGCGACTTTTGCTCATTTTCTTTCCGGTCTTATCAGTAACAGTACCCCAGATATAAACTTCCTTGAATGGTATGTCTCCAACTCGATATATACCCATCATTACCATGCGAGCAACCCATAGATAGATTATTTCTTGTGCCGTGGCCATTACAGAGGTAGGGTAGAATTTCTCAAAATCACCTGTACTCATTAGGGTAGCGTATGGCCATTGAGAGCTAGAAAACCACGTATCAAATGTATCCGTCTCGGCTTCGTATCCGTCTTTACCATACACCTTTATTGCCTCTGACTCATCTGTTGATATGATGTATTCTGGTTTCGTTTTATCGTCTGTAGCATTATAAAATACCGGGATACGAATACCCCAAACTATCTGCCTAGATATATTCCAGTCTCGTAGATTCTCTAACCAATTGATATACATCTTCTCAAATCGTTTTGGATAAAACTTGATGTCACCATTTTTTACAGCTTCTATCGCGGGTTTTTTGAGTTTTTCTACAGACACCCACCACTGCTCGGTAGTAAGTGGCTCTATGACAGTGCCGCATCGATCGTGTACTGCAACTGAATGAGAGTAATTCATATCTATATGATCCATAAGACCCATATCTTCTAGATCATTAGCAACTTGAGTCCGTGCTTCTTCAGCAGGCATACCTGCGTATTTACCTGCTATTTCAGTAAGCTTACCGTCTGTGCCTATTACTTGTTTGACCTCTAACTTGTGTCGCAATCCCATCTCCCAGTCATTTGCGTCATGTGCGGGGGTTACCTTAACTACACCAGTACCAAACTCTGGATCTACAAAGTCGTCGGCTATCACTTTGAGCTTAAACTTACCAAGCAATCCATCTGCTTCTATTTCTTTACCAACATATTTAGCGTATCTTTCATCTTTTGGATGCACGGCTATAGCAGTGTCACCAAACTTAGTCTCAGGTCGTACTGTTGCAAGTACGAAAGGACCGTATTTGATGTAATACAACGGATCAATCCTTTGTTGATAGTTGAGTTCTATATCGGCAAATCCAGCATGACAACGCGGACACCAATTGACTATTCGATTTCCCCGATAGACCAGTCCGTCATCATGCATTTTGCGAAATGTCTCGTATACAATTTCGATTATATCTTGATCTAGAGTAAATTTGAGCTTGCTCCAATCTGCAGAGAACCCAAGCCGCTTGAATCCATCCAACATATTGTGTTGGTTATCCATCGTAAACTTCATAATTTTTTCATAGAGTTCTTCTCGAGAATAATCAAACCGAGATTTGCCTTGCTTTTCTAGGACACGCTCGAAAACCACTTGGGTCTCAATACCAGCGTGGTCAGTCCCGGGCAACCATAGTGTCGGGCGACCTTGCATGCGTGCAAACCTGGTCATTATGTCTTCTACCACATACATGGCATGGCCAGTATGCAATAATCCATTGGCATTGGGAGGGGGCATGATGATACTAAATGGTTCTTTGGTCTTGTTGCCAGAGGGGGAGAAGGCACCACTTTTCTCCCACATAGCATAAATATCTGATTCGTACTCAGATGGATTGTATGATTTGGGTAATTCAGATTTATTCATAATGCATATACTACTGTCTCACAAATATATAGCTAAAATTGTAGCATTTTCAGATATAAATTGCGAGTAATAAATTATTGCCAGATATTTGACACTTATGCTTATGTTTTCGTACAATAGTAACAAATATAGTTATTTAATTATTACGAGGAACAACAAAGTGTTAAAAGATATATATAGTCCACTTGAGATAGACGACCAATGGGATCAGCGAGCGCCATCACATGAAGATAGGGTAGAGGGCGGAAATCCTGATGGCATAAGCTCAGTACCACCTCAAATGCAAGCAGAAGATCCTAGCGGAGGCGGTGGAGTAGCTGTAGCGGAACAGCAGCCAGCCGCTAGTCCTGGTCCTGAAGAAGTGACAGCAGCAATAAATCAAGAGGTTTCTCAAGGTATAGAACCTGCAAACCAAACTGCTGGAATGCAAGCCGATGAAGCACATGGAGATAGTACTACTGAGGCTGGGCAGGGTAGTATTACCAATATCGGTCAAATGACTGTTCCTGCAGAAACTGTAGATCCAACTAATGATACAAATCCTACAGCAATGCCAGCTGATATGCCGCCCGTAACCATGGAAAGCACCTCAACAGATGTGCCAGGTACTGAGACACCCGAAGTAGCTAATGATGATGAAGCAGCAACCATGCTAGATTCAGGGCAACAAGACAAATCAGCAGAAAATAGAGAACACGATATACCAGCATCTCCTTATGACACAGTCATGCCCGAAAATGATACTAACTCAAGTAACGAACCTGGAGATGCAACCATAGAAACTTCAGCTATTCCAACAACTACAGTCGAGCCAGATGAAGCCCATAAAGTTGAAGAAGAACCCGATGAAGATGCAGTCAAGCAGATCGTAGAAGAGCCGTTAAGTGATGATGAAAGAGAAGCTGTCGCTAGTGACACAGATCAGATGCCAATCAGCCCCGAACCAGATGTTAACAAAACTGAATCAGCAGATAATGACGAAGTTACAGCCGAAGTAAACAGGGGAATGGAAAAAGTACTCAAAGCAATCGAAGCTGAGCTAGAAGCACTTGAAAACAGAAAGTCTCGACTTCAAGAAGCACTTACCAAACACGAACAAGATCGAGCCGATGCCGATGCCCAAGCTACAGCAACACAAGCTCAAATAGACCAAGTAGAAGCAGCAATCTCAGAACTAGAATCCAAAAAATAATATTATATTTCTTCCAAGCTAGAGTCGGGACTCAAATCATTTGGCGCTACATACATCTTCTTAGCAGCCATCTTAGAAGCCAATGACCCTATCATTGCAGCATTGTCAGTACAAAGTACTGGTGGCACAAATATAGCATTTGGCAGCACCTTGTGCATTTCTTGTCTTAGTAGCTGATTGCAGGCTACTCCACCACCTACAACAATACTCTTGGGATTGTATCTAGCGTTTGACTTCAAGGTATTGTTTATAAGTGCCTGTATAACTACTTTTTGAAAACTAGCTGCAATATCTGAGACTAACTGCGGGTCAAGATAATATGATTTGGATAGTTTTTCATCAGCTGGATTGACTCCTGTGATTTGTTGCACCTGACGCAAAACTGCTGTTTTCAATCCAGAGAAACTAAAATCTAAGCTGTCCTTACCCATATTGGCTATCGGGAATTTGTATTTGCTGTCATCTCCACTTTTTGCCGATTCAGATATAGCTGGTCCTCCGGGATATCCTAACTTGAGTAATTTTGCCACCTTATCAAAAGCTTCTCCAGCAGCATCGTCGAGTGTTTCACCTAGCACTTCTCTTGTAAGAGCTTCTCTGTACAAAGAAAGAGTAGTATGACCACCAGATACTGTAAGCGCCAAAAATGGATATTGCGGTTTGTTATCTGTAAGAAATGCCGCAAAACCATGAGCCCAGATGTGGTTGACTCCTATCAGTGGTTTTTGCTTGGTTATTGCCAGCGTCTTAGCGGTCATTACACCTATTAGCAGGGATCCAAGCAAACCCGGACCTTTGGTGACTGCAATTGCATCTATACTTGACCAGTCAGCATTGGCCTCACTCATTGCCTTCTCTATAACCGGTATAATAGCTTCTATATGGCTACGGGCTGCAACTTCGGGTACTACACCGCCATATTTGGCATGAATCTCAATTTGACTTGAGATGACATTACTCAAAATAGTGTTGTTTTCTATTATTGCTGCTGCTGTCTCATCGCAGCTTGATTCGATAGCTAATATCTTCATATTTCAAACACTATACTATCATAACAACAGGTTATTTGTTATAATTCACAGCTATGAAAGTTGCTATACAAGGACTCGAGTCCTCTTATCATGATATCGCTCGCAAAAGCTATTTCTCTGGTGCACATCAAGTAGTTCATTGTGATACCTTCAAAGAAGTCTTTGAAATGGTAGAGCATCAGAAATCTGACTACGGTTTGGTAGCGATTGAAAATTCTCTCTACGGATCAATCAATGAAGTTTATGACTTATTGCTTAAATACAAATTTTGTATTAGCGGTGAGATATATTTGCGTATCAATCACTGCTTACTAGCCAATAAAAACGCTAAAATCACAGACATCAAACAAGTCCATTCGCAACTACCTGCATTGGCTCAATGTGAAGATTATTTGGACACCCATTTGTCACAGGCCAAAAGAGTAGAAGAGCACGATACTTCAGCTAGTGCAGCATTGGTAGCAAAAGCCAATAATATTCATTTAGCTGCTATTGCAAGCGAATCTGCCGCCAAGCTTTATAATCTGCAAATACTAGTCAGTGACATCGAGTCAAACAAACAAAATTACACTCGATTTATTATTTTTAGCAAAAATAAGACTCTTGTAGAAGATGCGGATAAGACTTCACTGATAGTGCATACCGACAATGATACACAGGCTGGGGCACTTTATCGAACTTTGGGGGTTTTTGCAAACCGAAATATTAATCTTACCAAGATTGAAAGTCGACCAATCGTTGGAAAAGCCTGGCACTACTTGTTTTACATGGATTTTGAAATAGGAGCAGAATCTGATGAAGGAAAAGAAGCTCTTAAGGAACTAGAGAGCATTGGAGCTCAGGCGACTGTTCTGGGAAGCTACAAAAAAGGCATCATCAAGACATAAAAATTCCCCAGCCACTGTGTGTGACTGGGGTGTTGTGGGCTTGGCAGGAATCGAACCCGCAACCGAGCGATTATGAGTCGCCTGCTCTGACCATTGAGCTACAAGCCCGGGCGTGCCGGTGGTGGGATTTGAACCCACATGTATATCACATATCACCGGCGGTGATACTCAGTCCGTCTGGACCTCGATGTGGGCCAGGGGAAGCCAGCCCACCCACTGCGAGGAGAGGGACATCACCAACACTCCAGGGACACCCCTGAGCTGCTGGCACTTTTTGCGGACCTTCAGGACCTTGAACTCCGGACCCTTCTGGCCGATCTTCGTCGCACTGCTCCGGGAACAACCCTTCGGGTTTGCCCCCAGCTTGACTACATCACCGCGTTCAAGTTGCAACTTTCTCTCCTTGGTAGGCAATGGAAAGTGCATATATGGTAACACTTATATCCAATTATTTCAACCCTATAAAGTATTCTATACAAACCTGATACAATATATCTATGCAGTTACCAAACAATTGGGACAAAACTATACAAGCTCGTGGTGGTCACGTCTTACAATCAAGTCAGTGGGCCAAGTTTCAAGGCTCTATTGGTAGACAACCCTACTATGAGATTACCAATGATTGGTACTGGATGGCATTCAATCGACAAGTGTCTGGTCTCCACTACCTATTAGCTGTAGAAAATCCAATAGTCGACCACAAGCCACTTGATGCTCTGGAGTCAATTGCCATCAAGGGTCGCGACCTACACTGTGACTTTGTAAGAGTGGAGCCCAAAGGCAACATCACCAAAGACGACATGACCAAATTCGGTGCCATAAAAGTAGCCGATGTAGAGCCCTCTACTACTCTTATACTAGATCTCACCAAATCTATCGATGAGTTGAGAAGCAATCTTCATCAATCACATCGCAATCGTATCAATACCGGGGAAAAGAGAGGGATTAGTGTCAAGAGAACTACAGAATTATCTACCATCAAAGATTTCTTAAAACTCATGCACGATACAGCTAGCCATGCCAAGATCAAGAACCACCCAGATTGGTATTTTGAAAAAATGGCCGAATCTCTAATAGCCCAAGAGGTGGCTTGCTATTACGTCGCTACTGTAGAGAGTAGCCCTGCAAGCATCTCACTTATTTATGACTGGGGAGATACTCGTTACTATGCCTATACCGGAAACGATCAAGTACTCAACCGTCAATACAATGCCGGACTAAGTAATATATGGCAAATGATCCTCGATGCCAAGGCTGATGGTAAGAAATATTTTGATTTCTGGGGAATAGCGCCCGAAGGAGTAGAGAATCATCCATGGGCTGGTCTTACAGCATTCAAAAAAGCTTTCGGTGGTGAAGTAGTAAGTAGTCTCGGTACCTACGACATACCTATCAATAAAGCCAAATACCGTCTTTATAATACTTACAAGAAGTTGAGAGGCAGGAAATGATTCGAGCCGCTACAGAAGCAGAGATTGGGCAATGGGATGAGCTGGTGCGTCAGAATCCAGATAGTGGTCACATCTATAATTCATTCGAATGGAATGAATTCAAAAAAACCGTAGGATGGCAGCCTCACTATCTAGTATTTGAGCAAGCCGGATATCTCATGTACTTTTGTATAGCCGAAAAATCAGCTAGCTTCTTGGGGACAATCTACTATTGCGCCAAAGGTCCGGGAATATTCAAATCCTTTAAGCCTGAGCAAGCATCCATGGCTAGGTTCAAGGAATTTTGCACTGAACTCAAATCATATATCAGTATTATCGATAGAAAAGCTATCCTAGTAAAAGTAGAGCCTGAGATACACGACTCTAGCTGCGATATGCATCAGTTTGGACTGCAAAAAAGTAGTGCTGATTTGCAGTTCAAAGCAACTATTTTTGTAAATCTCCAACCAACTGAGGACGAGATATTGGCGAGCTTCAAGCAAAAGACTCGATACAATATCAACCTAGCTAGAAGAAAAGGGGTGGAGATCAAGCGTTTACCTATGACAGATGAAAATGTCGATCTTATGTTTTCGTTGATGTCTGCTACTCAATCGCGTGCAGGATTTTTCTTGCGAAAGAAAGACTACTTTGCCATGTACTGGAAGATACTAGCAGATGCCAATATGGGGCAATTGTTGGTAGCATATCACGATAGCGATGTACTAGCTGGGATCTTTGCGACAAGCTTTGGCACAAAAGGCTACTATAAAGATGGTGGGTCTTACCCTCTCAAACGCAATCTTATGGCCCCATACTTACTCCAATGGGAGGCTATGCGATGGGCCAAAGAGCAGGGGGCTATTAGCTACGATCTAGTGGCAGTTCCACCCAAAGCACATTTGGATGACCCCGAGCACCCTCAGGCTGGTCTATATCAGTTCAAAAGAGGATTCAATGATGATGTCACTGAGTTTGTAGGTTGTTGGGATCTACCGGTCTCAGAAGCCAAATACAAAATCTGGAAGCGACAAGAGCGAAAATTCCTTAAATTATATACAAAAATGACTAAGAATCTTTTTTGGTGATAAATGAGCCATAACGATAAACAGATCAGTAGTATATTCAAAGCCTATGACATTAGGGGATTGAGCCCTCAAGAGTTGAACCCTAAGGTAGCATATAACATAGCTCGGGCATATGCCGATTTCTTACCTGCCGGCAAAGTAGCGGTGGGATATGATATGCGTAAAGATTCCAAGAAATTGTCAGAAGCATTTATAAGTGGGCTTGTCAGACAGGGTAGAGAGGTTCTAGACATCGGTATGGTTACTTCTGATATGGTCTACTACGCAGTAGGCAAACACAAACTTGCAGGTGGGGCGATGATCACGGCTAGCCACAATCCCAAGGGCTATGACGGAATCAAACTAACAGGCAAAGGAGTAGTTCCTATAGGTATCGACAGCGGTCTCCTGCAGATAGAATCCGAGATTGAAGCCAATTCATATAAGATCAAAGACAAAGCTCATAAAGACCAAGTAACTAAGCAAGATATCACAGAAGAATGGGTAAAACATGCTATTACTATAGCTGGAACAATTACTAAACCGCTTCAAATAGGTATAGATGCAGGCAATGGCATGGCAGGTATCATAGTTCCGTATCTAGAAAAGCTATTACCCAAGATTTCTATATCTAGCTTATACTTAGATCTCGATGGCAGTTTTCCGAACCACCCCGCCAATCCATTGGTGTCAGAAAACAACCGTGCCCTTCAAAGATTGGTCACTAAAGAAAATCTAGACTGTGGTATAGCCTTTGACGGTGATGGCGATAGAGCATTCTTCATAGACGATCTCGGAAATATCCTGAGTAGTAGTGTAGTGGGTGCTATAATTGCCCGTGATATATTGGAAGAATCGCCAGGAGAAACTATCTTGTATAGTGCAACCTGTTCAGATATATTGCCGGCTACTATTGAGAGTTTTGGTGGCAAATCTACAAGGGTAAGGGTAGGACATAGCTTCATCAAGTCTCAAATGCGCAAGCGCAAAGCGGCTTTTGCTGCGGAGCATTCAGGTCATTTTTATTACCAACAAAATTACTTTGCAGATAGCGGCATCATAACAGCAATTAGAGTACTCAGCATATTATCTCAATCTGGTAAGAAATTATCTGAAATATCCGCACCATTTACACATATATTTGCAAATTCTGAGGAATTAAATTTTGAATTCGATAATTTTGAAGATGCCAAAGATAGCTTGATGATGCTTGAGAGGCATTTCTCGGAAGGAGATATTGATCATCTCGAAGGACTAACAGTGCGTTTTCGTGAATGGTGGTTCAATGCCCGAACAAGCAATACTGAGTCATTCCTGAGAGTCAATATAGAAGCCGACAATCAACAGTTACTTGAAGAAAAACAAAAGCAAATCACTAAATTGCTGAGAAAATATTCTTGACAATATTGAATCATTAGAGTAATATTTGTATGTTATGCGCGTATTGAGGCCAAAAACAATACGCCATAGGAGCACCTCTTCATTAGATCTTTGAGATCTCGAATACGACGACTGTAGTTATAGAGTCGTATTCGATGGGTGTGAATCTACAGATGAATGCCTCTTGAGGCACTGTGACCACACTCAAAAACTACCCAGGTAACTCGACCCGCCATCGACCCTCCTGGGTATACTACCGGCAACCATCGCAACCGGTAGGGGCAGCAACATGCGAACGGCGCATCCCATCTACGGGAACCCGCACTCGTAGTAGCGCCGACTAGCTAACCCCGGGCTGAGACAGCCGCCTCTCTCTCAGCCCGGGGCTGCCTTTCTTCAATCCCGCCACTTCTCTTTTGTTAGAGGGTGGCTTTTTTGGTTATAAAAATATTATATGGAATAATACATATATGAATAGACCAAACGAAACTGATCGACGACTTAGAAATTCTATCCTAGATATATTGTGTTATTATTCGGTCTATAAAACTGCCCTTACAGACCAACAAATCCTTTCACTATTAAATGTACGAGCCAATATGGTTGGCATACGCTCTCATCTAAGAATGCTTCAAAAAAGAGGCAAGATAATTCAGTCCAAAAATGGTCTATATAGTCTTAAGAAGATTAAATACACCAACCAATCAGCCAATCTCAAGCGTCAACGCATGACTACATCGCAACTCAAGAAAAGTATTCGCATCATCAAGCTGTTGCCTTTTATAAAATCAATTGCTATTACTTCCGACTATCTACTAGATGACCAAACAAACAGCCTACCCAAGCTCATCATTATTTGTAGCCCAAATAGGATTTATTTGACTATGACATTACTTACTCTTATCAATAAATTATTAGGAGGATTTAGCAAAAATCATCAAAGACCATACATCAATCCATTGCCAATGTTTTTTACTACCGCAGGATTTAGCTTCGTAGATCAAATGGGATATGATGAACTAAGTAGAGTACAGTGGTTTGGTTACTGTAAGCCAATTTATGGTGAGTTGGTATGGGATGTAGCGTTGAGAAAAAACGACTTTATCAGCAATAATCTTCCCAACTACACATGGAAGAAACAAGATACAAAATACATTACTAGTTTTAGCCAGCTGCTCGACAACTATGACAACATGAAATATCGCAGTTGGCTTCGAATGATGGCTGATAACAATGATTATAAGAAAGATACAGCTCTACTTAGGGTTCGTCCAGATTCATTTATAGCTAGAGAATACCACTTTGATCAATTGAAATCTTTGCAAAGCAACTTCACAACCAATAGATCGGTTTTATAGTAAAAGGTTATTGACTTCATTAGATATGTTATGTTAGTATAACTACCATAACTTCGAGCAAAGTGAACACCATACACTACTCGAAGTAGCTCTTACAAGTTCTCTAGGAATCGGTGCCGCACGAGACGGTGAGCTAGCTGTGAGGAGAGTGGATTTACGATGAAGCTACTCCAATACCGGCTGCGACAACCATAGGCGGATGCAACCGCTAAGTGACCCTGATTCCTGAGACAGGCACACAAATCAACACTCGGTCCTCCGAGTGAGTGCCTGCCACCTGTTGCCTATCGATGGAGGCTACAGTTGAACCATCCCGATTGAGAAGCCCAATCGTGCTGAAGCTAAGGAGAGACAACCTCAGATAGGTGCCGGTTGGGCAACCTGCGGGTAAGACGGTCGAGAGACCGCGGAGCCATAAGTGTATAGGTCAAGGCGAGCGTGCTTTGGTAGAAGTCGGGTATCATGAACCCGGACCAAACCAGATCCCCACGTAATGACCAATTACTAGCAACTCCGCGGTCTCAACACCGCCCATCGAAAAACTTAAGCGCCCCTAACGGGGCGTATTTTCGTATTTATTACAATTTACTCTATTGACAGGTCATATATATCTAGATAGAATATTTATTAGCACTCTCTATGTAGGAGTGCTAATGCTTCGACTTTTGTGGTTCGAGCAACTGGTGACAATTTATTATCACTAGCACTTGAACAATAATCAATTTAACAATAAATAAGGAGAATCTATATGAATCTACAACCACTGACCGACCGTGTCGTACTAGAGCAGATCGAATCTGAAGAAAAAACAAGCTCTGGCATAATACTTCCAGATAGTGCCAAGGAAAAACCTGAACAAGCCAAGGTAATAGCTATCGGACCAGACGTCAAAGGCATAAAAGTTGGCGAAACCGTACTCTATACCAAATATGGCCCCAACGAAGTCAAGGTAGATGGCAACGAATACCTGATAGTCAAAGAAGAAGATGTAATGGCAGTAATAAAGAAAGGTAATTAATCATGGCAAAAGATATCAAATCAAGTGAAGATGCTCGCAAGAGTCTAAAGGCCGGTGTAGACAAACTAGCCAATACTGTCAAGGCCACTCTAGGGCCAAAAGGTAGAAATGTCGTACTTGAAAAGAAGTATGGTGGACCTGTAATCACCAACGACGGTGTGACTATCGCAAAAGAGATTGAACTCGAAGATGCCTATGAGAATATGGGTGCCCAAATAGTCAAGGAAGTAGCCAGTAAGACCAATGACCAAGCCGGAGATGGTACTACCACCGCTACTGTACTAGCTCAAGCAATTATTGATGCTGGCATCAAGAATGTTGCAGCCGGAGCCAATCCTATGGCCATTCGCAGAGGCATCGAGAAAGCTGCTGCTGCTGTAGCTCTTGAACTCAACAAGATAGCAAAGCCAGTCAAAGAATCTGCTGAGATAGCAAATGTAGCCAGTATCTCTGCTGCAGACCCAGAAGTAGGTAAGCTCATCGCTGAAGTAATGGAGATAATAGGTGAAGACGGTATAGTAACTGTCGAAGAAGGCCAAACACTTGGTCTAGACAAAGAAGTAGTAGAAGGCATGCAATTTGACAACGGTTATGTCAGCCCATATATGGTTAGTGATACTGCACGTATGGAAGCTGTAGTAGAAAACGCTCCTATACTTATTACTGACAAGAAGATAAGTACTGTTCAAGAACTGTTGCCTCTACTCGAAAAACTATCTGCCGAAGGTAAGAAAGATATCGTTATCATTGCCGAAGATCTAGATGGCGAAGCACTTACTACGCTAGTACTCAACAAACTGCGTGGCACATTCAATGCTCTTGCGATTAAGGCTCCAGCATTTGGCGATAGACGCAAAGAAATGCTTCAAGATATAGCTGTACTTACTGGTGGACAAGTCATTACCGAAGACATCGGACTCAAGCTCGAAGATGCCACAGTAGAAATGCTTGGAGAAGCTCGCAAGGTAATCGCTACCAAGGACAACACTACAATCGTCGAGGGTAGGGGTGAGCAAAAAGCCGTAAAAGACCGTGTCAATATGATGAAAAAACAACTCGCAGAACTTTCTTCTGATTACGAGATAGAAAAACTACAAGAACGAGTAGCTAAGCTAGAAAGTGGGGTAGCAGTTATCAAGGTAGGAGCTGCAACGGAGGTAGAGCTCAAAGAGAAGAAGATGCGTATTGAAGATGCTATTGCATCTACCAAGGCTGCTGTAGCTGAAGGTATAGTGCCAGGTGGCGGATCTGCACTTGTTAAGGCCAACAAAGCCCTCGAAAAACTTGTCTTAGATGATGAAGAAGAACAAATAGGTGTCAATATCGTACAAACTAGTCTCTATGCTCCAATCCGTCAAATAGCTGAAAATGCCGGCATTACAGATATTGCTGTAATATTAGAGACTATCAGCAAAGGTGACAAAAACTTGGGTTGGGATTTTGCCAAGAATCAAAAGACCGATATGCTCAAGGCTGGGATCATCGATCCTGTCAAAGTTACTAAGAGTGCGTTGCTCAATGCCGCTAGTGCTGCATCAATGCTACTTACTACCGAAGCCGCAGTGGTAGACCTTCCTGAGAAGGACGCTCCAGTAAGTGGAGGTGGAATGCCAGACATGGGCGGTATGGGCGGAATGATGTAGGCAGCACTACATAATGTTCAAAAAAGTCTCTGAAATATGAGGCTTTTTTGATATATAGGGTATTGACTTTAGTGGTATTGTATGCTATTATACTAAACACTCTCTCAACGAGGAGAGACATCCAACCGCACCCACCAAGGTATCATGTCGAAAGGCAGTGATGAACCGAAAAGATCACGTTTAGCTCTATCGAGAGCAACCTCAGAGATCAATAAAGACTCAGCGATTGAATTCGCAAATGAGGCTCGGTAGAGCGCCACCGTGTGCGAAAAGCACAAGCGGATCAGATAACTGGTAAAGGTGAACAAGCAACTTCGGATGCCAAAGTCTTAGGTGCAATTCAATACTAAAGCACCATTACTCTTAGCCCAAGTTCTCTTCACAACCGCCAGAAGATACATCTGCTACTTGTGTAACGTCGCCACGAACGGGCACCCATGCTACTACAGCTGGGTGCCCTTCGCTTTTTAATGTCATTTTTTTACAACATTTACGATATATTAATCTTCAAACTTCTTTTATATATTCTACAGCCTCTAATATCTATAAATGTTAGATACTATTGACAATTTATATATCTTTTGCTACAATACATGGCGATACGTCATATATTTCGTGTCGACACTTTGACAAAGCAAGCATACGTTACAAATACTTTATAGCTCATATTATCTAATTGAGATTATCTCCTTGGATAAAGCGAGCTATAAAGTATTCATCCAGTCCGTCAACGACCCAGGAGGTCAACACATGGCAGTCCAGACCCCTCGCCTCGCCCAGCGCCGCAAGGCACAGGCAGCGGGGAAGAAGGTGGAAGCACCCAAGCAGGGCAATCCTAAGGCCGGCAAGGCCTCGCGCCAGAACGCCTGGCAGAAGCTCTACGACTCGGTCGTGCGACACCAGAGCTTCAAGGTGTGGCTCGTCGAACACGAGACCACGCTCGAGAAGTTCGGGGGTCGCCGTCACCGCTTCGCTGAACTCAAGGCGATCCAGGAGTGGTGCAACCGTCACTGGTTGCTCGAGAAGCTGGAGCGACTGCAGGCCGACGGCAAGATGCTCGTGTACCTGCGCGAGCACGGCTACAAGCCAGGAGAAATCCTCTCGCTGTGGTCGACCGAGCAGCTTCAGAAGGCCTGGGACGAGATGCGCTTCCAGCCCCACGGGGGCGGTGTGTACGGTGCCAAGCGTCTGGGCATCGCCGACCAGGAGGTGGGCTATCGGGGAAAGACCCGTTCGCACGCCTCGAAGCGTGCGCAGCGCAAGCCTCGTGAGGCCAATGCCCCGCGCAACGGTCAGGTCCACATCGACAACCGCGGCAAGTCCATCGTGGACTACCGAGAGGTCGCCGGCAACCTGCCCAACCCACAGGGAGGGCCGGTCCAGCGCGGACAGGCGGTGGCACACGCCGGACTGACGTCGCAGAAGAAGGGTGAGCTCAAGAAGCGCTCGCCCACGCGACGCAAGCGCCTCAAGTAGGCCGGATCTGGGGTCGGTAGCGCAACGTGATCCTCTCGCAGGATCTAGCTACCGACCCCACAGGTCTACACACAATCTAAACTATTTTTAGAAGAGATGCTTGCTTTGTCTCTTTCTCACAAATATTTACCCATAGATATCTGTGAGAAAGATGTTCAATAATTAACTATCCATACTTAGTTGGTTGATTTTTGCTATAATTACCGTATGAACCAAAAAACTTATGCTGACTTAGATAGTATAGACAAGCAAAATATCTTTGATGTTATTGACTCTCAACCCAATCAACTACGTCAAAACTATGCCGATACACTAAGAGAGGACATTACCAAGACCGATGGTATCAATGTCAAAAACATAGTATTTGTTGGCATGGGCGGATCTGCATTGGCTGGTAGTATTGCTCACAATTGGCTTTCGCCTCGTTTGTTAGTACCATTTGCTCTTATCAAAGGGGAAGTATTACCAGAATACGTAGACCATAATAGTTTGGTAATTATTTCTAGTTACTCAGGTAATACACATGAGACTATACTTGCATTTGTACGCGCCTTACGACTGAACGCTCGAGTTATAGTATTAACTTGCGGTGGGGAACTATTTGATCTTGCGAAAAAAGCTGGAGTGACAGTTCTGCAATTACGCAAGCTAAGTCAGCCCAGACTATCTGTATTTGCAGACCTAAAAGCCTTAGTATGTGTTTTACAAGATACCGAGCTAGTAAGTGGTGGGGACTTACGTCGTGAGCTTATCGATACCGCAGACCATCTTGATACTCAAAAACTATTATGGGGTACCGACAAGGAGGGTGATAATATAGCCAAAACAATTGCCCAAAGACTGCATGACAAATCAGTTATCATATACTCTAGTCCACTACTCTCGAGTGCTGGATACAAATGGAAGATAGATATTAATGAAACGGCCAAGCAAATGGCATTTAATGACACTTTTTCAGAACTCAATCACAACGAAATGCAAGGTTGGAAGTTTCCAACCCAAAAACAATATGCATCCGTAGTTTTGAATTCTAAATTCGAATCTGCTGAGATGGAAAAAAGGATAAAACTCACCAAAACGGCCTTATCGAGCTATGGCTATTCACCTATTACAGTTGTGCCTCAAGGACAAAATCACATTCAACAGCTTCTTTACGCCACACTACTTGGTGACTTTGTCTCGGCGTATCTGGCTATACTCAACAAAGTAGATCCTACTCCGGTAGAAATAATTGAAAAATTCAAAAAAAACTTAGCTTTAGATACTTAAAACATGTACTTTGGCTCTTTGATACAGGAATATTGTTTAATATACTATTGATTCTTTATCAGCAAAATAGAGTATTTATCCTCGGGGAAATCTAAAGTTTTCCAGCCTGATGTCTGCAAGTCTTTGATGATACCTGCATAAGTAAAATCTGGTTTATTTCTTATCAAGACGCAATTTATAGAGTATTTCTCAAATTCTTCTGTACGAAATTCATTGTCCAATAATACCTTCTCATAGTTTTGAAAATAACTCTTATTGTTAGTTGACCAACTGGGCATACGGCCATCAATATACACCTTGCTCTGTGGCAATTTCCATATTAAATACCCGCCGAAGTTATAATCATTAAATATCTGTCCCTTACAAGGCTGGGACTTTAAATATTCAACCGCACGCACCGGCATCCTAGCATCGCGACTGCCATGGATTACACCACCCAATACTAACTGCCAGCAAACTACTCCAACCAAAGCAAAACCCAAAAATAGTATAGTTGCTTTACGCAATCTATTGGTACTTTGTATATTTATAGACCTCATTGATACAACAAGATTCAATACATAGTCTTCAAAATATCTCAGGCTAGATACTACAAACAGTGGTGTATGCCTAATACTAGACAGTGCCATTGCAAATAGCAGACCCGGTATAGAGATGATATTTTTAGCCGGATGTTTATTGAATACAAAATGAAGCGATAATAGACCTATAAGGTAAGGGAGAACCAATGTGGGTAAGTATAAGGCTTTCCACTCTTCGATACGATTTTTCAAATCAGTATCTAGTACAGTTCTAAAAATTTCTACATAAATTCCATATCCATATGGATTTACAAAAGTTGCAATAAAACTAAGTATTAGAATATACCAAGGTAGTTTGATTTTGCTGAAAGCCTGATATAGTACAAGTACCAATAGACCTAGTGTGAAACTACCATGAAGATTAGCCCAGACTAAAAATAATACCGGAATTATCCATATATAATAGTCCCTCTTTCTTTCTAATAGCCTCTCGAGTATTGCAAAAAATAGAACTGACCAAGCTACCATTCTAATGCCTGTAAAAGGTATGGTAGCCATAAACGCTAGTAACATCACGATGTATGATCTTTTACGGCTTGCAATCAATAATGCTGAAGTCCAGATAAGTGCAAAAAAGCCAGCCACAGAAGCATATCCACCCACCCTATACAGCATTGCAACAATAATATCACTTAGCCAAGAATGATTTACCCAAGGGAAATTAATCGCAGTATAGCTAAAAATATCTGTCTTTGGAATGCCGTTTGCTAGCATATATTGCCCAGCCCTCAGATGCCAGCCGAAGTCTAGATCGAGTCTCATAAAGCCACTGTAATAATACCCGGCAAATAACAGAATGCTAATTATTGTATACTTCGTCGTACTTTTTTTGAGCAAATCGAATAATTTATTCATGGTGCTAATATTTTGGCGGAGAGAGCGGGATTCGAACCCGCGAGACGATTGCTCGCCTACACGCTTTCCAAGCGTGCGCCTTCAGCCACTCGGCCACCTCTCCCGATTTTAGTGTAGCTATATTGTACAATAAGATATGACCATATTGAATGCATCCATAATTTATCTAGTATGATTACTTTTTTACAATACGCGTTGTTATTTACAATATCTGTGCTGCTAGCAGGAATTTGTGTGCTTGCTTATGACAAGATAGTAGTCGGAAAAGTTCCGTACAAGCTTTTACAAAGGAATACTATTCGAGAAATACTAGACAGAATAGACATTGAGCAAATCCAGTCCATTATAGATCTTGGCTGTGGTGATGCAAGGGTGCTCATAGAGGCTTCGATATTACGACCTGACATAAAATGTACAGGTATAGAGAAGGCGATATTTCCATATTTACTTGCCAGATTTAAAACTAGAAGATATAAAAACACCCAAATCATACTTGGAGATATCAAGAAATACAATTTTACCAAATACAACATAGTTTTTGTCTACTTATTGCCAGATTTATTAAATGAGATAGAGCCTAGCATCCAAAATACTTTAGATAATGGAAATAAATTAGTATCCGTACAATATAGGCCGGATAATTTGAAGCCAAAATCCAAGTATAACCTGACCAATAAGTCCAAGTTTGCAGATGAGTGGTATTTATATAGTCGTTAGTACCAAAGAACCCCTATGAAGGGGTTTTGGATCTTAGACTGGTTTTACTTTGATCTTCTTGATCTTGTCTTCGGGGACAACTTTTGGAATTTCAATGGTTAATACACCATCTCTCAGGCTAGCGTTAGCTTTTTCGGCTACTGTAGAAGTAGGTAGTATCACTGATCTACTAAAACTTCCCCAGAAACACTCCTGTACATAGTAGTTGTCTTTTTGAATAGTAGACTCTTCTTTGCGATCGCCGCGGATAGTGACTACATCTTCTGATATAGCTACATCAATATCTTCTGGTTTTACACCAGCTATTGGGGCCTTGATAACTATTGTATCTTTAGTCTGATATACATCTACCGCTAGTTGACCTTCAAATTCTTCTTCGTTCATCCATTCTTCGGTTGGGTTTTGATCTTCTTCTAGAAAATCTTCTGCTAAAATTTCTTCGTCGACTTTATTGTTGCGTCGTGCCATAAAAAATTACTCCTTATGTTTGCTCTTTTCTGTTTCACTAATTATTATAGCCAGATATGCTAGCTAGTGCAATAGAGAAAATTGTAAACCTTATCTCTCCATATGAGTGTATGGTTTGTGGTGAGCAAGATCACCTCGTCTGTGAGGCTTGCTGGCAAAGTAATGTAGAGAGTAGAGTAGCTACTTGTTTTTGGTGCAATAGTCTTAGCCCAGAAGGAAAAACATGCAAAAAATGTCAAGCCAAGACTAGTCTAGGCGGAGTAATTGTGCCGTATAGACTCAAACATATCGTCAAGGAGTGTATATACGAGCTCAAATACTATTCAAACAGAGAGTCTGCAAAGCTACTTGCAGGTTACATGTCAAAATCTATTGATGCTTCAAAATTTGACTTCATCAGTTGTGTGCCTGCTACCGGTAGAAATCAGCGAAAAAGGGGATACAATCAAGCAGAGCTGTTGGCAAAAGAGTTATCAAGAAAATGCAGAATACCTCTCATTCCGGCTCTAATCAGAACAAAGCATATCGATCAGATAGGTCTAAATCGATCTGAGCGACTCGAGACTATCAAAAACAACTTTGAATCAATCAATACATATACAAAAGAGAATTTATTACTTGTTGATGACGTGCTTACCACCGGTGCCACTCTCAACGAATGTGCCAGAACACTAAGAGAGGCCGGTGCTAGAAGTGTGTGGGCAGTAGTAGTAGCCAAAAAATAAATCTATTGATTACTCAATAAGATTGACTTGGTTACCTCTGTCGATGCATTCTTAACAGTAATTTGTGCGTCTAGACCTGAATAATAATAGTTGAGCATATTTACAAGATCGGCATTGGTTTGGAAGTTGATACCCTTGTACCAATCACTAGCAGTGGATATTTGGCTTGCAAAAGGACCTAGATCTTTATCGTTTTTTTGGTCTTCTATCAGGTCTTTCCGACTTGCTGGCCAATAACTTTGTAGTGAATATATCTTTTGAGCTGGTTTACTGGTGGTAAAACCCCAAAAATCCCATGCTATATCAGAAAACTTCGAATCCTTGGAGACCGTACCAGTAAACGCTACAGCATAATTAGTAGGATTTGACTGATTGACTTGAGGTAATAATGCACTTTCGATACTTATATCTGGATTTGATTTGCGAATCTGCTTGATAACCATAGGATAATCAATAATAAGTGCTGTCTTATTGTTAGTAAGTGCGCTTTGGCTATCACCAAACGAGCTGTTCCATGTATAGTTTTGCTTGCCTGGTTGAGCAAAGCTTGCGTAGAAAGCAAGTGCTTTGGATCCTGCGTAGTAACCTGTACTATCAGCTTGCTCAAAAGTAGCCTGAGTCGGAGGTTGATTGGTCATAATAGCACCGTTCTGCATCATAAGGATACTAACAATATCGGGATAATTTCGAATCGAAGGTGTTCCTAGTGCCACCCCAGATTCTATCAAATTAGCGCCATCTAGTTTACGGAGTTTAGTGTTGATTTGTTCGAATCCACTCCAGTCTACAGCAGGGTTCGTCACACCAGCATCGCTAAATCTCTGAGTATTGTACAGCTGACCTAGAGTAGCGATACCCAAGGGCAAGCCATAGATAGAATTGTCTATTATTAGCTTCTTGGCGCTAAATTCTGCATAAGTGTTTCGGAATTTATTTGTATCTATCACACTACTTGGTGCAGTAGCTATACCTTTCTTGTACAGAGGTAGTCCATCATTACGAAACACAAACATGTCCGGAGCTGTATTTGAGCTAATGGCTTGAGTCAGCTTGGTTTGATATTGAGCGTTTTCGATATACTCCACTACGATGGCTACATTGGGGTGTATCTTGTTGTACTCTACGATGATTGGCTCAATATTATCCTTTTCATCACTGGGCATCCATAGCTTGAGTGCAATGGGACTCGTAGGATAATTCACGCCAGTTTCGTAAGATCCTATTTCGTCCTGAGATCTCTTTTGGGTTACTAGATATATAAGGGCGCCAACTATTAGCGCCCCCATGATAATTGCTATAAGCGTAAGTAATCTACTCTTCATAGTTTTATTGTAGCAAACAAGATTGGCATTTTGCGCTAGTTATGAATTTTATAAGCCGGAAGACTAGAATTGTCGCAGTACAAAGCTCACGATAGCATAAGCTAGAAGCGCTACTACTAGACCAATGACAGCAAACAAGATTGTATCTTTTGCAGCGCGAGTACCGTTTTCGTCTCCACCGGATACGGCATAACGTATACCGCCAATAATTATCATTATCACTGCAATAGCACCAATAGCCATTAGCAAGAAGTTGGTGATGTTTTGGATCTGCACGTCAAGGCTAGTAGGTACATTCGTACCCTTCGCACAATCTGCACCTTGTTGTACTCCGTTAGTAATATCACATGCAGAATACACACGAGTGGAGTAAAGCAGCAAATAGCCTACCGACAAACCTGCTGATGCTAGTAATCTTTGTTTCATAGAAGCCAATTCTGATTATTTAGACTAAGAGAATCGTCCAAGTACGAAGTTGACGATAGCATAGGAGAGAAGTGCAACTACAATACCAATGATGGCGTATAGAATGGTGTCTTTTGCGCCACTGATGGCTTTTTCATTACCATTACTCAATACGTATCGAAATCCACCTACAATGAGCATAATTACCGCAACTATTCCTATCACTAGTAGCATAGTGTTGGTGATATTTTGCACTTGAGCACTTAGGTCTGTTGGCGCTCCTTCTGGTGCAGCTGCATTTGCTCCATTGGTGGCATCAGTTGCAGCGTGTGTTGCTAGAGGCAATAAGGCTACTGAGCTAGAGCCAGTTACGATCGCGAACTTAGATGCTTTTTCTAATTTTGACATTATTTTCTCCTTAATATAGTTTTTACTTTAGCTTATTTTTTATAATAACGCAACCAGATAATAAAATCAAAATTGTTGTGCTTGAGTTCTAGTATTTATGCAATTATTTAAAAACGTTGAGAATAAAATTGACTATGGCATAAGCCATGACAGTGATCACTAGACCTATCACTGCATTCATTATAGTATTCTTGGCCGACTGCACTCTGCTGTCATCTCCGGCCGAAGTTGCATATTGTATACCACCAACTATGATAAATATCACAGCTATAGAGCCGGCAATGCCCAACAGTAGATTGGTAATAGTAGAAATAAGTTCTCCAAAACTAGCAGGTCCTGGAAGTCCAGCTGGTGCTGTAATGGCTGAAAGATATAATACTGATCTCATAGATATATATTACTTTGATAAAACTCTGCAAGCAAGTATTACGAATCTACTACTGAATGCTTGGTATAGCTTTCTTCTTTAAGGAAATAGCGTATTTATCAAGTTGATAATGGCTGTAGTGGAGAGTGCAAGTACTAGTCCGCCCACAGCATAAGTGATAGTCTTCTTCGCCTTAGCACTACCGTCTGAATTACCAGCTGAGGTGATGTATTGTATACCACCAACTATTAGAAATATCACAGATAGTGCCCCTATAAAGCCCATGAGTATTACCGCGGCATTGCTTAGCAAAGTAGTCACAGCTCCGACTAGATCTCCACTGTTTATCTGGCTCTGTACGTTTTCAAATAATGTTATTGCTAGATAGAATTTCATGTCTTTTTATATTATATTCCCAATAGCGCCAGTATAGCACGGAAAGATACTAGCAGACCAAGGCTGATAGCAGCCTGAGTCAGTCTATTCTTGGCAGCCTTCATCGCATCTGGACTACCCGACGATGCCACTATCTGTATAGCGCTCACCAGTATCACTATAGCCAGTATAGAACCAATAAGACCAACTAGGATATTTACGATATTGTCTATAACGACTTGAAGAACATCTTTATTGTTGTCTAGTTGAGCTGCACCACCACAAAATATTTGCTGTCCAGCAGGACTCAATTGATTTTCACAGTCTATTGGATCCCCAGTAGCAGCATGAACCGTGGTAACTCCTACAAATAGTACGATAAGAGGAAATATCAATAGGCATAATTTTGTAACAATCTTATTCATAATAACTTAGTGTTTATGTACTATTTTATTACAAATACTAATCTATCGCTACTTTTATCGAGAGTATAAAAGCTGTATAGTGATATACATAAGTATTATGAAGAAATTATTATACATATTTGCATCGCTTGCCTTCGGATTGATATTGTTTACTATCGTCAACTCCGGTAATCATGCTCAAGCAAAATGTGGTGATGATGACCAGGCTGACTTTTTTAACGCTGGTGCAATAGACTGTGGTGATGAAATATGGTTTTATGATCCAGAGCTAAGTATTAGATTAGATAAGCCGGTGTTCAGGGATGATAAGAACGGCCAATACATGGAATGTGAGCCATCAGGAACTAACTGTATTGAAAGACGAATTAGTGGTGGTGTAGGGGATACTGATATAGGAACTGACAATTTGCAAAATGTCAGGCGGGACAGGGAGCGCACTGATGACGATGGTCAGCCTTATTGCTCTCTCTTTAATCCAACTAATTGCCAGCCGTTTGACAAAGATTGTAGCGCTGTTAACACAACCTACAAAAATGATCTGACCGCTGGAGGAAATTCTGTAAATTTCAATGAATATGAAGGCCCAAAAAGGGGTGATTGTAATGAATTCTTTACTACACCTGTACCGGCAAGTCTACAGGCAAAGATAGATGCTCTTATTGCTGGCCTAAGAGAGGCTAGGGCGGCAGAGGCTGCCAACGATGCGTGTGAGGATGCAGTGAATAATCCTTTGAGCTTTGTGATATGCCCTGTACTTAAAATAGTAACAGGTTTTGTTGATAGTCTTACGGGTTTCCTTGAAGACAGACTAGATATCAGGCCCCTTACTACAGATGCGGGCAATCCATTGCGGCAAGGGTTCAATAGATTTAGAAATGTTGCCAATAGTCTATATATCATTATATTTCTTATAATTATAATTTCGAATTTTATTAGCGTAGGGCTAGACAACTATTCTATCAAGAAAATGTTACCAAGATTACTTGTGGCGGTTATAGGTACTCAGTTTGCCTTTTTAATATGTGCCTTGGCTATAGATATATCTAATATACTCACAGCTGCGGCACCTAGTATAGTTGGTAATATTACCGGCGGAGCAACTACTTTTGGAGCTGGTCTAAGTGATCAATTCGTTCAAATAGTGCTTAATGATGGGCTATTAGCTGGTGCTGGTGCTGTAGTATTTATCATTATTGTATGTATAGCACTTGCGATAGTAGTGCTCTTAGCTCTTGCATATATTATTTTTAGAGATGTATTTCTTATCGTTTTGGTATTCGTAAGTCCTCTCGCTCTAGCGGCATGGGTATTGCCACAGACCCAGACATTTGCCAAGAAATGGGCCAACTGGTTTGTCAAACTTCTAGTGATGGGTCCTATTATCGCTTTGATACTTGCTATTACTCTTGTGACTCAGAGTATATTTACTCAAATAGCGGCGTCCTCAACTCCCCCTGACCTTTTCTTGTCTTTTGTAGCTATATTGGTTCCATTTATAGGTTTCTTGCTAGTTCCTAAGTCGCTCAAATGGAGTGGTGACGTGATGGGTGCTGCAGGAAGGATTGGGAAAGGTCAAGACTACATTAAAGAAAAAGGTAAGAAGAGTGCTAAAGAAGGTAAATTATCTCAAGCTCGTGGAGTTGCAGGAGAAAGTTTCGGTCGAGGATTAAGTAATAGAACGGGCGGACGACTAGGATCGAAAATGGAGGCTAGAGGCAAAGCCAGACGGGAAGCTCCTAATGAAGAACTTAAAAAATCTATTGAATCACTTGATTTTGAGAGACAATTAGAACTATCTAAAAAAGGTGGCAAAGCGGGCAAGATTGCTGGTCGTGTAGTTGGAGCGAAACAGAGCGAACTGTTAAATAAAAGGGTTTTATCTAGTGGTGATGTCCAAAAACTTGCACAGCTTAAACACGCAGGGGTACTTAGGGATCCTGAAGGGCACATCGACAAACAATTCCTAGCCTCAATGGGATATGGAGAGGAGGGTGAAGAGCTGAAACTTTCTCCCGAACAAAAGCAAGTAATTCCAAACAGCGTACAAAATCCATTCTGGAAAGGGGACGGTTCTGGCAGTTCTGAGAGTCCCTCAGGATCAACTGCTCCACTAGCACCTCCGGCGCCACCACCAGGTGGAAGAACCTCAAGCTCAAGATCATCTTCGGGTAGTCGTGGACCAACTCCATCTCCATCCCCTTCCTCACCAGCTCCATCTTCAAGTTCTCCTAGCTCAAGATGGCGAGCTGCGACACCTAGACCAAATCCAGCTGGTACTTCGGGCCCCAGAGTCATACCTGGTACGGGTGGCGCAGTAGACCTTGGCGATTTAACAGGCGGGGGATCCTCAGCTCCTCCTGAGCCACCACCCGGTACTACTGAATAGTAATTGTCGATAGATAAAAGAGCACGTTAGATGCATCATTTGGCTTATGTTAAATATCTTTACAAAAACGCCGTAATCTGATAAGATTACTGATTAACTCAATTTGCAGAGCATCAAATGCCATCAAATTAAAAACGAGTTAGTAATCTAGATTATGACAAGTGCACTAAGCCTACTGTTTCGTAAGTATCGACTGAGCACCGTTTTTTTGGTGACCAGCCTTTTTGCGTTGCTTATATCTTCATTCGCACCAATCTTTGTTGCTTATGCAGCCCCTGAGCCACCTGCAAATACTACTACTCAAAATCAGAATCAAGACAACCAGAACAATCAACAAACAGCTGAAGACCAGGCCACGCAAAAAGAGATAGAAGAGGGTCAAAGCTGTGAAGATGCAGCCGGTCCACTAAGCTTCTTTCTCTGCCCTGTATATGATCAGATCATGAAGCTTATCGACTGGATAGCTGGCCCCGAAGACAGCATCTTGACCAATATGCTCTATGTAGATCCGTTGCAGTTCAACAAAGATGAGGGATTGTATAGGGCTTATCAAAATGTATTGAAATTTGCCAATGGATTTTTCATCATAATCTTCTTGGTAATAATTTTTGCTAACTTCATCAAAGACTTCACATTTCTAGACAACTACAACGTCAAGAGTACTTTACCTAGATTTATAGCGGCTATTATACTTGCTCAATTCGGCTACATCATAGTGGCTGTAGCTATCGACATAGGTAATATCTTGGGAGTATTTGCGCCCAGGGTGATTGTAGATGGAGTATTGGGCCAAGGCGCAGCCATACCTAGTCTTACCGATGGTGTGATGGCTCTACTCACCTTTAGTGACAATATATTGTTTTCACTTGGCAGTGGGGTGGTAGTATTTTTCTTGCTTCTGATACTAGCTATACTTACCGTTATTGCACTACTAATGGCGCTGATATATCTAGTAGCCAGATATTTGATACTTATCATTTTGGTATTTGCAACACCTATAGCATTCTTGGCTTGGGTACTTCCAGGTACTCAAGGATTCTTTTATAAGTGGGGGAGCAATCTGATCAAACTTATACTGATGTTCCCTCTAGTAACTATTCTTATTACTACTGCCGAAGTAGTATCGTTTATGCTTATTCACCCCACCCTCAATCCTACAGTATTTACCGATGACAAGATCAAGCTACTCATGGGTGGCCTGATACCTTTTGTTGCATTACTTCTAATACCCAAGTGTCTCAAATTGTCGGGAGATATTATGGCTGTCACTGGTGGGGCTGTCGCTGGATATGTGGCTGGCAAATCAAGGGAGGGAGCAAAGAAGGGTGGCACTGCTGGCAAAGAAGGTATCCAGAATCGCGTTGCAGCTAGTGAGACCATGAGTGCTGGTGCATTTGGACGAGTAATAGTCGCTGGACCAAGAGGTGCAAGCAAAAAATCAGCCAATGCCACTGCCAAGATGGGTGCTACTCGAGATAGGGCACAAGGTGTATATGACAAGGCTGCAGCACTAGGTACGAGTGATGAGCTCAAGAACATGATGAAGCAAAAATACCAACCAGCCAAAGTAGCAGCGCTGGTAGCTCTTGCCAAACGAGGAGACAGAGAAGCTGTCAAATCAGCCTTTAGCGATCCTAGCTATGGTATGAATAAGAGTATACTCAAAGCTGCAACAACCAAGGACTATGGCGCCTTCGATAAGATGCCAGATATGAGAAACTACTATGATAGTCCGGCCGAAAAACAAGCTGCATTTGCCAATATGAATGCTAAAGGATTTGGTGATGTGAGCCCTGCTACCATGCGCGATTGGATGGGTACAACTAGCACCAATGCTCAGGGTGTCAAGGTATTCTCACTTGATGCCAATATGATGAATCAGAAATTTACTCCTGCACAAATGCGTAGCTTCCTTACCGATAAAGGAGTACGGTCAGGTATTTCTGAAGATATTCGAATACAGCTTGGCTCGTATGGCAGTCAAGGCAATAACAATATGCAACAAGCTATACAGGCCAACTTGGACCAAAATGGCACCTGGCTATAGACGTACTACCTATTACTAGATTGTATATAGTGATATCTGATAGAATATCAGTATGGGTCAATACAAAGTCCCCCAAAATGTTGAGACCGAAGATAAAATATTAGGTCCATTATCAGTAAAGCAATTTATCTATGTGATTATTGCATTAATGTGGGCTTTTTTGATGTGGAGAATTTTTAGTTCCTACATAATTGTTGCTCTAATTTTTGCCTTTCCTGTAACTGGATTTTTTTTATTGCTCGGATTTGGTCAGCGCGAAGGTGTACCGTTTGAAGATTATGTAGTGGCATTTATAAGATTCTTGATAGTACCTCGTAAAAGGATGTGGATCAAAGACGATAGTAAAGAGGTAATAGTAAAGGATGTAGAGAAACCAAAAGAAGAATTTGGAGTTGGTAAGAATGTATCTTCTGGACAGCTCAAGAAGCTCGCTAATATTATAGACACTCGCGGGAACTATAAGGATCCTAGTATCTCAATAGGCGCCGATGACAATGAGGCAGAAGTGTATGCCGCAAGAATAATAGGACCAGCTCAAGTAGGTACCAGCACTGCAGCCGCCCAAGCTGGTGTATTAAAAACACAATCTGCAACTGTTCGAGATGATGTGCTTGATCAAGCGAACCCTCGCTCTGAACAAGTTGCTCAGATGCTAATCAGCGCTGAAGAGGCCACCCATGACAACGCCGTAAAACAAGTCAACCAAGCCCTGCAACAAAATCCCAACAACCCTGCTAGCAACTCCTCTACACAATCTCAACCAGCTGCCATCAACCCTGCCCAAAACATCGCAGCAGCATCTGAGGTGCTCCGTAAGACAGTTGGCTTGCCAGTGCAAAGAGTTGCAGAAAAAATCAATCAGCAACAATTGGTACCTGGAAATAGCGTACAATTAAAAAAGTAAGTATGGCAGGCTGTTTATCACGGCTATATAATCTAGTATAATTATAGATTAACTACCCCTAATATGATTCCATCAAATCAACCTCAACTAAATCCACAACAACAAGAATTTGCTAATTCTAAAACTCCTCCCAAGGATAAAAAGAACAAACAAATGAGCACCCAGGCTCACTTGCAATTTTCTGAGATCAAAGACGGTATTGTGGTGATGCGTGATGGTAGTTTGCGTATGATTATCATTTGCTCACCTACTAATTTTGATTTAAAAAGCCCAGCCGAAAAAGACGCAATTGAATTCGCATATCAAGGCTTTTTAAATGGTCTGCATTTTCCTATACAAATAGTCATACAATCTAGAAAGATTGACTTGGATGGTTATTTATCAAAATTAGACAATATACAAAGCAATCAATCCAACCCTCTTCTGGCGAGCCTGATGGAAGATTATGTATACAACATCAAGGGACTTCTTGATGAAGTTAATATCATGGAAAAAAGATTTTATGTGGTAGTGCCATACTACACAAACGTAGTATCAAAAGAAAATATTTTGACCAAACTAAAAAAAGTGAATACTGATAATTTTGAATCTACTCAAACTTCAACAGAGTACGAAACCCGCAAGAAAGACTTGATACAAAGAACTCAATTGGTAGCACAAGGATTAGCACAAGTAGGAGTAAGTGCGGCAATCTTAAATACCCAAGAAGTAATTGAACTTTTTTACAATTCTTACAATATTGCGGAATCTCAAAACCAAACTCTTACCAATATTGGAGATGTCAGCTCGCCTATAGTAACTAGACAAGGTGGGTTGCCTCAAATGCCAAAACCTCAGACTAAAGAAGCGCCGCCGGATGATCTATACTCCGCTGCCAATCGACAGCACGCCAGTCAAAACCCCTTGCAAGTCCAGCCACAAAATACTAGCAATATGCAGGCAAACCCTGTCATAAATCAAGGTCCAAGACCTGGAGGTATGCAATAATGGCATTTGGCAATAAGAACAAGGCACCCAAGCTAACTCCTCAACAACAAGCACAGATAAATGCTCAAGCTCAGGCAGAGCAAATATACCGACAAGGTGTGGTCACATTACGTGACGTAATAGCTCCTAGCTCCATACAGGTAGAGGCAGGTTTTATAAGGATAGGTAGTAGATTCGCTCGAACATTATTCGTGTATGCATACCCAAGAAGCTTATTTACCGGATGGTTAAGCCCTATTATCAATATGGACGAAGTGATAGATATTAGTCTCTCAATAGAGCCTGTCGAAAGTCGCATAGTACTAGATAACCTCAAGAAAAAGGTTGGTCAACTTGAAGCCAACTATTCGATCAATGCCGAAAAAGGTAAGGTAAGAGATCCTGGACTAGAGGCTTCTATATCTGATGCAGAAGAATTACGTGATAAGTTGCAAGTCGGTGAAGACCGATTCTTCAGACTTGGTCTATATGTAACTATCTATGGTGACACCTTAGAAGATCTTGAAGAAATCGTAAAAAAGATAGAGTCTACTTTTGGTACAAGTCTTATATATACAAAACCTTCTACTATCCAGATGGAGCAGGGTTTTACATCTACCCTGCCACTTGGTAGTGACTTGTTACAAGTCAAACGCAACATGGATACCGGTGCGATTTCAACTTCTTTCCCGTTTACTACTGCCAATCTAAGCAACGAAGAGGGTATCTTGTATGGAATCAATCGTCACAATAATGGATTGGTACTATTTGATCGCTTTAGTCTAGAAAATGCCAATATGACAGTATTTGCCAAGTCAGGTGCTGGTAAATCATTTGCAGTCAAACTTGAGGCGCTGCGATCGCTGATGTTTGGTACTGAAGTAATAGTAATCGACCCAGAAAACGAATATCGAACCCTCTGTGAAGCCGTCGGTGGTAGCTTCTTACACCTCAGCCTTACTAGTGATACACATGTCAATCCGTTTGACATACCAAGAGCGGTAGATTCTGAAGAAGCTGACAATGCACTGCAAGCAAATATTATCATGCTTCATGGACTACTTAGGCTAATGATGGGCGAGATGAGCCCTGCAGAAGAATCAGACCTAGATATAGCACTCATCAATACTTATGCCCAAAAAGGTATTACTAACGATCCGCTTACTCATACAGCCGAGCCTCCTGTGATGATTGACCTGTACAACACATTAAATGAAATGGGCGGAAATGGACCAGCTTTGGCGGCAAGACTTAGAAGATTCACAGAAGGAACATTCTCGGGAATATTTTCAAAACCTAGTAATGTGACCTTAGATAACCAACTTGTAGTATTTAACATCCGAGATTTAGAAGATGAACTTCGTCCAATTGGTATGTATATAGTATTAAACTATATCTGGAATAAAGTAAAAAGCGAGAAAAAGAAACGCATCCTTATAGTGGATGAAGCTTGGCAGATGATGCAGTATCAAGATTCAGCAATGTTTATGTTCTCTATCGCAAAAAGAGCACGTAAGTATTTCTTGGGTCTTACAACTATCTCTCAAGACGTAGAAGACTTCTTGAGCACTCGACTAGGTAGAGCTATCGTAAACAACTCAAGTTTGCAACTGCTGCTCAAACAAAACCCTGCAGCAGTCGATATTGTAGCAGATACATTCAAACTAACTAGTGAAGAGAAAAAGCGACTTAGTCAATTCCCAGTCGGAGAAGGTCTATTCTTCGCTGGTCTTTCGCACATTATCTTGCGTATCATAGCCAGCCCCACCGAAGAAGAGCTTATCACTACTAATCCCCAAGATCTGCTCGATGCCGGGAAGATTAAAGAGGCCGAAGAGGCTGGTTTGGTAGCCCAAGAATCTACCGAAGAAGAATCCCTTAGTAACTTATAGTTTGTTATAATATTAAGCATAATAATTATTTGTAGTTTTATGGTTTATGGCGAAAAAATCTGAATCAAACAATCCAAGTCTAGGTAATAATAAACTAGACGATTTTAGTGATCTATCTCAGGGAGAAGGCTTAAAAGACTATAAAGACCTTGAAGTTAGCCCTAATGTAAAAAGTAGTAAAGATAAGACAGATGGAATAAAGGAAGGTGCATCCAAGGCAAAGGGCGCAGAAACTGCTGCTGCAACAGCGGGTAAAGATATAGGCAAAAACAAAGGCAATGTAGCAGGGGCTGCAGCTGATCAACTAGGTAAAGGTCTCGAAAAGAATAAGGGCGCTGCTGAGAAAAAAGTAGATAAAAAAGCTGGTCAAGCTGCTGAAGCTGCTACAGTAGCGCTGAGTGGTGGAACAGGTACAGGTACACTATCTACTGTTGTTGGGAAAACAGTTGAAAAAGTCGGCGTCAAAAGGCTTGCTATAGCCGGTGGAATAATATGGGCTATTAGCTTAGTACCATTATTTATAATCGTATATCTTATATCTGATCCTTGGGGTGCTGTCGGTGCAGTTCTTACCAACTCCAAGCTTCGCGAGTTTGGTCTTGATGTAGCAGAGGCATTTAGTAAGGGTGTAATAAGAGAAGCCATAGAAGCCATAACATACACTGGAGAAGTAGAGTATAAGGGAGACAACACTGCAATTGCAGCACCTACGCCAACCTCGATTGCTCCTGGTAGTACACTAGAGAAATTATCCAATATCGACTGGAAAAAGGCTCAGTATCAAACTTTAGATAACAGCGATTGCGGATACGAGCTCAAGCTCAAAAGAGTAGTGAATGCCGAGGGAAGAACTAGATATATACCAGAAAGCGTATTAGATAAGCGTACGCGTGCAGTCATACCCCTAGATGATCTATCAAGCAATACTAAAGCTGCTTATTGTATACAGAAGCAATATCCAATATTCAACCTCATGGCTCGACAGCCAGTCACCAGAGAGATCAATCAAAAAGCTCAGGTACATTTGAATTATGCTAGTAAAAAAGATACTGAAGAATTTGGTGGAAACTACCGAGAAGTAGAGAAATATGTATATGACAAAACTCTAGATAGAGTAACTCCTACTCGTGATCAAACTATTGATTTTACTCCCTATCAGGAAAAGCTAGATAAGATCAATCAAGTTTATAAAGAGGCGGTAAAGAGATGGAATGCCAACCCAAATAACGAGCCAATTCCTTATAGTGAAACCAATACAAGTGTCACTGAAGGTATCAATAAAATGTTCGATAAGATGAAAGATGGTACTAGTCCTTACGATATTCAAGTAGAAGACTATATAAACATACCTACTAAAATAGCTGCTACTGACCGAGAGGTTTTTGCCCAAGGATTAGCCACTACAATGTGTCCTTTTGTATATAGTTTTGTTGGTGTTGGTATCAATGAGAATGACCCTGTCATAGCAGAGAATGCTAGAAAAGCCATAGAGAGTAGACTTGCTAGTACCGAAAGGGGCGCCACTAAGATCAATACATTATCAGATACTAGAAAAGCTGACCAACTAAGCAACGTAGAAAACAATGTAACAATTCGCCAACAAGACAACTGGGCCAGTAGCACTGCTTATCAACTTGATGTATACAACCAACTTCGTGGCGTACAACAAAACCCGGAAGCTACATCAACTAGAGCTTATAACGCTAGGCAGACAGATGCAGTGCTTAAAACAGGCATAACAGGTGTATATGCAGCATGTAATCTATTATCAACTGATACCGATATAGCTCAAGTAGATGCAGCCCTACAATCTGCCGGAGCTGCTGTGTTCTTACCTTCTTGGCAAATATTAAAACAAAATATCAAGGATAATTCTGAGGGTGTGTTTGATAGTGTAGATGATTTTGGCTCTAAAGAAGTAATTACCGCTTTCATGAGAACTGGATCAGTTAGTTCGGTGAGCGGTTTAGAGGATGGTCCGGACAACTACAATCGTCAAGCAGCAGGTTTTCGCCAACTAATGAATGATTATTATTTGCGTATTGGTGGTAGGTTCTTGGATGCACAAGAAGCCAAAGCAGTTGCTATACAGTCAGAAGAAACTCGACGACAAGAAGAAAAACAAGGTGGTTTGGCATATAGATTGTTTGATAGTAACAATATTCGCTCAGCCCGTAGTGTAATATCTCAAAATGCCATCACACCCAAAACAGCTCTCACCGCGACCGGTGGCATACTCAAACAAATCCTCAATCCGCTTCGCTCACTAGCCGATATCCATAGCTCTGCGCTTTACTATGCGACAGGTGATCACAATAGGGCTTTTGCAGCCAACATCGATGGAGACCAATACCTCAAGATAGATACTGCAGGTGTCCCAGCGAAAGACTTCAACATCGACATGCTCGAGAATGCCAGAGTAATAGAGGATATAAAAGCCAACGGTAGTGAAGCTGATAAAGCAAAATTTGTGAACTACGACGAATGTATGAAGGCCAAGATACCTACTGCACAATATTTCACTATCACCGAGAAAGTACTAGATAGTGGGGGCGCTGGTAGAAGACTTCAATTCTTTGATTTCTATCCTGAAAAACAACGGATAGTTAATAACAACGGAGAAGTTATACAAACTAGTGCAGAGTTCGATAAGTTTTTGGACTGCAAAATACTCTTATTTGATGCCAAAGACTTTAGTAAGCCTGAACAGCAACTACCAATTCGTTATCGTATGTATACTTATTACAATACTATTCTAGACCAAATGGTAGCTCTTAGTAGCGACGAAGACAACCAGAGTATATATGCTGGCAGTAGCTCAACTACTACTGGAGATGGCACTTGCCCCAATGGTACCAACGATGCTGGTCAAGTAGATGGATATAAAGAAGGAGTAAAAACTCCTATACGAATATGTTCTATTCCAGGGTTTGTATCTTCAGGTACCGAAGATGTGGCAGCTGATGGTTTGGTAAGAGTTAATTCGGAAATAGCAGAGAATGTTCTCAAGCTATTTACGGATGCAAAAACCGCTGGTATTACTATGACTGCTGGCAGTTCCTTCAGAAGTATGGCCAAGCAACAATCCTTATGGGATGCCACAGGAGGAGATGGTAATGGTGGTTCAGTTGCAAGACCAGGATTCTCTAATCACCAGATGGGATATGCTATCGACTTCACGGTTGGTTGTTTTGGTGTATCTGAATGTCCTGTAGAAAATGGTCGTAGCGTATCTCCTGGCAACCCCACGTGGGAGTGGCTCAATACCAATGCTAGTCGTTATGGATTACAACAATATGTGAGAGAGGCTTGGCACTGGTCTAAGGATGGCAGTTGATATGTATAGAATATTATCATTATCCAAATACCTTTTAGTACTGTCTGCGATACTTAGTATCTTATTACCATATCAATCTTTTGCATTGACAAGAGATCAGCGTTTCGAGATAGAGAGAAGGTTTTGGTATGACGAGACAGACTGTGAGAGTGCTTCGACTGATACTGGTACTGGTAATTTTACAGGTAATAGTAATGCCGAGATTACATATAATTTCTTTGTATCAAAGGGTCTAAGTAAGGAACAATCAGCAGGCATAGTGGGTAACTTCCAGGCTGAATCAGGAATAAACCCCAAGAGTACTAACGGAAGTACTTTAGGTATAATGCAATGGCTAGGTGGAAGAAGAGATGCTTTGGAAAAATTTGCTGAAGCAACCGGTGAGGACGTTTTTAATATTGAGACTCAGCTTAAATACGCATGGTTTGAATGGACAGGTGAGCCTTACCCTCCGGCGTCAGTAGGTGCTGGTAGTCAAAAATCCTACTATGACGATTTTATTGCTAAATCTACACAGTATAAAGACACTGGTGCCAAAGGAGCTTCAGAGTCTGCAGAAATTTTCGAAAACGAGTTAGAGAGATCTGGTGGGGCACTTATACCACAAAGACGACAATATGCTGCTGAAGCGTTTAATGCTTTCTCAAGTAATACTGTAGGAGATTCTACTGGCGAAGGTAGCGCTGACCCATGTGCGGCTAAAGGAGTAGATGGTACTGGTGTGATAGATGTGTTCCCTCTAGATGCTACAAAAACAATTATAAAAACCGGTTCAGAGGGTACTCACTGGTGCTATGACAAAACAACTAATTGCCATGGTTCATACAATGCGGCAGACATTATGGCACCTACAGGCACAGATGTAGTAGCTGCTAAGGCGGGAGTGGTAGTATCAGTTACTAATAGTAGTGGCGGAGACTATATGACCATAAGAGGTAGTGATAATAAATATATCTACTACTATACACATATGGGATACAATTCTATTACTGTAGCTAAGGATCAACAAGTAACAGCTGGTCAAGTAATAGGTAAGGTAGGCACAGCCGCTGAAGCCGAAGGCACTCTTCCTCACCTTCACTTTGATATATTACCGGCGGCTAGATGGAGTACTAGACCAGCCTGTTCAAGAGAGAGTTGTGATCAAGAGATAAAAGATGCCTTTATAGATCCTCAGCCACACCTTGTACAGCTATATAACCAACTTCCGGAGTAGTAGAATGGAGAAATATGGAATATAAAAAGATTATTATACCGTCAGTAATTGTACTTATATTTGTAGGTATAGGTATTTGGTTATTTATGCTGTTTACTACTTCTACTATCAATATTTCTAGCCCTCAAGGATCAGATATATTTATCAAGCAAAATACGGATGATTTTGTCAAAATAGGTAATACAAATACAACCTACAAGACACGGGATAAGAGTGTAGTTATAGTAGAAGCTAGATCAGATAACCAAGTTACTCAAAAACCAGTGACCCCTCAACCAAATAAGGCTATAAATATTACCTTAGAATTTCAGCCCCTTGTAGAAGCCAAAGAATTTTCTCAAGGACCTCTTACTAATATTCTTATAGAAGGAGGTGCTATATATGGAATAAATCCACAAACAAATAGTTTAGCTGTATTTGCGGTGCCGCCAAATACAAAACCACCCACTATACTATCTACACTACCAAACCTAAAACAAGTGTTGTGGAAGGATAGTAAAAATTATAATTATGTAACTATAGGTAGAGGTACTGGAACCGTAAGAGAAGGTGTTTCAAGAGATAGAGAATTCAATACAATATCAGGCGTAGCTACTTCAAACAACAAAGATTTTATACTCTATGATAATACTGGATTTTACTATTCAAAAGATAGTGATCTGACAGTCAAATCAAAACTATCTGACACTGTAAAAAACTCAAATGCTCAGGTTTTTGCAGATAGTAGTTACATATACACTGTAAGTCTAGTCTATAAAGATGTAAAAGAAGAAGGTGACTTCAACCCAGAAGGTAAGGAAACTATATTAACACTGTATGATCAAAGCGGTAAAAGAATCGAAGAGAATACCTTAAATATTACAAACAAACCTAGTAAGGTACTTACTATCAATAAGTCAAATATCGGAATACTAACCCTGAATGGATTGTATATATTTAATCTAGACACTAAGGAAATTACTAAGAAAGATTTCTCATTCGGAGCGGTAGAAGATATGGTAATGTTTAATAATAAATTATTACTTCTAGGTAGTAGTGGACTGTGGCAGTATCAGTTTGAACAAGAAGTATATAGTAAGGTTGCAAAGTACCCAGATGATTTAGTATATGTACCAGGATCACTAAGCGTATTTAGAAATGAATTGTATTTTTCTACGGCGGTTAGTGATTCAGCTCTCTTAAAAAAGTCAGGTTCACAAACCACAAGTAAAATATATAAAATATCTTTATAATAGTTTATTTAAGATAATCTAATGATGATATTATCTATCATTGGCTGATTATGGTCCTCTAATATTTGATTGATGTTTTCTATAATATATTCTCTTTGGTGAGTAAGCTCAGAAGTAGCTGAAGAACTACTGCACATCAATATAATAGTGTTAGGTGGTTTTAATCTAATACCTACTTTTACCTTAGTAGTACTATGTATTTTATTTTTTATTTCATCTAGTAGATTTATCCTATCTTGAGATCGAGATATATCTTGGGGTAATAAATACTTGTCTATCTTTTCAAGACTCATAGTGGCAACTCGATGTGCTGAAAGTTTGGTTTTATCTTGTCTGGTAGATGAGTAGTAGTGATGAAGGTTTGCTGTGAAGATAAATTATTAAGTAGATAATTCTGTCTGTTGTCGTCTAACTCACTTAGAACATCATCTAAGAGTAGGGTAGGGCGCTTGTGAAGGACTTTTTCTATGTACTCCAACTCAGAGAGCTTAAATGCTAAAACTAAGCTACGTACCTCTCCACGCGATGCATTATCTTCAATATTGTGCGAGTTAAATATTACTTTGAAATCCTCGCGGTGAGGGCCGATACTACTAAAGCCAGTTACTATATCTCGACTTGTGTTTTGCTCTATCTTACTAAGTAGTTGGTCTTGATTATCAGCTGATGGTGAATAGCTGATTATTATATCTATATCGGATTTACTTATCTTAGAATAATTGTTTGCAATGATATCTTGAATTTCTTCTATTAGTTTTTTTCTGGCTTGTATTACATACATTGCTGGATCTACTATTTGGATATTTAGTATAAACAATAACTCACCGAGATTGTTTATGGTTTGTTTTTTGGATCGTCTGAGTAAACTATTTCTAGAAGTTAGTATTTTTTTGTATGATTTTAAATTCGATAAATATTTTGGATCTGTTTGAGACAGTATTTGATCCAAATATCTTCTACGTATTGCAGGTAACCCTATAAGTAAGTCTAGTTCTCTTGGTTCAAACAAAACCACTGGATTCTTACCTATCATATCTTTTATAGGTATGTACTTGTTTTGGTATCTTATTTTTTTAGAGCCACTACCATTAGCATTAGTATATCTAATATGTATATTTACATCATCTTCATACCTATCGATAGTATAGAATTCCTCGCCATAAGTGATGAGCTTGGCATCACTACTTCGAAATGATTTTGAGATTGAGCTTATATATATAGACTCCAGTATATTTGTTTTGCCAGAAGCATTTGGACCAGTTATGGCTACTAAATTTGACTTAATTGGTAATTCTAAAAGTTTGTGATTTCTAAACTGCTTTAGATTGAGCTTGGTAATCATATATCATCTCAATCTAGCTTCGCAACGGCATAATAATATGAAAGTTTTGAGATTTTTTCTTATCATCAGAACTTAGTAAGCATGGATCAAGCTTGTCGTTGAGATAAATACTAACGCTAGTACTTCCAATAGTATTTAATGCATCTATTAGGTATCTTGCATTGAGGTTGATATTAGTAGTATCTCCACTGATTTTTGCAGGTATTTTCGATATGTTGGTTCCTACTTGAGCTCCTTCGGAGTGTATTTGGATTTCTTTTTTATCTGATTGGATAGTAATAGTATTGGCGTTTTCCCTAGAAAAAAGGCTGGCTACCTTTAGAGCGCTTTGAAGTTCTTCTTTCTCTAAGACAATTGAGGTTGCGGATTTTTCTGGAATGATTTTGGTATAGTCTGGATAACTTCCTTCGATAAGCTGAGAAGTTATACTAAATTCGTCAGTAGAGAATATTATTTCATTACTAGTGATACCTACATCAATATTTTTAATTTCATCAGATTTTACGATCCGTATAAGCTCCAAGATAGTACGATAGGGGATGATTACTTCTATATCTTTGGCTTCTACTTGAGTCACTAGGTATTGAGCCAGCCGATAACTGTCTGTTGCAGCAACAGTAAGATTAGAACTACTTATCTTTCAATAAACCCCAGTAAGTACTGGTCTAGATTAGTCTATGCTTACTGCCGGTATGACATATTCAA
>CAYRNO010000003.1:0-62792 GCA_964425715.1 uncultured Candidatus Saccharibacteria bacterium | reverse complement strand
TATTACTTACCTATTATTAAACACGCTTTTGTAGATTTCTGCAATTGTTAAGCAATATTTTTTATACTATCAATAAGACACGTGATGAATGCAAGAATAATCTCAACAATATCAGTAGTGCTAGTAGTAATACTAGTAGGGGTCGGTATAGCGATAAATGAGATTTATTTATCGGATAAACCGAATGACTCTAACAATAGCACTCAGACTCAGCAGACCAATTCCAATACCGAATCCAGCAGTACTTCTTCTACGGACAAATCGATCTCCTCCAGTGAGCTCGCTAGTGCAAATGGCAAAGACGGAAATCCTTGCTATGTAGTAGTGGATGATGTGGTCTATAGCATATCTGGATTTGCATTGTGGGTAGATGGACTTCACTCGCCTTCGGGTGGAAAGGCCCGTTGTGGTAAAGACTTGAGCTCTGTTATCGGTCAATCTCCGCATGGCAAATCTAAATTGAACTTACTGCAACAAGTAGGAACATATCAGCAATGAAACTAAATAATTATCAAAAAATACTAATTACTTGGGGCATTTTGCTTGCAATAGGGTATGTATTGAGTTGGAGCTTATTGTCAAATCAAATGGCATTATTGATACTTTGGACATTTATTGGAAGCGTGGGCCTGGGTACACAAGTTTGGCTCGGCTTTGCGAAAGACATCAAGTCAATACTAATACAACTCAGCTGGGTGGCCGTAGTTGTTTTTGGAATATTATTGACCTACTTAGAACTAAGATATGGTATTAAATTGGGATTACACGGAATGGTATCTGGTTGGTTTTTTATGTGTAGCACTGCTATGTTGTTTACAGCAATACTTTATAGATTTAACCTAAGCTACATTTTACTTTGTGTGTTATACGCAATAGTCGGTATATTGATTGCTTTTGGTGGATTTAACTTGCAAATAGAATTGTATATCTCGGCTATAGCATTTCTGGTACTTTGTATTTTAGACTCGGCACTTGATAAAACCAAACTAAGATCTAGTCTTGCAGAAACTGATAAGCTTGAAAATAAGACAGAAATAACCTAAAATATTGTAGTTATAGATTACTCATGAGTAATTCAATGTACCACTATAAACATGCGGGTATCGTATAATGATTATTACTCCTGCCTTCCAAGCAGGTGATGCGGGTTTAATTCCCGCTACCCGCTCCAATTTTCAAAAATTGTACAAATGTAAAATGAATATCTAAAATAAAAAGCTCTCCTTAAATAGAGAGCTTTTTATTTTGGGGTGAGTGATGGGTCTTGAACCCACGACCTTCTGGACCACAACCAGACGCTCTAACCAACTGAGCTACACCCACCATGGTACCCCCGGCAGGATTCGAACCTACGACCCTCGGTTTAGAAAACCGATGCTCTATCCAGCTGAGCTACGGGGGCTCATAGTATACTATTGTATCAGTAAAATACTCTACTGAATACAGTCTCTTATCTGTTAGATCAACAAAACATTGGCTGGATAAGTCTTGATATTATAAACTAATACATAGACTATTGCAATTATTGACTAGAACTCGTTGACAGTTTTCTCATTGTTGATTAGCCATTTGCCGTTTTGGCTAATTACACTGTATTCAAATCCTTGAGTATATTGATTGGGATTGTCAGTGTATTTATTGAGCACATTGACCTGGGCTTTGTAAGAGCCGTCAGGTTGCTTTGTAACATTGATAATTCTAAAGCTACTTGGGTATTGATATTGGCGCTGTTCTGGAGAAAGTTGATTGAAGTTGTATTCTCCTTGAAAACCAGTTGTCATGACTGGTCTCATTTGATTGGCATTACCAGCAATATAGCCTTGTTCAAATACAGTGATATTATTAGTAACTGTGGTCTTGTCAGCCGCATCTTTTGCCGTTGCTTCAGCTGCTGCATTTTGAGCTTCCTGCGCCTTGAGCTCTGCTTCTTCTAACTTGTCGGCTTGTGCAGATATAGTTTTTCCTATATCGAATATAGCTGGAGGCATTTTATCGCTTATAAAATTAGCGTTATCCTGAAAATTGTTAGTGGCTTTTTCAGCGACTCCAGACAGCTCTTCTAGCTTAGAGCTATCAGCCGTAGTGAGCTCCGCAACATTCTTGCTCTGAGAAGATGCTTCAGATATATAGTCACTCATTGTACTTAGAGCAGACTTGTAATTGTTCAAATCATCTTTATCAGTTGCAGATGGTTTTATTTGGTCGGCTTTATACTTTACTTCATCAATCAGATTCTTATAATCATTGAGCTTCTTTGTGTAATTATCATAACTTTCCTGGTCCTTTGTAGCACTTGCGGATAGATCATCTACCCCTTTGGCGCCCTCTACTGCTAAGTGCCATCCGCTCTTTATGGACTGCTGATTTTGGCTAGTGTTTCGGGATGAAACTATCCATAATCCAAGAGTAATCAAAAGCAATACACCTGAGACTGTAAGAATCCAGAAAAGAGGTTTTTTGTAAAAAGGCCTATTTTTCTTAAGATTCTTTTCTGAATTAATTAATAATTTACCGCTGCTTGGATCTTTTATGAGTTCGTATGAGAATTGCGTTGGTTTTTGACTGCCTGATTTTTGATTCTCAAACATTATCTCTACTACCACGGTAATACTTCCACCCTCCTTACTTGTTCTAATCATTCTAAATGATACGGGCATTCTTTTTTGAGGGTGCTCGGACTTGATAGATTCAAAGTCGTAATTACCCTGAAAGTTATCAGTCATATATGAACGCATTTTGTCAGCTTCTCTGTCTATAAAAGCATCTATAAAATGTGCGACTTCTTTTTCGGCACTATTGAGTTGAGGGGTCTGTGATTGAGTTGTGGTTTCTTTTTCCATAATACTTAAGTCTATTTATATCATTTTAGCATAAGTTGGGCGAGACTTAAAAATATGAAGAATCCGCCTACATCAGTACATGTCGTGATAAATATTGTAGCTGAGGTAGCTGGATCCTTGCCGAGTGACTTCATGATAAGTGGTATCACAGCACCTGCAACAGAAGCTATGATGAGATTACCTATCATTGAAAGAGCCAATACTAAACCGAGCAATGGATCTTTGTTGACAAGTATTGCCACCAAAGCGACGATAACACCATTGATAAGTCCATTGACTACTCCAGCACCAAATTCCCTCATTGCGAACTTGAGACTATGACGGAGATCTATCTCCTTCATCACAAGTCCGCGTACAGCTACAGCAAGAGTCTGTGTAGCAGCATTACCACCCATACCGGCAACTATTGGCATATAAACAGCAAGTAGAGTGAATTTGGCGATTGTACTTTCATATAGTCCTACCACTGAGGCAGCCAGGAACGCAGTACCCAAGTTGATCATCAACCATAGATAACGATTCTTGACTTTTTGCCCCACACTATCGAGAGCATCTTCTTCTCTATTTACGCCGGCAAATCCATATAAGTCATTGGCCGTACGCTTATCTATAAGTCCCAATAAATCATCTGAGTGTATTACTCCCAATATAGTTTCGTCGTCATTTAGAACTACTACTTTATTGTGTGGATGACGAATGAACGAGTTCACTACCTTACGTTCATCATTGTCAAATCTTATTGAAGGAACTCTTTTTATATACTTATCAACTTTTTCGTTACCTTTATGAAGCGCCAATTCATGACCCTGCAATTCACCGATAAGTTTACCCGAATCCACCACTAGAATTGCTGGGAATTTACCTGTCCTTTTCTCATGTTCAAGTATATTCTCAGATACATCTTGAAAGCTTGATTTAGGCTCAATCACTACATAGTCAAGATTCATCAGCCCAGCTGCAGTACGAGGATTGAAGCTCAGTAGAGTTTCGACTTTTTCACGAACATCATCGCTAAGTTTGGCAGTTATCCGATTGGCTCTATGGGGCTTGAGTTCTTGTATGATATCCGTGGCTTTGTCTGGATCTAGTTGATTAAGTAGATTGATAAGCTCATCATTGTCTAGATCTTCTAATATACTACCTCTGATGCGCTTGGATAATTTCAACAGCACAAAGCCCTGCTGACTGATATCAATATCTCTAAAAATCGTAAGCCGCACTTTGGGAAGTTTGGTAAGTTGGTCCAATACCTTTTCGTCAGCTACATACGAATTAGACATTAACGCACCATTTTTTTAAATCTAGAACCTGCCCGGAACTTGGGTAGCATTATTTTTGGAATATCGATCTTTTCTCCAGTCATTGGATTGATCCCGTTCCTTGCAGCACGTTTACCCAAATAAAATGTGCCGAAACCAGTGATGTTTACCTTCTGGCCATGCTTGACTTCACTCATCACTATCATACTCAACTTGCCCAAGAGCTTCTCGGCTTGTCGCTTGGTGATATTGGCGCTATCAGCAAATTCTTCTATTAGTTCTCGATGTGTCATACTTGCCTCTAATTATAATACCAATTTATTTTTAACAAAATGTTTGCAATCAGTCATTAGTAATAACCTTATTAAATTTGTATTCCCAGCCTGGTTGCCATTTAAATGGAGTGGTTGTTAGTTCTTTGTAGCTTTTGCCATTTAAGTAATGTTCTATTCCAAATTGTGTAGCTCGATGACCAATCACCATGACCTTTTTTCCATCATATTCTTTTAATAAGTCTTGTAAGAAGCTTTTCATGGGTTCGCCAGTTTGTTCATAGCTCTCTCCATTTGGAAAAGGAATCGAAATATGCTCTACTTTAATTTTATCAACTTTTTCACTCGGTTGTTGGGTAAAATCACCATAGTCACATTCACGTAAACGTTTATCTTGTATTATCGGCCAATCCTTATATACAAAACCTATTTCTGCAGACATATAAGCTCTTTGTAAGTCTGACGTAAAGATTGCATCAAAATGATCTTCTTTATAACGATCACCCATTTCCCCAGATTGCTTCATACCAAGTGGAGATAGCCCGATATCATTCCAGCCAGAAGACTTATGAGACTCATTATCAAATGTCGTACCGTGTGCTTCAAAGATTAGAGTTACCATCGTTTTATTTTGCAAACTCCACTGCACGAGTCTCTCGGATCACATTAACCTTGATAGTACCCGGATATTTTAGTGTAGCTTCTATCTTGGTAGCAACATCACGTGCTAACTTGATGGCAGTAAGATCATCAATATTTTCTGGGTTTACAAATACCCTTATCTCACGACCAGCGCTCATTGCATAGACTTTTTCTACACCAGGGAATGACTTGGTAACGTTCTCCAGATCAGTCATGCGCTTTCCGAAGTTTTCGGCACTATCTCCCCGTGCCCCAGGTCTACCGGCGCTTAGTGCATCTACTGCTCGGACAATGAGAGCCTCGGCAGTTGTGGCTTCGATGTCATCATGATGTGCTTCAGCAGCATGTGCGGTAGCTTCATCAAAACCTTCTTTTCGCATTATATCTCCAGTGATATGGTGATGCTTACCTTCTGTTTCATGGCTAACTGCCTTACCAAGATCATGTAGATAAGCCGCGGTACGAGTCACCTTTACATCAGCACCAATCTGCTCAGCAATCATTGCGGCAAGATGAGCCATTTCTACTGAGTGATGTAAGACATTTTGTGAGAAAGAAGTTCTAAACTTTAATTGACCCATGAGTTTGTTGATCTCTGGTGGCAAACCAAATACCTTGGCTTCACGAGCTGCATCTTCACCGGCTTTTTTTATCTCTTGATCTATTTCTTTTTGAGATTTGGATACTATCTCTTCAATTCTACCGGGGTGTATGCGTCCGTCTTTGACTAGTTGCTCCATCGCAACACGAGCCACCTGACGGCGCACCGGGTCAAATCCTGACAAAGTAATTACACCCGGACTTTCATCAATGAGTACATCTACCCCCGTGAGTCTTTCGAAGGCTTGTATATTACGACCTTCCTTACCGATGATTTTGCCTTTGGCTTCATCGTTTGGAATAGCAACAGTTGTAATTGTTCGCTCAGTAGCTTGGCTAGTAGCCATACGCTCCATCGCTTCGGCCATAATCTCTTTGGAATCCTCATCGGCATTTTCTTTGGCATCACGTTTGAGCTTTTCTACATACTCTACTAAATCTGCTTTGATTTCTTTTTCGGTCATAGCCATTAGTTTATCTATGGCATCTTGCTTCTTGAGCTTTGCTATCTTCTCTAAATTCTTTTCCTGTCTAGTTCGAATATCTCGAAGCTCTTGTTTGATAGCTTCTATTTCTTTTTCATCATTTTGCAATGCTTCTGCTCTTCGCTCAACTGTTTCGAGTTTGCTGTCTAGTAATTTCTCTCGTTCCAGAGATCTTTTTTCTTGACCGTCTAATCTCTCACGTCTTTTCTTGTCTTCATCTTTTGCTTCATTTAGTATCTTCAGTGCTTCTTCTTTGGCCTGCAGGATTTGTTCTTTTGATTTTACTTTGGCTTCTTCTAATATCTTGTCAGAGGCAGCTTTGTTGTCTTTGTTTTTTTGTTTGCTAATAACAACACTACCACCATACCCAAGTGCTCCAGCACCTAGTATGGCTACTATAAAAAATATGGTTGGCATAATTCACTCTCCTGATTCTCAGCTGATAATAGGCAATCCTGTGCTGAGTGATTTAATATTAAATTGTTTATTCTTTTTTGCTAAAAGAGCTGCAGAGATATAAAGCGTTTCAGACTAATTTCATTATTGTCTTTTATATAGCAATAATCAAGCTTTTGGCTTGGTGATATTTGGTTCTGATGAGTATTTGGGAGCTACATAGTTACCAGGTTTTGCTTTTTCAAGTTTAATCACTCCAGCTGCCAACCAATCTTCACCAATCGAATCTACAATAGGTATCTCAAGTGAGTAAGCCAAAGTATTTGCTACGGTTGTACCGATACGCAATCCAGTAAATGATCCTTCGCCCGTAAATACTACTATTCCATCTATATCTTGCAGATGATACTTATTACTTATGACAATCTTTTGAATTGCTGGCAACAATTCATCAGCCAGCTGTCTATTTGCTTCCCACTTATAACAATCTATTTGTTCTGAACTGTCAGCTATTAGGTAAAGTTCTGCAAGAGGCTTGTCTGTTCGTAAAGCTAGTATCATATCAATACCTCCAATAATTTTTGGCTTTTCGGACCAGTCGCACTTATCTTGATTATTCTCGTATCTTCATCTTTGTATTTAAATCCTATGACCAGTCTGTCTTTAGCCATATGCGCCTGAAAATGTCCGGCCCATTCAACTACTACAACTGCATTTGGGTTTTCGACACATTCTAAAAGTTCATTTTGGACTATCTCGTCATTGTCTAGCCTGTATAGATCAAAGTGTTCCAATACTCCGCCTGGGTATTTGTAGCTTCTGTGAATATTAAAAGTCGGGCTTGTAATAGTTTGTTCTACCCCAAGCGATTTACCTAATGACTTGGTAAAGGCAGTTTTTCCACCACCCAAATCGCCTACTAGCTCTATTAGCTGAGGTGTGTCTATAGACTTTGCAAGCTTAGCTGCTAGAGCCGAACTTTTTCTTAAGTCGCAAGTAAGTGTTAGTGATTTCTGGTCGGTATTCATATATTCCATACCCTATGGTAGCTGTTCCGAGTACAATCATCAACCATGGCCAGATATTTGCAAATTTTGATTGTATTTCTGGAGCATTTTCGGTCTCACTACCAGAGCTGCTTGCCTGAGCTTTGTTGGATTTCAATTTTGTGGCCTTTGGTTTATTTGCAGTAGCTTTCTTTGCGGTTGCTACTTTTTTTGCAGTAGTTTTTTTGGCATTGCTTGATTTAGATGCAATTGCTTTTGGAGCAATGGTCTCTATATATATTGTAGAATTAGTAGCCCCTGGTGTAGTTGAGTTGTTCCATGCCCATTCTCCGTTGACCAATCCCCAGCTCAAACCTTCTTTGGCATCACCATAATCCTGTGTCTGATCTTTGAGCTCAGAATTTGGACTATATAATTCGACTACATCACCTGTATTATTGAGTGATATATTTGTTTCACCACTATTGAAACTCAAAAATCCTTTTGCCTCAATTGATGTATTCTTAATAATATAAGTTTTGCCGGAGCTATCTTTTAATAGCCACCCACTTATGTCAACTGGGAAATCATTGGGATTAAACAATTCAATATATTCATCAATACTTTCTGACTGCTCAGGGTTGGGATTGGGATATATTTCGTTAATTTGTATATTTGGATAGTTTATCGTATCAATTTGTTCCTCGATTTCTTGGGTTGGTATGGCTCCTGGGCTTAGAAGTGATGTAATATAAAAATCCGACAAATTATCACCTGTGTTTATCATGCTTCGATTAGATTCATCGTACTGTCGATAAATACTCTCGCCAGCTTGAGCAGCTGCAGCCGGTTTGCCATTTGATAGATTGGCATTACCATAGCCAACTCTGTCTAATACATTACCCTTATCATCTCGAAGCTCAACAACCCCTCCGGTCTGTGCCATACCCGAAATAAGTAAGGCATTATTTGTAGAGTTTGTGCTAATCAAATAAAAACTATGCGGTTGAATATCTGCCGTAACTGTCAAACTAGCTTTTTTTGAATAAGTAGTGCCCGAGGCTGAACGATAGTATATTGACCAGTTTGCAATAGTTATCGAATTATCTGAGTTATTGTATAATTCTACAAACTCTTCTGTTGCTGAAGTAGCGCTACCCATACTCAACTCAGAAATAACAACATCTGAATTTGAAGCTTCTGTCTGCATTGGCAAAAACAAACTATAACAAGATATTATTAAACCCAATATTATAAGCTGAACCTTCATCTCACCCCCTATTTTATGAATTATTATTTGAAATTATATATTGATGATTTGCCGAAAGTAAAGCGTAACTAAAATCATAAAATTTTATTAGACTTGACCACATAAGCACAACAGGATTACAATAAACTAATCATAGAGATGGAAAGAGCAATGAATATATTAAAAAGATCTAAACCACAAAAAGGCTTTACTTTGCTAGAAATGCTTATTGTGATAGTCATAATATTTGTACTAGCAATAATTATAGTTCCAAATCTTCTCTCTGGTCCTGCAAGAGCGCGCGATAGTCAACGCAAAGCCGATATGAGGACTATCAAGACTGCCTTAGAGACTTACTATAATGACAATAATTTCTATCCTACTAGTCTCAATGTACTGACAGAAGGAACGACACCTTATATCAAGACATTACCCGTAGACCCAAAGACAAAAGAAGCATACGTATATACAACTACTGGAAACCCGCCTAGTAATTATTTGATAAAAGTTACTCTTGAGAATGATGGCGACAAAGACGTCAAGTCTGGTACCTCCAATATTTATGAGATCAACAGCTCAAACTGACCTTATATTATAATCTACACAAATGAAAACTAACATAGATCTATTACGAAATCGTAAGACAGATTCCATAGTTGGAATAGATGTAGGTACTAACAGCATCAAGGCAGTAGAATTGTCTCATGATGGCAAAAGTACAAGATTGGTTGCCTATGCAGAACTAACAAATAATAGTACAGCCGACATAACTCCTAGATCTTTGTACAGAAATATTACAAAATTATTAGAAACTCCAATCCTTGGAGATTTCAAAGCAGATGAAATTAATCTAAGCCTCCCAAGACATATCGGCCGCAATCATTTTGCCAGTCTAGAGATTTTAGATAATATAGATATCGATAAAGCTGTGCAAAGATTTATGTCTTCCAAACTAAACCTTAACCCTAGAGATTTCTACTTCGATTATCACCCAATTGAGACAAAACCAAATGCACCGAACTCAGCCCAACTATATATGGTCGAAATAATTGATATAAATTTTTATAACAATTTTAAAAGATATATAGAGCTAGGAAGATTCAAGGTATCCTCATACAACTCTTCTACATCTAGACAGTTATCAAATATATATAATCAAAACAATAAAGCTAGCATGTTGATAGATATTGGACACAATATTACTAGGGCATATTTTTGTAATGACAATAGTTGTATTGAAAGAAGAATAAATCTTGGTGGATCAAATATTACAAATAAAATCTCTCAAGAGCTAAACGTATCTATCAACAAAGCTATGGATATACAAAAAAAAGTAGGAATTAGAGGCAGTCAATTGTCAAATAAGATAGAAATAATTTTGTCTGATGAGTTAGATCAACTATCAAAAAATATAAAACAATTTGCCGAAGATAGCGCTGAGATATTTAACATAGATAATATCTCCGATATAAATATCTTCATCACCGGCAGTATCGTGGGTATGCAAGGATTCTTAGAAAGCCTGAGTAATCAGTCCAGTTTAAATATCGATACCTTAGATCCATGGGCAGAAACTAGTTTATACCCTCTCAAGCCTATTCCAAAGTCTCGACTTCCAAAGTTTTCTGGAGCAATCGCTCTGGCGCACAGATTATTATAGAGGATTTTCCTGATCTGATTCGTAATATTTCTTACGTGTTTCTAATATATAATGCTCTAACTCAAAAGGATCATAGATATAATCCATAATAAAATTCTTACGCTCTCCAGCTGTCTGAATAGTCAGGGTACCATACTGAAAAATAGTTTGGCTGGGTCCCAAAATTTTGGCAGAGATGTCTTGTATTTCTTCAAGACGAAGCGCAGACACACGCCTATTGAATAGACCTGTCTGATCAATATCTACGATATGCTCGTTTGTAATCACAAGCTTGTTTCTACGCCATATCCAAAGAATTGAAAAGAACAGAAATACCAATAATACCATAAACAAGAAACCACCGAGATTGATAAGCGTCAATGTAAGTGCATCTGAAATACTGGCCTGATAAATACCTAGGTAATAAGAGCCAACGATTCCTGCAATGGCCAATAGAAATATAGCCGCTAAAAACGGAATGATAGACATAATGTGCTTAGAAACCACTCTTTGTGTTATCTCTTCTCTAGGTTGTCCTGGATAGTATCTACTTTGCTTGAACATAGTCCTCAAGCCCTCTCTTAGGGGTCTAGAGCGATGATGACTGTCGTGGTGATTGTAATTGTTTTGAGTATCCATAATTTCGGTTATTCTATCATATTAGGTTGAATTATAAAAGTTTATTTTGTTTACCACTGACATTCTTGCTTTTCTTGAGATGATCAAAAGCAGCATCTGTCGCTATGCGGCCTCTATGGGATCTTTGAAGCATGCCTATCTGGATGAGATATGGCTCGTACACATCTTCGATCGTTTGACGTTCTTCCCCCGTGGCCGCCGCTATCGCTGCAACACCTACTGGACCGCCGTTGTATTGATCTACTATGATACTAAGTACTTTTCTGTCTGCACTTTCTAATCCGTGTTCATCAATATCAAGAAGCTGAAGAGTATTGCTGAGTGCATTGCTATCTATAGTTCCTGATCCGTGTACTTGAGCGTAATCACGAACCCTGCGAATAAGTCTATTTGCTATACGAGGAGTCAGCCTAGCACGACGTGACATTTGCTCCATGGCATTTTGATCTATTGATATCTCAAGAATCTTAGCAGAACGTTCAATAATCTTTTCAATTTGTTCTGGAGTATAATATTCAAGACGATTTACTATCCCAAATCTATCGCGCATAGGTCCTGATAGTGCACCGAATCTTGTAGTAGCTCCTACCAAGGTAAATTTCGGCAAGTCCAAGCGTAGACTTTGAGCCGATGGTCCTTTGCCAAGCATTATGTCTATCACATAGTCTTCCATTGCTGGATACAGTATCTCTTCGATAGCTCTTGGCAACCGATGAATCTCATCGATAAATAAAATATCACCTTCTTCTAGATTGGTCAGTAGTGCAGCCAAATCAGCTGCACGCTCTATAGCTGGTCCACTAGTGACCTTTACTTGACGACCCATTTCATTGGCTATTACATAAGCCAAAGTAGTTTTGCCGAGTCCCGGTGGACCATATAGCAATACGTGATCAATAGTTTCGCCTCTTTGTTTTGCAGCGGTTATTGCCAAATTTAGCCCTTTCTTTATCTGTTCTTGACCTATGTATTCTGCAAAATCTTTTGGTCTAAGGCTATCTTCAAATTTGTGCTCATCTGGAGTATCAATCGTATCTTCGTTTTTTACTGCACTAGATTCATTGCGCTCTATCATTTGCCGTCCCCCTTGAGTGCTTGCTTTACCCTTTCTTGTGTATTCAAATCACTTGATATACCGCTGAGGGCATCCTTGGCATCACTGGCTCTATAGCCAAGACTAATAAGAGCCTTGTATGCTGCATCGCTTGTATCAAACACTGATTTTTCTTCAATATTTACCAACTTACCTTTTAGATCCAAGATGATTCTTTGGGCAGTTTTCTTGCCTATACCGCTGACACTAGAGAATAATCCAATATTATCTCTGAGTATGGCCTGAGCAACTTCGTCGGTTTGATGAGCAGAAAGAATCGACATCGCAGCCTTTGGACCGACACCACTCACTGATGTGAGTTGATAATATAACGTTCTTGTATCTAGATCGGGGAAACCATACAATGTATGCTCATCTTCCTTGATGTTTTCAGCGATATAAAGACTGATAGTTGAGTTCAGTGAAATATCATCCCTATGAGTATCCGTCAATAATACTTCATAACCTATTCCGGATACATCAACGATGACACCCCCAGATAAAATATCTGTTATTGTTCCGTTTATTTTCGCAATCATTCTTATATTATAGCAAACGATTGAGTTGCTCAGCCACCAGAGCAGTATTATTGACAAGCATTCCATGACCTCCAGCAATATAGGTTATCTCTATATTATTACCATGATCGACTAATCCTTCTAAGAGATCTTGTTCTATTAAGTTGTCCTTCTTGTCATAAAAAATATAAAGAGGAATTTTTGATACTTTGGAGATATCTTGCCCCGATTGATTGATGACTACATTTTGCATTGAACATGAATATGATTCCCAAGAATGCTCACAAACAGTTTTAGCTACGTCCTTTGGTATATGACGCATAAATACTGGATTTAGTTTCTTAGCTAGATTTTGTCTAGCACAAATGTTTTTGCACACAAATTTGGCAACTGGTCCGAACATTAGTATATTAGGTGCGCGCGTTTCATCGATTTTTTTTCTAGCAATCGAAGGGCTCGAATAGAGGGTCGGCGAAACTAATACAATCGATCGTATGTTCTGAGGGTATTTCTTTGCATATTCTAAAGCCAAGATTGCACCCATCGAGACGCCAAGGATGTCAAAAGGTTTTTTGATTTTTAAGTTTTGTAGAGTATTCTTGATAGCTCTTGTATGATCCTCGATAGTATATTTGATGTGACTCGGCTTCGGCGAATCTCCAAAACCCAGCAAGTCTATACTAATAATTGTACGGTTATCTATGTATTTAGTGATTCGATCGAAATACTGACTAGTGCCAGCTAGACCGTGCAACATCACCACCACTGGACCCATGCCTACTATTTTATAATTGAGAGTGTAGTTATTTTTCATAATAGCTTTGTATTGCTAGCACATATCGCTATAGCAAGCGCATCAGCCGCATCATCTGGTTTTGGTATTTTGTCCAAATTTAATATCTTTTTTACCATTTCCTGTACTTGCTTTTTGGTAGCTTGACCATAGCCCGTGACTGACTGTTTGACCTGCAGAGGGGTGAATTCTAAAAGTTTCAAATCGGATTTTTGAGCTGCTAGCAACACTACCCCTCGAGCTTGTCCGACAGTGATAGCTGTCGTGACGTTACGTGCAAAGAATAGCTGCTCTACAGCTATAACGTCTGGTTTGTGATGGTCTATTATCTCTTTGATATCTTCATAGATAATAAGCAGTCTATTGCTCATAGGCAATTCTTTTGGTGTAGAGAATACTCCGCAGTCTATAGATATTAATTTGCCAGCATTTTTTTCAATCACACCAAAGCCAGTAGTAGCAGTCCCTGGGTCAATGCCAAGAATCTTCATGAGTTAGCTAAGTTGGTTCATTATCTCATCACTTATATCATAGTTGGCGGTAACAGAGACTACGTCATCGATATCATCTAGTGCATCTATGAGCTTTATAAGTGTTTGAGCTTTTTTTACATCATCCACTGAGATAGTTTGACTTGGACTCATTTCTACATCCGCAGATTCTACATCTTCACCTAGCTTTTCGCGAATCTGCTCGAGCTCGTTTGGTTTGGTATAGACTATTACTTGATCACCACTGTCATCGACATCAGCAGCGCCAGCATCTATTGCTTTGAGTGTAACTTCGTCTTTGTCTATGCCTGGTTTGCAAACTATTATGCCCTTTTGTTCAAACAAATAAGCTACTGAGCCTGTCGCACCCAAGTTGCCACCGAACTTTGTAAAAGTAGATTTTATCTCGGGTCCAGTACGATTACGATTGTCAGTCAGTGCCCGTGCCATTATGGCTACTCCAGCCGGACCGTAGCCTTCGTAGTTGAGCTCTTCTAGAGCTGCACTTTCTCCGGTTCCTGCCCCGCGAGCAATAGAACGCTCGATATTTGCTGCTGGCATATTTGCAGCTTTTGCTTTTTGTACAGCCAATCTCAACTTGAAATTCATGCTAGGATCAGCACCATCACGAGCTGCGATAGCTATCTCATGACCAAGCTTTGTAAATATTTTACCGCGTTTGGCATCAGCAGCACCTTTTTTGTGTTTGATAGAATGCCATTTACTATGTCCTGACACCTAATTCTCCTTTCCTAGTCACATTATCTAAAGTATTATTTTCTCGATTAATTTTATCATGATTTGTAGCTATAAACGAGTATTCGGACTTGGACCGAACCATAAGAGCAAATATACAAACACATGCATAATACACTATTACCGTAGTTAGCTTAACACTGTTGAATTTATATACAGATATTTGCCAATTGGACAGATAGGCCAAGAAATCAAACAGCAACGTAAAAACATAGTGTATAAATCTTCCGAAGTATATAAAAGCAAACTGAGGCAATACAATCCCCACAAAAGCAGCCAATATACCCAGAAGCATTAAAGTTGGTACAAGTGGAATCACTACTAGATTACTTAGTGGAGCCAAAAGACTTATTTGACCAAACTTATAGATGACAAGTCCAGCAGTAGCTATTTGTGCTGATAGTGTCACGGCGAGTATATCGTTGAGCAACCTTGGCTTGGATGGAAGAATTCTTGAAATTCTTGGCGCAAGAATGGTAATACCAAACAGAGACAAAAATGATAGTTGCCAGCCCATGTCGCTCAACAAACTCTGTGGCTGCAAAGCAATCATTGCAACTGCAGTTATTGATAAGCAAACTACCAGATTCAATCTTCTGCCGTAGTAAATTGCAATCAAGAATATCGAACTCATAATCCCCGCGCGAAGTATTGAGGCACTTGCACCGGATATTATTACAAACCCAAGTATGATCCAAAGAGATGCCATCAGCCCTCCCCAGCGCCAATTCTTAGATAGTCTTCGATTCAAAAAACCTATGAGTACTGTAAGATTGTAACCAGACACAGCTACTATATGACTCAAACCAAGTGCCAATAAAATATCAGTATAGGATTTTGGCAAGGCGCTCCTAGAGCCTATAAGTATCCCTGACATAAATGCTACAGAATCATCTGGCAGAGTGTTGTGTAGTCCCTGTATAAATATTTGTTTAATTTGGACATTTAGTGGTTGAGAGCTATTTAGAATATCAACTTGTGCAAAACTAATATAAGTATCGGCTTTACCTTGTCCGTTTTTGATTTTTCCAGTTGCTTTTACTACCTGGCCTTCTCTTACATTCCCTGCCATAGTCTTTATCCTGACTAGACCATCAACACGAGCTTGGTCTATACTTGCATCACTCATATAAAATACGTAATTGCGATATTCATCCCATCTTGGTTCGCCACTAACTCTTCCGACCACACTTACTTTTTGACCATCAAACTTTTGAGCACTTGGCAATACTGTATCGATATAGAATTCGAATCTTGCTATCCCCATAAGCAATCCAATTATGATAAGCAATATATATCCAAGCTTACTCTTTACTACGAACAAACTAACAACAGAAGCTAATATAAGACATATAAAAATTAGATAAACAACACGTACTACATAATTAGCTGCAAATATTATCCCGATCAGAAATCCTGCTGACGCCAATATAATCTGCCACTTTCTCTTCATTTATCTAGCTTATAAATATTAGATATTCATGAGCAAGCTTGAAGAAGTTTAAAATTACAGAGTAATTATTATCAAGTATAGTAAAACATAATTGATAATAGTGAGACAGCGGCTAGCGCCTTCTCCAATCGCTCATACTCGAAGTAAGCTTCTACGCGTGAGCTCATTTCGCCGCCCTCACTTCGTGATTTCAAACCCTACTAGGTTTCACCAAAGCAAAAACCCCACAAAGTGAGGTTTTTGCTTTGGTGGGTCCGGTGAGACTCGAACTCACGACACCCTGCTTAAAAGGCAGGTGCTCTAACCAACTGAGCTACGGACCCGTATGAATATCTATATATTTAACCTTAATTAAGACAATAAATCAATCCTTTGGTCTAGGCTCCAATCCTATCTTTGCGTCTTTTCCCGGATGCTTTTGTTACCACATAGTCGATTATTTCACCAGCTATATCTTCACCGGTTTGTTTCTCAATTCCTCCAAGTCCAGGACTAGAGTTGACTTCTAAGACAAGTGGTCCACGCTTAGAGCGAATGATATCTACACCAGCTATCGGTAGACCAAGTGTATTTGCAGCTTTAAGCGCTATATTGGTCTCTTTCTTGTTGAGTTCTACTGGTAGAGATTGTCCTCCCCGATGCAGATTACTCCTAAAGTCTTCATCGTTTTTTCTCATAAATGCTCCAGCTACTCTATCTCCTACTACTATCACCCGTATATCAGCACCATTAGCTTCTTCAATAAATTCTTGCACCAAGAGGCTTGCACCGAGTCCATAGAATGCTTGTATAACAGACTTAGCTGCCTTGCGAGTCTCTGCCAATACTACACCAATACCATGAGTACCCTCTAACAACTTAATAACTACAGGCGAGCCACCAACAACATCAATTAGGCTATCTGGTTCTTGACTCTGGCGAGCAAAAACAGTGCGAGGAATCCCTACTCCCGACCTTGCCAATAGTTGCAATGCTCGGAATTTGTCTCGAGATCTGACTAGCGCCAATGATGATACCGAAGTATAAACTCGCATCATTTCAAATTGTCTTACTACAGCTGAACCATAGGAGGTGATAGATTGACCAATCCGAGGTATGATAGCATCTACATCGTCTATGACCTGGTTCTTATACAGTATCCCTGGTTTATTTCTTTCTATATCAATATTACAGTTGGCATGATTGATAACTACCATATCATGACCGCGTTTTTTACCTGCCTCGACAAGTCGTTTTGTGGAATAGTTACCACTTCCTCTGGATAGTACTGCTATCTTCATACTATTAACTTTAGATTTTATCTTTGGTTACGTCAACCAAAAAACCTCTTTTGAGAAATTTGCGACCTATGAGCACGGGTATCTTCATCCTACTTCGATCTGCCAATGTAAAATCAGAATGATATATTTTCTTGATCCCATCTATCTTGAATCTCATCTTCACTACATACCTACGCTGAAACTCACCAAAAGAATTTTTTACAATAGTCTTGGTGAATTTATCGACTGTGATCTTTTGATTTTTAAAATCTGGGTGAGAGGCATCAAGTACATAGAATGATAAGTATTTCTTGCCATTTATTTTTTCAACAACAACATCGCTACAGTGAATAGCGTTGTGATACGCACCTGTATCGATCTTGGCCATTGTAGAATCTAATGGTAAATCTACAAATTTTACCGATGCTTTTCTTCCTAGTACATTTAAGTTTTCCATGGGTATATAGTTGAATTATAAATTTCGTATAGTTTACACTTTTTCACCTGAAAAGTCAATGTAATTACAGGTCTGAAAAGAAGTTTTTCTTACGTCTTAGCCACTCGTTTTTTTGCCTTACAAGCACTTCATCTGCGGTTTTTGGATCTTTCAATATAAATTTTATAGCCTCTTCCATATATATGCCGCCTTGAGATCCTTTGAACAGTACTATGCTATTTGGCCTCAAAACAGTATTGAGACATTTACCAGTTTGATTTGACTTCATGAAAGAGTATATATTCTGCTTATCAAATCCGGCCTGGATAGCCGCAGGTACCAGATATCTCTTGGATTCTTTACCTACAGTTATGATTATATCAGCAATTTCTGCTGCTAGCTGTCCAATTTTGGTATGCTCCCTGATGCTTTCTTCACCAAGCTCATTCATACTGCCAAGCACTGCTATCTTATAGCCCTTGAATTCTCGTAAGGTTTCTAAGGCCGCTTTTACAGCGATAGGGCTAGCATTGAAACTGTCATCAATAATAATTGAATTATTCTTACCGTCTAGTAAGTTCATCCTGCCACTTACTGATTTTATGTATTTGATATTTTTTGCTACATCTTCAAGATCCCAGCCGAGCTCAATTGCTGTTGTTGCTGCAGCCAAAAGACTATACAGAGATTGCTGAGCTATAAAATTTGATTTGACCTGTACACTTTGCGATCCTACACATAGCTGACCCGTCAAATAGTTATTTTTATCTCTCTTTATATTTTTAAACCTTACTTTACCACCCTCGATTCCATAGCCTATTGTATGATTGGTGCCTTTTGCTAAATTTTCCAATTCTTCGAAATCTGTGTTGTATACAACTTTCTTAGATAGATTGACCAAATCCCAAGTAGCCTTCACCACCCTATCAAGTGATTTGAAATATCTCATATGCACTGGTGATACTGCTGTGATTACTCCGATGTCAGGCTGAATCTCTGCTATAAATCTCTTGAGAGATGAGTGTCTGCTCTCGGCCATTTCTATCACAACTACATCATAGGGGAAGTTCTTGGCCAGTTTTCGCACTTCAAATAGTACCGGCACCCAACGTGTCATTTGCCTGCTTTTGTGTGGAAATTCTACGCCAAAGAAATTAAGCCTTATTGCTCTATCAGAGTTGTGATTTTGATCCTCAATAAATACCCTATGCTTACTCGCAAGTAGCTGTGAGATGGCTACTTTGGCAGACGTCTTGCCGATAGTGCCTGTTACGGCCACTATTTTGATATCATGTTTTTTTTGAGCTACACGCACATAGTGGTCTAAAAATATTGCTATAAACTTTATTTTGAGACGTCGATATTTAAATAACAAACTTCTTTCCATAGATTAAAACTCTACCATATAAGGTGTTATTTACCAAGTGTTAAATTAGCTATTTGACCCTAGCCCTAATAATTCTGTTCTCACGTAAGGTTCTAAAATTTCTGATGGACTCATTTCAGGCACTATGAAATCTTTACCTTGTAACCAACCCAGCCGATGTAGCTGAGCGAGTACACCTAAGTTACTACGACCAATCAATAGCCAGTCTTTTTTATCTTCAGGTAGTTGTTCAATCAAAACACTTTGTTCGGCATAATCAAGTGGTGCAGTATTGGACCAATATGGAGAATTAAGTGTAAGCTCTCCGCCTCTTCTAAATAATCTAAGTGTTCTATTTACTGCCAACTTTATAGCATCAGCCTGGCTAGTCTCCGGATTGCGCTTCATTGAATCATCATAGAATGCCTGTGCTGAATCTAGAATAGTACCACCTTCTATTCTTCTTTGTAGCGCTGCTAAATAATGTGTAGCTGGAGTTTCCGACTCTAATCCAAGTATTCTTTTCTTTGCAATCTGTTCTTTATAAATTCCTCCTGCTTCTGCCCAGAGAGAAGTTCTTGGAATGGCTACGTTATCGAATGATTGCAATCCGATTTTGAGTGCGTTTTGATGTTGTAATACATGGGTTACTTCATGATCTAATACTTGTAACGGGCCTGCTGGGCTTATCGATGTAAGTTCCCTATTGTAATCACCGGGTATCCTTACTATACCTTTTACTCCATTTATTGAAAGGCTATGTACTGTATCGTCAATAATTACTTGCCATTTACCATCAGTTGCCCAGCCTTCGCGATCTGAGTCATACTCTTCTTGACTACTCAATAGACCATATGTTTCTAAGACCATCTCGGTCATTTTTTTAAACTCATCAGCATCTATATAAGTAGACTTAAGGACTTCTTGGTCGATATCACTAAATGTACCGGGTTCAGCTTGCATAGTATGGCCTTCACCCTGTTCTTTGTTTCTCTCTTGTATCCGTAACAGATCTTCTGTTATTGGCGATACTGACCCATCCGAGGAAACACCGTTTACAAATTTATCTATTCTTGATAGGAACCTTGCTGCCTTATCTCTAAACTCTTCTTGTCTCTTCTCGTTTGGTTTTTTCTGTAATGCAGGTAAATATGTATACAACTCATCTAATCTATCGTTTAAGTTGTTGCTATCGACGTGCCTAGACTGTTCTTGCAATAGCATTGCTTGTCTATACTGCTCAGTAATAAGTAAGTTTAGCCTCTCTCTGGCGATTCTTACCAACTCTAGCTTCATTTGAATGACAGGGTCACTAGTGTCTTCTGATTTTAGGTCTGATTCAACAGCTTTATAGTATTTTTTTAGTTCTCTAGAGTATTTTGCTTTCTCAATTAATTTATCTGGAGATTTAATGATACTAAAATATTCTGGCTCTTCTTCAGGCTCATCACCTTTTATTCGCATTTCTAATTGGTGTACTAACTTTTTCTCTGCCCAATTCGAGCTTTTTACCGTTAAAGATTTCCATTCTTTTACCCCTATATCCGAAGCTTTTTCTGTCAATAAAGCTATTAAACCATTCTTTGTGTCTGGCAATTCTACATTTTGAATAGCTTCTGAGAGTATATTCTTGCCTTCTTCTGTTAGGAAATAATCTAAACAAACTTTCTTTTCTGCTGCAGTAATTCGATTAATTTCTGCGTATGATTTAGGTTTTTCATCAAATACTACCGTTGTTTCTATATCTCCTTCTAAGAATCTTGATTCAAAATCAACAATATCATTTCTTTGCGACTCACTTAGTTCAAATTCCGGAGGGCGTCCGAGTATTTCTATATATTTACTAAAACTCTCGCTTGATTGGCTTGGTCTTTCTGGATATAGTGCTAGTTTCTCACTCATAGGCTATTTCTTGTCGTCCTTGTTTTTCTCAGGCATAAATATCGAAACTAGAATAAGTACGATCAATGCGATAAGTATATATGGTCTTATAGAGGTAATGATTGCTGCTAGATTGTAATTACCTACTATCGATTCTTTAACTTGACTAGGCAACAGTGCGGTTCCATATGCCATTACAAATAAACCTGTTACTATTCCAAGCAACATACCACGGATATTTGAGCCTTTCTTGTGATTGCCCAGAAATGCACCTACTATGAATAGTAAGAATATGATTCCACCAATAGCACTTCCTACATTATTTGCTCCTACTAGTGTACCTACAGGTCTAGATATCGTGTTAAAGGACGGATCTGATATTTGATTCATCACGAACAGTGCCATAAAAGCACCTAGTGCTACTAAGCGTATGCGACCTTCGCCAAAGAATAATCCTACTACTGCGAGTCCACCAATAATTATAAAAAACACTAGGTTGAATGTAAGTTGGGGTATCTGGTTCATAATACATATATTATACCCTTATGCTTATTGTTGCAGCAAATTTATAAAATATTACCAGAAATGTTTTTTGGTAGCTTTTTGGTAATCTTCGAGAGCTTGGCGCTGTTTGTGATTGAGCTTCTTGGGTACTGCTACACTTATCACTATTAGGTGGTCGCCTCTTCTGTTGGTACCTATAATAGGCAACCCTTCGCCAGATATCTTGACTACCTTACCATGTCCAGATCCAGCTGGTATCTTGACTGTTACTTCGCCATCAAGAGTCTCTACATCGGCCTCTGTACCGAGTGCAGCATCTACCATGTCCAATGTAACTTCAGATATTATGTTGGCACCTTCTCTGCGCAAAGATTTGTGTGGTCGAACTCGTATATGTACGTACAGATCACCTCTTTGACCTTGTGCATTTATCTCACCCTTACCTTCTAGCTTGATAGATTGCCCATCGTCGATGCCAGCAGGTATCTTGACCTTGATATCCTCTTGTTTGCGACCACCGGATTTTCTATCTGCTACTCGCAGACTAAGTTCTTTGGTGGTACCTTTGGCAGCATCCATAAAATCTATAGTAAGCGCGATCTCTACATCTCGAGTTTGATTCTGAGCTCCGCGGAAAAACATCTCGAATAGATCGCCCATACCGCCTCCGCCAAAACCAGAAAAATCAAACTGCACGCCATCACCAAATGGATTGCCTTGACCGTATGGGTTTTGTCCACCACCGGCTTGGTCTGCACCAGCTGCATGGCCAAATTGGTCATAGGCTTGCTTCTTTTGCTCGTTACCCAATACTTCATAAGCTTCGTTGAGCTCTTTGAACTTAGCTTCGTCACCCGTCTCTTTGTCGGGATGAAGCTTGACAGCTTGCTTACGAAAAGCACGCTTGATCTCATCTTGTGATGCAGACTTATCTACACCTAGTACTTCGTAGTAATCTCTTTTATCCATTTTATTTATCTAAGATTATCTCATGCTTAAACCATTTTTCTTGAAAATCTAGTTTCTTTTCAATTTCTTCAATTGAAAAATTCTCACCATTGGTAGCGATTAACTTATCTTCGTTATCATCAAAACGATGAACATAACCTATACAGTAGCCATCTATTTCTTTTAGTGGCTTGTCTGAAGAAAGATAGTATACATCTATATCGTCACCATCACCTGCAGTTGCTCCAGGAACAAATCCATAATTAATTGGATAAATATCATCAAACTTTGGATGTTTTGATCCTAATGGTCGGTCAAATTTTATATGGATATTTTTTCCAATAAAATCTTTTCCTTCTGCAGGTTGCGACATTACTTTTTGTCTTTCTTGTCTACTACTTCGCCTTCTTCTGGTTCATCGTTTTTGTCATCTGTCTTACCATCTTTTTCGGTTGCTTCTACTTCTGGCTCGTCCGATACAGTGTCGGCTGTTTCTTTGTAAAGTTGTTCGCCTACTTTTGATAGAGCAGTATTGAGTTCTTCGGTGGCTTTCTTGAGTTCTTCAGATTCTACCTTTTCATCCGCCAGCTTTTCTTTGACAGTCTTTATCGATTCTTCGATAGTTTTCTTGTCTTCATCTTTGATCTTTTCAGCATTTTCTTTGATAGTCTTTTCAGCAGTATAGACTGCTGAGTCGGCATTGTTACGTGTCTCTACTTGTTCTTTTTTCTTCTTGTCTTCATCGGCATGCATTTCGGCATCTTGTTGCATCTTTTTGATTTCTTCTTCACTCAATGCACCACCACCTGTGATAGTAATCTTTTGTTCTTTGCCGGTGGCTTTATCTTTGGCCGATACATTGACGATACCGTTGGCGTCGATATTGAAGCTCACTTCGATTTGTGGCACTCCACGTGGTGCTGGTGGTATACCGTCGAGTATAAATCTACCAAGTGATTTGTTGTCACTGGCCATCTCGCGTTCACCTTGCAATACATTGATCTCTACACTAGTTTGATTGTCGGCTGCAGTAGAGAAAGTCTGAGATTTGGATGTAGGTATAGTAGTATTGCGTTCGATCAGCTTGGTACTCACCGCACCCATAGTCTCTATACCAAGACTGAGTGGAGTCACATCTAGAAGTAGTACGTCTTTGACATCTCCTCCAAGCACACCGCCTTGTATAGCAGCACCGATAGCTACGACTTCGTCTGGGTTAACACCTTGCAATGGTTTCTTGCCGAAGAATTCTTCTACTTTCTTTTGAACAAGTGGCATGCGTGTCATTCCACCTACCAAAATTATTTCATTGATATCTTCTTTGGTAAGTTTGGCATCCTTGAGAGCAGCTTCGCATGGTTTCAAAGTCTTGTCTACAAGATCGCTTACTATTTTTTCGAAGTCAGCTCGAGACAATGTCATGTCCAAGTGCTTTGGACCACTAGCATCTGCGGTCACAAATGGAATATTTACGCTAGTTTCGTTGGTAGTAGATAGTTCTATCTTGGCTTTTTCAGCAGCTTCTTTTAGTCTTTGCATAGCTGCTTTGTCAGCCTTGAGATCTATACCCTGGTCTTTTTTGAATTCATCGATGAGCCAATTGATAAGTGTGAGGTCGAAGTCATCACCACCTAGGTGTGTATCACCGTTGGTGCTTTTTACCTCAAACACACCATCGCCTAGTTCAAGTACTGATACATCAAATGTACCACCTCCAAGGTCATATACTACAACTTTTTCTTCTTTTTTCTTATCGAGTCCATAGGCCAATGCCGCTGCAGTAGGCTCATTGATGATACGCTTCACTTCCAGGCCTGCAATCTTTCCTGCGTCTTTGGTAGCTTGACGTTGTGCATCGTCAAAGTAGGCTGGTACAGTAATGACTGCTTCAGTCACTTCTGTACCGAGATATTTCTCGGCGTCAGCTTTGAGCTTACTGAGTATCATGGCTGATATTTCTTCTGGTGTGTAGTCTTTGCCTCCCATTTGTACTTTGACATGGTTACCACTATTGATTATTTTGTAAGGCATAAGATCAATATCTCGTTTTACTTCTGGGTCATCGAACTTACGACCTATCAGACGCTTGACTGAGAAAATAGTGTTGTCTGGATTTATCACGGCTTGACGTTTGGCAGTTTGTCCTACCAATCGTTCGTCGTTTTTGTTTACTGCCACTATACTTGGTGTAGTTCGAGCTCCTTCGATATTTGTTATTACTGCTGGGTCACCACCTTCCATCACTGCCATAGCAGAGTTGGTGGTTCCTAAGTCGATTCCTATTATTTTAGCCATTATTTTTCTCCTTTGTTATTAGTATCTTGCTGTGATTGCTTATTGTCCTTGCCGCTACTGACCTTGACTGTTGCTGGGCGTATGACATTCTCTCCCATCTTATAGCCAGGCGTCAAAACTTCTACTATAGTATCTGGTGGTTTATCACTCTGTACATGCTCCAATGCTTCGTGTTTGGTATGATCAAATTTTTCTCCGATTGGTCTGTAGCTAGAGATACCCATATTTTCCAATATATCCAACAACTGCTGACCTACATACAGCATGCCTTTGGCCCACGGGTTGTCTTCTAGTTCTTTTGGCAAGTGAGTGGTAGCCCTGTCAAAGTTATCTAACGCCGGCATCAGCTCACTGAGTACAGCTGCTTTGGCTGTGCTAAGTAACTCTGACTTTTCACTGGTCTCACGTTTCTTATAGTTTTCAAATTCGGCTTGCAAGCGCTGTAAGTGAGCTGTAAGCTCTCCTATTTGCTGCTCATATTCGATAGCTGATTTTTTCTTCTTGATAATTGGTTTTTTGGATGATTTATTATTTTTCACAATTTACTCCTGAAATACTTGTTCTAAAGCTTCGGTAGTACCTTCTACGAGACTTATTACTTTGTCATAACTTTGTCTGGTGGGCCCTACTATGCCGATGTAACTATAGTCTGAGTATGGGCTAGTAAACCGATTGACCATCATAGTGAGTCCACTGCTACGCACTACTGGATTTTCAGAACCTATATATACCTGCAATGAGTCTATCTTAGCGCTAGTAAGCCATTGCTGAATGGCATCTAGAAATCTAGCTGCTTGCAAGGCATTTACTTGATCCATGAACTCTGGCTGGGAAAACAACTGTCCCATGCCATGAAAATACACCGAATCACTCAATGTAGCGAAAGCCATATTACCTGTAAGATCACTTAGGGTTTCTGCTGCTATCTTGATAGCGCCATCCGTACGATCCTTGAGGCTATCTACGCGCTTTGCTATAGTTTGCACGCTTTTGTTTGATTTATCCGATTTATAAGCCGCTAGATTGTTGACAAAATAGCGATATCCTTTATCTGTAGGTACGCGACCACTAGAAATATGTGGTTGAAATATGTAATCATTTTCTTCTAGCACAGCCATTTCGGCTCGAATAGTAGCTGAGCTAAGCTCAAAAATGCTCACGAGTTCGCGTGAACTCACCGGTTCGGCCGAATCTGCATAGAGCTGGATGATACTAGCTAAAATTTCTTTTTGACGATTTGTCATAATATATATGGTAATACCATTTATTTTGGCAGTCAACACTCTATAGTGCCAACATGCATTTATTATATAAAAACTAGCACTCTAGTGTCAAGAGTGCCAATATATTTTTATTCAATAGTTGATTTTTCAAGCTGTTCCTCTTCTAGAAGCTGAGGGTCGTTGGGCTGTTCTTCTGACAATGCTTCATCTTGAGTATCAATATCTAGCTGTTCACTGGGTGCTTTTGCAGGAAGCGGCTTGAAGAAAACCATTCTGATTAGCAGAGCGAGCCCTATACTCAGTACTACTGCACCTAGTATCAGTAGTGTTTTGGCTAATAATCTTGATGTGTTGTTTTTACTCATTATTTATAAAATAGCATTAATCCTTCTTGAGTAAAACCATAAAAGCTTCAGCAGGAATATCTACTTTACCGATTTTCTTGAGTCGTTTCTTGCCCTTCTTCTGCTTGTCCAGAAGCTTGTTCTTACGACTCACATCGCCTCCATATAGTTTGGCTGTTACGTTCTTGCCCAGCGCCTTGATGTCTTCTCGAGCGATTATCTTACTGCCAATGGCAGCTTGAAGGCTAATCTCAAATAATTGTCGGGGTATAACGTCTTTGAGTTTTTCAATAATCTTTCTACCCAATGCTAATGCTTCGCTACGATGAGTGATCATACTAAGACTGTCCACCATCTCAGATGCAACTAATATATCGACACGGACCAAGTCTTGCTCTCTATAATCAGCTAAATCATAATTGAATGACCCATATCCAGAAGTAACTGATTTGAGTTCATCATAGAAGTCAGTAAGCACATTGGCAAGAGGAGCTTCAAAGCTCACAAGTGCCAAGTGTTCATCTATATAGCTGAGATTTTTTTGTATACCACGAACAGAATTAATGAGCTGGATAATTGCACCAAGGTATTCCTTGGGTACTATTATTTCACCGCTGATCCATGGTTCTAATATCTTTGCTATCCTACTCACATCCGGCAGATCGGCGGCACTTTTTACTTCCAATTTATCACCTAAAGTGGTCTCTACTTGATAATCCACACTTGGATTGGTAATCACAAGGCTAATATTGAACTCTCGCTCTATCCTCTCTTTGATGATTTCGAGGTGTAGTAGACCTAGAAATCCTAGCCGAAAACCAAATCCTAATACTTGAGAATTTTCGGGCAAGTATTGTAGAGCTGAGTCATTGAGAGTAAGCTTTTCTAGCGCATCCTTGAGAGCTGGATAGTCTTCGGCGGAATTAGGAAAGAACCCAGCATATACATATGGCTTGATAGTCTTGTATCCGGGTAGTGCTTCGGTCGCCGGATGATTGCTATGAGTAATAGTATCGCCGACATTGGCATCAGTAATTGATTTGAGATTGGTCACTACATAGCCAGTTTCTCCAGAGCTTATAGTTCCGCTAGAAACCATGCTAGGACTGAAATATCCTACATCTACAGCCATTGTGTTTTTATCAGCAATTATTAGCTTGAGTTGGTCGTTCTTCTTGATTTCTCCATCTAATATTCGGAAATACAAGATAACTCCGCGATACTCATCGTAGTTTGAGTCAAATACCAAAGCCCTAAGCGGCTTGTCGATATTTACTGTTGGCCCAGGTATATCTTCTACAATTTTATCCAGTAATGTTTCTACCCCAGAACCATCTTTGGCAGAAATACGCAATATAGAGCTGGGGTCACAGCCCAGAAGTGATGCTATCTCAGCTGCGACTTTTTCAGGTTCGGCGGCTGGTAGGTCTATCTTATTGAGTACGGGTATTATCTCCAGGTTGGCTTCAAGTGCAAGATACACATTGGCCAAGGTCTGCGCCTGTATACCCTGAGCGGCATCTACCACCAACACAGCACCTTCGCAGGCTGCCAAGCTCCGACTGACTTCATAGCTAAAATCTACATGACCAGGTGTATCTATTAGGTTGAGTTGATGGTCTTTCCAGTTCATACGGACTGGCTGGAGTTTGATGGTAATACCTTTCTCTCTCTCCAAATCCATAGAGTCGAGCAGCTGGGACTTCATCTCTCGCTTCTCAACAGTACCAGTAAGTTCTAGCATACGATCTGCCAGTGTACTTTTGCCGTGATCGATATGAGCAATAATGCAAAAATTACGAATACTACTCATACTACCTACTTATTCTTTTGATGATTTTTATTGGATGCATTATTTTTTGCAATATTTTTTCAGTCTCATGTACACGCAATAGTTTGGCAGCAATAAAATACACCACTACTCCACTGAATGCTATTACAAAGAATTTAGGTGCAATAGTCGTAAAACCAATATCATCGCGATATAGCGGTATCACCCTGTTGATGAGTAAATATATCCAGGCTGACATAGCAAGACTGGCTATAGATATCTTGAGTGCAGAACGTCCAATAGATTTATAGCCATAATTACCAATCTTTCGCTTTAGAAGTATCATTAGAACTATTAGTTCATAAAATGTCGATATCGTAAGTGCTAGACCAAGACCAGACACACCAAATCTACTTGAAAAAATTATGCTAAATATAATGTTGACTATGATAGAGCTAAGACTGGTAAGTAATGGAGTAAGCGTATCTTCTAGCGAATAATAAACCCTTGCGATCATGAAGAACAGACTTGTTGCTATGATAGATCCGGCCAACCAACCTAATGTATCTGCTGTAGCCTGATCTCCAAAGCCAAATAAAAGTCGCACTATGTAACCTCGCATCACTAATGCAATAGCAGCAGACGGTATGACAAAAAACATGATAAGACTCATATCGCGTACTATTGCTGAGGACAGTCTAGCCTTGTCTTCAGACTTAGCAGCACGAATAAGACTCGGGAATACTGTAGTGGTGATTGCCATGCCAAATATACCAAGCGGTACATTTTTGAGATTATTGGCATAGTAATAAGATGTGAGGCTACCGACTGCGAGTTTTGAGCTAATGGCAGTTTGTATAATCCAATTGAATTGATCGATTGCAAGGTCAATAGATCGAGGTATCATCAGCTTGATAGTACGTAAAACTCCAGGATGAAAGAAATCAAAGCTCAGGCTATATTTGAAATGTAACCCTATAATACCGAAGAACTGCAAAGCTAACTGTAAAGCTGCGCCAAGGGCTACACCATAGGCTACACCATAGATAGGTTGCTCTGGAAATAGCTTTGAAAGAAATACTATACCTATAATAATGCCGATGTTATAAAGCACGCTCGCCATGGCAAAAAGCGTAAACCTATTGAAAGCTTGTTGAATTGCACCAAGTACGCTTGATATAGAAAAAAGGAATGGGGTCACGAGCATTATTCGAGTAAGATTGACAGTGAGATCAAATCTTTGTTGATCAAAACCCGGTGCAAGCAAACCCACTAGTTGCGGAGCAAAGATAAATGCCAATGTGCAAAGCAGTATAGTAGCAACAGAAAATATATTTAGCAACGAGCTAGTAATATGCCAAGCTTCATCAGTCTTGTTTTTCTCTAAGTAACCAATAAAGACCGGTATAAATGATACGGCAAAAGCACCAGATACCAATATAGTAAATAAGAGATCTGGTATTCGAAAAGCGGCAGTATAGGCATCAGTACTAGCCGACACACCAAAGTTACTGGCAAGCAATCTGTCTCTGACCAATCCTAACAGTCTGCTCAAGAAATAACTGAGTGAAATCAAAAACGCCGCTACAGAGAGCGTTCGTGATTTATTTAGTCGTTTTAGAATATTTTTCACTGAGATGTATTATACCAAGATAAGGTCATTTGTGGGAACATATATGATGAGTTTTTAAAGTGAGTTAATTAATATAATAAGCCCTAGATGTTCTAGGGCTAGGGCGGATTATTTATTTTGATCTTCAATCTTGCTGATATATTTGTTGAAATTGAACAGCGCTAATCCAAAAGATATATAAACCGACGAGATGATGAGCAGCAGGAACAAATTGAACTTGATGCCTTCTGCGGGTCCAGCGATGAGATAATACACTGCAAACGAGGCCACAATTGCGAAAGCAACGTATAGACCACAGAGCCTTTCATATGCTTTTGCAGTGGTGTCCTTGAGGGTGATGACTCCCCAAGAGAATATTCCTAGCAGAGATGCGTTGACCAACAAAGTCGCTACCAACTCGGGAATTACAAGACCGAAAAATGCAATTACCACAATCCCAATATTTGATGCAAGAGACAGCTTATCCCTGGCTCTCATGCGAGTTCTCCGTTCTTGAGTGGTCTAGGAGATTGTAAACTATTTCATCAGGTTACTCAAGTGCAGTTTTGGTATTTTTCTTTGGAGCTGATTTATCGACAATATCGAATAACTTTTTGAACTCTGGACCTTCAATAGTTTCTTTTTCTATCAATGTCTTGGCTATAAGGTCAAGCTTGGATCTGTTCTTGGTGATGACACTATGGGCTTTTTTACTAGCTTCATTGATTAGAGCTTTGACTTCTTCGTCGATAATCGCTGCAACTTCTTCAGAATAGTTACGACCTTCGCCCATCGATCGACCTAGGAATACGGAATTTTCAGATTCACCAAATACCTGGTTGGATAGTTTAGGGCTCATACCGTAATCTGTAACCATGCGACGAGCAAGTTCGTTGGCATGCTTGAGATCGCTACTTGCACCTGTAGTAATGTCTTTGAATACTATTTGCTCGGCTGTGCGACCACCAAGACTCATCGCGATGTCATCTTTGAAGTCTGTTACGGAGTGCAGGTGTTTGTCTTCTTCTGGCAAGCTCCATGTCACTCCCCCAGCCATACCACGGGATACTATAGATACCTTGTGTACGGGGTTACAGTTGGGCAACAAATGAGATAGTAGAGCGTGCCCGGCTTCGTGATAAGCAGTGATTTCTTTTTCTTTATCATTGAGGACATGGCTTTTGCGTTCAGGTCCAAGCGCAATCTTTTCGACTGCTTCATGGAAGTCACCTTGAGCTATTTTCTTGCGGTTTTGGCGAGCTGCAAATATTGCTGCTTCGTTGGCTATGTTGGCTAAGTCTGCACCAGAAACACCTGGGGTTTTTTTGGCTATTTCACCGAGCTCTACGTCTTTCTCGAGTGGTTTGTTCTTGGTATGAACTTCTAAGATTTCTTCACGAGCTTTTAGGTCTGGGCTATCAAGAGTGATTCGTCTATCAAATCTACCAGGTCTTAGCAGAGCTGGGTCTAGTACGTCTGGTCGGTTTGTAGCAGCCATTACTATGACATTGGTACCTTGTTCAAACCCATCCATCTCGACTAATATCTGGTTGAGGGTTTGTTCGCGCTCATCATGACCTCCACCCAGTCCTGTACCGCGTTGGCGGCCAACCGCATCGATTTCGTCGATAAATATAATACAAGGAGCATTCTTCTTGGCTTTATTAAACAAATCTCGCACCCTACTAGCACCAACACCTACAAACATTTCTACAAATTCAGATCCTGATATTGAGAAGAATGGAACATCGGCTTCTCCAGCCACAGCTCGAGCCAACAAAGTTTTACCGGTGCCAGGTGATCCAAAGAGCAATACACCTTTTGGAATCTTCGCACCCAAGCTCTCGAACTTACTAGGGTATTTTAAGAACTCAACTATTTCTTGCAGTTCTGTTTTGGCCTCAATAGCTCCAGCCACATCGGTAAACTTAACTTTTTCTTTCTCTAGCCCGAATACTCTAGCCTTGCTTTTACCAAAGCTCATAGCTTGATTATTGCTACCTTGAGCTTGGCGCATTATAAAGTAGAAAAATCCAATAATAATTGCGATAGGTAAAATACTTAGCAAAATATCTAGCCAACGACCACTGCCGTCATCTGGATTTTTAACTTCAACCGATACCTTAGTGTAGTCCAAGCCATAATCTTTAAGATTGGCCGATTCTTCTTTGTAGGTAGTTTGTTTGGTGCCGTCCTTAAGAGTTACATTCAACTGATTACCCACAACCTCGATTTTTTCTACTTGGCCTGCAGCAGTTTGCTCTATCACCTTACTAAGTGGTACTTGAGCTGGTTTTTTTTCATTGTAATTTGCCAAAGTCAAAAGACCGACAATTACAACTACTGCTATTGCAACATATATAAGCTGTTTAGGAATCTTCTTGATCATTTGTTTACCTCACAAATTATGCTTATTATTTTCATTTCACTATCTTCGGCTTCAGATCTTCTGTCGGTAACTACAAACGGAACCCATAAAATCTCGTTTTTGTCATTTACTACCAATGGCCAGTGATCTCTGTGAGCACGAGATATCTTCTTGTCTACAAATATGTCTTGTAGCTTCTTGCTACCAGTCATACCTTGCGGATACACCCTGTCTCCTACTTGTCGATGTCGGACTATAAGTTTTTGTTCTGGCAAATTGATATTTGCTACATTATCCTTCTTGCTATCCCCGACATAAAGACGGAACATATCATTTGAGAATGGATACTCAGGTGTCAAAATGTGTGTCGAGAAATTCTTGAAGTGATTGAATGTTTCAGGTTGACACGTGACTTTTAAAGTACCATAGCCTATCTCGATGTGCAAGTTGCCCTTTACATGATAGTTGTTTGGTTGATTAGAATCGATGATATTTCTTTCGGCCTGCATGATATTTTTACGACTCAACCCTATGCCCGGCTTCAACTTATTGAAAACATGCACCAATAGATTCAGTGCAATATTCTGAGGTAATTCCAGGTATTTGTCTTTGTCGAGCGTGATAGAATATTCATCTTGGTTCACAGTTAGGCTATCCAATATACTATTCAACCTTGTTGCGATAGATTCATTGAGCGCATCTAGCTCGTTGAGTTTGTTGGTAAACGAATGATGAAAGTTTTTGTATATCATACTTCCCAGCGGTACCAACTCATGGCGTACAAAGTTCCTACTAAAGTCGATATTGGTATTGGTACTGTCTTCATTGTAGGCGAGATTTTGCAAATTGGCATAAGTGATAAGTTCTGCTTTTGAAAATGGCAGTAGTGGTCGGAGTAACTTGCCTCGTTGTCGTTTCATTGAGGCCATACCCTGTCTATCAGCTCCTCTTATGGTATTGAATACTGCCGTTTCTATCCTGTCATCTCCATGATGTGCTGTTACAATATAGTCAAAACCAATGTCATCTCGAAGATTTTCTAAGAAATTATATCGTGCCCGACGAAGTTCAGCTTCGGATTGTATGCCATCTACGTGCTTATTGAGATAGTACTTGTTGCCATAACTCTCAGCCAACAACCCTACTAGCTCAGCATCTTTATAGCTGTCTGGTCTTTGCTTGTGATCATAATGAGCTACTGCAATTTTCCAATTGTAAAAACTATTCATCTGGTTGATGGCATGTAGTAAGGTAATCGAATCAACCCCACCAGAAACAGCAATAAGTAATTTTGAATGTGGGGGTAATATATTGGTGTCTATTAGGTGATTGTGAAATTTTGTTAACACTATCTTATTATTATACGAAAAAAACCAATCAACTTGCTAGCTGATTGGTTGTTATTTATGCGTCTTAAGCAAACTCTACTTTTAGTTCACCTTTGTATGGCCTGTGTGGCAGTTCAAAGTAATACTCACTCCCACCATGATAGTTGAAATAGAACCTTATGGTCGTACTATCCATAAATTGTTCTCTTATTGTTTTTACTCTAGTAATAGTATGTTTTGAGCTTTCTACATCTAGTGAATGAGTATTTGTGACGTTGTGACCGCTACCAAGTAGACCGGGCATACCCGATACCCACTCGTCTGCATCCCGAAATATTTTGCCAGTTAGTATAACTGTGCTGCCCACGAGTGCTTGAGCATGCTCGTTTGCAACGGCATTTGACCTTTTGGCTTTGTCTTCAAGCTCTTGGGCTTGTTCTCTTAATTCACGTATTTGCCTAGCCTGTTCTTCATCGCCATTAATAACAATTCTTGGGCTTTGGCCGCGTATCAGTGAGGCATCGAACCTAGCTTTACTAGCGTCTTTTAGCGCTTTTGTACACATATCAAATAGCTGTTGTGCGGTGAACTCCAACGGTAAAGTTGGTGAGTTAGACAACTTTAGCCTCCTCGATTAGGTGCAAGTACTGTTATATTATTGCAAATTTACAAAAATAAAACCAGCATCTGCTTTAATGCTGGGCTTATTATGGTGGCTGCGGTAGGGATCGAACCTACGACCTCAGGCTTATGAGTCCTGCGCTCTAACCGACTGAGCTACGCAGCCTCGTACAATTATTACCCATACTTTCGTAAAACAGTAATTACTATTTTACTTCAGTAATTGCAATAATTCTCCTCTTCGATTGAAAAAAGTATTTTTCAATCGCCAAGAAGAACAATTTCTAAGCTGTTATCTTTGCATATTTTTAACAATTTTTCAAGACAGCACTTGCAGTAACAATCATAAGAAGTTAATATATTACTAATAAACAAAGGAAACTTATGCCAGCCAAAAAGAAATCTGTATCAAGATCATCTAATTCAAGAAGCAAAAAGTCATATGTAGACCCAGCCATTGTAGTCACAATAGCATGTATCGTAATAGGTGGACTTATATTTGTGCTCTATGCAAGTGCTGCTACAGTCGACTCCATCATGCAATAATCGCAAATAGTCGCGTAAGCTTTGCTATACTATCTAAATGACTAGTGTAAGAAGTAAAGCAATACTGTTGGCCTTACGGACCTCCAAGCTATTTAGTACTCCAATTACTTTGGACAACCTCAAATCCAAACGTGAGGGTGTAGCTAAGCTAGCTAAATTTGCTGTAGTAAATAAGGATGTATCTATCAAGCCTTACAAAACCAAGGATTTTAAAGGGGAATGGATAAAAGTACCCGAATCTAGAGATGACAAGGTGATTCTTTATTTCCACGGCGGTGGATTTATATTCAATTTCACTCCTCATCACCGAGATTATATTTCTAGACTATCAAAAGCCACTAAGCACAAAGCTTTCTCTCTAGACTATAGCTTGGCTCCAGAACATCCCTACCCAACTGCAGTAAATGAAGCAATGAGTGCTTACAAATGGCTGCTTGAGAGCTACAGGCCACAAGATATAGTAATCATGGGTGACTCGGCTGGTGGTGCCATGACATTATCACTACTACAAATGATCAAGCGCGACAAATTACCGATGCCGGCTTGCGCTATTGCTATCGCTCCGCCTACCGATGCTACGCTGGAGAGCTACAAGAAGTATTCCAACCCAAAAGATTATATTATTAAGGATGATAACTTAGACTTCTTTATGGATCTATACTTCAAAGATACACCTCGCAACGACCCTATAGCATCTCCGTTGTTTGGAGATTATAAAGGCTTACCTCCTATCATGATTCATATAGACAAGAGTGAGGTACTATATGGCGATGCCGTAGCTCTAGTCAAGAAGGCTAAATCTGCTGGAGTTGAAGCAGAGCTATATGAAGAACAGGGTCTATGGCATGTCTGGCACATATTTGCACGATTTGTACCAGAAGCTCAAAAAGCTATCGATAATACTGCCAAATTCATAGATATGTATACTAAATAAATTGTTTTACTTTCTTTTTTTCTTAATTATGAAAGGATTTGTAAAAAATATGCCTGCAGCAATTATAGAGCCCATTAGAAATACCCAAGAATTACTAAAGGCCTGCAAGTAGACGGTATAAATAATTGCAATAGATGCAAAAATATACAAGACAGAAATAGACATTAATCTTACTCTAGAGCTTTTTTTGGATTGCTCCAAAGCATTTATGCCTATAACTATTCCAGCAACAAATACAATCATAAGTGAAACAATACGTATATACCTTGAAAAATCAGAGAATTTATACAATACCAATCCGTCATTTATGATAAATGGATTGTTTAGATAAAAAATAGCTTGGTCAACAAATCCTATTATGCCTAATATAGTCAGAGGCATCACAAAATACCATAACGGGTATTTTCTGAGCCATGTTAAATACCATATTAAGTAAAACTGCCAATACCCCACCATATCTAAGAAAAACCTGCCCAACGTTAAGCATATTCTTAATACGTCAGGATTATTAGATAAATAAAATGGTATAGAGTTGAACCCCAAACCAGCTGCAGCCAAAAAGCCAGTAATTGCAAAATGCCTTATTAGTGGAGTTTTGAGTTTATGATAAGATTGAAGTGATTTTATACCCACTATCAGTGTGACTATTGAACCAATAAAAAATGGTATGGTGTTTGGTGGAATAGACATAATTTAGTGTCGGCCCCTGGGAGTCTTCTTGGGACTACCAAAAAACTCTAGACCTTTAGAATTTTTGAGCACTTCTTTTAGTTCTTTTTGATGAGTCAGCATATATACCAAGCTGCTTATACGGCGCGGCAAAGATGCAGTGTTATTTGTAAGTACTTTTTTGAGTTCAGCACTTCCTTCTAGACCAGCTAGCTTCAAGCCATTGTCGGTGGTATCAGCGTATTGTACTGCCTCAGCAAATCCGCGACCTATGTCTTTGCCATCTGGATCTTTGAGTATTACGGCACCTTCATTGTACTGTGCTCCATTGGCAAAGAAATTGGTCTGCACACCCTCAACTATTTGAGTCATACTAAACTTACGAATATCGGCTGGCATGGTGCTATCAAAGCTAAAATGCCATTCATTGGGGTGCCACACGTGAGTAATAGGATATTTGCTGGGATTGGGGCTAGTCTGAGCTTTACCCCACTTGGTGATCTTGAGATTACCCCACGTATTGTGTAGTTCTCCTTGCTCATCCATGTATTTACCAGCAACAGGCACGGTCATGACAGGTGGCGGAGTGGCTCCTGACTGAAAATAATAACTTATAAACTTCTTGCTATGTGCAGCAAACATTGTTATCTGCCTATCTCCATCAAATTGTGCCATGTACCAATCCCAGCCGCTTGGACCAGGTGCGGATATATTGTTGGCTGCTCGCAAGACATCTGACTGAGGGTTGCCACTCAAGAACCCCCATTGGTGATCGAACCACATCATGCCTTTATTGAGCTTCACTTTTTTGTCGCCATACTTCAATGTACTACCTGCGCTGACTTGTATATTGGGTATCGAATAATACAAAGAGCCGGTACCAGCTACCGATGGCATAGCTCCATCATCACCTTGCAGTAGATAGTCTTTGCCTCCAGTGAGCTTGAGATCTAGCTCCAGCTCAAATGGCTCAGAGCCTGAACGATCTACACCACGAGCTTTTACTGTAAGTGGTAGTAATTCTTTGTTGCCTGAACCCTCAATAATATTTTTGCCCAGTGCATATCGGAAAGGTTTACTACTTACTTCAATAAGCCCAGATGTACCAGCCACAACTATTGGATCAACTTGATGATGCACATCACCAGCCTTGGATATACCGAGCTGTATCTCGATCACTTGATTCTCTACATCGGTCAGACCAAGTTCTTTGGCAAGCTGTGGGGGTAATATGGCTTGGCGAAAGAACATCAACTCTATCCCATATTCCTGACCGTCCTCGGCCCATACACTTCCAACAAAGAAGTGCCACCCTACTTGGCTGGTAAGCTTGGGTTGATGATCACGTGGAAACTGCAGATTGGCCTTGGGTGGTATCTGATCAAAGAACTGGGTGGTGTTGTTGCCCAAGAATCTAGCAATGATAGTGTAGGCTTGATGCGGCGTGAGCTTGTCTATATGTTTGGACAATTCTCTATAACGCTTTTTGTAGTTTGGATTGTGACTTTGCTGTTTTTGCGTGAGTCGCTTGAGATACTCACGCATTCGTTCACCGTATGCCTCTGGTGAGTGTTTGGCCGATTGCAATTTGTCTTGAATATCTTTGAGAATTTTTTGCAGTTCTGACTCGTCTACCCACAGCGCATCAGCAACGTACTGAGAGTCTGGTATATCTTTATTCATAAGAGCTATTATAGCAAACTTATTTTATAAGGATTCTCTTAGTTAAATAAAAACAAAATCCCAACTATAAAAGTTGGGAACTTGTTTTGGTAGCGGGGGTAGGATGGTTTGGTAAATCAAACTTCCGTAAAGTGCTTGGTCAAAGCGCAAATCAATTTGCTTTTGACACTGCGCGGTTTACTCCACCGAACCTTTGGGTTTCGAACTACACACATTATTCAAGATAAAAGCACAACCGTAGTTGTGCTTTTATCTTGGTAGCGGGGGTAGGATTCGAACCTACGACCTCCAGGTTATGAGCCTGACGAGCTGCCACTGCTCTACCCCGCGGCGTCAAGTGATTACTATCAGCTTCAGAAATAGCTAGATAGATATTTCTTTCGCTTTTCACAAGTCACTCTCCTCTTCCAAAAAAGAAACATTCACGTTGTTCATTCGGATTCTTTTTTGGCTAATGGAATGCTGGTGATACTTGGAAATTATAGCTCAAATAAGACAATTTTTCAAGTCTATATTTTGTATACAACCAATTTCATCAACTACCAAACAAGAATTCACGCCATTGTTGCCAGTGAGACTTAGATAGCTCGTATTCATCTTTGTCTTGCAACTTGATATTCTCAGCTGGTACTTCAAAGGTTTGATTGTTGTCTTTCTTGACTATTACTACTGACTCACCAGGTTTTTGCAAACCAAGCTTCTCTCTTGCTAGTCTATCTTGGTAGCTCTCAGTCCTATAATAGGTAACTTTGTAGCCAAGCTCCTCTATCTGAGATTGCATTTGTGCTATCTCTTGCTCTAACTCATCTGACTTAGATCGGAGCTGATAATTCTTGCCCGTCTCGTTGGTAAGAATAGCAAACATATATAGGATGAATATCAGTCCTACCCAGAAAGCTGTTTTTGAGAAATTAAATACCTTTCGCATAATCTATATATTACCATAGCCGATATAGCTAAGGCTTTAGAGATCTACTGACAATTGTTTTTGTATCTCTAATGGACTGCTTTTCTTGGATTTCTTGGTAGCTATCTTCTCTAGCAAAGTTTGGTTGTCTACAGTTGTTATCATCTGCCAATGGTTGATATGAAGATTGGATTTGTCTATATCTATCTCGAGCCAGTGAAGATGCACTCTGCTCACATAGGTCTTGGGTAGCTTGAGGTGAGTCTTAGTACTCTCTACCATTTCTACACCACAGCCGGTGTTGGCATAGAACCCATTTTGTAGCTTTCTGATCTCTGCTCGGTGAGTATGTCCGGTGATGTAGCCGATATTTTTATCAAAGCTGATAAGGTCCTGGGCTTTTTGGCGAGCTAGAGCATTGTGATGACCATCTGGTCCGAAATTGGAAGGGACTGTCTTGGCACGTGAGAGTAGCTGGAATAGTATGAAGACAATAGCCACAAAGAATCCTAATACAGTAAAAAACACTGCAACTTCTGTAAAGAAAAGTATACGCGAGGTATCAGCTGGTGAGAGTCCAGTAGCAATATATATGTCGTAGCCGACTATCAAACGCAATATCAGAGTAATCACTATGGGTATCAGCAGCCACCAGGACTTACTGAGTAGTTCTCTATAAAACACTCTAGAAGCAACAAACTTCGGAAACTGATGAGGCTCAGCTAGATGGCTGATACCAGATATTAGCTTGCCTTGAGATTGGATTACCATCGGTAAAGCTTTTTGTACCAAATACTGACCAAAAGGTTTGTCGTGTGGGTCGCGCGGATCTTCAAAGGCATTTTCAGGATCGAGCATATGCCCATGCTCAAATAGTACTGATTTGGTTCCGTCCTTGGTTTTGACGTTGAGCTCAAACGCAAAGCATATATTGGCTTTGAATGTTTTTAAAAGATATTGTTGTTGGGATTCATCCCATCCCAAAGCACCATCGTGATTGCCCACCACGAATACTATTTTGTTTTTGGGGTTTTTCGACAGAGCTATAAGACTATTGGCAAATTTCTGGTGAGCCTTTACGGCCTTCTGAACTGTCGGCTTCTCACCGGCCCACAATTCAAAGATATCTCCATTGAGTACCACAATGGCACTTGGTTCTTGGTTGAGCGAGTCTATCTGTTTGGATATCTCATTGTCTACATTGGCACTAGCTTTGGTTTTTTTGGCGCCAAGATGGATATCGCTAAACACTATGAGCTTAGTTTTGGAGTCCACTAGATATGTGTATTTGTCTTGTACTGGATTGTTTTTGGTCATACAAGTATATATTTTACTTATAATGCAGTTAATTTACCAATTTATACTCACCGTGATTGAACATTGCCTTATTCAGATACTTTTATAAGCTTATGCTTGTTGTAAAATCTATACCAAAAAAATACAATAGAGTTATGCACCATAGCTCTACTAGTACAAAGGCAGTGGATATCAGTAAATTCAACAAGTCTACTAAGCGAGATGAGAACCATTCTGATAATGGTAACTCAAGGATAGATGTTTATACCACAGGTATCTTTGTGGATGATGCTGATATGGTCTCTATCAGGCCGAATATCGTCAGTCGCGAAGACAATATGGTCAAGATACCAATGCCAGAGAGTGTAGTCGACGAAAACGCTGCAATAACCTCACAAACACTTCGCTATCAATCAGAGCTAGAGACACAGAAGAGAATTCAGCAAATACGTACCCGAGCATTACTGCATCAATACAATGCACCCAAGAAGATCGATGGACTCAAGCAAAGCAGTGATAGCTGGAAGCTAGTGATAGCTTATGCAGCTGCGATATTGTTACTAGTGTTGCTAGTCGGTCCATTCTTCAGCCATGTTGCTAGTGCACTTTCGGCTTTTTAAACAAGTAGGTCTATATGCCAAAGAGTAGGATACAAAAATTTATTGCACACAAGCCACTGGGTGAAGTCACCGAGTATAGTATCACCACGCCTGCGCAGAGCGCATACCTGCGCCAACACACTCCACCACCTGCCACCAGGCGGAAGGTTATCACCAGAGACCCCAATAGTAGTCGTGCCGTACAAGACACCGCTAAGCTTCAGGCCAAGATCAATGAGATGCGATATAGGACACATCAGACCAATTTCTCAAGCTCAGACAACGATACGGCAAGTACCACTGCCTCTATACAGCAGCAAATCAATCAGCTAAACAATTAATAGTTCTAATCCTTATATGAATAGCGTATCTTAGGTTACATAAACAGCGAGCAGACCTTTTTTTATTGGATAAGAAGTTGGTACCTGAATCTCAACCACCCTTTCTTCTGTGGATTTATCTAAAAAAGAATCCATCAATCGACCGTTTTCTATAAAAACATCCTTTATTACTTGCTCTAGGTTATTTGTAATAACATTCGGATTTACAACATCAGTTTTTAGCTGCATACTCAATTCTCCTTTTAGCTCGATAGGTAACCAAACTAATAGACTATCAAAAACATGCGCTGGTGAGCTAGGTTCATCCCCGATCAACAGAGATTCTCCTTTATTTACTGCTTGCCAGAATCTTTCTTGTTCTTCTACTGAAAATTTACGATCCATGATTTTCTTAATTTCTTGATTGTGTTTATTGCAAAAAATTTGCAGTAGCTGGGTATCGTTGAGAATGTACATTAAGTCATTTAGAACCATTGTTGCGCCAACGGACCCTGCAATAATAAATGGGTCATATATGAGGCCTATAGAATGTTTACTCTTTAGATAGCCTTTGCCAAGTGCAAAGAATACATTATTAGTAGTGCCAAGCAGCTTATCGATATTTGTTGTTAAATTGGCGTGTTTGAGTTCATCGGAGCTTTTCAACTCTGTAGAAGTAAGATCAAATGTTGGTTCTATTGCATGGGTAGCAAAATAATCTGGAAATTGAGATCCTTGGTTCAATATCGGTAAGTTATTTTCTTTTGCAAAGGTTTCTATAGTTGGTTTCATAAAATCTATCATATCAAAAAAGACCTATCTAGGTCTTTAAAGTATAAGTTCTATGGTAGCCTCTCACTTGAAATTTGGAACCAATTCAAGAAAGACCTGGTTGAATTTCACCTGAAGATGCATGAGCAAGATACGGTACTCTACCGTGTTTGATTGGAACTACTACTTTGCGTAATGTTATAGGTGAAAACCGCAATCATATTAAGTTTTTAATTTCTGCAACAACCTTCTCAACAGCTTGGTTGCCATTGATTGTTTTGTCGACTATATGGTCTTTAACTAAATCCTCATAATTATCTAGCTGACCTTCAAACCATTGCGAAACATCATCATACCCCTCCTCTTTTATTCTCTTTTCATTCCTCTCTCTTAGAACACTAAGTGGTGTTTCTAAAACAATAATCTTGAACCCTTTATCTTTTGCTTTTTGTAATAGTTCGGTTGGAATGTAACTTGCAAAGTAAATGACATGCTCTCTCGTAATGATTTCATTGGTAGTTTTTGGTACAAGAACTTTGTTTTTTAATTCATCGTTAGGCCACACATCATTGTTAGCCTTCATTACCTCTTCATCGGTCTCTGCAATATGTAAATCAGTATGTTCACGAAGATAACGCATCAGAGATGATTTACCGCCACAAGATGGGGCAAGAATAATAAGTTTATAATTCATTTCTCTATCATAGCAAAAAAGACCTTTAAAGGTCTTTTTCAATCATTCTGGTGGGCCTGGTAGGAATTGAACCTACGACCAATCGGTTATGAGCCGACTGCTCTAACCACTGAGCTACAGGCCCGTATCATCGTCAAGGAAGTCATATTGACTTCTCTAACCTGATAATAATAACTTATTTTTTTGTGAAACGCAAAAAGCGCCTCGAAGGCGCTCTTGCGATAAACACTTACTTATTTACTTGTTTGACTTTTTCAAGATTGGCAAACCAGTACGTGTGTTTTCGATCACTTCGTATCCTTCTGGTAATTCATCGATAGCACCGTCTTTGATTTCTTTTGCAAAGAAGAAGATGTTTTGTAATCTTCCGCCTTTTAGCGTTACTTCACGCTGGTGTAAATAATATGTTTGACCTTTTGAGTTTACTTGTTCAAATGCCATTTAATTTTTCCTCCTCGTTATTAATACTTCTGAACTCTAGGTTATTAGAGGTAGAAATCATTGTCAATAGGTGTAATCGACTTTTGTTGATTTTACAGATTGGCATTTTATCCATGACCTTGACTACACCTGTTGTAATATTGCTTGATTTGCAATAAGCCTAGGTGTAAATATAAACATAAAAACTATCCTCAAAAATAGTTGACATGTTCGCATACTGTTCGTTATAATGATTAATAAGTAAATCGGAGGAAAAATGAAACAAGCACTCACTAAGAAACAACGAAAAACACTAGACTATATATCTACTTTTATAGAACAGCGCGGATACTCACCAAGTTATCGTGAAATAGCCAATGGCCTCAAGCTCAACTCTGTTGCTACTGTAGCTCAACACATCGATACTCTAGTCGCCAAAGGACTGTTGGCCAAGGGCAACAACTCTGCACGCTCTCTCATGCCCGTAGAAGAGCTACAGGAAGAGATGAAGAAGCCTATGGTGGGATTGCCTATTCTCGGTCTTATTGCTGCTGGTAGTCCTATAGAGACTATCACTGGGCACAAAGAGACTCTAGAAGTCCCCGCATTTATGGTGGGCAGCAAGAACTCCTACGTACTACAGGTCAAAGGTGACAGTATGATAGAAGACGGCATCAACAGCGGAGATTACGTGGTGGTACAAGAAAAAGAAACACCTAGCAATGGCGAGATCGTAGTCGCCCTTATCAACAACTCTGAAGCAACTCTGAAGCGATATTACAAAGAAGCTCGACGGATACGTTTGCAGCCTGCCAACTCTAGTATGGAACCTATCTATGTAGATGCAGATACTCCTCTGAAGATCCAAGGCGTAATAATTGGTCTTATTCGTAAGTACTAAATCTTCTTCTCTAGATTTATGGCAAGTTTTTTGAAGCCTACGCTTTGATAAAACCGAATAGCTTTTTTGTTATTGAAATAGGCACTCACTTCAACACTTCCTGCTCCTTTTGCCTTTGCCCACTTTTTGAAATGTTCAAGGAGTGAAGTTCCAATACCATTACCTCTGTACTCTTCTTCAACCAGCATGTTGTCTAGGCTAGCAACCGAAACTGATCGAGTTGAATCTGGCTTCATCATACTACCTGCTATATAGCCGACTAACTTGTCATCTTCTAAAGCAATAAAACAAATACCTGATTTTCCACTAACTTTATCAGTAAAGTATTCTTCACCTTCTTTGCTATATGGCCAATCAACATCTAGTACTGGGTCATAACCATAATCATGCACAAACAGCTTGTAATTGAGATCTTGAACTACTTTTAGTTCATTAATTGTGGCTTGTCTTATCAACATACTCTCATATTATCATATAATATATTGTTATATTTATACTATTGTGGTTTAATAAGTCCACCTGTGCTATCTACGAAAGGAATGAGTACATGGGCAAAAAGAAGGAACCACTCAAGCCACCGCCGGTACTGCTCACCGTCTCGCTTCTGAGTGAGCTGCGTAGCAAGCAAGTGGTGGTCTGTCACTCCAACCCGCTGAGCAGGGCTCTGCACTCCATCACCCGCGTTGCACGCGGTGAGGTATACCAGAACAAGCCCAGGGTGCTGGCCAAGGTGGGTCGTCAGCTCTCAGCTCTGGTCCCCTACGGCTACTGGGAGTGCTTCGATCCTCCGCTGAGCGTGAAGCAGCTCACCAAGATCATGTCCGACCCGGACTCGATCCCATACCTTCAGGGTGTGGAGTCTGGGATTATCGGCGAGCAGATGGTCGCCGACCTCAACCGCATCGTCGATCACTACAAGGACTAGTCCTTCACTCTGGCCTCATAGGGCCTCTCACTACGAGAGGTTCTATGGGGCCTTTCGCATTGTATCTACTCTATTATGAGCATCCAGCTGATGAGTACTTTGTAGACATATATAGTCGCAAATATACCTATTGAAGCAAGTAGCAAATCAATAAGAGCAGAGATCCATTCTAATTTGATATTTATGGCAAACTCTACAAACCAATTATTCACAACTGGGAAGAAGAACATAACAGTAAGTATAGAAAATGCCACAAGCGCTGCAAATAGGCCAAATTCTACTAGGGGCCATTTTTTCAATTCTTTTTGATCAGATTTAGGTCGAATATATTCTTTTTCTACTGTCACTTCGTTACGAGCCTCATAGTATATACTGTATAGCCAATACAACACAGAATAAGCCACTAGTCCTACAGCTATCCAAAATATCACAAGTGTTGTGAAGTTGAGAAAAGGCAAAGATAACCAGCTTTTGATCTGATCCGTAAAGCTTGCTTGTACGTCTGATTTGGAAAGTATAGTCTCGCTAGTAATGACCTGTAGAATAACTCGGATATTGACTAATACCAAAAGCAGAAGGCCAGAAGATAATATTCTAACAATCTGCTTTAGGTTGAGCCCAAATACCTGTACGGCCTGTTCTTTGTCGAGATGCATTTGTAGTTTTACTGTGCGCTATCGGTCTTTGATACGCTCAATGTAATGTTAGTCTTGCTGGATGATGATTTGTCAGAAGCCAATATTACAAGCAATGTACGGTCACCTTTTACATAAGTAGCACCCGATCCACTTTGTAGAGTTATCGAAGTTGTATCTTCTGAGCTTTGCCATCCATTTTTGGTAAGTTCACTTGTATAATAATCTGATATTTTTGAAACACTATCATTACTTACTAGACTTGCGCTGTAAGAATCTTTACCAGTGCTAAGAGACGCGATTACATCTGAAGGCTCATAGATTGGTACATCACTAGGAAATCCATCTGGAAGCTTGGCATTTTCACCTACCGACACAGACTCTCCGTCTTTATTTACTGTTACAGTCTTCTCTTGAGTGTTGATATCGAGGCCTGCATCCTTTACGGCTTTGTTGGCTGTATAATACAATCCCCATACTACACCTATTGAAGCTAGCATCAATACGATAGATATAATGATCGCAGCTATAGAAAGACCTCTACCTTTTTCGCCACTTTTTTTGATACCAGACAGGGCAACTATACCTAGTATCAATCCAATAATTGGAAAGAAGAATGCTAGTATAATTGCGGCTATTGCCATACCACTAGTTTTGGTACCAGCTGGTTTTGCGACTGGCGCTTCTACTGGTTTGCTAGCGGCTGGTTCTGGTTGCTTATTTACAGGTTTTGATGATTTGTCTTCGGGCATTTTAACTCCTTAAATTAGTTTACTTACCCATATGTTAAAACTATTATGTTTGTGTTGCAAGTTTGTGTTCAATATCAAAAAAGACCCTTTGTTTATAGGGTCTTTTTTGAGTTTCTATTTACTTATGCAGTTTTTGGTTTGGGCAGTTTGTATTTTGCATCGCCAAATGCAAGCATCAACATGCCGATTGGGCTAAATATCATCAGACCAAATATTGCAAATACGGTACTCTTACCGAATGCTTGAGCAAGAGCAAGCATGACCATAATAATCACTACGATGTTCACAAATGGTATAAATAGTAGCAACAACCACCAACCAGGTTTGCCAGCAGTCTCAATCATAAGATAGGTATTGTACAGTGGGATCAGAGCGCCCCAGCCAGGTCTACCAGCTTTAGTAAATATCTTCCACAGGGCTACAATCATGATAACTCCGACAACCAAAATTACTAAGAAATAAGCTGTCATGAATGCTACAACAGCAGCTGCTGCACCAGGATCGGTGGTAGTAACTGTGGTTGTTGAATAATCGTACATTTTTATAAAACTCCTTTTTAATTACTATTTATTGAACACTATTTAACACATTGTACAACGAATATTTATAAAATTAAATAAGCATAAGAAAAACTCCCACATTTGTGGAAGTTTTTCTGAGTTGACTTTCTATATTTTTATCGATGGAAGAATGGTCTTGGGAGGATGACCTTGGGATCAATACCCTTATCTTGCAACCATTGTCTCATTTGATCGCGCACACTCTTCATAGCTTCATGTCGCTCTGTTTTGTCTTCTATCTGACGATTTTGTTGAATTTGATCACGATGTAGCTTCATCTGTTCAATTATTTGATTTTTTTGTTCTTCTGTAATTTTTCCGTCTGCTACAGCTTGATTTAATCTTTTATTGAGGTGTTCTAGCCTATTTTGTTTATTGTGCTTGGATTGCCTCATTTCATTTCTTTGTTCCATAACATTGCGATTGTCCGCCTGTGCAACACCAGCTGCTCCACTCATAAGTACTACAGTTGCAAGCGATAGTGCTACTAAGGCTATTTTCTTGTTATGCGTCATAATTATCTCTCCTTTGCTTAATTATTATTGCAATATAAATAACCATACATCCGCTCTACTGTGACTGTATTTATGATAGTTTTATTTTTTTATAGCCAGAGAGACTATCGCAAATGCTGCAAATCCCAGTCCAAGACCTATAAACATTCCTGCTGGAAGATTATTGATCAAGAAACCTACCCCCATACCGCCTATCACTCCGGCCGGTATAAATAGTGCTGCAGCACCACCTTTGTCGTCTTTTTTATCTGCCATATATTACTCCTTTTATTTCTTTAGATTAAACAGGTCGCAAAGTCCCTGCAAATACTTGCCATGCCAATGCGGACTTGGCTACAAGACTCAGTATAATATAAGCTTTTTCTCCATATAGATAGTCCTGCCATTTTCCAACTTTCTTGTACTGCAACACCATATTGACAGCAAAGGCATCGAAGAATACGAATATCGAGAAGAAGATGAAGTATACAAAAGTAGGTGGTGCAGCACCATTTTGCGCACTGCCCCAGAAGTATATGCCGATAATTATCCATGGGACTATTCCTGCCAAGCATCCTACCCAGTAGCTAAGCCAGTTGGTCTTCTCAGTAGTTTGATTGTGTACTTCCATGATAAGTCCGCAAAGATTCATGACTGCAATTAGTGCAAATATCGGTATCAATGTGCCGATGTCATATATTCCTACTAGCATAGCTATAGCGACCATCATGACTGATGCCGATAGACTATACTCTATCCATCTTGCCTTATTGATGCCTTTTGCTAGATCCTGATTGTACTTTTTATTGTGTATTGTAGCTATAAAAAGATGTGCAAGAGATGAGAGCAGTAAAAAAGCCACTATCAGCCAGACTAATGGGATATCTGCAATCAATTTGGTTTGTTGAAATAGGGTCTGGGTAGATGGATTAAATTGCAAATATGTATAGTTGAGAGGCAGTTTGAAATCAGTTGCCAGTACTATTATCGCAACTGCCTGGGCAAAATGCAGTCCTGACATTACAAAATTGAACTTACGAAGAGAAACTAACTTTTTTTGCATATATACTCCATATTTATTACGTTGTTATGCTTATTTTAGCACAAAATTAAAACGCCCTACATTTCTGTGTAAGACGCCATATATCATGCTTCTTGTTGCCACTCTGAGATACGAGACCTGGCCATAGCGACAAATGCCATGTATTGATCGTAATAGAGCTTGTTTTGGAAATGCTCCTCATCATCATCTCCATAAACTTGCTCTACGCGCTCGGCGAACTCATCGATAGTACCGCCTTTTATATCTTTGTCGGAGTTCCAACAGCCACAAGTTACTCGATGTCCTCCACCCACAGTTCGATAAACACAGATGTGACGGTTTTCTGAACCAATCGGACCCACGTGTAGATAATCTCGTGGGGTTCTGATTTCAACATCTGATTCAAATTCGACAACTGTATTTGGGCTGCCGCTAGATATTACCTCGCATTCAACAACCTGAAAAACCTGTACTGCAGTGCCGTGATCTGGAGCATATACAACTGCTACCAAACAATTTCGGCTATATACTTCAACCGTATCTTCTTCTGCCATCATTCTTCCTTTGTCGTTTGTCGGCTAGGCTACTAAGGTGCTGTAGTAGCAAAATATATCAGATAAGTTCGTTATTTTCAATCTTAAGCCAAATAAAAAATCCCCACTAAGCGGGATGACAGATTTCTCTGTCACCCCGCCCGTGAGGCGGTCCGCGCTTGCCCTAGGGCGCGGAGAAATGTCGCTGCTCGACCTCGATGAAATGACGGATCACGTCGTTGCACATCAGCGAAGCCAGCACACCGAGGTATATGCTGGTGAGCAGCGCTCGATCGAAGTACGCCAGCCCCACCACGAAGATGGAGAAGCTCAACGCGTAGATCAGGCCGAGGGCCATGCTCATTCCGCCACGGTTGATCAGCACGATGATCGTGGCGATGGGCAGGAACATGAAGATGGACAGTGTGATGTTCACCCACATGCTGTTGTGATCACCAGGCTGGGCCCAGTAGACCAGGATCCCCGTATGGACCAAGGCCAGCAATACGCCCGCCCACGTCTTATACAAGAACTCGATCGTTTTCATTTCTCTCCCTTTGTAGATGACGATCGTCGATATTAGTATACACTATTATTGCTTTTTGTCAATTGTTGATATCGAATTAAAAAACCCCACTAAGCGAGGTAGCAGACTGCTCTGCTACCTCGCTCGTGAGGCCTCTGCGACCTTCCCTAGGGAAGGTCGGCGGTGACGGTGCGACGAAGCTCGATGGTGCCCGGTGGACGAGGGGGTCGCTGGGCAATCTTGCCCTTGGCTACCTCATTCCAGCCGTTGGCGAGCTCCGGGTGATGCTCCATGATCCACGCATGGGTCTTGCCGGCGTCGAGCAGACCCTGGATCTCTCTTGCCATGTCCTTCTGGGTACGCCTGGGCATCAGGCTATTCCTCCCTGGTTGGTTGTGTTTCTCGCATTTGCGACAGGTACTCCAGCTTGTTAGTACAAGCACGATGCAGAAATGGAAGTGCGCGAAGCATTTGCTCTGCTCTTAGCGCATCCGAATGATCTGCATCACTCTGCTCATACCCACTGGAAAGATCAACTGCATCGTGCCAGTAGAACTGCGACGATGACAGTGTTAGCAATACTCTACCAGATACATCGTTTTCTGTCCAGCACCTTGCATGACCTACTGCAGCAAGAGCTATATTGTACTCTGGCAAAGAGAATTGCATTACAGGATCTAGTAGAGTATGTTCTATTTCCCCCATGAGAGTATTCCATCTTTCTATTACTATTCTGATGAAATGCAAGATAATGTTTTCAATCTTATCTCGCTTAAATTCTTCGTCATCATAGAAGAGATCCCAATAGGCCTGAATTCGTTCATTGAATATTTCCTGATCAGGATCATCGATCTGAGGATCTCCCAATAATTGTGAGGAGAAAAAATACTCTCGTAGACTTATTACGTGCTCGGGGGTAATCTGGTCTCCAAATGGGGCGAGATAGTTCAAAAAAAGCTCATCTGTATCTTCTAGTGCATTGAGTGTATCTGTAAGCCAGATCACATCGCCAGTGTCATCAAAGCTCAGCCAGGCAATACCATCATCAAAGTATTCTAGGATATTTTCAGATGGATATGGTTTCTCTATTATAGCCTGCATCACTCTTTCAGCTTGATTGATTGCTTTTTTGAGTACATCGATAAACTCTACAAGTCGACGCCTCAAAGACCCTCCATCAAAGCTGATCAGGTTGAGACCCGGAAGTACCGATTGATACTTCTCTAGAATCTCAAATATTCTTTGTAGCTCCCAATCGTCATCGAAAACACCAAAGTGCCTCATATACGGGTCAAGATGAACCCATCGTCCATCACTTACCTGTATGGCTATGGAGTAATGGAAGTCGTAGATCCTAGCTTGATAGTCGGCTGATTCTTTGGCAACTGCATGGAGTTTATCCCTAAATTCCTGTCGCTCAAAACCAACTGCATCTAGATGATCTAGTTTGGCAACTGCATCAATTCCTCTAGCTTCTTTGTGCAAGTCATCGGCGACCTCAATCGGACTAACCAACATGGTTTTTAGCCCAGTCATTCTTGCGAAAGCCGTCAGCATGATACTCATACCAAAACAGGTAGGGATATTGCCAGACTGGCCAAAGACACCATATGAAGCCGGCATGGCTCGTTCTAGAGGATACTCAAGCTCTGTTACGTCATATAGCCAGGGAAAGACTTGAACATGCTTGTTGTCATAATAATCCAGGATTAGATTGACAGCTTCATCGAAATAATCAGGTTGATCATCCAATTCTTCTTCAGAGAGCCATTCCAAAGCTCTACACACTGTGTTGGCTTGATCTACCATTCCGGCGTGTGTGTAGTATTCAACTATAGTATCTATATCAGATTGTGTGATATCTATCTCACCTAAGCTATCAGTATCCATAGTCCAGATCACATCTACGCCTGAACTATTCTTCTTAGGAACTTGTTTCGCAGCATCATAGGCGTATTGAAATCCGTCGTAGACTAGGCCGATCCATTTGATCTGCTCATCAGCGTCCAGAGCACCAATGTGCTCTGCTACCTGAAGTATAGGTGTTGGCAAGCAGAATCCTGCAACTTCAACCAATGCTCTGCCGACTGCATCCAGAAGCTCATACATATATGGGTCCGGAATATCGCCTTGTGAAGCTTGCTGCAAAGCCAAGTACTCTGGCATTGAGTGTAAGAGCTCGCACATTTCAATATGTCCAGCCCTGAGAGCTATAGCAATATCAGAGTCTGAATTAGCAAGTAGACCAAAAAGTCTTTCTCTATCTGCCAGTCTGTCTTGAAAGTCCTCTGTATCAACTAGTCTGTCTAGTGTGGTGTAGGTACCTTTTTCGAGAATCGTCTTGATGAGATCGGTAATATCCATCTCTACTCCTCTTATGTCAAGGGTTACGTCTTGTATTGCAAAGATCGGATTATATTTACCATAAAAACGTGTTTTTTACAATCATAAGATTGATAAATGAAGCTTATTTCAAGAACGATTTTTCAATAATTGTAATATCTAAAAATCCCGTAGTAATCACGTACTGCTGAATAGCTCTATCTAAACCACTAATAATAAATATTCCTGCCAATACCAGGATGATACCAAGCCCTCTCTTGAACCATCCGTATGGATTGATAGCCCACTCGAATTTATTAATAATCTTTTGACCAAAGATTCCTACTAGCAACAATACCAGGCAAAGACCTAGCGCATAGGAAATAATATACACAAGACCTAGCGCAAAATTAGTCGGGAGTACTGCTGAAAGAATAAATAAATACACAGGGCTACAGCTTGAAAACACTGGGCCCAAAGCGAATCCGATAAGCATGTCCCCTCCATAGCCTTTCTTTTGCGATGACTTGGCGAGTAACCTTTGTGATTTGTTATAAAACTGTAGTGGTACTGTAATCTTGTCCCAGAACTGGGGAAATACTAATGTCAGGCCAAACAAGATGATAAACACACCAGACAATATCTTCCAGAATATATCTGGTATATCAATAAGCAGTGTCGAGCCCTTAAGAAGCAGAGTAAATATTATGATAGATATAAACAAAGAAAAGACTACTATGTATGGCTTCTTTTTGTCGTTATCTGCAACTGAACTGCCAATCACTACTGGTATGATTGGTAGCACACAAGGCGCTAAGGCAGTCAGGATACCGGCCAAGAATGCTAAAAATATCAGTGGCATACTATAAAACGTTATCTATTAGAGCCTGTAGTGTCGGTTCATTATATGCAGTATATTTTTTGATCAACTTACCATCGTCATCTACTCGAACAAGTGTGGTTTGCAGTGTGACTCCGTATTGTTTACGCAAGGCTTGATTGCTATCATAGTCTACTTTGAGTATCGTCACGCCATCAGGGATATTGCCGGACTTAATGCTTTTGTCTAGCATCATGCATTGTGGACACCATGGGGCATGGAAGAACAATACCTTAGTACCTTTGGTGCTTTTTATAGTATCTTGAGAATAGTCTATATATGCACCAGGATTATTTGATTCTACTACTGTACTGGTAGATGAATTGTCTGAGGTGGCAGTGGATTGAGAGATTGACTCATTCTCTTTTGTTGCTTGATTGGAATTTTTGAAATACATCACAGTTACTACAATAATAACTGACAACACTACTGCAGCTATTCCGATAATCAATGGTTTGTACTTCTTCATAGCTAGATTTTAACACATTTATTATAGTTCGATATTAGCCCTTGGTATTATCTATAAATTCTTGGCAAAATCTTTCAAAAATAGCATTAGTCCAACCAAACCCCACTTGACTTGGATAAACCCCTTTTACTGGTGGTTTTTCAGGCGATACAACATTGTATTTTTCAATAAAATCACCGTGAGCATTGAACCATTCTAAATTGTTCCTCAGCCATTTCATGGCAATCCGACGAGCCTGAGCATGATAACCATATCGCTGCAAGCCTTTGACCACTAAAAAGTGCAATGGCGCCCAACCATTTGGATAAGCCCACTGAGTAGGAACGGAATTGCGCGATACCTTTGCTATAGTGGGAAGCTCAGTGCAAGACAATCCCCCCTTATGCTCAAATCTGCGCAGATTGCGGACTAGATGCTCAGCTCTTCTACTATCTATCATCCCCGCCCACATAGGATAATAGCTAGCTAGAGAATTGACCATCGAATGGCGATGTTTTACAAAATTGTAGTCAAAATAAGTTTTGTGTAAATTGTCCCACATCAGAGTATTGATGGCTCTCTTGCGTTTTGCGGCTTTTTGTAGCCATTCTTTACGCTCCTCGGGCTTATCAAATATCTCAGCGGCTTTTGCGAAGTCAGTCTCGTATTTGTACAAAAGCGAGTTTAGGTCTACTGGTAGATAATTGAGGCATTTACGATTGAATCTGGTAGTCATATCCCACCCACTCTCAGCTTCAGCTAAATCATGTAGTACATTTACATCATAGTACCTACTCAATCCACCATAAACTCTTCGCACATTCGGCTTGTGCGTACCCATCCATACGATTTCATATTCAGCCTTGGCAGTATCAAGCATCTTCTTGAGCCATCTTTTATCCATATTGAATGCGTGATAGACGTCAAATATAAAGCTACTCAGTAGTGGTGGATGTGATCGACCCATTAGATAGCTTCTACTAGCGTTTGGGATAATATGAAATCTATCAAACATGAATATTAGATTTTCCAACATCCCAACTACTACATCTTTGTGTTTGTTGTCCAACATTCCTTGGGCTATAAAATAACTATCCCAATAATATTGTTCTGGAAAATCAAATTCTCTACCCGGCTCATAAGCCGGTACAAGATAAGGATTGGGCAATGCAATCAGAGTAGAATCTTGCTTGGGATTGAATCTTTTGAGATGTTTCCAATATTGCTCAATATACTTGCGAGCCTCTGCAACATCTTCTTGTTTGAGATCTTTGTTCTTTCTTTGAAATACGTGTAGTAATTGCCTGGTTCTTCCTAACATTAGTTTTATACTAGCAGATTAGAATCATTAAATCATATAAATAGACTTAGGATAATACATATTGTTAGAAGCAGCATTTTAATCTATTATGATTATGAATGTATTTATAAGTTCAATACAAATCATCTATGGCAAATCGTATATTAATCATCGAAGACAACCCATCGCTTATCAAGGCCATCAAAGCTAAATTTGATGGCATCAAGTACCAGGTGTCTTATGCTATGGACGGCGAAGAAGGCATTGAATTGTTTGATAGTATCAAGCCTGATCTAGTACTCTTAGATATAGCAATGCCCAAAAAAAATGGACTAGAAGTACTCGAGTATATCCGGAGTGAAGCGAACTCAGAAGTACCAGTAATAATATTCTCCAATTTCAAAGAACCAGACAAAGTAGATGCTGCGGAGAAACTAGGTATTGAATGCTATATCCTAAAAACTGATACATCTTTGGCCAAGCTGGTAAGTAACGTCAATAAAATACTCAGCTAAATCTATACATATAATATGCCTATCAGGTTATAATACTCGTTATGAGTAAATTGTTACAAGAATTCAACAGTACTATCGACACCGTTTTGAAAAGATCAAAAAAGCAGGGATACTATACAGTAATCCGAATTCACAAGCATGAAATTTTCAACCTTTTATACAAGAACGGTGCTGTTGACAAAACTAGCGTGGTTAGCGATATAGGAATTGGAATGTATGTATTTACCAAATCTGGTCATGTATCTTTTGGGTCTACCAATAACTGTACTGAGGATTCATGTATCGAGTTATTTGACAATCTAAAGGCCATTGCATCAAAAAACGAAGAAGAGAATCTCAACAGCGCAGCAGAAATTTATAATCTACAAAAACAGAAGAACTTGGGTCAAGATCAATCTCATTATCATGAGTATAATATTGCGGATATTGATATAAAGTCGATAACAGCTAATCTAGCCCAACTGGATAAGATATCCAAGAAGAAATCACCAAATCTTAATACTCTGCTTGGATTTAATGTCGAAATAGATATGTGGCGAATCATTAGAAGCGACGGCACCGATGTCGACTGGGTGGTCCCCAAGGCAAGAGTCAATATGACTATGACTCTCAGGCAAAAATCCAATACAGTGAGCGGGAGATTGCGAATGATAGATACTACTCCAGAATTGTTGTTTTCAAATACCGACAATTACAATGACAAACTTTCTGCTACTATCAATATGCTAGAGGAGCAGCTGAATGCCCCAGCAATGCAACCTGGTCAATTCCCTGTCATTATTGATGCTGATTTAGGAGGAATGCTTGCTCACGAGGCGCTTGGTCATCCAGCCGAATCCGATCTCGTTGAGTCCAATAGTAGCGTCTTGGCAGGCCAAGATACCAAGTATAGGTCAGGCCAAAAGATAGCCCATAAAGAAGTGACAATTGAGGATCATGAAGAAGATCTAGCTCATGGCTACCATCCCTATGGAGCATTTGGTAATGCGCGACTTCCAGTTACTATTATCGATAAAGGAATACTCAAAGAATCAATCAGTGATGTGTTTAGCTCATCTAAGATAGGAGTGGAAAATAAAAACTGCGAAAGATCAGAAACATACCATTCACCTGCAATACCACGTATGAGTAATACATATATTTCTATGAATAAAATAAAAAAATTAACCCATCCAAAGGACTCCAATCTTAACAACCCCTACATACTTCAGTCAGCCTTAAAAGAACTTGGAATATTTAATAAACATCCGAAGATAATTTATTTGATAGAAATGGCCGGGGGTATGGTATCACCAGCAACAGGAGACTTTATGTTTGGAACATGTTTTGTATATGAGCTCACTAAAGACAAGGCAGAGGCTAAAAAGCCTGTATCGTTTTCTGGAAATGTGATAGGAGCTCTAGAGGCACTAGAATATGGAGTCGGTGATATAGAAAAAAACACCGCTGGTTTTTGTGGTAAAGCAGAGCAAACAGCTCATGTAAGAAGCGGCGGTAACAAGCTAATGTTCTTTAATGCAACAGATAAAATAAAGGTGGTATGATGAGACGTTCAAGTACAACTATAGACCAGCTTGCAGATCATTTATCCAAAGACAAAACATTTGATCAATTTCAACTTTATGAAGAGAACCAATCGGTACTCAAGGCTGGCTTCAATAACGAGGATTTGGGTGGTATCTATCAGCCAATTCAAAACCATACTCACTCAAGAATTATCTATCTTATCACTACTAAAGACAATAAGCAGGCAAAAGGTAGTTTGAATCCAAATGCAATCGAGGATCTTAAAGCTACAACAGATGTTATCAAAAAGACTGCATTTAAATATACTGACCAGATCAAGCTTGCTCCAAAAGTATCAAACTACAATCCTATACAGCTAAGTAGCTCTAAGCTTGAGAGCATTATTAAATCAAGTCCAAAAGAAATAGTAGAATACACCAAGTTGCTTTTTGAAGACCAAAAATCACTTGGCTTAAAATCCATCGAATCTCAGGTATCGATTAGATACAATGAAAAACGCTTCATAAGTTCGAACGGCAATGATATGAAATCAGTTGACACTTCGCATGACTACTACATTGAATACAATGCTGAAATATCAGCATCCAATGAGTCTTGCGATTTTATACCTATTAGCGAATTTTCCAAAACTCATCGAATCGCCCAATTTGCCAAAGATCTAAAACAAAAGCCGGTCAAATTATCTGGCCACAATTTACCCGTTCTATTCATTCCATATGCTGGATTTGGTATTTTAGATAAATATATACTAGAAAATATCAACGGCACCCTAGTGGAGTCTAAAGTATCTAGGTTTGATATTGATGACTTTGCTAAGGACAAACAAATAGCAAGAAACGATATCAACATAAATGTCGATCAAACTAAGCCAATGGATACTGATAGTTTCAATTTCTCTACCGAAGGTATTGTAGGTAAAAAATTCACCATTCTTGAGAAAGGTAGACTTGTCGATCCAATATGTGACTTACAGACGGCCTCCAAGCTTGGGCTCAAACCTCTAGTATTGTCATCTCTAAGTAGCGCTGAATATGGCACCAACGACTATGAAGACTACCTGACGACACACCCAAGATTTATTCTAATACTGTCAGTGCTAGGGATACACACTCAAAATCCGACTACTGGAGATTATTCTCTTCCCTGCCCCTCGGCTCTATATATTGAAAATGGCAAAATTATAGGTCCTGTCAACTGCGTACTGTCAGGCAACTTCTTTGACAAACTCAATGATGATAGTTTAGAGTTCGTAAAACATCCAGCATTCAATAAACCCCTACTTGGATTTGATTCGATGGCCTCTGTAAAATAATTATATATTTAATGCTTTTTTGTAAACTGTAATATACCCATCTATCATCACAGGTAGTACAAATCTATTTTTGACTCGTTGATGTGCCGAGTCACAAATACCTATAAATTCGTCGGGAGATTCTATGACTTGCCTTATACTGGTAGCGTCTTTATGTATATCGCCAGTGAGATAAAATCCAGTCTTGTTATCGATGATCTGCTCAGTGATACCTCCAACTTCATTCGAGAATACTATTTTTTTCTTCCACATCGCCTCAGAAACGGTAAGGCCAAATCCTTCTCGGGTTGAGTTTTGAATTACAACTGATGCATTGGACTGTAATGCATTTATCTGCAAATCGTTGGACTGAGTAATAAGTCTGATATTACCCTTGAGGCTTTTAATTTTTCGATTTAGAAGCTTGGAATATTCTGGACCTTCAGGGTCATCGCTCGGGAAATTACCCGCCAAAATACAAGTAAGATCTTCTGTATTTTGGTGTATTTTTTCATACATCTCAAGTACACCGATTGGATTTTTGAATTTATCAAATCTCGAAACCTGCAGTATGTACTTCTCAGTTTTATCAATATCAAGTTCTTTGAGATGAGATTTTATTTGGCTTGGACTCAGAGTAATATTTTTATCTGACAAAGGGTCTATGGCAGGTTGGACTATATTTATCTTGCTGTTTAAATCTATGTGCACAAAACTCTCAAGAGAGAATATGATCTCAGAAAAATATTTAAAATGATTAGACATCCATTGGTAGCTTGGCTCATGAGCATCGGTAGTATCTATATGACAACGCCAAACCAATGGTGTATTTTTGATGTGTTTTGCTAGACCTAGTGTCTGTGGATCATGCAGAATATATAAATCTGCAGGAGGTATATCTTTTACAGCGTCTTCCAAATAATCATCGTAAAACTCAAGATCGAGACCATGATCTATAGAGCACTGTCCCTGCAGGCAGTTGTGTAATTCTTTGGTCGTATCGAAGAATTTTTTGTTTTCTGGCAACACATACCAACTCGTATCCAGACCCAGGCTTCGCATCATAGGTATTTGCGACCTCAATAACTCAGCGACTCCACCTTCTGGAGTAGAATTTATTTCTACTATCTTAGTTGTACTTAAGTCTTTCGAATTGACCTCTAGTTTTTTAATAATGTCTTCACCTAACACTTCAGCATAATCCTGAAGTGCGTGAATAGAGCTAGTAGCAATTTCCTTCATAATATATATGCTAACACACATAAAATGTCCAATAATAATATTATATGATTGATTTATATAAATTATTGTATTACTCTATGGTCTGAAGTTTTGATCCGGATACCTTAACAGGGGGAATGAACTTGTACCGCTGGAGCCAGTTAGCAGATCTCCATGAACAATCCGATCTTCAAGTGCACTTAGCGATAATGACTGAAGACATGCTATATGTAGGACAAGTAGTAGAATTCTATGTACGACACGGAATAGTACATATCATATTTGCAGTTAAGATTATCAAGCCAGATAATACTTTCACAAAACGAATTAGGATAATGTTCGACGATCGTCTACACCTACTAAAAATGTGTAGAGGAAATAGATACTATACACATGGCATCGCAGGACTTGGTAGTGTAGTGCTCACTGTAGTCAATAAAAATCAAACTCATGAATTAGTACCTGATGTGATTCCCAGACTAAACACCGGATGGTCATACGAACTAAGTACCGCAGATGAGTCAGATACTCCGGACCAACCGACCCACCTCAAGCCCGTCAACTAGATTATATGGTTGGCGGCTTTTTTATGATTGAGCATAATAAAGTAGTAATATGATAAACTATAACTATAAATGATAATAAAAAACACAAAAGAACTAGCCAAGAATAAACTTCGTAGCGATGCTTTAGAAATAGTTGAAGCTGGGTACGAAGCTATAAAAATGGAAGATATATTTAAGAGTAAAATATCACTAAAAAACGATGAATTGCAAATCGAAAACCATAAATTTGATCTAGCAAGATACAACAATATATATGTGGTTGGAGTTGGTAAAGGCTCAGATCATGCTGCAAAGGCTCTAGAAGAAATACTTACTCCTGGAAGGATAAAAGCAGGTTTTGTGATTGACACTGTTTCAATTAAATTGCAAAAGATTGAAACCTTGAAAGGAACTCATCCCCTTCCCTCAGAACAAAACATCGAGGCAACAGAAAAAATCACCAATCTTCTGTCCAATGCAAAAAGAGACGATTTAGTACTTGTTATCATCTGCGGAGGAGGATCGTCCTTATTTTGCAAGCCCGGTGGATTAACCTGCTTGGAGCTACAGTTTATTTCAAGTTTTCTTTTGAGACAAGGTGCTAGCATACAAGAAATAAATACAGTCCGAAAACATGTGTCGCTCATTCACGGTGGATATTTAGCACAATATGCTTATCCTGCCGAAGTAGTCTCAATGGTGATTTCCGATGTGGTTGGCGATGATCTCAACTTCATCGCATCCGGTCCAACAGTACTCGACAAGACAAGTACTGATGATGCGCTCGCTATAATCAACAAATATCAACTGCCCAAAATAGAACTTGTCGATACCCCTAAAGATCCAAAATATTTCAAACGTGTGACCAATATCATACTTGCTAGCGGATCCACTGCAGTTGAAGGCATGAAACAAAAAGCAATTGAACTAGGTTATGAACCAAAGATATATAGTAGAGAGATTGCTGGTATGGCAAACAAGATAGGCCCCGAATTGGCAAAAAATATCCGTCCAGGTGTTGCATTGCTAGCATGTGGAGAAACTCAAGTCGTAGTCAAACATCCTGGTAAGGGTGGTCGCAATCAAGATGTTGTACTCTCGGCTATACCGAGCCTACCCAAAAACAGTGTAATAATCTCAGCTGCTAGTGATGGCAAGGACAATGTAGATGTAGCTGGAGCTATTGCTGATAGCGAAATAAGCATCAAAGAATTAAAAGAGCATAATCTAAATGCAGCTGATGCAGTTGAAAAGAATAGTGGATATGATACCCTACACATCCTTAATGATCATCTACAGATCAATAGAGTCACTGCGAATGTTTCTGACTTTATGCTAGCTCTAGGTGGTAAAAAATGAAAATTACGGATGTAAGTGCTACAGAAATACTAGACTCTCGCGGTGAACCAACAATAGAAGTTGCGCTATCATGCGATGATATCAATGCAGTATTTGGAGTGCCAGCTGGTGCTAGTACAGGTAAGCAAGAGGCTCATGAACTAAGAGATGGTTCGGATAGATACGATGGTAAGGGCGTACAAAAAGCAATTGAAAAGCTCGAGTCTATATCTCAAGAGATTATAGGTTTTGAACTATTTGATCAACAAAAATTCGATGAATTACTCATAAAGCTTGATGGTACATCAGACAAATCAAACTTAGGAGCGAACACAATTGTAGGAGCTAGCCTAGCTTACACTATGCTTTGTGCCAAAGCCAAGAAACAATATCTCTGGCAATATATAAGCGAGACCTACTCCAGCTCTACTGGGTTCCCTAGAATATATGCCAATATGGTAAATGGCGGTAAGCATGCTCCAGGTCTAGACATACAGGAGTTCATGGTTGTTCCAAAAAACAACGATATGCCAGACTCGATCGAAAAAATTACTCATTTTAGAAACAATCTCAAACAAGAACTTTCCAAAATATTTGGAACTGGCGCAGAACTAGTTGGCGATGAAGGTGGATTTGCACCTGTTGGTGCCACGGCACAGCAAATTTTGGAAATATACAAATCCATCAATGACTCTATGGATAATTATTTTGATTTTGCACTAGACTCTGCAGCAAGCTCATTTTATAAAGATGGAAAATATATTTACGAGAAGAAGAGCCTAGACTCGCAACAACTGTTAGAAACTTACAATAAATACAGTAGAGATTACGGCATGTTGTCCATAGAAGATCCTTTCGCTGAAGATGACATAGATGCCTGGAAGAAATTAGCAACATCTGATCACTCGTACTTGGTTGTCGGTGATGACCTAACTGTCACCAATTCAGAACTCACTGACAAATATTCAAAAGAAGGTCTTATCGATGGCGTTATAATCAAACCCAATCAGATAGGCACAATGACTGAGACTATGCAGACTATTAAAACTGCAAATGACTACAACATGAAAGTGATAGTTAGTCATCGCAGCGGCGAAACATCAAGTACTTTTATAAGTGACTTGGCTTATGCAGTAGGTGCATATGGTATCAAGATAGGTGCACCTGTACGAGGCGAAAGGGTTGCCAAATATGATAGATTATTAGAAATATCAAAGGAGATAGAATGAAAGTAGTATTATTTGACTTAGAACAAAATGAAATCGAAATATACAGTCAGTTGCTGGGTGTGTCCACCGAAGTAGAATGTCACCCTGAGCCACTCAATGAAGACTCGATGGATCTAGCTAGTAATGCAGAGGTGATCTCGGTCTTTGTGACTTCAAAGATAACAGCTGCAATGCTTTCCAAATTACCAAATTTGAAATATATAGTTTGTCGTTCTACGGGATATGACAATATAGATATCAAATCGGCCAAGCAGCATAACGTGGTGGTTTGCAATGTGCCAAACTATGGCGAGCATACAGTAGCAGAATATACTTTTGCACTTCTACTCTCTCTCACTCGTAAGATACAAGACTCCATTACTCAAGTACAATACGGACAGATAGACCACACGCTTCTGGTTGGTACTGATTTGGCTGGATCTACATTGGGTGTAATAGGGGCAGGCAAAATAGGTCAAAGGGTAATCAAGATAGCCAAAGGCTTCGAAATGAGAGTCATCGCCTATGATCCTTTCCCAAGGCCTGAAGTAGCTAAGCAACTGGGTTTTGAATATGTTGAGCTAAACGATCTACTCACGAACTCTGATTTCGTAACTCTTCACGTTCCAGCAGTCAAAGAGAATCAAAAACTTATAGATAAAGAAGCTCTAAATAAATTCAAAAACAGTGCAATACTTATCAATACTGCACGGGGTGACTTAGTAGATAACCTCGCACTGATTGATGCTCTGCAAAATAATAAATTGGCTGGTGCTGGGCTAGATGTACTAGACGGAGAAGCAATGATAGATATTGATCAAGAGATGGCACTACTAAAGAATGGTTCTGCAAAAGAGCTGAAATTATCAGCCGAATTGGCAGTGTTGGAAAAGATGCCAAATGTCATACTGAGCCCTCACAAT
>CAYRNO010000002.1:0-81580 GCA_964425715.1 uncultured Candidatus Saccharibacteria bacterium | reverse complement strand
CAGTGCCGGCCTGTTTTTTTTGCTCGTCAACAGGTCCTGAGTAATAGGTAGCATGGCTTTTATTGCGTCTACCATAGCTTCTGGGCCTGAAACATAAAAGTGTCTGATAGACATGTCTTTGATGTGTTTTTTTATCAGCATTTTATTAATATATCCTTCTTCCCCATTCCAATCACGAGGGATATTTTCTGATAGAATTTCGATATATTTAAAACTAGAGTTCTTTTCAGCGTAATTTTCTATTAGAGACCTGCAAATATTATCCTCAAAAGTTCGATTGCCATTTAGTAGTACGATATCATAGTCATATATTTTTTTGTCCGACATAAATTTCATTTGAGATCTAAATGGAGTTATTCCGATTCCACCTGCTATCCAAGCCAACTTAGTCGTTTTGCTTGGTAACGTAAACGAACCATCTGGGCCTTTTATATTGATTTTGTCACCCTTTTGTAGCTTGAAAAGCACATCCTTAAAAGTGGAGTGTTTAGGTAATTTGCGAGTAGTGATATCAAGAGTCTGTTCAGTCGGAGAACTAGATAGTGTAAACCATCTTTTATGGCCTCTTTCATCGGGATGATTGAGCTTCATATCTACTTCTATAAACTGACCCGCCTTGTAATCGAAATCTTCGGGTTTTATAAAATGCAAATCCCACGCATCTTTAGAAACTTGAGTTTTCTTAATATATTCAATCTTATATTCCATATTCATGTATAATCATACCAAGTATGACAGATAAAATATACAACTCTAAGATTCCAATCACCGTAATAACAGGTTTTTTAGGCTCTGGAAAGACTACCCTACTAAACCATATCCTAAATACTAATAAAAAACTAAACATTGGTGTAGTGGTCAATGATTTTGGTGATATTAATATAGACTCAAAATTAGTCAAAAGTAAAACCGATAAGCAATTAGAATTAACCAACGGTTGTATCTGTTGTAATTTAAAAACTTTAGATCTGCAAGAAGCAATTGATCAATTCACTACTCCTGGCTCAGAAATAGACTACATCATAATAGAAGCCAGTGGCCTATCGGAATCCAGGGATCTTGCTTTGACATTGCGCGATACTATAGGAGTAAAAGTAAAGCTTGATAGCATAGTAACAGTCATAGATGCCGAAAATATCATAAAGAATGCCAAGAGTAATGATACTGCCACTGATCAGATACTATTTTCAGACTTTATAATTATCAACAAACAAGACTTAGTCACTACTCAAAAAATAACAGATATAAAAAAACTCATCAATTCCATTAATCCCAAGGCTAGAATATTTACATCTAATAACTGTAATATAGATATCCGATACATCCTAGATAAAGACATTGGTAGATTAAAGAAATTAGATAGCAAAAAACATACAGATCACAGTGACCATATCCATGAACAATATGTTAACTATTCGTGGGAAAGCGAAAAACCACTACACCCCATGAAATTTCAAGAGTTTGTAAATACTAAAATAGATAAGAATATTTATAGAGCCAAAGGTTTTGTGAACTTTCATAAAAAAGGACATCTGAGAAAGTATATTTTTCAGCTCGTAGGATCAAGAGCAGAAATTACTTGGGATAATTGGGGTGATGAAACTCCTAAAACACAATTGGTGTTCATCGGCAATTCAATTGATAAGGTGCATTTATCAAAAGATTTAGAACACTGTATAGATACAAATCCTTATTTAGGTCTTGAAGACGGAATAGAGCTAAGACTTCCCAAGAAACACAATTGAGCCAAGTTATCTTCTACTAAATATCAATGATGTAATCAAAAAAACCCCTGCTGCAATAATAAATCCTACCAAAACCACCCAGGAATTACTCGAACCTTGGAGAAATATAGTGTTATATATATCAGCTAATGAAGCAAATATATATAAAATAGCTATTGATAATAACCTAATTTTGGCTCTTAGCTCAGTTTGTTTAAAAGCATTGATAGATATAATTATTCCAGCCACGAACACAATGAGCAAAGCTAACAAATGAATATAACCAGCTAATTCAGTAAAGCGATATACGGCTAAACCATCTACTACTCCGACCGGATTGTTGTAGAAATAAATTGCTTGATTGAAAAAACCGATTACCGCAACTATAAAAAGTGGAATTACAAAATACCGCAACTTGTATTTTTTCAAACTTGTTAGATACCATATTAAATAAAATTGCCAATATCCTACTATGTCTACAAATAATCTACCAAAAATAATACATATTTTCAGTATCTTTGGATCGTTTGTTAAGTAGAAAGGTACAGAATATAGACCCAATCCAATAGCTGCTAAAAAACCAGAAATAGCAAAGTGTTTACTCAAAGGGGTCTTTATTTTTTGATATATTTGCAAAGATTTTATACCTACAAATAAAGTAGCAATAGACCCTAGAAAATAAGGTATAGTATTGGTCGGAATAGCCATATCTTATTTATTATTTTTCGTATTTAATACTCTTGCAGTAATCAGGACAAATATAAAAAGCATAAAGCCGATGATATAGCTTAGCATTATAGCTGGTGAATCATTAGACTCTCCTGAGAGTATTACATTCAGGCTACCGCCTATAGCCGATAGTATATAAAGAATTCCAATACCCAGTAAACCAAGTCTTGCTCGATATTCTGTTTGTTGTTTGATGCGAAATAGCATAAATACTCCCACCATAAAAACCGTAATTAGAAATAGTGATTGTACGATATTCGCAAGCAGCGGTAATTGGTACTCAAATGTGCCATTTTGCACACTTACTCCTCCTACTATATAGCCATAACAATGCGACAACCATCCTATAGACGCTATTATTATGGCGGGGACAAGCACAATACTCAACGCAATTTTATTCTTGAGGATTAGATAATGTAAGATTACTACTTGCGTCACAAACATTACATACAGGAAGAAATCACCTACTATATTGACTAGCAACAAAATGTCTTTATCCGATGTGAATATTGATGGTACTGAATATAAAAAAAATGCAATAAAGGCACTATATCCACTGATTGCAAAATACAAAGATAATGGGCTATGGAGTCTTTTATAGTTTGCGGTTGCTCTTAACCCAAAAAGCAAAAAGGCTACTGAACCGATTAACCAAGGTAATACACTGGTAGGTATATTGATCATGATAATTGCAATTATAACATAACTTTGTCATTCAAAAATGATTGTTAAATTTTAAACATATTGGTACAAAATGTTTTATAATAGTGCTAATGATTAAACCTAAGATTTAGCAATGCAAGAACTCTCATCACTTAAATCACGCTGGAGTGATTATAGCGCAACTTTTATTTCTCAATCGCCATTATTGCTTCTTATAACATTGGATTATACTTTTACTGATAATCTCAACCACGTTCTTGGCTGGGACTTTTATATACTTATGTTAGTGGTACAGTTTCTAGTATTCTTGCCGTTATTCAAGTTCTACATTTATATTCAGAAACGTTACATAATAATGTTACTCCATTACGCATTGGTGGGGCTATTCTTTGTTTTTTTTGCCGATATATTTTCAATATATTATCTAGTATTCTTCTTTTATATAGTGCGATTTATGTATTGGTACAGATGGCGGGGTTATCTGGCTGGGCTCTTTTTGACTATTGTTATCACTACAGTTGTAGTAATAATGCAATATGATCAAATTACTCCTGAAATTATTTACCAATACGCTGGATATACAACCATTCTAGCTGTTACTTCTTTATATATCGGAAATCTTATGCTAAAAAAACCAATGGCCGCTGATGCCGTGTTTTTACATAACTCAGTTTCTTTTGAAAGAAATAGATTAGTATCATTAATAAATAGTATTGGTGATGCTGTAATTGCTACTGATGGGAAAGGCATTATTACATTGTACAATGGTGCCGCTTTGGAATTATTAAATACAAATGAACTTATCGAAGAAAAGTCAATCGATAAGGTACTAGCATTGTTAGATGAGTCCAATAAGCCTGTAGACTTAGTCAAAGAATCTGATAAAGCTAATAAATTAATCAGCAGAAACGATCTACACTTTGTCACAAATGAAAAATTAATTACATATGTTTCGGTCAGTATATCTCCTATTCGATCTGCAGAAGGCTCAATGGATGAAGAGGGATTTATAATCGTAGCAAGGGATATAACTAAACAAAAAGGCCTGGATGATGAACGCAAAGAATTTATCTCTGTTACATCCCACGAACTTCGTACGCCGATAGCCGTTACTGAAGCTAATCTATCTTCAGCACTGCGCTCTGAAGATGTTAAGAGTTTACAACCTACAACACTAAATTTTTTGGAGCAGGCGCATCACAACATAATCTTTTTAGGAGATCTCGTGAATGATCTTACGACACTAGATAAAGCTGAAAGAGGCAACCTAGATATCAACATCAAACTGCTTGACCCTGCCAAACTTGTGAAGCGACTTTGCGAAGACAACCAGGATATAGTGAAGAAAGCTGGACTTGCCTTGGAGTATTCTGTTCCGGAAAAAATAAATTCACTCTTGTCAAGTGAATTATATATTCGTGAGATTCTTCAAAACTTTATATCTAACTCACTTAAGTATACCAAGCAAGGACTGCTCATGATAAGGGTCAAAGAAGGTGCTAATGGTAGCGTGATATTTAGCGTATCTGATACTGGTATAGGAATATCAAATTCTGACAAAAAGAAGGTCTTTGATAAGTTCTTTAGGAGTGAAGATTATCGCACTAGACAGACTAGAGGAACAGGTCTCGGTCTGTATATTACAAGCAAATTAGCAAAAAGGATTAGGGCAAATATCTGGTTTGATAGTCAGCTCAATAAAGGATCTACATTTTATCTAGAGGTACCACCTATTGGTGCATTAAGTTCTGATCAAAAACAAATCGCTCGAGAAGAAATTAAAGATTTCGCAAGTTCCGTATAATAATTAAGAATAATTGAATGATTTTGTTTTTCATCGTTTAGAATTGCTTGTTTTGTATAGACAGCATTATATATTGTAGGCTATGATAGTTTTAAGCGTTGGGGTTTTACTTGAGAGTATATAAAATCTTATGATGTATACTTTTGCTAGATTATAGGGGGTTTTTGTTTGCAGAGTTACTTTTTTATTATTTAAAAATCGTAGTTGACGTAGCTAAATAACACATATATAGTGTAATGAAGCATAGCATAAACACTATATGCAGTCTTATAAACAACATAAAAACTGGAGGGTTAATTAATGGCATTTACAAATATCAAAAAACGCAATGGTCAAGTAGTGGAATTTGAACCTAAAAGGATTGAGATAGCGATCCAGAAAGCTTCAGATTCTGTGGATAGTGAAGTACCTGGCCCAATTATTGTGGAATTGGTAGAAAATGTCATATCGCACCTAGAATCACTAAACGGAGATAATATACCTGACGTTGAGTCCATCCAAGATTTAGTAGAACAAGAATTGATGCGAGCAGACTACTATAAAACTGCCCGGAGCTATATATTGTATCGTGAACGCCATAAAGAATTGCGTGAGTTCGAATCCAATAGGGATGCTGAAAAGCTCGAACACAATGAGCTAAAGGTTACGCTTCCAGACGGTACAATTGACTATTTTAGCTATACAAGACTTATCAAGGACCTTGTAAAAGCATCCGAAGGGATAGAATCTTCTATTGATATAGATGAACTTGCTCAAATTGCAAAAAGTAATTTGTATGATGGGATAACACTTGAAGAGCTCCAAGATGCATTAATATTAGCAGCTAAAAGCTGTATCGAAAAAGATCACGCTTACTCTACTCTAGCTGCAAGATTATTACTCAAAAAAATATATCGAGAAGTTATTGGTACCGACAAAGAAGATAAGATAGTTGAGGCATATAAAGAAACTTATAAAGATTTTATCAAATCAGCTGTAAAATCCAAAAGACTAGACAGCCGCCTGTTGGAATTTGACCTAGATGATCTTGCTGAATATATTGACCATAAAAGAGATGGGCTATTTGATTACATGGGTCTAGATATGCTCCATGATAGGTATTTTATTCAAAACGAAGGACGTGGAGTGCGACTCGAGACGCCGCAGATTTTATGGATGCGTATTGCCATGGGGCTAGCCATACAGGAGAAAAAAACAGAACGTGAAAAATGGACCAAGAAATTCTACGATACTCTTTCCACACTTCGTTACGTGCCTTCTACCCCTACTCTATTTCATTCAGGCACAACTTTTGCTCAACTAAGTTCTTGTTTTCTAAATACTGTAGAAGATGACTTGAAGCATATTTTCAAAGTTTATCTCGACACTGCTTTAATGAGTAAGTTTTCAGGAGGTATAGCAACGGATTGGAGTAATATACGATCAACCGGATCTATGATCAAGGCAGTAAATATTCCATCTCAAGGTGTGATTCCTTTTCTCAAGATTGCCAATGACTGTACTGTCGCAATAAGTCGCTCTGGAAAGCGCAAAGGTGCAACATGTGTATACCTAGAAACATGGCATCTGGATATTGAAGATTTCCTAGAATTAAGAAAAAATACCGGCGATGAGAGACGCAGAACACATGACATGAATACCGCCAACTGGATACCTGACTTATTTATGAAACGCGTTTTAAATGATGAGCAATGGACACTATTCTCCCCCAATGAAGTGCCTGAACTTCATCATAGCTATGGTAAAGAATTTGAAGAAAAATATATTGAATATGAAAAAATGGCAGAAGAAGGCAAACTAGAGCTTCATAAAAAAGTCTCTGCACTTCAACTCTGGAGAAAAATGCTTACTATGCTATTTGAGACTGGGCATCCTTGGATCAACTTCAAAGATGCATGCAATGTCCGCTCCCCTCAAGATCATGTCGGTGTGATCCACAACTCCAACTTATGTACTGAAATCACACTTAATAATTCTGCCGAAGAGACAGCAGTTTGCAATCTAGGATCAGTCAATTTGGCTCGTCATATTAAAGGTAAGAAACTCGACCGAGATATGATAGCAGACACCGTTACTGTAGGTATGCGTATGCTTGACAACGTTATCGATATTAATTATTACACTACCGATGAGTGCAAGGTATCTAATATGCGTCACCGACCAGTTGGTTTGGGTATCATGGGATTTCAAGATGCTTTATACATGCTAGACATTGCATTCAACTCTGAAAAAGCAGTGTCCTTTGGGGATGAAAGCATGGAGCTGGTGAGTTATTATGCGATACTTGGAAGTAGCCAATTGGCTAAAGAAAGAGGAGCTTATAAGTCTTACAAGGGTTCTAAATGGGATCGCGGAATATTTCCTGTAGATACATTGGATCTACTTGAAAAAGAACGTGGAGTTAAGATAGATGTAAAACGTCGTGGAAAATTAGACTGGAAACCGGTAAGAGCGCACGTCAAAAAGTATGGTATGCGCAATAGTAACACTATGGCTATTGCTCCGACTGCTTCCATTTCGAACATTTCCGGGTGTTATCCATGCATAGAACCTATTTATAAGAATCTATATGTTAAATCTAATATGAGTGGCGATTTCACTATAATAAACTCCTACATGATAGATGATCTTAAGAAAAACAACTTGTGGAACAATGAAATAATGCAAAAAATAAAATTTCACGATGGTTCTATACAAAAGATCACTGAGATTCCAGCAGAGTTAAGAGCAAAATATCAAGAAGTTTTTGAGATAGATGCTGAATGGCTAGTCAAGATTGCTGCCCATCGAGGTAAATGGATAGATCAAAGTCAGAGCTTGAATATATTTGTGCAAGGTGTATCTGGAAAGAAGCTTTCTGATATATATACCTATGCATGGAAAATGGGCTTAAAAACCACCTATTATTTGAGATCTCTTGCTGTCAGTCAAGTTGAAAAGTCGACTGTTGATACGGCTGAATTTGGCAATACACACAAGCGTGAATATGCAACAGTGTCAGAGATGGCACCCAAAACTATAGATACCAAAGCTTAATAAATATATAGAGGAGATATTATGCCAATCAAAATGACCAAGGTCAGACCCGATGTAAACAAACGAAGAATAATTAATGGCGAAGATGTAGATGTTATACAACTGCACCCCATGAAACACACTTTTGCATGGGATGCATATTTGGCCGGAAATGCCAACCACTGGCTACCGACAGAAATTGCCATGCAAGATGATATTGAGCTGTGGAAGTCACCGCGTCTCACCGATGACGAAAGACTAGCGTTTAAGACCGCTCTAGGATTTTTCACCACCGCCGACTCTATCGCTGCAAATAATATTGTATTAGCCTTGTATAAACATATCACTAGTCCAGAATGTCGTATGTATCTATTACGCCAAGCATTTGAAGAAGCAATCCACACTCATTCATATCAATACATCGTAGAATCTTTGGCGTTAGACGGTGGCGAGATATTCAATATGTATCGTGAAAATACTGCTCACAATTCCAAAGCCAACTTCATCCTTGGCTTCAATGAAGGTATCTTTGATGACAATTTTAAAACTGGTACATTCGAAACCGATCAAAAATTTCTTGAAAATCTATGTGTGTTCTCTCTCATACTTGAAGGTATATTCTTCTACTCCAGCTTTGCTGTGATATTCGGATTCCAGCGGCAAAATAAATTGGTCGGAAGTGCAGAGCAAATCCAATACATTATGCGTGATGAATCTCAACACCTCAACTTTGGTATCAATATGATAAATGCAATCAAGGAAGAACAGCCAGAGCTCTGGACAGAAAAATTTCAAAAGCATATGGTAGATCTTGTCAAAGAAGCTGCTAAACTAGAATACACATACGCCAAAGAAGTATTTCCAAAAGGAATATTTGGAATGAACGCTGAAGGATTCAAACAATATATCGAATATATCGCAGACAGACGACTAGGTGCTGTTGGCCTACCCAAACAGTTCAATGTCAAAAACCCATTCCCATGGATGAGCGAGGCAGTAGATCTATCCAAAGAGAAGAACTTTTTTGAAACTCGTGTTACCGAATACCAGACCGGTGGAACTTTAGACTGGAATTAGCTGATATTAACTAAGCGCTTTAAAGCCTCTTCTTTACCTAGTACAAGCATAATATCAAATAAGCCTGGTGCTTCGGTACGGCCAGTAAGAGCAATGCGCAAGGCGTAAAATAATTGGCCAGTTTTTATGCCCAGTTCTTCTACAAGGTCACGTAGTGCTCCCTCTACTGAGTCGTGAGTAAACTCAGTATCAGACAATGCACTTACGGTTTTTTGTAGCCACATCTTTATGTCTTCTAGAGAATCTTTTTGCGTGAGTAGCTTGATATCTACTTTTGGATTCTCAAAGAATATCTCCATCAGGTATCTCGCATCCGCCAAAGTCTTAAGGCGCTCACGGTCGAGTGCAACTACCTTTTCTATATAGTCTGCGTCTTTGTACCATTCGGATGGAATAAAAGGCTTAAGGCTATTCAAAAGCTCAACCATTGGCATCTTGCGAACGTACTCCCCGTTCATCCAGTCAAGTCTAGCTATATCAAAAACAGCAGGACTCTTCTGTACTCTATCTAAGCTAAACTTAGCGATAAGCTCTTCCAGGCTGAATATTTCTTGCTCACTACCGTCATTCCATCCCAGTAAAGCTAAGAAGTTTATCATGGATTGCTTGAGATATCCTTTCTTCTCAAACTCTAGTACATTTACATCCCCGTCTCTTTTGCTCATTTTCTTTTTTCCATCTGGTCCCAAAATAACCGGTAGATGTGCCCATTTTGGCCTTTCAAATCCGAGTAAGTCATACAGCAAAGCATGTTTTGCTGTTGTTGATATAAATTCATCACCTCGAATCACATGCGTAATTTCCATCATATGGTCATCAATGACGTTTGCAAAATTATATGTTGGGAAACCGTCGGCCTTGAGTATTACAAAGTCATCTAGTAGTCTGTTGGGTGTCTTTGAGGCACCACGTACTTCGTCATTCCAGTTAGTTTCACCTTCTGTTATCTTCAATCTTATCGGTAATCCCTCTGTACTATCGGGTTTTTCTTTTGGTTCCATGGAGTACTTGTATACGAATGGTTTTTTAGCAAGTATTGCTTCTTCTCTCAAACTGGCAAATGCTTCTGGTGTAATAGATGAGTAATAAGCCAAATCCTTTGATACTAATTCTTCGGCATATTTTTTATAATGTGGCAGCCTTTTGGATTGTATATATGGACCGTGGTTGCCTGGTTTATCTTCATACCAGACTCCTTCATCAGGATATATACCAAGCCAATCAAGGCTTTTTATGATTTGCTCCACGCCTTCTTCTACAAATCTTTCTCTATCAGTGTCTTCAAGCCTCAATACAAAAGTGCCATCGTGAGATTTTGCATACAGATATGCGAATAACGCAGTTCTTACTCCTCCGATGTGAAGCATGCCAGTAGGGCTAGGTGCGAATCGTGTTCTTACAGGCTTATTCATATCTAAATTATACTTGAAAAGTACTTTTCTACCTAGCTCAGCATAGATTCGGGGGATATCTCGTTATAGTGTCCGTCACTAAGTTGTTGATAAAACACAACTTTCGTAATGGTCTCTTCAGGGTCATAGACATACTCTATACGATTGGCCGATCCACGATGGTGGTAGTGAGTTTTTTTATCTATTATTGCTGGACTCGTTACTCTGTCGATTCGGTATTTGATATTATCTTTTTCAAACTCTATTCGTTCTATTAATCTTTTAAGTTCTGGATGATCTTCTATATCTTCTTTTAGTCTATCAGATGAATCGATTTGATATTTTTCATCGATTAAATTTATTAACTCATCCCAGGCTTTATCGTTCATATTACCCCCCTTACAAACTAGTTGCCATTTTTATGATTTGATCCTTACTAAGACCGTGGTCTTGTCCTTCTATTCTATACCATGTACCATGGTTCACCCAACTCGCTTGGTTGTTGTTATAAATATAAATAGTTAACCCTTCAGCTTGCAAGGCCGTGTATTTATCAGTATTTGGTGCCAAGTAATTTTCAGCCAAAGCCTGTGAATCCCAATCAGAACGAACCTGATTGATTGCTACAGATTTATTGCCATCAGATGTAGCTAGTTTGTAGCTAATACTTCCTGGATTGGCTTGGATATCTCCAGATATTTTCCATCCGTTAGGTAGATAAGCTGGCAATGAAGCACTGATGCCGGCTTTGGATCCTGCTACTTTCAAGGCAAGATTAGGGTAATTGATCTGCCAAACATATATGCCTAGTAATATCACTCCAGCTAATGACAACCCTACGCTAGCTACCTTACTGCCATGTTTTTTTATTTTATTTTCTTTTTTTGGCTGATCGACTTGACCGGCGATAATGTCTGCCTGTCTGCTATATTGGGCTGAATTAGTATTGCTGGTATTAGAATTTGCTGAGTTTATAGGCGGTTGTGGACTAGGCTGCGTGTTAGTTGCATTCTGAGGCTTTATATTTGTCGATTGGTTAGGCGGAGTATTTATTGGAGCTGGTGGTCTTACTGTAACAGAACTATTTCGATCCCCGCTTTTGCTTATATCATTTACCAAACGAGTTTTTTGATTGGATTTATCATAATCATTTGCTATATCAGCAAATGGATTAATTACATTAGGCGCGGGAGTCTTATCATTCGCTAATTGCTCAAGTTCATCATCTGAAAAAGCCAAATTATCTTTTTTGGATAATTGCCCTATTTCATTACCTAGATTGGGCACCGTGTTTGAGCCTATCTGCTGTGATGGACTATTTTGTGTTTGCGGGTTGGGCTGAGTATTGCTAGGATTTTGCACTGACACTAGAGGGGTTTGAGTATTGCTTGTAGTCACAATATTCTGGGGTGTTGGCGTAGAATTATTGATATTATTTACTTGAGGTGACGGTTGAGGTTGTGCTTGAGTATAGACTGGTTGCGGTATGTTCGTTGGATTGGGGGCTTGAACTGGTGGTTGACTATAAGTGTTTATGGTTTGGTTTGAAGTATTGCCTGGGTTAATGGGGTTGGATTGCACAGCAGTTGCCGAATTGTCTGTCTGAGTAACTGGCTGCATATTATTGCCACTGTTTTGAATGCTTGGAGGTAGGTTGTTTGAAGTGGGGTTTTGAGCAACGGGTTGTTGGGTGGGTTGTATTTGAAAAGTTGGTTTAATTTGGCTGTCTGGGGTGGTTGAGTCAGGAATAGTATTATTGTCTACAAATGAGTTGACACCACCACAGTTGGCACAGAATGTTTTACCAGCTATCTCTATTTGATCTTTTGAATCACAAATTTTACACTTCATAAGTAGTTACATTTCTATTAAGCATTGTAATTATTGTAATATATCTATACTAAAGCGTAAACAGTTTAGTTGTAGTTGATCGAGAAAATTGCTTTATCAAAATGATAAACTTTAATATACTAAATAATCTTAGTATCCGTTTGGGTTGGACTATGATTCGCCAGGCCCATTCTAGCCCTATAAGCTGTATCTTTTTTGGCGCTCTTTTGGTTGTGCCGCCTAATTCATCATAGTCAAAAGTACCACCCTCGCCAATGAGAACTTTGGCGATACCTTCTTTTTTATAACGAAAAATAAATTCTTCTTGTTTAGGGAATCCCATCGCTACAAATAAGATATCTAATTTCTTAGATTTCATTTCCGTGATAATATCTCGAATACTATCTTGATTATAGTATCCCTCCCAGCAATATAGTCGTTTAATTCCAGGGAAAATCTTATTAAGGTTATGTTTTCTGTGTTTTTGCTCTGCTTGTTTTCCACCCACGATTCCAATACTCCAGTTATTTTCTTCAGCCATTTTTAGCAATGGAATGGTTTGGTTTGGACCACCTAGATTTTGTTTTAGAATCTGTGTACGCCACTTATCATCATGCATCCAAAACAATAAGCTACGAATAGTTTTTAAAAAGGCTCTTTTTGGATTACCGTATAAATAACTCGAAGCCCACTGCAGTGAAATTCCATCAGGGAGCACCAGATCAGCATCGTTTAATATTGTTTTTATACGGTGGTCATTATGTGCTTTGGTCATAAATTCCACATATGGTTTTACTACATAGTGATTTGTAGAGTTAGTATTTTGGACAAGATTTTTGATGTATAGATTGGCTCCATCTATGTCGAGGTTGTCAATACCAACACCGAGTATATTGATCTTGGAAACCGGATTAGTTTTGTTTTTCATACTTACCTAATTTATATAATTTATTAACTTTATGCACAAAGTTAGTATTAAACTTATCTATATCATACTGCATCGCTGAGTTTCGAACTTTATTAGGTATAAAGCTATATGTTTCGAAGTTGTTCAATACAACCGTAAGACTATTGTAGTCATTATAAAATATTCCACTTATTTTATCCTGAACTGTCTCAGACAGTCCGCCGCCCTTAAGTGCAATAATTGGTGTACCGACACTCATAGCTTCCACTGGTGCTATTCCGAAATCTTCAATGCTTGGAAATATCAGAGCTTTTGCACGTTTATGGTATTCCCATTTTTTATCTTCATCTACCCTTCCGGCAAATTCAATATTCTTATTATTACCCGCAATATCCATCAACCTTTTTTTATCTGGACCATCGCCCACAATGACTAGTTTTTTATTACATTCCATGCATGCTTTAATAGCAATATCTATATTCTTATAATTACTTAAACTAGAGAGTATCAAAAAATAATCTCTTTTATTGCTGGGTACGAGTGTTCCTTCTCCTAAAATAACAGGAGGATATACCAATTCACTTTTTCTTCTATAAAATTTAGTTATCCTACCTTGAATAAATTTACTGATTGCAATAAAGCCATCTACATGGTCAGTAGAGTAAAAGTCCCACAGTCTAATCTTTGAAACCATTTTAGTAATGAAAAACCTAGAAATTGCACCCAATCGAAGTGGACCAATCTTTTGGGTATCTAAGTATTTTGGCCAGCTATCCCATATCATCCGAGCGGGGCTATAACAATAACAAATATGAATTGTTTTATCGTCAACTCGTATGTTCTTCACCCAAGCACTAGATACCGATATTACTAGATCATATCCTTTCAAATTAAGATTATTTACAGTATTTTTAATAAACGGTAACATAAATTGAGGTCGTTTCTTAATGAAATTTGGTAGTTTTTGAAGTCGACTTGTCTTTATATGACGGTTATCAAAATACTTTTGGAATTTACTTTGGTTGTAAACTAGACAATATATATCAGCTTCGGGGTATAGTTTTGATATTTCTATAAATGTGGTCTCACCCCCACCAACCTTAACATTGAGCCAGTCATACACAAGTGCAACTTTCACAAAACTTGCTCCTTAAATCTATTGTTAATTACTAATCCCAGTAAGCCAAACAACAAAATACTTAGCGTACTATCTGCAAGAGTATGAAGAAATAATGAAGTTACTAATATACCGCATAATGATGCAAGCAAAGTAATAGGCAAAACAGAATTTTTCTTATGCATACTTTCTTTGTATAGCTTTTTTAAGTTCATAAATATAAAAGCTATGTATAACATCAGTCCTATAATTCCTATTTCTATTGCAATTTGTATGTACCAGTTCTCGACGATCAAAGGCTTACTGGTATAGAAGCTGGCCGGCCCAGCGGTACCTACTCCATTTCCCAATGGATTGGAAGTAATCGTGTTTATACCGTTTTGGATGGAATTCACTCTAATCATGTCTGATCCACCTAGATTGCCAGATTGGCAACTTCCATGGACCAATATACCTATAGGATCTGAAAAATACTTACACACTCCTCCGCTATAGAATAAATATCCAAAAGTAGCCAACAAAATTATGAGCATCATGCCTACAATCAACTGTATCTTAAATTTAAACTGCATCAAAATTACGGTGATTGCAGCAACTATAGTGCCAATCCATGCACTCCTTGAATAGCTCATGAATATTGGAAGTAAGAAAAATAATGGCAAAAAATACCAAATAATCTTTCTGGACTTTATGGCCAATGCCAAGCTTAGGGTAAATGGGACTATTAAGTATGCACCTAGTTGATTTGGTCCACCGAGTGTTGAGAATACTCTTAGCGAATCTTGTGCCGATTCTACATATTGCAATGAATCAATCGAATCACTTCCATAGCCAATCATATTTAGTACTTCTGGCTTGAATAAAACAGGTTGTAATATCGCAATAATTGCGACTATACTAGCTGGAATAAGTACAATCTTGACGATATTGACATAATTATACTTGCTTGCCAACACTTGGGCTTCTAGATACAGAACAAATACTACGAGATTAGTCTTAATGCCAACTATTAGAGCACTTAGCTCACTGTAATTAACCAGTGATATAAATACACTAAATAGCAAAATACCAATTGCTATTTTATTGATTATATCTAGCTTTAGCAGGCTTCTATCTTTGTATACTGCAAACGCGCAGAGTACTCCAATAATCGAAATCAAGACTTCTTTCCAGGCCATCAAAGCTATCTTATAAGGTAAAAAATTGCCATATATAGTTACTAGTGCAGCATGAAAAGGCATGATTATCAAAAGTAATGCGAGAAGCACCGCGGCGATATTTATGTATGATAGTTTTTTTGTCATTAGTTAACGATTAGAAATAACTGATCGCATATAGTCATCTAAGTTTTCTAGAGCAATCCCTGTGCCTTTTATTACGCAAAGCAATGGTTCTTCTGCGACATAGCTAGGCACGCCGGTGACTTTGGTCATAAGTTTATCGATATTACGTAACAAACTACCTCCACCAGTCATAATCATTCCTCTGTCGATAATATCACTTGATAATTCTGGTGGTGTTTGCTCCAATACTGCTTTTACTGCCAAGATAATGTCATCTAACCTTTCGCTGATCGCTTCGGTGACATCGGTAGAATTTAGCTCTATAGTTTTAGGTAAGCCTGCAACAACATCACGACCACGTATCTGCATTTTTAGAGGTTTTTCTAGCTGTAATGCTGAACCGATTTCTTTTTTGATATCTTCCGCTGTCCTAGACCCAATAACCAATCCATACTTCTTGCGAATATAGTCTGATATTGCATTGTCTATTTTACCCCCAGCTATTCTTACACTATGTTGCGCTACTATTCCCCCTAAGCTGATAATTGCAACTTCAGTAGTACCTTCACCGATATCTACAACAAGATTACCTGCAGGAGCTGCAATTGGTACATTTGCCCCTATCGCTGCTGCTACGGGGGCTCTGACTATATATACTCTCTTGGCACCTGCACTCATTGCCGCATCTATTACAGCTCGGCGTTCGGTAGATGTTATACCGGTCGGGACGCTTATCATGAGCTCTGGCCTTCTAAATCTAAGTCGACCTGCTATTTTGTTGATCAGATACTTTAATAATGCTTGAGTTATTCTATAATCAGCAATTACTCCATCTTTATAAGGTCTAGAGGCAGTGATTATATCGGGAGTCCGCCCAAGCATTTCTTTTGCCTCATTCCCTATAGCTACAATTCTATTGTCATCTACACTTACAGCAACAACAGACGGCTCATTTGCTACTATTCCTTTTTTAGGTAAATAAACCCTGGTATTAGCGGTACCTAAATCAATCGCAATTCTTTTTGAAAACATACAAACATTTTAACAAATTTATTGGCTTATAGCCAAAATACCTTCACTTATTTGCAAAAAAATAGTATAATATGTAAAAACTATGGTAAAAAAAGTCACCAGCTTCAGACAGTGGATTGTTTCAATTACCGCGATTATCATTATAGTTATTGGTACTTTGATACTCGTAGCATTCGCTCAAGGGTACAATTACGACGCTCTTCACAATCAGATATATAAAACAGGTTTAGTGTTGATAGATTCTAATCCTAATAATGCCGAGATATTTCTAAACAGTAAAAGCATAAACAAAAAAACTCCATTTAGATATAGCAGTGCTCCTGCTGGTAATATAGGGGTTGAGCTTAAGAAAGACGGATATAGAGATTGGCTGAAAGAATCAGTAGTAATTCCTGGTGAGGTTACATTTGTAAATTATTCCATATTACTACCGAGTGTTTTGGGTCAAAAACAAATAAGTGAGGATATTATTTTTAGCGATATTGTGCAATCTGAAAACAAAAAAACTTTCGGTGTATCGAATAAATCACTCACAATATATTCGCTTTCTGACGAAGATACAATAAAGGCTCTATATGTAGCCCCTCAATCAAACAATCCAGATACACAAGTTATAGAAATATATGGCATACAGCTCTCAAGTGACGGTCAACGTCTGTTATTTAATCAAAAATTATCTAGTACTGCTATCCAGACATTAGTACTAGATACTTCGAACTCAAAAACAACTAATCTTACGCAAGAATTTGGTTTTAGTTTTAATGATTTAAGATTCAACCCCAAGAATAGCTCAGAGTTATTTTGGCTAGAATCTGGAGTGCTCAAGAAAATACAAATATCTGAAAACAGCATCTCGTCCAATATTATCGATTCTATTTTTCAGCTAGACGTTGAGGAAGATAGGCTGATGGTTGTAAAACAAGATCCTGAAAATAAACAATTAGCGCGTCTATTGAGCTATGACCTGTCAGGTACCAATGAAATACTCATAAATCAAATCGAATTTGACCCAAAAGGTTATGATATTTTATTTATTAGATCGAGATACGCTGAATATCTCAGTCTTATCTATAAAACTGACATGCGTGCTGAGCTTACAAAAAATCCCTATCAAAAAACCAGTGGATCGAAGTCAACCAAACAAATTGGATTAAATGTATCAAACCAGTCCATTAATCCTAATAGTAGATTCTTAGTTTATAATCAGAACAATATTCTTAGATCACTAGATTTGGAATTCAATCAAGATGAGAGCTATGAAGCTAATTTGCTCGGTTTACAAAATTGGCAATGGTATGATGATTATCATTTGGTGATACAGCAAAATAATACAGTAAGATTTTTAGATTATGATGGTCAAAATAACTATCTTTTGACCCCTATAAATGACATTGTTGATTTCGGTATTCAACCAAGCCAAAAAAGTATTATACCTCTTAATAATTCCGGCAAACTATATAAGCTCTATCTGACTAAAAAGTAGTCGGCATTTCAACTTTACGAGAAACTTCAGGTAAATGATTGCTTGGCTGATTGGGTTGAGTGGATGGCTGAGTATTCTCGTTTGAATTTTTGCCTAAAATTGTATTGAGCAAATTACTAAAGAATACTTGGATCTGCTCTATCAGAGTAGGTGGAGCACTTGGTAAGGTAGTTTGGACATCTTTCTGTACCTGAGTAGTAACTACGGGCGCTTGTGAAGCCTTAGGAATTGGCTCTGTTTGCTTAGCCTTAACAATAAACCTTCTCCAGTTGGTTCCAGGTGGTGTACAGGTGATCAAAGTTGAGTAAGGTGCAGATGTTTGGTCTAACACGGATAGCTCAGTTGGTTCGACTACTTTTGTTTCTTCAACTGTATATATATATTTTCTAGATTGATAATGTATCTCGTATTGATCACCTGGAACTAACTTTTCTAAAAGTACGAATACAAATTTATAATTTCCTGGTTCCCATATGTCATTACTTGAATGACCAAAAAATACAGCGTTTCCATTTTCACCTGGGTTGGCTGTTCCGGAGTAATGTACTACACCATCTTGAAGGGCTCTTAACACTGCTCTCTCTTCGATGGTCTCCGGGAATATCAAGGGTGCGGTGACACCGATTTTTGGAATAATAATAAGATTTTCAGGACCAACAACTTGTGCAGATTGAGTCGGTACATTCGTTGGATTTACGGGATTTATTGTAGTTTGTATTTTGGGTGCGAAAGGTGTTCTGGAGTAAAGATAAAGAGCTTGACTATATAGAAACTGAGAGTTGAAGATTAGTATGAATACTATGAAGCTGATTATTGCAAATCTTATAGTAGTAAAGTGTTTATGCGCTCGCATTTTTTGGAGTTTTTTTTGGGCTTTTTGTTTTTTAGCCATATCTGGATTTACTGGGCTATGAATTTCTGGCATTGTATTGGGCTTTTTGGGTAATTCTTTTTGGTTAAGCTCCTCTTGTTTGAGCTGGCTTACCTTGTCTTTGAGCGTAATAGTGGATTTAGGCTTGGAAGCATTTGGATTGTGAAATCGTGGAATGTTGTTGATATTAAACCCAGTATTTTGATTAGGTAGTTGGGCTTTAGGATTTATATCCGGTAATTCAAGTGATTGTTTGGGGGTTTTGGGGCTCATAAATACATTGGAATTTTATGTTATTACTATTATAATACAAATGATCCACATGAGCTTAAAAATAACTGTAAGGTTTTTGCCGCTGTGGTGGAACTGGTAGACACGCACGACTCAAAATCGTGTGTCTAACGACATGTCGGTTCGAGTCCGACCAGCGGCACCAAGAAATTATTTACTATTTTAAAGCACTTTTGAAATTGTTATAATCAAATAAATATTTTTTCAATAAATATCCTGAAGTTAGGAATCTCAGCATCATATCACTCTGTGTGTCAGATATATCACATAGCAAACTCGTAAATATTGCTACAAAAATTTCTGAAGGTAAAGTAGCTGTTTGATGATCTAAGTTAATTACACCTATTGATCCAGGTGTAAGATAATCAGCCATTATTATTTGATCTTTTTGAAAATAAACTATATTGCTTCGAATATTATGAGCTAAGACCGCAAGAATCTCTGCAGTTTTTGTAATCGACAAACCAGTATTGATATGTATATCTAATCCAAGGTATTTTATCAATTTAGTAATACTATCTGTATTGCAAAGTAGAATTTCACCTTCTCTATTTTGCAATATTTCCATCGATGTTTTAAGCATATCAAGGCACTTCGGGTAGATTGCCAAACTTGTATGAGCTGATTTAAATATTTCTTCTAACAAAAGTTGCATCTTTGAATTTTGATCATATCCAATACCAAGAATTGAAAAATTACAGCTATTTAGTATCTCGATTGCAATATCAGTATTAGAATACGCTACACTTTTTTTGTTAGGACTAGATAAGTATAAATCAGCTGGTATTCCAAGCTGTTTGATCTCAGGTTCAGCTATGACATGTATTTGATGCTTAAAATCATTAACTATATTATAAATGTTATTTAGCTTCGATATCTTAATATTTCTACTAGCAATTACTCCAATATGCTTTGTATGCAATCTGCTAATAGGTCTCTCGAAAAGAATCTTTTGATAGTCTATTGAATCATCTTGAATTGTGAGCTTTATATTATACATACTTCATTTATAATCAATATAGCTTTTTAATTCAGATGGAATCACATTCTTAATTTTATTTGCACTAGACTGACCTACTACAATATTAATTGTTTCTATGTATGCTTTTAATAGACTTCTTACTTCTGTATCGTCTGTAAGATTTTGCTTGAGCTTGATTCTATCAATAAGAATCGAGTGATCGTAGAGTGTATTTCTAGTTCTTAAATTTGATAAAAAAGTAGTGTGATTATTATATAAATATTTAGGAACGAGATCAAAAAATAATTTTCTCGACCCATAATCTAAACATTTATCCAGGGATTCGGATATGTTGATAACTGCTCGCTCCGCTTGCTGGTTACTAGATAAATTGGCAAATTGTTTAATAAGCGCTAAAAAGTATTCTGGTATCTGATCTTTCATAATTGAACAAATAATACCATATTAGTACTAATTTGTAAATGTATTTTAACTAAAAGTCGGCTTTTATAGTCTGTATTGTATTCTCAGTCTCTTCTAGGTATTTTTTCAGATTTCTTGCAAGCTCACTGCCTCGTTTGAACTTTGTAACAGCCTTATCTAGATCTACCTCAGAATTCTCAAGATACTGTGTAATCTCAGATAGTTCTTTCATGGCACTAGCAAAGTCAAAATCTTTTGTTATCTTGGTATTATTGCTTTTTGTCATTACTTCTCCTTTTGTTTAATTGTATCAATTACTCTAGCACTCGCATTGCCGTCTGTGAATTGTATATCTAAAATATCATCATTATTTATCTGATTGACAGAGCTTATTATGGTATTTTCTAGTCTTACAAGAGAATACCCTCTTTTAAGAACAAGGTTTGGATCCAATAGCTTTAAAGATTGCTGATAGTTATTTACAAGATTGATATTATTTACAACAACTGCATCAATGTTACCAAACAGCTTATTAATCAGACTATTTAACTTTTCAGTAGTATTAGCAGCTATAGTTCTAAATACTGAGCTAAACTCTTCGATGTATTTACGTTGTACCATTATTTTAGATTCAAGTTCGAAAACCATATGCCTAATGGCATTATTTATTGTTGTAGCTTGCTCGGTCTTATCGGGTGTAATCAGTTGGGCTGCATTAGTTGGGGTAGTAGCTCTTTGGTCTGCAGCGAGTTCTGCGAGGCTTATATCGTCCTCGTGACCAATTGCAACCACCGTGGGAACTTTAGATCCGCTGATTGCCCTTACTAGTGGTTCAGTATTGAAAGCTTGCAAATCTTCCAAACTACCTCCGCCTCTAGTAATAACAATAATGTCATATATGTCACTTTTAGTACCAAAATATTCTATAGCTGATGTTATCTGGTCCACTGCACTCTCCCCCTGTACTTGGACCTGGGCGTGATCTATCGCGAGACCCGACCATCTTTGGTTGATAATAGTGACGAAATCATTATAAGCAGCGGCTTGTTTTGATGTAATTAGCCCTATTCTTTTCGGATATGTAGGTAAGTTTCGTTTCTTAGAATCCAAAAATAGACCTTCTTTTTCCAGCTTGGCATACAAAATCTCAAAAGATTTTTTGATAGACCCTTCACCTGCAAGATCGATAGACTTGATAGTGAGTGAAAATTTACCCCAGTTTGTAAGCTTTGGAGTGCATCGAACCTTTATCAGCATCCCATCTTCTATAGGTGTCTTGAGTTGATAAATTGTCATAAAACAACTCACACTACATTCATTATCTTTGATATCAAAAAACACCCATTTATTTTGATTTATTTTAAAACTTGATACTTCTCCAGTGACAATTATTTCAGGATAAGAATATTCCAAATTATTATTTAGTAGCCCTACGAATTCCGATACACTATATACTTGATCTTCTATTATATCCATTATTCTTTTTTATCCAATAATGTCCTTTTATAAAATAACAATCCTACGGGTATAAATAACCAAAGCGAAACTATTCGATAGACTATGGTAACTGCGAATGCAATATCGAAAGGTATATTTAATCCCACAAAAGTAGCCACCATTCCAGCTTCATATACTCCTACCCCTGCTGTCACTACAGAAGCTAGTGAAGTAATTAGTGCGATGACATATCCCGCTATCACGATGCCTGGATTTATAATCTGTCCAAATGACAAAAACACAATATAGATTGTAAGTAAATCAAACAGGATCATAAGACTAGTATAAAGAAGTGGTCTACCCAGCTTATCTCTATTGTCTCTGAGAAATAGAATTGATCCGTGTAATTGACCGATAAAATTCTTAATTCTATTTCTACCTAGTATTCGTTTTCGTACTAGGCCTAGTATTTTATTAAGTGGCTTTACAGCAAAATAAGCCGCGTTTTCTACAAATTTCTTATTGAATATAAACAATATCAGCGCAATACTTACTGTAATAATTATAAACATCACTAAAATAATTAACCTTGAACTGACTTTGATTACTTGATTTGATAATAGTAGTAATACAAATCCAAATAACAAAAATCCGATATAGGCAATAAAGCTAAGAACATACCAACTAAGTTGAGCTAGTGTTACATTTGCGCTATCCACATCGTCTTTAAGTACCTTTCTGATATAAGACAACCCGGAAATACCTCCGGATGGAAAGACGATGTTTACAAAGTTCATTGTAATAGTTGATTCAAATACAAGATTGAACTTGGCTTTTTGTTTAAAAATAGCAAAGAACGACTCAAAATATTTGGCATTAAATCTATAATATAAGTAGCGCATTGGTATCACCAAAGCCAATATCCACCAATTAATAGTCTTAAACAGGTCTTTGAAAGACTGTACTTGGTTAAATTGGTTGTAAGCAAGTACAACTATTACTATTAGAGCTATAAAAAATAGAAAATGACGAAGTTTCATATATTTTTCTACTTATATTGTACCTTATTATGCGGTTACTCTGCGCAAATTCAATTATAATAATACTATGCTATGTGCAATCATCGGACGAGAAACAAACTTAGCCTACGCTGAACTAGAGTCAGAGTTGGGCGATTTCGAGAAGATCAGCTTGGATTGTGTTGTATTTCAAAATAAGAATAATACCCTTCCAGAGATTAGTAAATTTGGTTCAGTTATAAAACTAGCTAAAGTTATAGAGCACTTAGAAAATGATACAGATATCACTACAAAAATACCCGAAATACTACTAGAAATCACCAAAAGCAAGAATATAAGTAGTCTAGACTTTGGAATTAGTATATATGGTAAAAATTTTAGTCACAAGACATATAAAAAATTACTTATAAGCTCTAAAAAATATCTTGCAAAATATAATCTTAAAAGTCGTTTTGTAGAATCAAATAATTACATTTTGAATGCAGCTCAAATAAAACATAACAAATTGGTGACAAATGGCATTGAGCTAATAATTGCTTTTTCAAAAAATCATGTTGTCATCGGTGAAACTTATGCTGTACAAGATATAGACGCTTACTCCAAACGAGATTATGGAAGACCGTGTAGGGATATGAAGGTAGGTATGTTCCCCCCAAAACTTGCTCAAAGCATGATAAACATGGCCAAAGTTCAAGAAGGTGCTATAGTGTATGATCCATTTTGTGGAAGCGGGATTGTATTACAAGAAGCACTACTTCAAAACTTCGAAACCTGGGGATCTGATATTTCCGATAAAATGGTCAAGTGTTCACAGTTAAACCTAAATTGGCTTCATGACAATTTCTCTACAATTAAACATTTTAAATTATTCAATGCCGACGCCACGAAGCTTACGAAGATACCTGAAGCCAAATACCACATAGTTACAGAAGGATACTTAGGGTCTCCTCTGCATCATATGCCAAGCACAGGCGACATTCAGGGTTTTCGCAATCAATTATCACCGTTATATTTAGATTTTCTGAGAAGTATCAAACAAGCCTCTAGAGTACCTGAAAGTATCGTATTGGCATTGCCCTGCTGGAAGATTTCGGGGGGTCTTGAATGTCTTAATATTATTGACCAAATACAAAAACTGGGTTATACTATTAATCAGTTTCAATCTGTTCCCTACGACAAGATTATATACAAAAGAGATAATCAAATCGTAGGAAGACAGATTATATCACTTAAAACTAATAAGTAAGGAAGAAATGTCAAAGACTAAAGCAGGTGGATCGTCCAAGAATGGTCGCGATTCGCAATCAAAACGTCTAGGAGTCAAGTTATATGGTGGCCAGGAAGTAAAACCTGGAGATATTATAGTTAGACAAAGAGGTACGAAATTCTACCCCGGCACTGGAGTGAGCACAGGAAAAGACTACACCATTTTTTCTACAACTTCAGGTGTAGTAAAATTCTCCACACTAAAACGCACAACATTTACCGGCTCCAAACATCGTAAGACACTCGTCAATGTCGTTGCAAATTAAATAATACTCTAATTATTTAGTACTTCGTGCTGAACATTTGCACTAGAAGCATTATTTTTAGAATTCAAGTCATTCCTTCTATTAACAGCTGCAATAAAGTCTACAAACAATGGATGTGCACGATTTGGTCTGGATTTGAATTCGGGATGAAATTGACTAGCTACAAAGAACGGGTGGCCTTCAAGCTCAATGATTTCCACTAGATTGGAATCCGGATTTATTCCACTAAATTTCATTCCATTTTTACTAAAAATATCTCGATATTTATTATTAAACTCGAATCTATGGCGATGTCGCTCGATGATTTTAGTTTTTTGGTATGCAAGGTGTGCTCGAGTATTTTTAGTAATAACACACGGATAATTGCCAAGACGCATCGAACCCCCTAGTTGTACTCCTAGCTGACCCGGCATAATATGTATGACGGGGTTTTTTGTGTTTTTATCAAATTCAGTTGAGTTGGCATCATCAGTTACTAATATATGTCTAGCAAATTCTATCACTGCTACTTGCATGCCCAAACATAGTCCAAGATAGGGCAAATTATTTTCTCTGGCATACTTAGCAGCAGCTATTTTCCCTTCAACTCCTCTATCACCAAATCCACCCGGTACTACTATGCCATCCAGCTTAGAAATATCCTTATTGATAAATTGCACATTCTCAGCATTTATCCACTCAATATTTACTTTTGTATTATTGCTCCATCCAGCTGCTTTTATCGCCTCGAAAACGCTCATATATGTATCTTCATGAGCCATATATTTGGCGATGACTCCTACAGATACTTCTTTTTTCAAATCCTTTATTTTATCTGCTAGCATACTCCATTCAATCAAGTCTGGGGTCTTATTGGACAATTTAAAGTGCTTCAGTATATATTCACCTATACCGGTATTTTCCATACTAAGAGGTACTTCATATACAGACTTGGCAGTTTGAAGCGCAACAATTGCATCTTTATCCACATCACAGTACAAACTCATTTTATTGAGTGCTTCGGCACTAATTGGGTGATCAGTCCTTACAAATAGTACATCAGGCAATACGCCCGCTTCTCTTAGATCACGAACACTATTTTGAGCTGGTTTGGTTTTTAATTCCTTACTAGCCTCCAAAAACGGCAAAAAGACCAGGTGTGCATAGAGTACATTCTCTTGACCTACCTTTTGTTTCATCTGTCTGATAGCCTCGATAAAAGCCATCGCTTCATAGTCTCCAACTGTGCCACCAATCTCCACGATATGTATGTCGAATCCTTTACCAGCATCTATGATTCTACGCTGAATCTCATCAGTTACATGAGGAATTATTTGCACAGTTTTGCCCAAGTATTTTCCTTTGCGCTCATTTTCTATCACACTAGAGAATATTTGTCCCGATATTGCCGAACTAGATTTGTCGAGTTCTCTGTCAATAAACCTTTCGTAATGACCCAGATCTAGATCAGTCTCAGCTCCATCATGGGTCACGAAGACTTCTCCATGCTCGGAAGGGTTGAGTGTACCAGCATCGGTATTGAGATACGGGTCACATTTTTGAATATTTACTAAAAAACCTCGAGAGCATAAAATTTTCCCGAGGCTTGCTGCAGTAATTCCCTTTCCTAATCCTGAGACGACACCACCAGTTACAAAAATATATTTTGTATGCTTGGTTTGCTTTTTTGTTTTCTTTTTCATATTTAAAATCCCCTCACTTATACATATATGATACTGCTTATGACGCTTACTCGGCAATAGTTTTTGAATATTAATCCAATATTCTATTGTAAATTTACTTTTGGCTTGCAATTTCTAAAGCTTTTGTAAGCTGAGGATCTAGATTAGCATTATAATCTTCATTTGATAGCTTAACTTCTATATCTGGTTTAATGCCTTCCTTGGAGATATTCACGTCTTTGGGGGTGAACCAGTGGGCGATAGTTACCTTCAGTGCATCTGACTTACACTCTGAGCTTAGAATAGGCCCACCTTCTTTGAGACACACTATCTCTTGTACGCTACCTTTACCAAATGTCTTCTCACCTACTAGTGTAGCTCTACCGTTATCGTGTAATGCTCCTGCAAGTATTTCAGAAGCCGATGCCGAACCACCATTGATAAGCATTATGATAGGTATATTCGTCAATTTACCAGTACCACTGGCTGAGAATGTTTTGTCCTTGGAATGTTTTGATTTTTCTTTGACTATCACGCCTTCTTTTAAGAATTCTGAACTTATCTTCACAGCACTATCAAGATATCCGCCTGGGTTATCTCTTACATCTAGAACTATCGCTTTGACCCCCTTGGCACTAAACTCATTTGCAATTTTTTCAATCTGGCTTGCGGTGTCACTTCCAAAAGTACTAATCTTGATATATCCAATGTTGTTTGGCTTGATTTCATAGCTTACACTCGGCACAGTAATATCATCTCGAACAATGGTTATTTCCTCCAGAGAGCTCCCCGGATGGATTATACCTAGTTTGACTTCTGTCCCTTTTTGGCCTCTTATCTTTGTCACTGCTTCATCTACCGTCATGTTAGAAGTATCTTGTCCATCAATTGATACAATGATATCTCCAGCCCTGAGTCCAGCTTTTGACGCAGGTGTACCGTCTATAGGGGCTACTACTGTAAGTCTATTGTTCTTAATACCTATTTCTATACCAATCCCGCTTAATTTTCCAGCGAGTTGATCATTTAGTTCGTTATTGGACTTGGCATCTAGATAAGTAGTATAGGGATCTCCGAGCGATGCGACCATACCAGCGGTTGCTCCTTCACTTTGTTTTTCAGCAGAAATATCTCCATCGTATTTGGCATGTAGTATATCATTAACTTTCCAGAATTTTGTTAGTTCTATTTTGCTATTTTGGCTTATTTTGGTCGGACCAATCGATATGCTTGGGCCTACTGCATTGACAAAATATCCAAATATAAAAAATACGATAGCAATAATAGAAAATTTCAAATAATTATTGTTTTTATTTTTTATAGTTTCTTTATCTGGATTGGTCTGGTTTTGCATATATATATTGGTGTCTGAATTTAATTAAGTAGGTGAGCGTACAAGGTAATATAGCCGTTAGGATGTAATATCATGACCTTATGACCAAATCCATATGGATCCCAGCCATTGAAAATGATCTGTCCAGCAGCAACAGCTCGTACTGGAGGATTTGATGGGTTTGCTATATCTATACCATTATGAAAACTATATCCACACACTGAACAAGTGGCAGTGCCGTAGTTTTGAGTTACCACTCCAGTGGTAGCTTGTGCATAATTAAATCCAGATCCATTTGGATTGATAAACCCACCGCTAGAATTTAAGACTGAAAAATGCAAATGGGTACCAGTAGAATTACCAGTACTTCCCATATAGCCTATTATGTCACCGGTATTCACATTGCCAAGGCTAACTAATTTGCCTGATCGAAATGCCGCCACCGCAGCTGCTGCTTGTGCACGCACCTGGTCTTCTGCTTGTTTTCGTTGAGCAGCAAGATCAGAGGCTACTTTTTGATAGTTCGCTTCCTCACCCTGGGTCTTAGCGAGTAGACTTGATTGTTGAGCGCGTTTTTCGGCTATAGCATTTACTTGACCTCTTTGTTTGGTAGACAGTTCAGTAAGTTCTGCGCGTCTTGTATCCAATTCTTTTTTGAGTTCATTTATCTTGACCAAATTTTCATCAATACGCTTTTTGATAGCAGAATAGTATTCTTGTTGCGATACAAAATCACTAAGATTCTTACTGGAAGCAATTATCTCTATTGGAGTTACCTCTCCTTGCTTATAAACCACCTTCAGATTGTCTTTGAGAATAGTTTTTTGTCGATCGAGGTCTTGATTGGCTCTATCTATTTGCGCAGTGTTTTCGCTGATTTGGGCCGAGGTCAAATCCAATGCCTTTTGAGCAGTTGTAATTTCGGCCGTAAGATTAGCTAATACGTCTTTGAGGGTGTTGGCCTCAGAGCGTTTTGCATTTGCAGCTTCTTGATATTGTTGTATCTCTTTATTGAGTCGATTAATCTTTTCCTGTGCACTCTCAGCATTGACCTGTGTAGGATTGTACACAAATCCAGCCAACAAGACTATGATCGCTGTTGTCCAGATGCCCAGATTTGTGATGACTCTGTTTCTAACTAAATTCAATATTTCCTCCTAGTGAATAAATGTTAACGCTGATATTGGCCAAGTACTCTCAGAGTATCGGCCGTCCCATCCAGCGTTGTACTGGCTCACTCTTACGGTGTTGCCGTTAATACTCTCTACTATCATAGCATGCCCATACTCGCCAGCGGAATAGATAGCAATGTCTCCAACTCGAGGGGTAGAACTCACGCTAAATCCCGGAGTTACCGATGCGCGTGCGGGAAAATGCTTGGCATTGGTCGGAACAATTGTACCCCACCAGGTAGGTATAGGTTTACCAGGATGTAGTGCAGAAAATCTCCAAACCGCATACGATGTGCATTGTCTTTGATAAAAATTCCAATAATCAGCCAGTAGGTTTGGCCATGGTGCATTTACCCAAGGGTATCCGCCGGTTCCCCCATAAGTATTATTTGAAGATGCTGATGCAATACTTGCGGCTTGAGCGGCTTGAGCGGCAGTCAATTGCTTCTTAGCTTCACTTACTATCTGCTGATACCTTGCTTCATCTCCCCTGGTTTGACTCAAGATATTAGACTGTTCAGCTCTTTGTGTTGCTATTGAATCTACTTGTCCTTGTTGTTGAGCAGACAGACTGGTCAATTCTGCCTTCTTATTGTCCAGTTCTTTTTTTATTTGATCAATTTTTATTAGATTTTGTTCTATTTTATTTTTTATAGCGTTAAAATATTGTTGTTGTGCTATAAAATCACTCAGATTTTTACTAGATGCAATTATTTCTAGCGGAGTAACTTCACCTTGTTTGTAGATAATTCGCAAGTTTTCTTTAAGAATATTTCTTTGACGATTAAGTTCTTTATTTTGATCTTCTATTTGCTGATTGGTATTGGATATCTGAGTTTTAGTAAGATTCAGAGAAGCTTCGGCGGCTCTTATCTGGGCATTGATAGTATCTAGTTTATTTTGCAGTGTATCTGCTTCGTTGCGTTTCTGATTGGCCGCAGCTTGATTTTGATTGATCTGTGTTTTAAGTGCATTTATTTGGGCATCAAATTCATCGGCATAGGCAATACCACTAGATGATACTAGAGACAACAAAACAGCTACTATAGCTATGCTTAGAGCTGTAAATAATTTTGTTTTTATAGTATTGATTTGTATGTCACCCTCCTTTGACCTATCATATTATACCAATTTTTTTATACTAAATCAAATAGGTTATGCTTGAATACTACAGCTTGAGATATCTAATAAGTGCAAACCAACTAGAGACAACTCCGATGAGTATTCCTACTCCGAACATTCCACTAGCTATTAGCCAGAAGTGAGCTACAAAATACTCTAGAGTTGGACCTGCACCTAATTTTTCTATCAAAAACGAAGATATGGCACGAGAGAAAGGTATCAGTATCAAAAGCGATATGATTGCACCGAAGATACCATACAGCCCACCTTCTACCAAGAATGGCCCACGTATAAACCATTTGGTAGCACCTACTAGCTTCATAATTTCTACTTCTTCACGCCTAGTGAATATTGCCATACGTATTGTGTTGAATATGATAAGTAGTGCAATTACCAAAAATACAATACTAAGAACAAGTCCTATACGACTTACAGAGTTGCTTATCCTAATGACATTTTCTACTACCCCTTTTCTATTGTCGTCACGGTTGTCAAAACTCGTGTCAGTAACGATTTTAGCTTCTGCAAGAGCTCGTATATTTGCATTTGTTTCTGATATCTTGTCGATATTGATTAATTTGACTTCAAAACTAGCTGGAAGTGGATTGCCAATCTCAGATGCTGATTTGGCAAGTTTTTGACCCTCTTCACTTGAGCTCTCCAATTTTTTAAGCGCATCTGCTTTTGTTACTAGGGTTACAGATGATACATTTTCTACCGCACCCAGCTTAGACTGTAATTCTTGAATCTGAGTTTGAGTAGCATCATCAGACAAGAAGATACTTAGATCAATTTTTTCTCTGACTTGAGCTAACTGAGTATTCACAAATATAGTTGAAAATGCAAAAAACGTCATTATCAATAATGTCACCACCATTATTGCTGTAGCAGCAGTACTGAGCCACGCGTTTCTGAATATATTTCTAAATCCAGTTTTTAAGATCCTGAGTAATGTAGTCATAGACTATATCTCCCGATCTTTTCATCTTTAATTATTCTTCCACGGTTGATTGTTACGACTCTTTTTTTCAATGCATCAACTATTTCTTTGTTGTGAGTAGTTAGAAGTACCGTGGTTCCAAACCGATTTATTTTGAGCAATAGCTCTATAATATCCCATGAGTTTTTGGGGTCCAGATTGCCAGTAGGCTCGTCGGCGATAAGTATTTTGGGATTTCTTACCAATGCTCTAGCTATCGCGGTGCGTTGCTTTTCACCGCCAGATAACTCACTTGGATAACTATGCATTTTCTCACTAAGTCCTACTAATTGTAGGATTTTTGGAACAGCTCGTTTGATTTCGCGATTACTCACTCCAGATACTTCTAGTGCAAATGCCACATTTTCAAATACAGTCATGTTCGGGAGTAGTTTGAAATCTTGGAATACTACACCTATTCTACGTCTGAGATGCGGAATATTGGCTTTGTCTATAGTGTCATAATCTATACTTCCTACAATTATCTTGCCGCTTGTAGGTACCTCTTCTTTGATTAAAAGACGTATAAGTGTGCTTTTGCCGGCCCCGGAGGCACCGACAATAGTTACAAATTCTTTGGGGTTTATATGTAGAGAGACACCAGACAATGCAACCGTTTTATTTGGGTACATCACTGAGACTCTATCTAGTAGAATCATATGTCATATTGTATCTCAATTACACTACATGTGCAAAGAATATGCTTATGTATAGCCACGCTAGATACAAATCAACATTCTTACAAGATAGTTGTTATAATATAATCATGAAACCTATCATAAATTCACTATCTAAATTACTCGAGTCAGTCAATCTAGCAATCAAGCAACTCGATATCGAGTCTGAACAATCCAAGCTAGCTAAACTAGAAGACTGTATTGCCGAGCCGGATTTTTGGAGCGATAGTGCCAATGCAGAGAAAATATCACGCGAAGCAAGCGAACTCAAGAAATACATCGAAAGTTGGCAAAAACTTCAATCAGATCTTCAAACTACGCTTGATCTGGCACAACTAGAATCTGGAGAATCAGCCAAAATAGAATTTGATAATATCCTAAAAGAGCTCAGCACTAGAGCCGATACTATGTTAGTAGCCGTAAAATTATCGGGTGAATTCGATAAGAATCCTGCAATTGTCCAGATATCAGCTGGTGTAGGTGGGACGGATGCTCAAGATTGGGCACAAATGCTACAGCAAATGTATGTCAAATACGCCAACTCAACTGGCCTTGGGGTAGAAATACTCGATACATCTTTTGGTGAAGAAGCTGGTATCAAGTCTACTACTTTACTTATCACAGGACCATTTGCCTATGGATTACTTAGGTGTGAAAAAGGTGTCCATCGACTTGTAAGGCTTTCACCCTTCAATAGCGATAATTTACGCCAAACGTCATTTGCTTTAGTCGATGTAGTACCACAAATAGATGATAAGGCAGTGCATATCAATGAAAAGGATCTACGCATCGATGTATATCGAGCCGGCGGACATGGTGGACAAAGCGTCAATACCACCGATAGCGCAGTGCGTATCACACACTTGCCTACCGGCACCACTGTTTCTATCCAAAACGAACGTTCTCAGCTCAAGAATAAAGCCACAGCTCTCTCCATACTAGCTGCCAGACTTTCCGAACTAGCACGCGCCCAAAAACTTGATGATATTGAGAAATTGCGTGGCAAGGTCAAGTCTGCAGATTGGGGTGCACAAATACGCAGTTATGTCTTGCATCCCTACAACAAAGTCAAAGATCATCGGACCAACTACGAAACCTCCGATACTAGTGGAGTGTTAAATGGCGACATCGGACAATTTATCGAAGCCTACTTAGAACAAAATATTTCCAAATAACAAAACTGCATAATACAAAAAGACCCCTTGATAAATTATCATTGGGGTCAATTTGTAGCTTTTAAGAATTGTTACTTAGTTATTTTCGATTCTTGCTAAGTACTACATCTTTTGCAGCTTTTTTGCTTTTTCGGTAAGCGTGTATACCTGCGCTCAGGGTGGTCATGCCAAGCATTGCGCTCAATCCAGACTCAAGACCTGTATCAGGCAATGTTCCAGCTGGTACTTCAGTAACAGGTGTTTCAGGAGTTGGAGGAGGTGTTGGGTTACAACGTGAATCTCCTACTGGTATTCCTGGTAAACATTCCTGTGGCTTAGGTGGTTCTGGTGTGGTTACTTTGGCATCATCACAAGTGTCGTAAGGCACTTCGGTCGAACGGACACAAGCAACGTTGGTTAGCAATCCTTTGGCTTCATCTTTAACCTTTACCTGGAATAAGATATATCCATTGATTCCAGCGGCATAGTTACCTACGCCTACTCCACCTGCCGTGAACAACGCTCCATCAGGTATCAAATGACCTTCAGGGTAAGTTGAGTTGTAAAGCTTGACTGTTCCTGGCAAGAGTTCAAATTGTGATGGCAACTTGTCAGTTATTACCACATTATTCATCTTGTCAGTACCTTGGTTTTTGAAGTCTATCTTGAAGTATAGACGATCACCAGCTTTGGCTTCAACTTGTTGTTGGAAAGTCTGTTTTGGAAATCCTACAGATTTTTCTATCTTGAGTGGTACAGCTTCTACTTTTACTTTTATCACTACGTAGCTAGCATATTGAAAACATCCTGGTACATTACCGTCTGGAGCTGTTTCGCCTATCAATGCACCTGTAGTAACTATACTGTCGCTAAGTGGCATTTGAGTAACACTATGGGTACTGGCATAAGCCGATCCCGGTACATAACTCACTTTGAAAGGTGTACCATTTGCACTAGTGAAGTCTACTGTGTCAAACACACTGCCTGGTTGGGCATTGTCAGCTGACACTTGACTTACTGCATTCATCTTGGTACCAAATCCAGCTGGCAAACCAACTTTTACTTTGGTATTTCGAGCTATTCCTCGATAGTTATTTGCTGCACTGTTTAGACTTGGGTCTGCGCCGTTGTGAACATAAGTTCGCAAGGTTATTTCTTGGCCAACTGTTACGTTGATATTGTCATAAAACGGACCTTGTCCGGTTTGTTTACCATCAAAAAATTCAGTCTCATTACCATACATTGGAGTATTGTAAAACGAGTTGAATTGTACATGGTCAAAGCCTGTGGTCAATGGACCATCCCATTTTTTGGTAGGACGATCGGGATACCATCCGGCAAAAGCCATCATAGGAACTATCACAGCCACAAGAGCTGCCATGGCACCTAGGCCGATTTTGGTAGTAAGTTTCATAAGCTACCTCCTTTTAAAAGATGTTTAAGTTAATTTGTTAAGTACAACAGCTTTCCAAAAGAAATAAGCGCAGTTCATTCAGATATATTTAATTTTTAAGTAACTTTTCTGTTCTGGTGAGTATCATATCATATCATGATTCTTATGTCAATGCTTTTGGGAGTACTTTTTATGGTTAAATATATTATGTTAAATTCGTATATTTTCATTACAGATTGTCGTAATAATTTTGTTGTATAAGTACTTATGCTTATTGTCAATATTTATCTGATAAATTTGAATAGTTTTTTGCTCTAATCAAAAACACCCCGAGACCGGGTGCCCGCTCTCCGTGAGGAGAACGAGCACCCGAGAATCGAGGCTTCCAGGGTCTCGACCGAAGTCGAAGCCCTGGGATACCACCCTCAGTCAGGCACCCCTGAGGGTGATGTGACCGGAGTGGTCGGGTCCGGGCCGGGCACCGTGTACACCGGAGGAGGTGGCGGTGCCGGTGGCGGTGCCACCGTCGGCGTCGGCTGCACCGTAGCGGGCGGGCGCGGTGTCGGAGGTCCTGTGCCGCCATGGCACAGGTCGTCCGGCAAGTTGCAAGTTGCCGGTGTCGGTGGGATTGGCGGCTTGCAGCCGTCCGGTCCCGTCGGGCAACCCGGAGGCACCGTCGTTGGCGGTGTCGTCGTCGGTGTCGTCGGTGGCGGTGTGGTCGGCGGAACCGTCCACGTCGGCGGCGGCGAAGTCGGCGGCGTACCGGGAGGACTGATGCTCGGGGTGCTACCGGGGTTCGCAGGCGTGGTCGAGATGAGGCTGAAGAAAGGATGCACGGGCTGGAACCCGCAATCCAGCTTCAGCACCACCACGCGACCACCACCGCAGTCGAACTCCAACGTTCGGAAGGTGGGCCGGTCGGGGCTCACCTGGAAGAGCGTTGGCATGATCTGTGGGTTGGCACCGCGGTGCATCCCCAGTGTCATGTAGCGGTTCGACCGTGTCCGGAAGACCGGGTTGCACTGGTCGAGGATCGCACGAGTGCGAGCCACGAGTGCATCCCACGCCTGCCGATCCCGCAGGATCCGTTGTGCGTAGTTGTACAGCTGGACATCGTTGCCCCACTGACCACTCACGTCGGCCGCGATCACCACTGCAAGCAGTGGGTCGCAGTCCATGCGCGAGTACAGCTCGGCAACGGCCTCCTGGACGTTGTCCGTGGTGACGGCGGGACCGAACTGGCCGTTGCTCCGTGCCTGGTAGGCGTAGAACTTGGCCTCGGCGCCTTGGCACCGATCTTCCGGACCGGGGTTGGCCCCAACGGGGATCACTCCCAGCCCGCTCAGAAGCAGCAACAGACCCAGCGCTCCGGCGATGACGATCATCGCCGCAGACATTCTGTCTCTGGTGGTGTTCAAGGTACTACCCCCTTTCTGGGGTTCGTGAATTGGATTGCCTTTCGAATACAGAACACTTCTCCACTTTCAAAGGCAAGAAAGTGAAAAAGTCACTATATTAGAACTTACTAATAGTTACAACCTATAAGGATAGTAGCACATCCTGGGGGAACTTGCGTTCCCCCAGGACGGCTTCCACCGAACTTCTACCGCTGCGCGGCGAGCTGCTCGGTGTTGACGCCGGGAGGCGGGGTCGGGGGTGGCGGTGGTGTACCGACTGGCCCGAGGGGACCGACACGGTCCGCCTGGGCCGTCTGATCGGCGTTGGCGTCGGCGTTGTTGCCCGCTCCGTTGTCACGTGGCTGACGCGGCAGCAGTGCCCAGGCGATGGCCGAGATGATGATGGTGCTGGCGATCACCAGCACCCACCAGTGGGCGTTGAGCACACCGGTCTGGTTGTTCTCCCACCAGTTGGCCCCGCCACGGTCCTCCAGCCAGGGATGCCAGTTCCAGGCGTACATCACGGTGCGCCAGAACAGCATGCTGATCATGAAGCCCAAAGAGGTGATTCCTCCCCAGTGGAGCCAGGGGAAGTTGCCGTCGACGCGGTTGCGCCACGACTCGAGATCGAGCAGGCGACGCCTGGCCTCGACCCGGTGATCTCGGAACTCCGTGGTCACCGCGACGATCGCCTCGTCCTGCTGGGCGATGCGGCCGTCGTCGGCGAGGAGCTCGTTGACGCGGTCCGTGACGCTATCGACGTCGGTGCGAACACCAGCGAGGCGACCCTCGTGATCCACGACCTGCCGGGCGACGCCGGCGTGCGCTCCGTGGAGTCTGTCGTGTTCGCGGAGGATCTCCGCGACCCTCTGGTTGATATCTGACTGTGCCATGTTGACCTCCTAGGTCGGTTGGCTTGGTTGGGTTTATGGGTACTACAGAAGTCGAATCTATGTCTATTCGGCTTCAGATGATACTCATAAATTGTTAAATTACAGCTCCTTTGGAGGGGGATTGCTCCCCCTCCAAAGAAACCTCTCGGCAGTGTCAGGCCGTGAAACCCAGCTCTGCCATCTCGGCGACTCGCGCTCGTCCGCTGGTGAGCAGGCCGTCGAGTTCCGCGAGGAGCTCGCTGTCGTCGTCGACGTCATTGAGCTCGGGCTCATCGTCCACATCCTCACCCACGGGGGGCTCAGAGGCTTCGGGCGGCTCGGGCTCGACATCGGCGATGCCCACCACCGGCTCGGGGGCCGGGGGCTCGATCACGACGACAGTGGTCGGTTCGGGCTCGTCGGGGGTCGTCGGAGGGGTCTCCTCCGGCTCATCCGAGTTGCTCGTGTCGACCGGTGGGTCGACGAGCACCAGATCGAGCTCGGGCTCATCGTCCACATCCTCACCCACGGGGGGCTCAGAGGCTTCGGGCGGCTCGGGCTCGTCGGGGGTTGTCGGAGGGGTTTCCTCCGGCTCATCCGAGTTGCTCGTGTCGGCCGGTGCGTTCCTGCCCCTGCGCTCGTCGACGAAGCTGATGATCGGGAGCTGATCCCGACCCTCATAGTCATCGCCCTCGTTCAGGCGGCGGTTGCCATAGGTCAGCGCACGCGCTGCCTGGCCTGCCCGGAAGGGCAGGTTGTCGACATCCGACTGCTCGCCGGAGCTCATGATCTCCATGTACCGCTCGTCGTGCTTGAGCAGCTCCTCCAGCAGGAGGGTCTGCCGCAGCTTGGAGCGGTAGTCCGGGAACAGCTGATCGCTCGGGGCAGCCAGCTCGAACAGCAGCAGGCGAGCGAACTCCACCTCGAGATCGGCGATCTCGGTACGAAGAGCGCTCACAGTGTCGTTCGGCTCCTTCGGATCGAAGTTGCGCTCCTTGAACTGCTGGACACGCTCGTTGAGCCACGTGTCGATCTGGGACCAGTCACGATCCAGCAGTTCGTCCAGGTACTCACCGACACCGAGGTCATCGGGGTCATCTTGCGGCTCCGGCTCGACCACCAACGGCTCCGAAGAGCTGGCGGTGGTGTCGACAGCGTGTTCACCGTCGATGTCGTCGTCGCTCTCGTCGTCCGCCGTGACAGGCGGGTTGGTGAGAGCGTCGATCTTGGCCTGCGGAGCCTCGATGTACAGCCCACGCGGGTCATTGGCCCGCTTGAGCGCAGCCTTCACCTTCTTCTTCTCGACCTTGGTGTTCGGACCGAGAAGTTCGGAATGCTGCTCGACGTCGTCGAGGCACCGGAGTTCGATGCCACTTCGGCGGTAGCCGTCCAGCATCAGGATCTCCTGCCAGGTGAACTCCGTCATCTCCACACCGTTGGCCTGCATGCACAGGTTGTACCGCTCGGCCAGCTGCCAAGCGGTCCACTGCGCACCCAAGTCGGTGCGAGGCTGCGGCTCTTCGTCGGCCGCGTCGATCTTGCGATCGACTTGTTCGTCGGTCGTCACTTAAAGTGACCTCCCTCCGCCATATTCTGGCGGGTAGTAGTTGGAAACATCTACGGACAGCGGGATTACTCCACACTATCTCGTCACGAAAGAGTCTACTACAAAACAGATAATTTGTCAATAACTACTAACCTTAAGCTTTTATAAATACTTTATTTTGGTTGCTTGATCCTAATAGCACTACTGCGATTAGCTACATCAAAACTACTGTCAAATGATCTCTGAGCTCTTATCATAGCTCCATCCTTATGGTATCTAGCGTGCTGAGTATAAGCACTTCCGTCACAGATCTGAGTGACACGTAATATAGCTGCAAACAGACCTGCTTGATTCTTGTTGGCAGGTTTAGACAATATGCCAGATGCTATATCTCTACTGTACTTCAACAGCTCTGATTGTTTGGACTTACTTACATGGACACTAGTAACTAGATCGCTGCCCTCACCCATCATCGATAGCATCAGCTCAACTGTTTCTTTGCGATAACCCATTTGCAAGAGCAATTTCTCAGCTACAAAGCTATTGTATAGAGCTTGACGTTGTTTATTACCATCAATCGCCACGCACAGCGACTTACCGACATCTTGCATGAATAGAAAAGTCTTGATAAATCCAACTATTTCGGCCGGAACTTTGCTGGCATAGTATCGCTCAAACATACCCAGTACTGCCTCGGTATGTTCTTCTAAGGTATAGCCTTCCCAGGTACCAGTGCTAGACTCTAGTAGTAGCTTAAGATCAGGCGAGACTTCCTTGGCTGTGGCGATGATGTGCTCTGGTGAACTGTAGTAATCTTGTAAGACATTTCTCAGTCTCATGGCGCCATCTGCATCGAGTATCGTCTCGAATTTGTTGAGTTTATCAAATACATCTTTGAAGCTAGCGGGTACGCTTGGCTTTTCAGCTCTAGCGTGAGGGTTGGTGATAGTACTAAATTCTGAGAAGAATCCTTCAAATCCTTTGAGCATCGATGACTGCAGATCCTCTAGACTTTCTCGAGCTTCGATTTGCTGAATGGCACTTACATCCCACAATGCAACTACGTCTTTGATACCTCTACCCAGATTGCCACTATGAAAATCTGACTGTATACCAGATATATGTGCTCTTCTAAATGTTTCCAATAAAAAGCTCTTGGATAGAGCAACGTTTAGTTTTTTCTTGGTATTCGGGCCTTGGATGCTTGCTACTGGTGGTCTATCTGTCAGAAATACAACACCAGCATCAGCTATTCTACCATCTGCTATCAATTGTCTACTATTGAACGCCTGTATATACCTGTCTATAGCTTTGTTCCAATCCGACAACTCAACATCTTTAGGCTTATAGTAAAGTGAAGTTTCACGAATAGTTTGTAGTGTATTTTTATCACGAGAGATATAGTGGGTGTTATTAATCTGTAGGGCCTGAGCGATGGTGGTCTCTATATAATTTGCAGCAAGTGATTGCCAAGGCTTGTCTGACTCCACTGGCAAACCTTCTGTCAGAGAGATGTCCGCTACCAATCTTTGACCTTCTTCAGGTGAACAATTGCTACGTACTACAAATCTTTCTCTGTCTATCGCTTTTATTTGCTCTACAGTGGCATCCTGTGGCCTTGAGCCAGATCTGACCCTGGCAAAAGCTTCAGCGTCTTCTCGATGTGGAGTGGCATAAAAAGTATAGCTATACACATTATGTGAACCCTTTGAATCATGAAATGGACCTACCTTCCAATGCTCACCTGTTCCGTTTTTTCTACCATGCCACAACTCATGTATATCACTCAGTCGCGCCAGAGAGCCTTCCTGCACTAATCTCTCAGTAATATCTGGACGTACGACTTCAGTAGCCTCTTGAAAGACCGGGGAACTTACTTCGCTTCGTAGGGCCATTGTGTCTATTTATCCTTAGTCGATGGGGGTTGTTTCTTTGAGCATAGCATCGACTTGCTCGTCCATGGCTAGTCGATTGTTTTCGAGTTCGTTGATGGTATCTTCTTCTATCTTGGCAGACCAGGTATCATAATTATCTATCTTGGAAATGATATAACTCTCTACTTCATCATCTTGACCAGCTTCAATCAGCTTTTCTAGCTCTGTCATATCTTCTTCGCTAAGTCTTTCACTTATCTTTTGCAATAATCTAGTCCACACTGTATCAGCAAGTTGCTGCAGCAAGTCGTCCTGGACAGCCTTGTCCATATCTTGTGCACCCAATTTTATTAATATTTGTTCACGTGTAAGCATAGTTTACTCTTTCTTGTATTAGGTATTACTTGTCACTCCAGGTGGTGGTTGAGGAGGTGGGGCTGAGCTCAAGGTCAAGAAGGGATCATTATCTACAGATGCTGAAGCACCGACCATTTCTGTAGTGTCTTCCGTGATAGCTTCCGCACCCGATTTGATATCCGCTACGAGCCTTGATACTTCTGAATCAACTATAGATTTGAGATTGGGAAACGATTTTTCCTTAAATGCTGTGATATTAGCCTCATCACCTTCACCAATTAGGCGGATGTATTCGTCTTGTTGAGCCTGGTCCATTTGTTCTACTAGCTTAGCGTTGACTCTGGTATTTAGTATCACAAAGAAAGTCTTAGAGAAATTCTCTTTTTCTGTTGGGCTCAAGTCATTCATGTCGAGCTGATCAAATATTTTGTCGTCTAGTATGTCTGATTTCATAGTTTGTACCATTTACCTTTCTGTATTCCTTATCCGAAATGTCCGGCGGTTAAATGCTGGAAATACTGGGGTGCTAGATCGATTTGAGGGTTTTTGAGTAGGAGTAGTGCTTCGAGCTGCTGTCTGCCTGCAGGACCGGAATTTAATAAATTATTATATGCATTATTACCTATCACACCCTTGAGTCTAGCAATAGCTTCCGTGCGCTCTGCACCAGATACAAAGTCTCCTTTTGCAAGCCTGTCAATGAGCTCTGGGTTGTTGATAGATCCATACCGATGGTCAGTGTCTGGTCCGGGTGTTGGAGGATTATCAATGGCATTCACCAGCTTGTAGGCGCCTATGGCACCGACTATGCCCGCTAAGGCTGCTCCGGCACGTTTGCTCCATCTACGTGTATTGGTTTGTTTTTCTTGAGCTGTAAGTTCTTGACCAATATTTTCTTTTCTTGTCTTGTCTCTATTTGGGTCGCCAGACTCTTTGAACTTCTGAGACCCTAGGCCGAATTTCTCACTACGGGCGCCTACCATTTCTCCTACACCTCTACTTGCATTGTATGCACCATACATTCCCACAGCAGTCCTACCTCCGAAACCTAATATTGCTAAGGGGGCTAAACCAGTTACTGTACCCGTGATACCAATACCAGTAAGAGCAAGTCCTGCAACCATTCTAGTCTTAGGGTGTTTCTTGAGCCATTCATTCATCTTGGCAAGTTTGGGGTGCTCTGCTGTACGTTGACGTAGCATCTCAGCATCCACTCTGGCTCGTACCTTCAACAACTCTTCGACTTTGACCTGGTTGAATCTAACCAATTCTTGTTCGAGTAGACTCTCCATATTACGTTGGTAATCAGCTTGTTTAGCTTGATAGTCTATCTGTTCTTGTATCTCAGCTGCAAATTGAGCATCTGTGTAATCGCGATATTTTGGATCTCTATCAGCAGGTGCAAGTAATCTTTGGTGGTCTAGAGTTCTTTGGATAGATTCGGACTGACTCACATAGTCTTTTGATAGCTCGGAATTTTGTAGACCATTTCGCATGTTTTCAACATGCTTTTGTGATAACGCAGCACAATAAGCTTCGAAGGCTCGATCCATGTTTTCTTTTTCTCGAGCAAGATTTTCTTTGGCTTCTTTGCCAGCAAACATCTTCTCGGATCTTATTCGTGCTGCCGCCCATCGCTCAGTGGCTTCATCATAGGCAGCTTGTGCTTCGGTGATATCAGGTATGGGTTCAATTGGACGAGGTTCTGGTTGGGGTTGAGGCTCAGGCTGTGGTTCGGGCTCAGGCTGTGGTTCGGGCTCGGGCTGTGGTTCGGGCTCGGGCTGTGGTTCGGGCTCGGACGGTTTGATTTTAGTTTTTTGCTCTATAACTGGTACTTCTATCTTAAAGTCATTCCACTCTTGGCCCTTATCTCTAAGCTTGTCCATTTCTTCCCAACTAGCGCCGCCAGTCTCAAGCCATTCTTTCAAAACAGCTTTGTCATATTTTTTTAACAATGCCAAATCTTCACTGATTCTTGCTTTCTCATCAACATCTTCTTTACCTAGAGATGCTCGTTGATCTTTGAGATAAGTTGTCATGGCAGCAATTTCTACTGGGCTAAGTCTAACTCCTTCTACATGTTCACCTGAAGTATCCAAAAGTGCTAGCCATTGTTCTTCCCTCCATCTATCAAGGTGAGTAGCTACAATATCAGGATCATACTTGAGTTCACCTGTCCTGCCAGAAATAACCATCTCATCATGAAGAAGTGGCTTTTCTTTACGGCGCAAATCTTTGAGTCTTTCCCAAGATGCTGCCATCTCTTCTTTGACTTGCTCTGGAGTAAGAGTTTCGAGCGCTACAGCTGCTGACCTTTCAGGCTTCGCAGGTGTTGGCTCTGTAGTTGAGGCCAAATCTGTTTCTAATATGCCCAAATACGCTTCTAGAGATCTAGTAGAAAGACCCTTGGCCCTTCCTTCTTCTATGTCTTTTTTGACTCCATCTATTTTACCTTTAATTTCGGCTCTCTCATCGGCTCTCTCAATAGCTGCTTCTGTATCAGTGCGATCTGGAGTGTCAAAGACAGGTTTTGGTGTTTCGGCACTTGGCGTGGGAGGCGGTGTGGGTTCACTGGTGGTAGCAGAAGCTGCAGTACGAGTAGATGGCTCTCTTGTATCGGTGCCTGGTGGTGGTTCGGGTGGGGCCATTAGTCTGGCTGCTACCTCTTCTGGAGTAGGTGGATCGAATGATTCTGCTGAACTTCCACCTGGAGTCGTCTCTACACTATTTGCCATTTTTGTCCTTATTATCCCTGTTATCCCTTGAGGATTTAATATTTGTCATTGCAAGTTTTATACTTATGCTTAAATACTATCATAAGAATTATCTATGCTCAAGTCAAGCAATACTTAGCGTCTTTTTTTCTTTTTGCGTTTGGATTTTTTGACTTTGCGCATAGGACTTAGCTTGACCTGTTTGCTCGTATCAATTTTTGCAGATTTAGATTTCTTGGTTTTTACGACTTCGGCCTCAGTGGTCTGGCTGGTAGCATACTTGGCCCCTTCAGTAATCTCAGTAGTAGGAGCTTCAACTACTTCTTGTGGCTGTATCTCTACTTTGAATATCGTGGTAGCTATCTCGTAGTTGATACCGTTTTGAAGCTGGGTAAACAGTCTAAACGCCTCAGACTTGTATTCTACTAGCGGATCTCGCTGACCATAGCCTCGCAATCCTATACCATCACGCAGATGGTCCATAGTCTCTAGGTGCTGTAACCATGCCGAATCTATTACCTTAAAACACACCAGTCTATTGATAAGCTGCATTGTATCATCACCAAACTGTTTAGCCCTTTCAGAGTAAAAATCTTGAGCGATATTCATAAGATTAGAGACAATATCTTGGGGTAGCTTACTTTTGATTGTCTTGGGCCAATCTTTGGGCACCGGAATGATCTTACGAGCACTCTTAGCCACTTCATCAAGCTCCACCATAGAAGTAGAAGAGTTAGTGTGCGTAGCCACTACTACTCCAAATTCTTGCTCCAGAGCTTCAAAAATATCTGGTTTGAGATCTTTGGACTCCAGGTACCTACGGCGTTTCTTGTAGATAATCTCACGCTGTGAATTCATCACGTCATCATACTCAACTAGGTGCTTTCGGATGTCAAAATTGTGTCCTTCGACTCGTTTTTGGGCTGTTTCGAGAGTCTTTGATATCATCTTGTTCTCAATTGGAACATCTTCGGGCACATTGAGTGTATTCATAAGCGAGCCGATGCGATCACCACCAAACACTCGCATCAAATCATCTTCTACACTTACGTAGAATTGACTAGAGCCTGGATCACCTTGTCGGCCAGCTCTACCACGCAACTGATTGTCGATACGGCGTGATTCATGACGCTCAGTTCCAAGTACATGCAATCCTCCAAGTTCTTTGACCTTTTCGTCTAAGACAATGTCGGTACCACGTCCAGCTATATTTGTAGCCAGGGTGACAGCACCTACTCGACCAGCTTCAGCAATGATACCAGCTTCCGCTTCGTTGTTTTTGGCATTAAGTATAGTGTGATCTATACCTGCCTTTCTGAGCATCGTGCTCAATATCTCGTTTTTCTCAATACTCACTGTACCGATTAGCACTGCTTGACCTTTTTCATGACGTTCTTTTACTTCTTGAACCACGGCTTTGAACTTACCTATCTCGGTTCGATAGATCTTGTCTTGCAAATCTTGTCTGATCATTGGTCGATGGGTAGGTATTTGGGTGACTTCAAGTGAATAAATCTTGGCAAATTCTTCTGCTTCGGTCATGGCAGTTCCGGTCATACCGGCTAGCTTATTGTAGAGTCTAAATAAGTTTTGGAATGTAATCGTAGCAAGAGTCTGACTCTCAGCCTGAATCTGAACATTTTCCTTCGCTTCAATGGCTTGATGCAATCCTTCGCTATATCGCCTTCCGGGCAACATACGTCCTGTAAATTCGTCTACTATCACTATCTCGCCATCTGCAGATACGACATAATCTTTATCTTTAATAAACAATGCTTCAGCCTTGAGAGCGGCTTCTATGTGATGCACATCTTCGATACGCCCAGCTTCATATATATTGTCTACTCCGAGAGATTTTTCTATCTTTGTGATTCCTTCTTCCGTGACACTGACAGCTTTTTGCTTCTCATCGACCGTATAATCTGTCTTCGGATCCAGTGATCGAGCTATCTTGGCGAAGGTATAATATCTGTCAGTACCTTTATTGGCCTGCTGGGAAATAATAAGAGGGGTCCTGGCTTCGTCTATCAAGATAGAGTCTACTTCGTCGACAATGACATAGTTGAGGTTGCGTTGCACTATCTGAGAGAGCTCTTGCACCATATTGTCACGCAAATAATCAAAGCCAAACTCGTTGTTGGTGCCGTATGTAATATCTGCATTGTATGCCTCTTTGCGCTCTACCGGCCGAAGATGACGCAGTCTTTCGTCTTCGTGGCTTTCGTCGGTAAACTTTGGATCATATATAAATGCGCTATCATGCGCAATCACACCTGTAGACAGTCCCAAGAAATGATAGATTTGCCCCATCCATCCAGCGTGAAGTTTGGCCAAATAGTCATTGACAGTCACTAGGTGGGCGCCTTTTTTGCTAAGTGCATTGAGGTAAAGCGGGGCAGTTGCTACCAAAGTCTTACCTTCACCGGTTCTCATCTCGGTGATAGCTCCGCTGTGAAGTACTACACCACCTATCAGCTGTACATCAAAATGACGCTGATTGAGAACACGTCGACTGGCTTCTCTTACAACTGCAAAAGCTTCCTCCAGTATGCTATCAAGTGATGATTCAAGCTTTTTATGATCTATGCGTTCCAAAAACTCAGCTGTTTTAGCCTTGAGTTTCTCATCCGAAAGTGCCTTGATCTCATCCTCAAGTGCATTGATCCGATCTACTCGAATCTTGGCTTTTTTGATCTCTCGTGCGTTGGGATCGCCAAATATTTTAGAAATTATAGACATAGTAAGCTCTTATACATCTGTTAATTATACCAGATTATATTATATACAAGTAATCCAAATGTTTTAGTCCCGAAATCTATTCCACATCTCTTTGACACGAAAACGACGTGGAGAATTCTTGTCTTTGTACTTCTTGATTTGTAGTCTTAGCTTTTGCTCTACTATATCTATTGCAGAGTGAGGATTGATAGTGGCAGTTTCAGCAACTATATCAGGTCCGGGTACTTCTAGTACCGCGGTCACTTTGTATTTATTGTCTTCTTTACCGGATGGATCACGAAATATTTCTACTGCCATTCCTATAGCTTTGTGGTCTTTTGGCATATATTTGTCCAGTCTACCAAGCTTTTTCTGGACATATTTACGCAAGCTGTCATTTATTTCGTATTTTCTACTACTCAATTTTATATCTATCATATTGCCTCCACTATAATACTATTATAACACTTCGGCACCATAGTACTTTTGTAAAACTTCTGGGATCTTCACGGTGCCATCGGCTTGCTGATAATTTTCAAGTATTGCTATTGTCATCCGACTACTCACTACGGTAGTGCCGTTGAGAGTATGGACAAAGTCTAGCTTGCCATCCTCGGTACGATATCTGATATTGAGATTGCGTGACTGAAAGTCTGTACAATTGCTGCAGCTAGTCAATTCACGGTAGTCTTTCTCAGCGGGACTGAAGTATTCCAAATCATATTTCTCATATGCTGGAGTACTCATATCACCAGCAGCAATGCGTATCACCCGATATGGTATCTGCAATTCTTGGCAAATTTTCTCTTCTATTTCGACTATCTTCTGTAACCATTTATCACTTTGATCGGGATAGCAAAACACATACATCTCCAATTTTTCAAATTGATGAGTACGATACAAACCTTTACTAAATTTACCGTATGCACCAGCCTCAAGACGATAGCTAGGGCTAAGGCCTGCATACAGCTTGGGCTTAGCTAAATCCAAGACATCATCCTTATGATATCCGGTGATCGGAATCTCAGAGGTAGCTATCATCACTAATTTCTGATCACTATCAATATAGTTTTGATTTTCTTCACCCCTAGGCATATATCCAGTACCAGCTGCTATATCATAATTCACCATATGTGGTACACCCATCATTTCAAAGCCTTCTGCTCTTACTATGTTTTGTGCGAATAATTCGATTGCCTGCCACAAACGAAGCATTTTATCTTTTGTGAAATAAAATTTTGCTCCAGATACTTTTGCGCCAGCCTCAAAATCAAACAAATCATTTATTTCACCTAGCTCTACATGATCTCTGGCTTCAAACTCTAATTCAGTTTTACCCCATTTGCGCTCTTCTCTATTGTTCTTTTCATCACCGTCCGGAGTATCATCAGCCAAGAGATTGGGTACTTGGCTTAGGATATCTTGATATTTTGCATTTAGTTGCTCTAAATCTTTACTTATTGATTCATATTCTTTTTTCTTAACTTGTAGTGCTTCAAGCTCTTCTTTTGTTGGTTTGCCATCAATCTTGAGCTGAGATCTTAGTGTCTCAGATTTATGGATAAGTTCAGTCCTGTCTCTATCTAGACTCAATAATCCCTCAATATCTACATCAAGACCTCTTCGCTTAGCGCTCTCCTGATAAGGCTGTGGGTTTTCACGTAATTTTTTGATATCTATCATTTAAGCTCCTCATCGACGGTAAATTCAGATGGGTCTATTTCTTCTGGTCTAAGTGTTGGGAACAATATCACATCCTTGATGGCTGGTTGGTCCGCCAAAAATGATACAAATCTATCAATTCCCATACCCCAACCTGCAGTAGGTGGTAGGCCAATCTCAAGAGCCCGGATAAAGTCATAATCTAATGGTTGAGCTTCTTCACTCTCACCTTTATCGAGAGCAGACTGCTCGGTTTGCAATCTTTGCAGCTGGTCAATCGGGTCATTGAGCTCATTATAGGCCTTGATAAGCTCAAAACCAGCACAGACCAATTGCATGCTAGCAATATGACTAGGTTTATCTGCTTTACGTTTGGCGAGAGGGATCATCTCGGCTGGATAATCAAGTAGAAAAATTGGGTCAGTAATCTTTTCTCGACAAGTTTGTTTGTAAAATTCATCAAACAAATCCTTCATGGGCGGATTAGCACTAGGGTCTATTTTTAATTTACGCTTCTTAAATTCTTCAATCAGTTCATCGCGAGTAACTTTTTCGTAATTGATGCCGGTTTCTTCCAGTACCAATTCGTTTAGAGTGACTCGACGGTATGGGGGTTTGAAATTTAGCTCTTTTCCTTGATAGCTAAATTTCAATTGTCCGTGAGTAGCCATCAAAACTTCAGAAATCAACTGCTCTGTAAGAACCATCAAATCTTCGTAGTTCGCATAAGCTTGATACAATTCCAACATCGTGAATTCAGGATTGTGACTTCTATCGATTCCTTCGTTTCGGAAATCACGAGAAAATTCAAAAACTCGTTCAAATCCAGCCACAATTGCTCGCTTGAGATATAGCTCATTACTAATTCGCAAGTACAAGTCTGACTCTAATTTGTGATGATAAGTGGTAAATGGTCTTGCACTGGCGCCACCATATAATGGCTGTAAAATCGGAGTCTCTAGCTCAATAAAACCACGCGTTATTAGAAATTGACGAATCACTTCTGTTACCTTACTACGCATCTCGATATGTCGTTTTACTTCGGGGTTTATGTGCAAGTCAATATATCTCTGTCTGTATCGACGCTCGACGTCCTTGAAGCCATCATGTACATCAGGCATAGGTCGCAAGCTTTTTGCAAGAAATGTAATATTTTGAGCAAATACACTTACTTCTCCAGCGTTTGTCTTTTGCAATTTACCCGAAGCCTGTATAAAGTCACCATTGTCTAAAAGCTTGAGTTGGGCAAAATCAAGTTGATTACTCTTGGTATCAGCTTCAAGAGATTTCTTATTGATAACTGCCTGAATTTTTCCCGATTCGTCTGTAATATCTACAAAGCACATCCCACCCATCAAACGGATGCTAGTAATTCTACCTACTGCCTTGACTTCACTGCCTTCGCGAGTGTCAAATTCTTCTACCAATACCATATTTTGAGCTGTACGATCACCCAACTGTGGATATGGATCAATTCCAGCTTTTTTAAGGGCTGATAGTTTCTGGAGACGTTCGTCTCTTAGTTCTTTAAGATTGGCCATGTTTTATAGTATACCGTCTTTGTGGTTACTTTTAAATGCTGTAGACCTTGTTATGCCACGGCAATTATTTTGTAAGAAATTGTACCTGCTGGCACTACAACTTCCGCAGTATCACCAACTTTCTTACCAATTAGTGCTTGGCCAATTGGAGATTCGTCTGAAATCTTTCCACTATCTGGATCTGCTTCGGTGCTTCCTACGATATGGAACATCTGTTTGCCAGAATCTATCTCTACATGTACTTTTGATCCTACAGTGACAGTATCACCGCCATTATTTTTGATAGTCTTAGCTCTTTTTAGAATATTGTCAATTTCGGCTATTCGACCTTCCACAAATCCTTGACGTTCCTTGGCATCATCCCAGCTAGAGTTCTCGCTGAGATCTCCCTGTTCTTTGGCTTCTTTTAGGGCTTTAGCTATTTCTTTACGTTTATTTTTGGTCAGGTCATCAAGCTCTAGTTTTAGATCTTTTATGCCCTCTGGTGTTAAGTAAAAATCTTGTTGTTTCATAATTTTATTTCCTCCCTCTTTCGAATTTCAGTATGATTTTGAGTATTATAATGTCTCCAAGAAAAATGACCCCTTGTTTGACTTACATTGACAAACGCTAAGGCCGATAATTTTTTGGAAAAATCCTGTTTAGTTTGTTTTTATTCTCTCAAATAAGAGATATGGTGTCAAGTCCATGATCGTATATTTAATTGCGCGGGCTAGAAAAATACCATTTGAGAATGTTTTTCGCAGCTGGTAAGGCAAATTCGGAGCCTTCGCCGGCATTTTCTACCATCACTACAATAGCTATCTTGGGGTTCTCGGCGGGAGCATAGGCTGTAAACCAAGCATGAGCTTTAGTACGAGGGTTCTTACCGTCAAATCCTTCGGAGCTTGTTTCTGCAGTTCCAGTTTTACCAGCAACTTTTACTGGTACTTCGGATTTGATCGAACAACACCCAGTACCAGATTCGACTACTCCTTCCATACCTTGTTGGACTAGCTTGATATTGGCAGGATTTGCGATGCCACTCACTACCGCTTCAGGATCTACATTGCGAACTATCTGACCAGTATCGTTCTTGATAGCCGAGACAAAGCGCGGCTCATATAGAGTTCCACCATTGGCAATTGCAGCTGTAGCCATAGCTAGCTGGATTGGTGTAGCTTTCATATCACCTTGACCAATCGATATATTGTATGTATCACCTACAGTCCACTGCTCCTTAGAGTATGTTTTCTTGTTTTCTGGCGTAGGCACAAATCCTTTAGCGCCTTCACCTATATCAGATCCTGTGGACTTACCAAAACCAAATTTCTTATACCAATCAGTTAATTTAGTAGGTCCTATGCCCTTAACTCCCTGGTAGCCACCTCCCAATATGTAATAGTAAATGTCCGAGCTCCAACTAATAGCTCTAAACAGATTTACTACCCCCAATCCCTCTGGCTTCCACCCCTTGTAGGTATACACTATCGATGGATTATACTGATTGGGTACTTCAATTTTTCCATTATCAACAACCGAGGTATTGGCGTTTATTGCTCCCTCCTGCAAGCCAGCAATAGATATAAATGGCTTCACCGTGGAACCTATCGGATATTCTCCTGAATTTACTCGATTGAATAGTGGCTTAGCTGGATCATTTAAAAGATTTTGATAATCATTTTGGCTAATACCATTGGCAAATAGATTGCCGTCGTAGCTTGGGTAGTTGACGGCACCCAATACTTGACCGTTGCGCGGATCTACCGCTACCGCAACTCCAGCCTTGCTTCCAGCAGCTTCAACTGCGGTTTTTACGCTTTGTTGCATTACATCCTGCAAAGTCTTATCGATACTCAGCACCACACTATTGCCCGGTTTGGGCTCAACTCTTGCCAATGCTCGTACTGGTAAACCAGTGGCATCTACTTCAGTTTGTTCTTTACCATATATTCCTCTAAGGTCTGATTCATAGGCTTTCTCAAGTCCTGTTTTACCAATCATATCGATTGGCCTATATTCTGGATTGACCTCAAATTCCTCAGCGGATATTCTGCCAATATAACCTAGGAAGGGCGCCAGCCCTCCTCCGTCTAGATATTCTCTAGTAGGATTGGTATCTATGCTAAAGCCAGCAAGTTCACCGTGACGCTCTTCGATATTAAGGGCGGTATCGCGGCTAATGTTATCAACTACTACTATTGGCAAGCTGTATCGCAAGGTTTTTGATTCTGCGATAGCTTGGATTTCTTGAGATGATTTGCCAGCAAGTGAAGCTATAAGATCATATGTAGTTTTTCTTGACTGTTCGTTTTGGGGTAATTGAGCAGGTATCACTACTAGGTCAAAATGAGCATTATTGCGTGCCAAAATCAAGCCATTACGATCATAAATAGCACCGCGTGGAGCAGCAATAGCATTACTACGTATCCGATTTCCACTAGCCAACAAGCTATTTCGCTCTCCAGTAATTATTTGCAAATACGCCAATCTAGCAATCATAGCTATACCCAACAATAAAAATGCAAATGCCAACATATAATAAATCCTAGATTTTATAGGCTCTTCTAGTTGAATCTTTTCGTTACTTCCCGAAAGAATTGCAGCAGACCAATCTTCTGCAGCTTGCATACGCTGTTCTTTTTTTGAAGTTTGTAGCTTCAGTGTGTTGTCGTAAAAATCACCGAATATGTTCATAGTCTATATTTGTTAAATTTAATAAGATTTTTGTGCTGTAAAGAGAATTGCATTCTCGATCCTTGCATAGCAAGATAATAAAAAACGATTGTCCATACAATAGTAGCAACCAACTGCAAACCTATTTGTGACAGATAGACATTTAATCCAGCAAGTTGATCAGATGAAAAAACAGTAACAAACTTGAGAAACTCATATAGCACTGTAAATAAGCAAGCGAGCAGGACTATAAGTGGCAAACCAATATCTCGTTTACCAAATTTCATTACTATTTTGCAAAATACTACCGTAAATATCAAAAAACTAATATTAAATCCGAAATCTTTACCACTTGCCATATCCAGTACAAATCCTGCTACCAGTGCCATATATAGAAGCTGTTCTATACTCAAAAAAAGTGAGAATACTATCAGTATTATTACACTTAGCGGTACTGCGAATACAAATCCAAAGCTTTGTGATAATATCACCTGCAATGTAGTTAATATCAATACTATCAACCATGACAAGAATGTTTTCATTGTTTAAGTCCCGTTACTACAAATACCAATTCAAGCGAGTTGGTATTGACTAGTGGCTTGATGTTGGCCGACTGAAATACTGCGTTGTCTGACTTAGATACTGAGTCCACAGTACCGATTAGTATACCTTGCGGGACTAGCCCAGAGCCTGCTGTTACGATTTGTTCCTTGAGAGATATAGACTCATTTTGCGCTATCTTTTCAAACACATAACCCCGGCCTATCTGGCCACGAATTATTCCTTGAGCACGTCCGTCTTGCCCAATTCCTCGGATTCTAAAATCTGGGTCATTTATAAGCAACACTTTAGAGCTATAATCATTTACTTCATCAATTGTACCCACTAATACTCCGCTACTCACAACAGCTTGTCCTTTTTTTATACCACTAGCACCGCCCCGATCGATAGTAAAAAACTGTCTCGTATTTTCAGGGTCTACACTTACCACTCTCGCCGGTGTAAGTTCTAGATTGAGTCTAGAATTGAAGTTTAGTTGCGCTCGCAAGATGTCATTTTCTCTAGATATTTCCTTTAGTGAAGCAAGTTGTTGCCGCAATTCCAACTCTTGTGAGCGCAATTGTTTGTTTTGCTTATTCAATTCATTGATTGAGCTCAAGAAACTTACTTGTTCACCTATACCATTTCGAACCCGCACTAATTGTGCACCTATGGGGTTGGTAATTTGATCCAAGATTAGCTGAAACGGCCAAAAAAATCCGGTTATTTTTAATACTATTATCATAAGTGCGATAATACTAACAGTGATTATTGGTATCAGTACTTGTTTTTTCATATCTTTCTAGCAGTCCCAGAACTAATAAGGCACTTTTTCATATTGAGTAGTAACAAGCACATCTTTGAGGCTATCTATGTCTTCTAAGACCATGCCTGTACCTCTCACCACGGCGGTCAATGGATCATCCGAGACATGCACTGGCATTTTGGTCTGATTGGACAACAATACATCTAATCCCCTCAAGAGCGCTCCTCCCCCTGCAAGATATACACCTTTATCCATGATATCCGCAAGAAGTTCAGGTGGAGTTTCCTCAATAGTGTGCTTTACAGCATCAACTATAGCTCGTACGCTACGAGCCAGTGCTTTACGCACCTGATCGGAATCAATTTTTAATTCTTTGGGCAAACCGCTCACCATATCTCTTCCCCGTATAGGCGCATCGAGTACCTTGTCTAATTTGGCAGCAGAACCAATATTTATTTTGATAGCTTCTGCTGTTCGCTCACCTATTTGTAAGCTAAATTCTTCTTTGGCGTATGCAATGATGTCTTCGGTCAGCTCATCACCAGCGATTCTGATACTACGACTAGAGACTATTCCTCCAAGAGAAATAACTGCAACCTCAGAGGTACCACCACCGATATCGACTATCATACTTCCGGCGGCATCATGTACTGGCAAATTACTGCCTACCGCAGCGGCCATTGGCTCTTCTATCAAAAAAGCCTGCCTAGCTCCAGCATTGGTAGCTGCATCTTCAACAGCTCTTTTTTCTACCTCAGTAACTCCAGATGGTATACCTATCACTACTCTTGGGCGTGGAAAAAGTACAAAACTTTCTTTGTGAACTTTTTCGATAAAATATCTTAGCATTTGCTCGGTAATCTCAAAATCACTAACAACCCCATCTACGAGTGGTCGAGTAGCGATAATATTGGCTGGGGTCTTGCCAACCATTCGCTTCGCTTCATCGCCTATTGCTAGTATTTGTTTGTTCTTAGTATTTATAGCAACTACCGATGGTTCGTTGATAAGGATACCTTTACCACGTACATACACCAAAGTGTTGGCAGTACCTAGGTCAATACCAATATCATGACTAAAATTGCCTAAAATCGAATTAATCATACTATTAGTGTACCAAGCAAAGCTGCTTGCTACTAGGTGTTAATGGCTCTTTTCTGCGGTAACAAATACAAAACTCTCATCTTCTGTCAAAAATTTATTTGTGATACTAAACTCAGCAGATTTTAATTCTTTCGTCAAATCTTTGATATTCCAATATTTAAAATATCGTTTCCCGCTCAAACCTTTGTCACACCATCCTTCAAAATCACCCACTTTCATGCTGAAGCAAAACAGCCCATTTGGATTGAGACCATTGCGGATAGTATTGAGTGCTTTGCGAAATTCAAGCAGAGGAAAGTGCAATAATACAGCGTGAGCATATACAGCAGGGTATTTATCTGGTAACTCTGCATTTAAAACATCAAAATACTGAGCTTCATATCCTTTTGACAATAAGTAGTTTACAAAAGATCGCGAAGCATCACTTCTTATTACCTTAAATCCATTTTCCTCCATCACTTTGGCATGACGACCCATAGCACTACCTATCTCGAATATCTCTGATCCAGGTTTGAGCTGCAATAAAAATCTATCTACCGCAGGCCAATAAGCTTCTCGCCTTTTTATATCACTCAAATCCTTTTTAATATATTCTTCTATATAACAATCATAACTTGCGATTGTAATTTTGTTGACGTCTAGCTTTCTCATAACTTATTTTATCAAGCCAGCTATCAAACTAAATGCAACAGCATTATTGATGATGTGAAATATTATACCGGGCACAATACTTTTGAGTCTGACATACATCACACATAATACACAGCCTAAAATAAATGTATAAATCATCACATTATACTGTCCGTGTAATACCGCAAATACCATACTTGATCCAGCTATCCCGATGATCCAACCGAATCTCTTGGTGACCGCTGGAAAGATTATCCCACGGAAATATAATTCCTCAATAATAGGTATTACTATGACAGTAAAGACAAAACTTACCCATAGCCCCCAACCAATTTTGCCAAATTCAAATCCCACATCTTGAGATTGATTTGGATCAATACTTGGAGCTATCATGACAACAAGTACGAATGCAATACTTACTAGTATTAAGAATAATACAATACCTCCTACAATATATCCGATACCTTTTAACACTGAAAATTTTCTAATACCTATATCCGATAGCTTGAGTCTGTATTTTTTTAACAACCATATGATCAGTCCTACTTCAGTCAGCACTGTAACACCAGACAATATACTGGTGACTATCGTATCCTCGTTTTTGATAGCTTCGCGAAAACTTTCAGGTAGTATTCCAAATCTCGCTAATAAGATTAAAGATATGAATAAAAGCGTTGGTATCAGGAAAGTAAGAATTAGTAATTTCAATACATCCCGAACGCCCCATGGTATCTTTGCTATAGTTATATCTTTGCGCATAGCTTTAGCCCTTATCCTTTAGAGTAATTTGGATATATCTGAAATACTTATTATTATCATCAGTCCGATGAGAGCAACAAAGCCAATGATATGAACGAAATTTTCTTTTTCAGGCGTGATTTTTAAACCCAGCTTTTGCAATATCAAAATAAATTGCCTACCTCCATCCAGTGCAGGAAGAGGTAATGCATTGATGACTGCTAGGCTCAAAGATATTGATGCGATAAACAGCAAAATAAAGCGCGGACCAAAATTGACCACTTGAGAAAACACAGAAACTATTCCGATAGGCCCAGCTACTTGCTCACTTACTTGACCACGCGAGAAAATGCCAAGTATCAGATTGCCAAATGCGGCTAAAGTGGCAATTACCAACATAGCCATGATATATAGTGCTGCAATTGGTGCTGCCCACCAGCTATAACGCTGCAAACTTATTTGTTGAGCGCTGATGCCAAGTATCCCAGATTGTTCATCATTACCAAGTGTTACTGAGTATTGCTTGGTGACCCCATTTTGCTTGACAATAATCTCGACTGATTTGCCAGCATTCTGCTTGGTAAATGACCGTAGTTCGTCATTACTTGTAAATTTTTGAGAATTTATCGTGATAAGATTGTCGCCTTGTTTGATACCGGCCTTTTCAGCTGCACTGTTTTTAGTCACATTGAGCACAGTAAGCTCACCTGTATCTATTGTACTAGGTTTGATCGGTCCAATGCTAGGTAACTGTTGGCCAATCGGGGGCATGCCTATCCAAAGCAATACTGTAAATATCACATATGCTATCAAGAAGTTGACTACTACTCCGGCCATTATAATCTTGGTCTTGGACCTGAAGCTAGCGCTAGCAAAACTACCTTTTCCAGTTATTGAGCCGTCTTCCCCGCGTAGCCTCACAAATCCCCCTATCGGCAAGGCATTGATACTGTATATTGTGCCGCCTTTTTTCCTATAAAATACTTTGGGCGGAAATCCTATGCCAAATTCATCTACCTTGACTCCATTACGTCTAGCGGTAGCAAAGTGACCATATTCATGAGCTATCACAAGAAGTGAAAAGACTATTATTACTCCGATGATACTAAGTATCAAAACTATCATGAGCCAAAGCGCCTTTTACGATGAGTGTAGTCACTCAATACATTATCAAGATCGGCATCATTAAAGTCAGGCCACAGCTTATCTACAAAGCTGAGTTCTGAGTATGCACTATCCCATAGTAAAAAATTACTCAAGCGCTTCTCGCCAGATGTTCGGACTATTAGATCAGGGGCAGGAATCTCTGCGGTGTATAGATTATTTTTTATGAATTCTTCATCAATATCTCCAGATTCTACTCCTTGGTCTATGATATTTTTTACAGCATCTACTATCTCATTACGACCACCATAATTAAAACAGCCAATAAAAGTACCTGCTGTATTATCCTTGGTCAATTCTTCGGCTTTCTCGATTGATTTTACTAGTTTTTTATCTAACTTATCTCTAGAACCAATGATCTTGAGTCTGACATTCTTGGCGTGCAATTCCTTGGCATCTTTCAAGATGACTCGCAATGTCAAGCTCATCAGATAGCTTACCTCCTCATTGCTCCTTTGCCAATTCTCAGTAGAAAAAAGATAACAGCTCATGTAAGAGATGCCTTTTTCCCAGCAAGATTCGGCTATTTTTTTGAGATTCTTATAGCCAGCCATATGCCCCTCTATCGTCTTGAGACCATGCTGCTTTGCCCAACGTCTATTACCGTCTAGAATAAATCCGATGTGATCTAAGGGTGGTTTTTGTGTCATAAAAAGTCTTAGGTCTTTAAAAGTTCAGCTTCTTTTTCGGCAATAGTATCATTTATCTGCTTTTGATATTTGTCTAGGAGGTTAGAGATATCTTTTTCAACTTTGGACAATTCGTCTTGAGACATGGTTTTGGCTTTTTCTGCTTTCTTAGCGTCATTGATAGCCTCATGTCGGGCATTGCGCAGGCTGATATTAGCATTTTCTGCCTTTTCTCGAGTCAATTTGACCATTTGGTTTCTTGTTTCTTCGCTCAGAGTCGGGACATTGATACGCACTACCCTACCATCGCTACTAGGGTTGAGACCAAGTGTATGATTCTCAGATATGGCTTTTTCGATAGCACTAATATTACTTACATCCCAGGGCTGTATCTGTATCGTTTTGGCATCTGGCGTAGTAATTGTCGCTATAGTCTTAAGAGGCGATTCTTGCCCATACACATTGACCTTGATGGTATCTACCAATCCAGCATTGGCACGACCAGATCGAACCCCAGTAAGCTCTTCTTGCAGATGCTGCAAAGCAGCCTGCATCTTAGATTCTGCTGTTTTTATATATTGACCGTCCATATGAATGTTTCTATTATAACTTGTCTTAACAAATACACCAATTTATATTTATTCACCCAATTCCATTCTTGTAAATCGTTTGATTACAATGTTTTCACCCAACTTGCCTATCACTTCTTTGGTAAGATCTCCAACAGTTTTATCGGGGTTTTTTACAAATGGCTGATCATACAAACATACTTCTTGATACCATTTTTGCAATTTTCCTTCTACTATCTTGTCAGCAAATTCGGCTGGTTTGCCACTCTTTTCTACTTCTTTTTTGATAATATCTGATTCTTTTTGAAGTTCTTTGGGGTCTACGCCTTCTCGATTGACAAAGCTAGGGTTGCTAGCAGCAATATGCATTGCAATATCGCTCGTAAACTCTTTGAAATCATCCGTACGGGCTACAAAGTCAGTTTCACAATTTATTTCTACTAGTACCCCTATCTTATCTCCGTGCACATAGCTCTTTATCACGCCTGCACTAGCCGCTCGATCAGCTTTCTTACTGGCTTTGGCTATCCCTTTGAGGCGCATTAGCTCAACTGCTTTGTCAAAATCACCTTTGGCTTCAGTCAGTGCTGCCTTGGCATCCATCATACCTGCGCCAGTAGATTCACGTAATTTTTTGATATCTTCGATTGATATGGTCATTGCTGTTATTCCTCCGTGTTAGTTTCTTCGTTTTTTACTGCTTCTGCAGCGGCCTTGGCTTTGTATTCCGTGTATCCCTTACTGCTTGCGCTGGCAATTCTTGAAGTAATAAGATCAATTGTTTTGATGGCATCGTCATTTGCAGCAATTGGATAATCAGCTAGCTCTGGGTTGGCATTGGTATCTGCTATAGCGATGACAGGTATATTAAGCTTATGAGCTTCTAAGATAGCGATATCCTCTCGAACCATGTCTACTACAAATATCGCAGAAGGTAGACCGTGCATCTCACGCACTCCATCAAATGTTTTGGTTAGTTTTGCCATCTGCTTCTCCAGTAGCAACTTCTCTTTCTTGATGGTACCAGCGAAGTCGTTTTCAGTTTGTTGTGCCTCGAGTTTCTTAAGTCTTTGGATGCGCAATTTGATAGTGTCTAGATTAGTAAGCATACCACCCAACCATCGATAAGTGACATATGGCATACTAGCTTCGGTTGCGTATTTTTCTATGATTGGTTTGGCTTGTCGCTTGGTTCCAACAAATAGTATTTGACCGCCCTGTTTGCAGATATCATAAGCTGCTTTTTCGGCTGCTTCGAGCTGGCTCGCTGTGATAGTCAGATCGATAATATGTACGCCAGAACGCACACCGAAGATATATGGTTTCATCTTGGGATCCCAGCGATCGGTACGTTGGCCAAAATGAGCTCCCGCTTCGAGTAGCTGTTTGAGTATAGAATCAATTTTAGTTTTTGTAGTAGATTTGTCAGATTTATTATCTGTCTTTTTGGCAACTGCCATTAGTTTATATTCTCCTTCTATCGTTGTATTGGCTCCCCGAGTGGGAGGAGTCATTTGCCAATACTGTTTCGTTAATTTTTTGACTCGATTAGTATATCAATAATTAGTGACTTGGTCAACGCAATCATTAATTAATATTATTATCCAAGATAGCGATTGTGCTAGTACTCTACCACTCTCTACCAAAACGTCCGTCTTTTTTATTGAGAGTTTTGCCTTCTTGGCCAAACTGCGTCACGAACAAATCACCAGTCACTAGGTTGAGTGACGCAAGTCTCATATAGTCAGCTAATGATATTTTTTCTTTTTCTCCTATCTTAAAGCTTCTAAGTGGTATGTCATCATTACTCATCTCGATGGAATTATCCACAAAAGCTTCACACAGTACTCTTGCTGCTTCAGCCCTTACATCTCTATCGCTTGCATCTGCTCCTAATCTCTCACGAGCTATTCTTAGTAAAAACCTATTTGGTATAAAACTACCTATATCTATACTAGTTCTATCTTGACCAATTTCTTTCATATGTGTCTTTACAAATTCACTGCCTGCGGAGAGATTAGCGTAAATAAGCCTTGATAATGTGCCGTTCTTATCTCTAAACGGATGTATCTGGTTTATACCTGCAGCTACCAGTAAAGCAGAATCTTGTATGTTAGGTAGTTTCTTGGCAGTCTGCAATACGTAGGTTAGCAACTCTGGTTTATCCTCTTGATCAGGTGGCTGATGCTCTGCAACAACGCCCTCTACATCAAGTACATCGTCGTCACCTACCACTACACCTTCGCCGTCAAAACCGTGTAAGGCTGGATTTTTGCCACGCAAAATTGCGTTGAGTTTAATTAGCCACTTAGCAAAATCATCTGAGCTCAAAGCATCAAGCTTCTGCTTGCGCTCTGTTTCATTCCCCCATATATCATGAGCTTCTGGATTGTCTTCTGTAAGATGTTGATAGGTCTCCGACACAATATTACCCCACCATATCAAGTTTCTTGAGCTTGGCCTTACCAGCAGCGGTCTTGCTGATATTTTGCAGATCAAGTAGTTCTTTGTATATACCAGTCTTGCGCTTGGCGAGTTCTTGTGGAGAACCTATCTCCACGACTTGACCGTTTTTGATACCAACTATAGTATCTACATCTGAAATAGTACTAAGTCGGTGAGCTATGATCATAGTAGTACGATTTGCCATCAGTCTTTCTAGTGCACCTTGTACCTCATGCTCGGCTTTGCTATCTAAACTGCTGGTAGCTTCGTCGAGGATCAGTATAGGAGGATTTTTCATGATGGCTCGAGCAATAGCTATACGTTGCTTTTGTCCTCCACTAAGCTTCACACCTCTCTCACCTATCTCAGTATCAAATCCTTTGGGAAGTTTCTTGATGAAATCATAGGCATTTGCAGCCTTTGCAGCGGCAATTAGTTGTTTTTCGGTAGACTTCTTGCTGCCATAGCCGATGTTGTCTTTTACAGTACCGGAGAACAATTGTGGCTCTTGAAATACTACACCTATATTAGATCTCAAGCTTTCTTGAGTAACGCTATCTATCGACTGACCATCTATCAAGATATGACCTGTATTTAGCTCATAAAATCGCAGCATCAGATTGGCAAGTGTGCTCTTACCTTCACCCGATTCTCCTACCAAAGCTAGCTTTTTACCAGGATCAATCGTAAAACTCACGTTTTTGAGTACACTTTTACCTTTTTCATAAGCAAATCCAACATTTTGGTATTCTACCCTCGAATTACGTATTTTGAGGGGTTTTGCTCCATCTTTATCTACGATATCGGCCTGGGTGTCCATAATCTCAAAATAGTCTTTACTACCTGCTGTTGCACGCTGTAAGGCATCTATGATGAAACTACTACCGAATAACGGGAATTGAGCCTGAACAGATAGAGTCAATAGTAGTGTCATAGTACCTAGGTTGTAGACCCCAATATATGCCTGATAAATTATTACTCCCATAATAGCAGTAAATATAATGTTCAAAACAAGCCTGCGATAGACATCGTACTTGTGCCACTGCACTGATTGAACCTTGGTTTGGCCTTCTATCTTGATTCGTTTGTTTCCATAAAACATTCGTTCTGAAGCTTCCATCACAAATGATTTAACTACTCTTACTTGCACAATTGATTCAACAAATCGACCATTGCCGATATCGAGATCTTTGTTGATTTCCTCCTGGTGCTTTTGCCAGCTTTTACTACTCAGGTGAGTTATCCAGATATATATCGGGAATATCGCTGCTAGTAGTAGTGCTACTGGCCAGCTGTAAAAAGCTATGACCACTAGAGTAATCACAGTAGTCAAGAAAAACTGCACAAACCCATTGGCTAGAGTCTGCATCAGTGTAGAAATAGTAGCGATTGAACGATCAAGACGAGCCGTAATCTTACCTGTTATCTCATTGTCATAATAGCTAATTGGTAACTTCATGAGATGTTCAAAATAGCGATTTGACATCAGTGTATTGAGCTTGACACTCATCATATCACCCCAATAACCGCTTAGATTTGACAGTAGGGTCAATATAATTGATGCAATACCGCCTAGAGCGACTAATCCAAATAGATACTGCAAACCAGGTGAATTTCCACTATTAGCCGCAACAATTCCATCTACTAATCCCTTGGTGACGAATGGTGTTACTAGATTTAATATAGAAGTAATAATTACTACTACAGCAATAGATACGTAATATGGCCAAAGTACTTTGGAGTATTTGATTATTTTCCAGATAGCTTTCATTTAGTCTAAGTTTATCATGTCTCTAAAATAAAACGAACCCACCGTCTGAGCCCTACATGGACCCAGTCAATGAGTTGTACTCGAAAGAGTTTTATGAGCTACAGAGATACCAGACTCTTCATATTTTTCGATATTGACAATCCCCATGAGGCTTACCCAATAGTAGCACTGATATAGATAAGCTAATCAACAGATATACCAATGCCGTAGTATTATCCGGAGCAGATAGTATTGCATAGACCATGGAAAGATAGATGATCCAAATGATTCTAGGGAGCATCTTATCTATAAACCATTCAATAAAAAAGCCTTCGTTGGTTTGCTCTTCGGTATTACCAACATACCTGAGTTGGCTCATCAATTTGGCTGACCACCAAGCGATATATCCACTATATGCGATGGTGATTATCAGCTTGAAAAGCGGCACTTTATCTCCTTAAGGTACGATTTTATAACCTAAATTAACAAATATACCGATTGGTGTCAAAACTCGAATAAGGAGTGGAAGATTAATAAATTTGTTACGTTTATTACTTGTCAAGCATAACTATATAACTCATTCCTATCTGTTGGGCAAATAATATGCACACAAAAACACTTGACAAATACGCTTATGTTTGGTATACTAGCGGGCGTTCTGTGGATTGGTCGTTTCCAGTCCCCCGCAGAACAGTTCATTACAACATTAAACGAAAGGAGATACGACGCACTCTGAACCAGCGTAACTTCATCTATATGGTGAAGCACGTATCAGAATATTATGCGCCTTCTCAGTCAAGCAGTTGTTGCATTTGCAATGATTGCCAACCAGGTGATAAGTACGGTACATATCCCTATCACCGATACAGCTAAGGCTGCCGAAGCCCAACCTGTAGTACCAAGTAACTACACATTGACAATCAACACCACACAACCTGAAGCTCTTGAGCTCAAAGCCAACAAAGGAAACTTCGATCAAGAAGTCGTTGCTCCTTTAAAAGCCGCTCAAGCTGCTAAGGCCGCTGCCGACGCTGCTGCTGCCCAGGAAGCTGCTAATCGAGCTGCTGCAATTGCTGCTACTCGAGTAAACTCAGCCCCTGCTGCAAAACCTGTCGTAATAGGCGGTGATGATGCTTTCGCCAAGCTTCGATTCTGTGAAGCTGGTGGTGACTACACCAAGAATACCGGTAACGGATACTATGGTGCCTACCAGTACGACATGCGTACTTGGGCTAACTATGGCGGATATGCTCGACCTGACCTTGCACCTCCAGAGGTACAAGACGCCAAGGCTCGTGCTACCCAAGCCGCTCGTGGTTGGTCTCCATGGCCTGCATGTTCACGCAAGCTTGGTCTATTGTAAGACTGTTCTAACAACTAAATAACACAAAAGCCTCCCTTTAAAAGGGGGCTTTTGTTATACAGACTATTGCTAGCTTGGTACATATGGTATATAATTGTCCAACATTCATTGGCATTGCACCTACAACACAGAGGTAGTTAACTTTGTCTTCAATACAAGAACACCAGCAAACAGTGCTCGCTATTGATATTCAACCCCATATGGTGGTGCGACTTAGCAATCTACAGGCGGGATACCAGATAGTAAATGGAAAGTTAGTCACCCTTTATCAGGCACTGTTTGGTAATTTCAATACCGCACCCCAAGCTTCAGATGGCCTTTTCAAACACATCTCTGTACGACATGTGGTAATAAATTCTGGTGTCAATCTGGCAGGAGTTGAGCTGGTCGCAGTTTTTTATGACGACAAACTTCTCGAATATGCTGTCTTTTTGCTTCCAGAAGAGACATTGGAACGAATAAAGGAGGAAGAACCCGACTCAAGACGCAAAACCAAGAGAAATCGCAACTTAAGTCCTGGTCAGCAATTCTCTAAGCGCAGAAATTAACATATCTAGAAACTCTAGGTACTACAAAACCCCCTATAGGGGGTTTATACTTTTACCAGATTTATACCTATAATCTATCTAGATTAGATACTTACTGACAAGACTCACACTCAGCCAGCAGCTTTGGATCTATCGGACAAACCTTCATCGGTTTTTCCCACTCTTCATCGGTTAGTTTGTTTTCTGTTGTTGCCACTTTCCCTCCTTTTGTTTTTTATCTGCTTATGATTATACACCCATTCATTTTTATTTGTAAATAGTGCTTATGCAAGTTTTTATTACGCTAGATATGGTGTTCACAAAATACTAGCATAACCACATTAAAACCTATAAAATTAAAACATGCGCGATATTACCAAACCTCACACACTAGACGAGATAATGCGTGACTGTAGCTCACGCACTGGCGACACTACAGATACAAAAGTATGCTTGATCAATGAAGAAATCACTCAAGGCCTCAATATCATCGAGAGATACCCCAAGAAAGTAAGCTTCTTTGGGTCTACGAGGTTTACCGAAGCCAATCCCTACTACCAACAAGCTCGTAGCCTAGCCTCTCGATTGGTCAAGGACCTAGACTATACTATAGTGACTGGAGGAGGGCCAGGCATCATGGAGGCTGCCAATCGCGGCGCCAAAGAAGCCGGTGGTCACTCTATCGGACTCAATATACAATTACCCAAGGAACAAGTAGCCAACCAATATCAGACAGTCTCTATACCTTTTCATTATTTCTTTACCCGCAAAGTCACACTGACCTTTGCATCTCGCTTATACATCTACTTTCCTGGTGGGTTTGGCACACTCGATGAATTTTATGAAATACTTACTCTAGTCCAAAACAAGAAAATCCACAAAGTTCCAATAATACTAGTAGGTGCTAAATTTTGGGAGAGACTCGATATCGACTTTCACCACAAAGAGATGCTTTCTGAAGAATTTCAGACAATTGAGCCTGAAGACACTAGCTTATACACCATCACTGACGATATAGATACTATTTTGCATATCGCCCACGATGCTCAAATGCGCATATAAACATATAATATAAGCCCAAGTCTTGAATTTGACTTGGGCATGAATGCGATGGGATTACCAGCGTAGTTCGCGTTTGAGTTTACTTATAGCAGCCTGGAAAAATTCTTCATCATCAAGTATTGCTGCAAAGCACTCCACGTCTTCACGTGTAAGTGGAAATACTTGTTCGACGCCACTTGCCAGCAGAAGATTAATCGTTCTAGTCTCTGCTGACTTTACAATAATACTCGCGCAGCCAGGACACCTGAAGAGATAATTGCCTGAGCCATCGAGATTGGATACCTCTACCTTGATATCCTGAGTGAGAAATTCTACATCTCCACAGTCAGGGCAGCTAGCCAGGATTGTAGCCATGGTACTCTCCTTTGTTTGCTGGAATTATTGTTCAAGAGGAAAGGGTTTTTGTACTCGTAGTACAATGTCTTCGAAAAGATCTGGGTTTATCCTATAGCGACTATAGATGCGATTGGGATGACGCTTGCGGAGTAAAAGTCCCAAGCGAAAGAGTCTCTCGCATGACTTGCTTACTTTGTAGATATCTCTTGTCATAGCAACATGACAATTACCCTCAAATGATGGGTCTGAAGTAATTTCTACAGGTGAATTGGATTTGAGACGATCACGAATCATGTACTCCAATACTTGATCGTCTAACTTGCGTAGTCTACGCCTCATAACTTCATCTCCCGCTTGTTATGGTTAGGTGCTATCTGTAGCATACAATCTTTTGAGACTATTGTAAATCGTTTTTTGAATTCTTTTGTTTAATTAAGACGTTGTGCTTATGTATTTGTTATAATTAATATTTGCAATATCAACTAATCAAGAAATAGAGAGTAAATGGAAGATAAAACTACACTACAAGCAATACACAGAATCATGCCGGAACTGCGTGAATCAAAAGAAAAACTCAAGAATTTACGTGAACAACTCAAAGACGTCATGGAACAAAACGACGAATACAAACAAATCGCTGAAGAAATAAAAGCACTTAGTGAAAAACGATTGGCAGCAAAGCGAGCACTACTAGACGACAAAGACTACCAAAAAGTAAGTGAAGACATGGATGATGAACGAACCAAACAAAAAGACCTGCAAGAAATCTTGAGTCATTATCTAGTGAGCTACTACCAAGAAACCAATGACACCAAAGTAACTGATGACCTCGGAGAAACACGCCAAGTAATCTTACAGGCCAAAGTCGGCAAACCAGAAGCTGATATCAAATAATATCTACCTAGATAAGGGAGGCTGAGGATCGGCAGGGCTTGTATTGTTTGTATTCGATACAGTACTGCTTGGATTTACCTGCGAATCTGGTTGGGATGGACTAATGTCTAGAGTGGTATTGCTTGGATTTGGTGGCCTAGTTGATGTCGAGGTATTGGGATGTTGCAAATCAGAATTGGTGATTGGAGGTGTTTGTTGTTGAGCCGCCTCCTGAGCCGATGGAGCTGGGATGGACATTGAGACTGCAGGGTTCATAGATATATTGGCCCCAATCGCCGGACCTTGAGATACGGATGAATCGCTAATAGGTGTCATCTGTGAAGGTTGAGGTGGTGGATTCTCAGTAGTATTCGGAGTATAAACAGTTGAATTAGTTACAGGGGGCTGTATAGAAGCGTTTGTATTGATTGGTTGATCAGGTAACGGCGGAAGTGATTTGGCCTTCTTACGATGTCTTACGGTCATAATGATTACTATTACTAGCCCTACAATCAAGAGAATTATAAATAACAATACCAATACGGAAATCATTGGAGATATTTCTGGTACATCGAGACCAGCAGCAATTTTAGCTTCTGCGACAGAGCTAAGCTGAGCTGCTAGATAATTGGCCGGATACTCAGCCTTGGCCTTGGTAAAGAGCTGATTGGCGGATTTGTAGTGAGCATTGGAGAATTTCTCAATTCCTTGATCCCAGGTGCTGTCTACGGTACTACTGGTATTGAGAGTAATATTGTTCTTCTCAAGAAGCGATTTGACATCACTGACATCACGCAAAATACTCGAAGTTGCGAAGCTTTCTTTGCCAGACTTAGCACTAGCACCTGGATCGACATAAGTCACAAGCCCTATAATACTGCCATCTTCGGCAAAAGCAGGTCCTCCGGAATTACCCTGAGCTGCTGGCACATTTGTAGCTATAAGACGATATTTGTTCTCGGCGATGCTCTCAACCCCCAGGACTTTTCCCTGTGTAGCAGATGGGATAGTAGTATTTTTCTTGGTAGTCAAGCCGCCATCAATGAATCCCGGAAAACCCATTGCAGTTACCAGTACGGTACTACCACTATTGGGGTTGGATTTGTTTTGTTCATTCAGGCTACCTAGTGTAGAGATAGGATAATTACTTCCACTATCAAGCTTGAGGATAGCTACATCTGATGTCTTGAGATCTTTGATATTTGCAATAAGAGATTGTCTGAGTGTTTGCTCATCAAAGTCTTTATCTATGAGCTGAGCAGATACCTTAGTATCACTGGTAGGTATTGTTATTACCGTCTTGTTGACTTCAGCCTTTATAGGATCATTGCTTAGCTGAATGACGAATTTTCGATCAACCGAACTAGTTTTGTACTTGTCTGGACTTATTTTGGACGTAGTAGATAGGAATTTCTCAATTGCCTGTTTATTGCCGGCAGCAATCTGTCGCGCCAAAGCTTCTAGCTGAGGCTTGGTAAGCACCCCTGTATCTACCAAATACTGCAGATATGATCTGAGGTTGGCTGTATCTGTATTGAGACTAAGAAATGTCTGAAGAACAAGCTCTGGAATATCTGATACTACATGACCATTGGTAGATATATAGCCATCGCTTGATATGATAGAGCCGCTACCCACCACTGCATTGCAGGCATTTTTGGCCGAATATCCGACTTGACCATTTGGCAATAATAAATCGATATTCATACAGGTATTGGTGCCTACTCTAACAACCGTTGGTTGATTTTTGGCTACAACTAGCAATGCTGTATCGTTGACCAATGTCGTTGGAACATTGGTTGTAGATTGAGACAATATTTCCGGATTTGTTTGAGTCCCTCCCTTATCTTCGGCAGCATATGCAACATTGGAAAGTCGTGGTTTAGTATTACTGCTCAACTCTGCAACACTTCCATATTTGACTGAAGATATTACATTGCGCAGCAATTGCACCTGAGAAGGAATGGACTGACTTGATTCACTCAGACTAATCGAAAAAGGCTGATTATTCACCACTACAACATATTGGGTAAGCTTGCTAGTGGTGGTCACGTACTCGGTATTTACGATTTTATACTCAACCGCCTGATATTTGATACCTGATATCTCTATCTCAGTTTGGCTGGTTTTCTCTACGAAATTATTGGCATCATTCTTGGGTGCGAAATGTCTAATTGCCAATTCTACTTGACTAAGATTGCCATATTGAGTTTTTGCTGAGTCGAAAAAGCCCTTATCAGCAGTAGTCTCAAACTTCAGATCAGCATTCTGTACACTACTAGTACTAGTTAATGATGCACTATCAGCTTCACTAGGAGAAATCTTGACTATGGTATAGTCCGAAACCTTTGATAGCTCTTGTGAGCTAATAGGCTGACTATCCGGTGTTGTTTGTGCCGTAGTATCCAATAGATTGAAGTTGTATATCAGGCTAAATCCAGCTGATGATATGATCTTTTTGTACCCTTGAGCTTCAAGCGCTGAGGATTCTAGATTTGCAGTATTTTGTACTATCTCATCACTTGCCCGAGAAATCCTCAAGACCAATATACCTATCAGGGCTACTACCAATACTCCGCCTAATAATAGCCAGATATTTTCCCAAGGAGCACGATACTTGCTAATAGTATGAATCTTATTGGGCTTCGGCTCATTGTGATGAGATTTTTCGAAGTGATGTTTGTGATATTTTCTTTGCTTACGATCTTTGTATAAATACACTATCAGGAATACTGTACCTGTTATGACAATGATAATAATTGCCAAAAATTCCAATTGATTGGCTCTATACACCTGCAAGAATCTTTCATACCCCGTAACATAACTCACTACATTGGCATTACCTAGTTCTACTTGTTGTTGAAGAGCGTTTTTGGCATCAATCTTGGCGCTCTCTGTCTGTACAAACAAGTAAGTAAGTATAGCTAATGAACCAAACAGAAGTGTAGACAGGATTATAAGTAAAAAATTGAGCTTTATAGCCTTTTTTTTGTGTTTGGCATGGATATCTATACCGTTAGAATTGGGTTTACTTTTTTTCATATAGTAGATTAAAGAAATTCATTTCTATGATATAGAATTATTGATTATCATTTATTATTATACTTAAGCTTGATGTATATAACAATTTTTATAGTGTTTTGATGATACAAATATACACAAATATATACTTGACAATAACGCTAATGTTTGCTATAATGTAGCGGTACCTTACAAATAGTGCCTTTTGTGGCACTCACTGCAGAGAGAAAAGTATACATATTCTCGATGGTGAGTGCCACAAAATGGCAACAATTGTGATATTGGACTACGTGAGAAAAACTCCTTTGGAGCGACGTAGTTAACAGTCCCTGTGACTGGATGGTTGAGAGCACAAAATCTCGACCCGTATCACACCACTTCGCGCAGGTATCTAGAGTGCTCGGGATCCTCCCGACGCCGACCCAAGCCGGCCCGCCCCGGCCAGCTTGCCCTACCAAAGGGTACGATACCTGCGAAGGGTGCTCCGGACCGGATCCGCCGTCCACCGGAGCACCCGCTTCTCACCATACCGATCGCTACTGCGATCCGTGTACCAAGGGTTAGTCACCCAAGGCTAGCATGGTGCTAGTGGTCTGACTCCGCGCTGTCGTTCGCGGCACCATTCTCCGAAAGGAGATTGGGTGATATACTCGGGTAAACGACACATTAGCAATTGCAATATTGGGTAACGTATTGCAATAAATTGAATTGGATTGGGTGACATTGCTTCGGCAAACCTCTCGGGACTCCCGAACCCGAGAGGGTCACCACTTTGCTACACAGTTCATAAGGGCTCCGATTTTTGTCGGGGCTCTCTTCACGTTTAAGGCTTGTATTTAATACCACTTAATGCTATTATATTGATTACATGAAAACCAAGATTCACCCAGACTATATAGATACCAAAGTCACCTGTAGTGGTTGCGGGGCTACTTTTGATTCAAAATCAACTGTTGCTGAAATGAATGTAGATGTTTGCAGTAGCTGTCATCCTTTCTATACAGGCAAACAAAAGCTAGTAGATACCGCTGGGCGCGTAGATCGATTCAAGGCCAAGCGAGCCGCTGCTGAATCCAAAAAAGACGCACTTACTAAAAAAGCTGTAAAAGCGCTTAGCAAAAAAGAAGCTGCTGCTATGCTCAAAGCAGAGACTGAAATTAGCGAAAAGAACACCACTGAGATCAAAAAAGATCAAAAGTCTAAAGACAAAACAGAAAAATAACTAAAACTATAAAAAACTGCTCTGGCTATATATAATAAGAGCAGTTTTTTAAATTATACGAATATGATAAATGATGAAAAAATAAACGAAGTCAAAGCCCAGCTGCAAGAAATTGAAGCTAAGTTAGCTGACCCCCAAGTATATACCAGCTCCAAAAGTGCGGTATTGGTAGCATCTCAAAGAGACTTAAATGATAAGTTGGCGCTATTTGTAGAGCTCAAAAAAACGAGCGATGAGCTAGGTGAAGCCAAGGCTATGTTGAATGATCCAGAGATGAAACAGATAGCTCAAGAAACCATCGAACAATTAGAGCCCAAGCTTGCTGAGCTAGAAGGCAAAGTCAAAGTTGCCATTTTACCAGTCGATCCCAACGAACACAAGAATGCAATTATTGAAATTCGAGCGGGGGCAGGCGGTGATGAATCAAGTATTTTTACCGGTGATTTATTGAGGATGTATCTTAGATATGCTGAAACACATGGATTACGTTCCGAGCTATTGAGTGAAAGTAGTAATACTTCTGGCGGGTACAAAGAAGTGATAGTTCAGATAAGTGGTGAAAATGCTTATGGGAGACTCAAATACGAATCAGGAGTTCATCGAGTCCAAAGAATACCCGCCACCGAAAGTGCTGGTCGTATTCATACCAGCACTGCCACTGTTGCAGTGCTTCCCGAAGCCGAAGAATCCGATGTAGAAATCAACCCGAATGATCTAAGGATCGATGTATTTCGCTCGGGTGGTCATGGTGGACAAAGCGTAAATACTACAGATAGCGCCGTACGCATCACCCACTTACCTACCGGTATAGTAGCAACTTGCCAAGACGAGAAATCTCAGCTCAAGAACAAACTCAAGGCCATGAATGTACTACGCTCAAGACTGCTTGATATGCGCATGCAAGAAGAAGAAAAGCAACTCAGCGATACACGCAAATCCCAAATTGGCACCGGAGATCGTTCTGAAAAAATCCGCACCTACAATTATCCGCAAGATAGAGTGACCGATCATCGTATCAACTTCACCACGCATGGACTACAAAAGATAATTGATGGAGATCTAGATGTACTATTTGAAGCACTGCGAAATAGCGAGATACAAAAAAATCTAGATACCTATGAATCTAAATGAACATTCGAAAGACACTTGAGTCTGCTCATGATAAACTGCGTGAAAAAGACATAGCTTCATTTCTACTAGATGCACAGTTGTTGCTGTCACATGTTCTGGGTAAAAGTCGAGAATTTCTATTAGCAAATCCAGAATATGTACTTACTAGCCGTGAAACTACTAAGTTTGAGCGGTGTATTTCACGCCGTATTGATAGAGAACCTGTTTGCTATATAACCAATAGTATCGAATTTTACGGTAACAATTTCTTTATAGATGAGCGCGTACTTGCTCCACGAGTAGAAACAGAAACGATTGTCGAGAATGCAATCAAATCTGCGCCTAAACATTCCAGGCTCATCGATATCGGTACGGGCTCAGGTGCTATTGCGATAAGTATAGCTAAAGAGAGGCCTGATCTAGAGATTACTGCCACTGAGATCTCTCAAGACGCACTAGATGTAGCGACACAAAATGCATCCAACCTCATCAAGCATCACAGTATCAAGTTTATAAAGTCAGACCTGTTTAATGAAGTTGAAGGTGTATATGAAACAGTAGTAACCAATCTGCCCTACGTTTCACTAGACAATATTGACAACATGAAGCCCGAGGTAAAGAAAGAGCCCGCAGTAGCTCTATATGGTGGTTCTGGGGATGGACTTGACCTGTATCGTAAGTTCTACAAGCAACTTCCTGATTACATCAAACCTGGAAGTATGGTTTATCACGAGTCAGATCCGTGGCAGCACGAAGCACTGATCAAGCTAACAAAATCCGCCAATTTATCATCGATACTTGAAGACTATTTTATATTAGGTTTTAAAAAGTTATAATTCACCGATTGTAATTGGTGATAAAATTTAATAGTTATTCCTGTGGTGCTTCGGCTAGGGTAGCTTCGATCTTTTGCTCCTTGCCATCTCTATAAATTATCAAAGTCACCTTGTCCCCTGAAGATTTTTGTCCGATAAGTGTAGATAAGCTATTGTTCGCATCGATAGTTTGATTATCAATCTTTAATATAATATCACCTGATTTCAAGCCAGCCTTGTCAGCCGGACTTCCTGCTATTACACCGCTCTCACCACTCTGTGAGGTAGCTATATAAGCCCCACTTTCCACAGCCAAATTATTGACCTTGGCTGATTCTGCATCCAAAATAACGTATCTTACGCCTAAGTATGCTCTGTTGATTTTACCATTATCAGTAACAGACCGGATATCCTTGATAGCTTCATTGATGGGTATAGCAAACCCAATGTTTTCAGAGCCCTGACCTGCTACAGCGGTATTAATGCCTATCACTTGCCCATCTATATTCACCAGGGGGCCTCCAGAATTACCGGGATTGATTGCAGCATCAGTTTGGAATAGGTTTTGCAAACTTTCTGACCCCGCATCGTCCGATGCGATTATTGGGCGGCTCTTGCCCGAAATTACTCCAGTAGTAACAGTATTTTGATATTGGCCCAGTGCATTACCTATAGCCACTACAAAAGACCCTACTTGCATCTTGGAGCTATCTCCTATTTCGGCTGGCTTAAAATCATTGGCTCCTCCAACTCTTAGAAAAGCAATGTCATTGACTGGATCTTTGGCTATCAATTTTACATCCTTGTAAGACTTACCATCAGATGTTACTACCTCAAATGAATTACCATCTTCTACAACATGCTTGTTTGTCAAAATTAACCCATCTTTGGAAATAATGATTCCCGTACCAGCTCCTTGTTGCTGCCTTGACCGTCCAAATATATCCCGAGCAGTCGCATTCGTCGTGATACTGACTACACTTGGTCCAACTTTCTTCGCAATCTCAATAGTAGCGTTCTGTTCATTGATGACTATATTTTTACTTTGAGCCATGCCTAGACTAGTAGTAGTTCGTGATGACCACCACGAGTATAAAAATGCTCCTAGAAACCCAAATACTACAGATAATACAATAACACCTCCGACTAGCGCGGGGTTTAAAGAGTTCTTGTGCGTTTTATTGATTTTGGTAGTTTTTGATGGGTTAGTCATAAGATTAAATAAAATATGTTAAACAGCTACAGACCATTTACTTAGTAGCATTAACGCCATAAACACTACGGCTGTGACCAAAATATATTCAAAAATTAAAGTTAGTTTGAGCGTCTTGTTCTTGTAATGAAAATACAATCCACCAAATCCATACCCCAACGCCCCGACGATAAGCGCAGATTGACTTACTAGTAACGAAGTCTTTGGAATGTGATAAAGATTGATCCAACGACTAGTTATCCAAAATATTTCCACTACTATAAGAGCCCAGATAGATGCTATGATATATGGCTTATTGGTGAAGCTGATAAGCCACGTTATTGCTAAATACAATACACTCAACCACAAAACTGCCATCACTATAACCGTAGACCAGTGCCAGTAAGCTAACGCAAGACTAGCAAAGCTAACTCCAAAGATTAGAAGAATTATTTGTAATATATTATTTAGTATGACATTCGGTTTACTAGTGAATTCTTGCAGCAAGATACCATAATAACCCAGACCAATCACTATACAGGCTACTACAAACCACAATATTGGTATTAGAAATATGATATGGATTGTAAATATGTATCCATAAAGTATCAAAAGCCACAGACTGGGTCTGATAAGTCTGGTGATAATGTGCGATTGTTTTCGATTGACCAATATCTTGGACAGTAGAAAATAATTTACCACTAAGACTATAGGTAATATCAATAGCTGGAATGGGGTATAATACATGATTCCTATTGCAAGTACTGTAATAATCACACTACCAAAAACTCCCAATCTTTGGTCGTGGGTAAATATCTCTATTCTTTTTAGTTGATCACGAAGTTTTATAATCAGCTCCAATTATTATTTGAATATCAGTTGCAGGAGGGACGTTTGGATCAGGTTGAGCTATTGTAGCCTTTACACCCAAACGCTTTTCCAGAAGCGATACAGTATACGGCTTCTTACCTCCGCTATAGTCAATTATCTGGGTTGTTTTGACGGTAGTTGTCTCGGCAGGGCCAGATGTGACTATATTGTAATTATAACTTTTTAACTCCTGTGATACTAGATTTGTAAGGTTGGTAGTTTTGGTACCGTTTAATAGCCCAATGGTAGCAGCTTCTTTTTTGATATAGCCATCAGCAAATATTGTCCTTACATAGGCCTGAATCGCTTTGTGATTGCCAACACCTGCAATTGGAACTACTACACTGGCACCACCAATATTGGAGTCCGTGACGAGTTGGGAGGTTTTGTTATCAATGACCTTAGAATTGATAAAGGTCGGATCTATATCTTTGAGTATTTTGCTCAATCGTTCTATCTCCCAAGCAGCCAGATCGGTACGCACATTATTCCCCACAATACTCAACAGTTCATTTATCTTGATAGGATTTGTCAGTATATTTTGCGCATTTGCCTTCTCTCTTAATGCGACTAAGATATCTTGTTGTCTTTTGGCACGACCGTAATCATCTCCGCAATCACCCTTTCTGCATCTAGCGTATTTTAGAGCCGCACTACCATTGAAATGCTGTTGGCCCGCCATGATACTAAACCCGCAAGAAATATTTTCATTCTTTTCACAAGGATATTCAGGATCAGTTAGATTTTGTTCAACCTTGACATCTACTCCACCTACCAAATCCACGGCTTGTTTTAGGGCAGAAAAATCCGTACGTAAATAATAATGGATAGGTATGCCCAAGAATTCTGATACTGTTCTTTTTGCAAGCTCTGGTCCACCACCATCTTTGAGTTGCTCTCCAAAAGCATGTGCATTATTTATCCTAGAATAACCTTCACCTGGGATTTTTACGTACATATCACGCGGTATGCTTAGCATAGCAGTATCTTTGGTTGCTGGATCATAGCTAGCTACTATCATAGTGTCGCTAAGTTGCTCACCGGCGTGACCGGCATCGCCCACACCTAATAGCAAGATATTAATACGTCCTTCTCCTTCGCCCTTGAGTTTTTCAGGCTCTACTGCTTCACTTTTTAGCCCAACAGCCGAAGACCCTAGATTCTTTACCAATACTTTGTTGTATGATCTATAAAGTCGATAGCCTATCAACCCTGCGATAATGGCTAATATTACAATTACAGCCAGCAAAACGCGAAGCCAAACTCGTTTTCGCTTTGGTCTAGGAGATAGATCATGATTGGGTGAATACGAATCTGTAGTCATAATTCTATATAGCTAATCCAAGTAAATTGTACATTAAAAACGTCAGCATCAATTTATTATAACTCAAATAATGCGTTAATATGAGCTTGTTCTAGACTTGTTGCTTGTGGTAGCAAGCTAAACCATCGTATAATCTATAAAAGATGAAAAATAGCACAGACCCCAACCAATCCATCGAGTCGGAGGACAACAATTCTACGCATCAAGTTCTTGAACCCGGTCAAACAGTAAAGCCTCAAACACCTGAGCAGATTCAAGCCGAACAGAATCGCGCTAACCAATTACAGCACGACACAGACCAATACAATTCTGATATCGAAAATATAAATGAGTCTACGATCCAAGAAAATGATGCATCACAAGATTTTGAACCTGAAAAAAAGCGCTCAATATTTAAGGAGCTATTGATATGGGCTGGTGTAACCATAGCCATAGTCCTAATCATTCAGAATTTTATTTTCCAAGCATTCTATGTGTCTGGCAGTAGTATGGAGCCTGACTTTCGTAATGAAGATTATCTGATAATATCCAAGATACCCCTTACTTCATACAATGTTGCAAAATTATTTGGGCAAAAGAATATGGATATCAAACGTGGTGATGTGCTTGTATTTCGATACCCCAATTCTCCAGAAACTTTTTTTATCAAGCGTGCTATCGCCTTGCCTGGTGAACGTATTACCATTAAAGACGGGGTGATTACTATTTATAACGAAGAAAATCCCGACGGACTTGTTCTCAAAGAAGACTATATCGATCCACAATACACCACGCTTGGTGATATAGATGAAGTGATAGAAGATGGAAAAGTATTTGTCGTTGGAGACAATCGCTCAGAAGGAGGTAGTTTTGATAGCCGAGAATGGGGTCAGCTTCCTCAACAAAACATCACCGGATTTGCAAAATTTAGATTGCTACCAATCAGTGAATTTATTTTTATCGGAGATCCTGAATACACTAAATAATTTTTAGTAATTAGTAAGTTGGTTCCTTACCCGTAATTTGTGCATATAGTCTAGCCAACTCTTCGTCAGAATAATATTCTATCTGCAGTTTTCCCCCCTTAGCAGTTTTGTATATATTGACCTTAGTACCAAGGTATTCACCGAGATCATGGGTCAACTTCTTTTGGGGTGCTTCGGCCTCGACTACCTTCTTGCGTTTGATCTCTACTCCACCCTTGAATTCTCGCACTAGGTTTTCGGCATGGCGTACTGTCAAATTGTGCTTGATGATATAATCCAAAAATTTATCTTGTTGCTGTGGGTCAGTCAGAGATAAAACCGTACGAGCATGCCCCTCGGTAATCGTTCCTTCATTTAATGCAAGCTTGGCTTTGCGGGTAAGATTTTGTAATCGTAATATATTGGTAATTGTAGAAGTAGCTTTGCCGACAGATTCACCTATTTTCTCATGAGTAAGATTGAATTGATCGACTAACTTCTGGTAGGCAACAGCCAATTCTAGAGGACTCAGATTCTTTCTCTGAATATTCTCAATAAGAGCAACTTCCAACTGCTGTTGCTGAGTGAAAGAACGTACTATAACAGGTACTTTTGCAATGCCGGCCATCTTGGCAGCTCGCAGTCTTCTCTCTCCTGCAATGAGCTGGTATTTCCAGTCATTGATACTACTCACTATTAATGGCTGGAGTATGCCGAATTTCTTGATACTATCAGCTAGCTGCTCTAGCTCTTCAGCCTCAAATTCAGTTCGTGGTTGATATGGATTGGTTGAAATATTTTCGATAGGGACTTCATTGACAGATTTATCGCTAGCAATTACGGCTTGAGGTATGCTATCACCTGCAAATTCGTCCAATGATTCGATCTGCTCGGGAATTAGAGAATCCAGTCCTTTTCCAAGTCTATTGTTGTTCGACACGTTTTATTACCTCCTTTGCAAGCTTTTTATATGCAAATGCACCTCTGCAAAATCTGTCATAAGCCAGTATTGGCTTACCGTGTGATGGCGCTTCTGCTAATCGTATATTGCGAGGTACCGTGGTGTCAAATAATAACTTTCCAAAATGCTTTTGCAATTCCTTAATGACTGCCCCAGACAGACTATTCCTACTATCATACATAGTAACTATTACTCCAAGCATTCTCAGATTGGGATTGAGTGCCGCCCTGACCCTTTTGACTGTGTTGAGCAATTGGCCCAAGCCTTCTAAGGCATAGTATTCAGCCTGTGCGGGTATAAGTAGCAAATTGGCAGCCACTAGACCATTGATAGTCAAAAGGCCAAGTGATGGCGGACAATCTATGATGATGTATTGATAATTCAATCCCTCCAGAGCTGTTTTTAGCACGAACTCACGTCTTACCATGCTACTAAGTTCTATCTCCGAAGCCGCCATATCACCACTTGATGGTAAAATATCAAGATTTTTGTATTGTGTCTGTTTGATACAGTCTCGTGCACTTACTTGACCACGCAACACGTCATATAGACTATATTGAAGTTTGCTTTTTTGTATTCCAACACCAGAGGTACTATTGGCTTGAGGGTCTAAATCTAGAAGAAGCACTGTTTTGCCAAGTTTAGCCAAATAAGCCGCAATATTTATTGCGGTTGTTGTCTTTCCGACACCTCCTTTTTGATTTGTAACAGCAATAATACTGCTCACTCACCCTCCGACTTTATAGATATAATTATATCATATCTATAGATAGTGAATACACAAATAAATCTGTATTATATATTACTTTGATGTATTGCCAATAATCATTTACAAATAGAGTAATATTTGCTACAATATCTTAATTCAACTAATATTAAATATATGCAAGCAGTAATAGAAACCGGATCAAAACAATACATCGTCTCTGTAGGCCAAGTCCTAGAGGTTGAGCTTTTGAATTCCGACAAAAACAAGATAGAATTCAAACCATTACTAATAATCGATGGTGATAACGTCAAGGTAGGCAAACCGATCATAGAAAGTGCCGTAGTCAAAGCCGATATCAATCCTGATATTGTAAAAGGCGAAAAACTCAAAATACTTCACTACAAGCCAAAGAAGAGACAGTCCACCAAGACAGGCCATCGTCAAAAGTACTCACAAATCACAATTACTGATATAAAAGCCTAAATAGCTTAGTTACAACCTGGTTTGTTTGAGCCTGTTCTTATTTCATTAAACCAGCTAATAGTGTCATTAACACTAGCATTCATTGTCTGATAATGATCAACCAAGCCCCTGGGATTGTAGGTCTGCACAGCAAACGGACTTGTATTGTACTCTCGCAGAGTTGTTTTATTACCAGAAGCACAAAGTCGCTCATATGCTGATTTGCTTTGACCCACCAAGACAACATTGTCGTGTATTCCATGATTTATCAACTTTGGAGTGTTGGTTTTGACGGAACCTATCAGATTGGCATCCATATCAGAAGCAAATTGTGCATAGATAGGATTGCTAGCAATATTTCCAGTCTTTGCAGCGTTGATAAACTCAGGTGTATATAATGCAGCAGATCTATTGGCGCCAATGTTGGATGGATAAAACCGGTTTACATTGTCAATACAGACATTTGCAACATCATTATTTAGATTGTTGACCCATTTTGGTAACAATATCCTACTGACGGGATAATTCCTCTTATACCAATCTTGATAACTACTGATAACAAATGGTCCAAACCAATTGATATTGGCGCCACTAGTGATTGCACTGGTCAGGGTTTCTTTGACGCTTGTTACTGGCCCAAACCCAACAGCTCCGGCTATTTTGATGTTGGGAGCATATTTGGAAGCTAGAGCATCTGCCCAATATGCGGCGTGCCCACCTTGACTATACCCAGCAACAAATACAGCATCTTTATCTACATTGCTTTTAGTTATTTCTAGATTGTTTAGTGCTTGGATGGAGTCTAGAACTACCTTGCCCTCTAGTTCACCCACCATATAGTGGTGCATCCTTGTATCATCACGCATACCCTCATAGTCAGTTACTACCACTATATATCCCTGGCTCACATAGGCAGCCAATTGCGAGTCATAGTTGGCCCAATTTCGTTTGTTGGGCTGCTCTATACTGGAGGCACATATGTCTCCGATCCCAGTGGTACCTGTGGCAAATGACATGACCGGTGTCTTGCCTGCTACCGCATTGTCTGGAACATAAACTCTAGCATATACAAATACTTGATCCGATGATCCATCTGATGTATTGAATCTGATGACTTGTTTTTTGTAGCCAAAATTTACCGGTAGATTGAAGGCTTTGTTGGTCTGTCTGATAAGAGCTAATGTTTGTGCAGCAGTAAATGATTGTACTGGCTCCGAAGATATGATTTTGCCTGTTTGAATTTCCGGAGGCTTAGTAAGCTCTACTTGTTTGACTGGCGAGACTGCCTTGTGTGGCTGATAAAAATATTTACTCCATACAAACACAGCCAATCCTACTATCGCAATGATAGATAAAAATATGATGATCACACTCAGCCAGATTCGACTTTTCTTGGGCTTTTGCATATTACTATCGTCCATTATCTCATGACTTTTATTGCTTTGCACTGGTTCGATGATAAGATGTGATTTTCTGTGGATTACTGGTTTTCTATGTGATTTATTGATCTTTTTCATAATGATACCAATTGCTTTTTCATGACATACATATCCACATCAGACACTACTTCGGGCAATATCTTTTCGAGCTCATAATCTTGATGCTCATAAAACTTTTGCTGATTGTGTGTAACTAATGATAATGTGTCCACTCCACGTAATTTGAGTTTTTTTTCTGTCTCGCCCAAAAGTTTTTTACCTAACTTCTTATTTCTAATATCGGGATGTATGAAAAGCCAATACAAGAATCCTTGATTCGAGGGCTGAATACCACTCAGGCTATACCCAGCCAGCCGATTGTCATAATAAAGTCCCACATATAATCTTGAAGGATTTAAAGAACCTAAATACATCTTGAAAAGATTATTGCTATTTAACACTTTCTGCCTATAGTCCTTAGAAAAATAATTGAAATCCGTAATAAGTGCATCTGAGAAAAGCCTGTGTAGATGAGTGACATGTCGCACTGGTATCTTTCTGATCCTTACTTGATTCATAGATTTTTATCTTGTCTTATCATCTATGCATTGGCGATGTAGTATTCTGCTTCAAGCGCAGCCTTACATCCCTCTCCAGCAGCAGTTATTGCCTGCCGATAACGCTTGTCTGATACATCCCCTGCAGCAAACACACCAGATATCTTTGTAGAAGTATCGGGCTTGGCTATCAAGTATTTCTTCTCATCTAGGTCTAGAATACCTTCAAAGAGCTTGGTAGCTGGAGTATGCCCAATCGCTACAAACAATCCACCACACTCTAGCTTGGTTTCTTTGTTGTTTTGTGTATCTTTTAAGACCACGTCTTCCACAAAATCTTTACCTAGCACATCTATTACTTCGGCATTGTAGATGATATCGATTTTTTCATGATTCTTGACTCGATCTTGCATGATTTTGCTTGCTCGAAACTCATCACGTCGATGTACTACAGTTACCTTATCGGCAAATTTAGCAAGTGTGAGTGCTTCCTCCATAGCACTATCCCCACCTCCAGCCACTACTACGTGCTTATTAGTGAAAAAGAATCCATCACAAGTAGCACAGGCCGATATACCTTTGCCCATCAGGCGCTGTTCGTTTTTGAGTCCTAGCCAATTGGCACTTGCACCGGTCGATATGATAACTGTCTTAGATTCATATACATCATCTGCGACCCACACCTTTTTGATATCACCATCTAGTTCGACTTTGGTCACAAAGTCGGCCCTAAACTCCGTACCAAATCTCAGCGCTTGAGCTTTCATCTCTTCCATCAGTTCTGGCCCCATTATGCCGTCTTTAAATCCTGGGAAATTTTCTACCTCGGAAGTTAGTAGCAACTGACCGCCAGGTGTATCACCAGCTATCATCATAGTCTTCAGGCTTGCTCTAGCGGTATAAATAGCAGCCGTATAGCCGGCTGGACCAGCCCCGATAATTATAACGTCGTAGATAGTTTTAGTTTTGTTCATAAACATTAATTATAGCAAATTTTTAGGGGCAGATTTTGGTTATGGTATAATAAAATAACAAAAAAAAGGAGAATGACATGGTAGGATAC
>CAYRNO010000001.1:0-87900 GCA_964425715.1 uncultured Candidatus Saccharibacteria bacterium | reverse complement strand
CAGACGCTTTACGCCCAGTAATTCCGGATAACGCTTGGATCCTACGTATTACCGCGGCTGCTGGCACGTAGTTAGCCGATCCTTATTCTTCTGCTACTGTCATAATCATCACAGATAAAAGCAGTTTACACGCCGAAACGCTTCATCCTGCACGCGGTATTGCTCCATCAGGGTTGCCCCCATTGTGGAAGATTCCTTACTGCTGCCTCCCGTAGGAGTCTGGGCCGTATCTCAGTCCCAGTGTGGCTGGTCATCCTCTCAGACCAGCTACCGATCGTCGCCTTGGTGAGCTTTTACCTCACCAACTAGCTAATCGGACGCAGGCCCCTCCCGAAGCGATAAATCTTTACTCCGAATAAATCGGAGACTATGAGGTATTAGCTACCCTTTCGGGCAGTTATTCCTCACTTCGGGGTAGGTTCCAACGTGTTACTCACCCGTCCGCCACTAACGATCTAGATCGCTTAGAGTTTAGTTGCTGGAAGTTAGTACAAAGTGCACTAGATTCCAATATCTAAAATCTAAAAAAATCTAAAAAGTTCGTTCGACTTGCATGTATTAGGCATACCGCCAGCGTTAATCCTGAGCCAGGATCAAACTCTCCACAAAATGAAGGTAATCATACTTATTTAGGCAAAAAGCTTATTAAGTAAGAAAAACACTTCACTAGATGAATGTTTTGTAAAAAACATTCAAAAAAGAGTCTGAAATCTGAACTTTTGGTTCGTTATTCGTTCTCAAAGAAATTACAAGTTACCTTGTAAAAATTGTTTACATACTGCTGACACATTTCACTTATCAATTTACAATTGAATTTGACTATTTTGAAAATGTAAAAAATAAACTCAGTCGACTTTTCAATGTATCTTTTAAGTCGCTGTTTTGTTTTTATCTAAGTCACTATCAATCTAGAACAATTCTACCTTATATATAGCTGTTGAGTCAATACCTTTATTTTTTACGACGTTTCTTGTTGGCTTTGTTGATCCAGTTTGATTTTCTTGTATCATGCTCAGTGGGTTTATTTTTGGAGTTTGCCCTAATAAAACGTGTAAAGAATATTATTTTGACTACTATCCATACAAAAAATATAGACACTATTACAGCCCAAGATGAAAGCAACGCCAAAACATCCTCATAAGCCAAAAATGTACTAGTCAGTAAAATCAATCCAAATATCAAACTTACCAATGACAAATACGTAATCTGCGATACTGCTTCTTTATTCTTCTTAAATTTTTTACTTCCGAAAATATATACAATAGGGGAGGCTACTATCGCCAAAATACTAATGGCAAATAAAATCTTAGTGGCTCTGTCTGATGGCATTGAGAATATTACCGGATAGGTATCAACAATTTTCTGATAACCAAAACATACAGCTATGACAATACCAAGTACTGCTCCCACCAAAACTTCGAGAGGTTTGTGCCCCAACATTTCTCTCATCTCACGATAATCACTGGCATTTTTTAGTCCGCCACTACTAGACAGATCACTTATCAAGCGATTTATGGCTTTGGCGTGTTCACCCGCACTTCTGCGAACCCCAAAACTATCATACATTACGATAGACGCAAATACTGCTGTGATACCAAAAAGGGCAGAGCCGGGTCCACCATCTATAAGAGCCCACGTAGCGAGACTACAGACTGTAGCCGAGTGCACGCTAGGCATTCCTCCGCTAGCATACAGATAGCGAATGTTACCTTCCCCTCGAATTAGGGCTAAGAAGAATTTGATAAATTGTGCTACTGCCCATGCAGTAAATGGCACATATAGATATGCTGTAATATTCAAACTACTCACTCCGTGTCAATATCTATCTATTCTAGCTTGTTAGTACCATTAATATCAAGCTTTGGGTAGTTCTTTGGAGTCGTTATGGCTCTCATCTGATGCAACTGACTGCATCAATGCCACAGAGGCAATTTGATCTTCGCTATTAAGTCGCATTATACGTACTCCTTGTGTGGCTCTTCCGATAATAGGAATTGTCTTGAGGTGAAGCCTAATTACTTGTCCTTTCTTAGAAACCAATAGTACGTCATCTTCTAGATTATCTACTATTCGCACATCGATAGCAGGTCCAGTCTTGGCGGTAGCTACCCCGGCCTTGATACCTACACCACCTCTGTTGTGACTAGTAAACTGTTGAGACTTGGTAATCTTGCCATATCCATTTTGCATTACCACCAGCAACAGTCCTTCTTCTTTACCCAATACATCCATGCCCACGACAGAGTCTCCTGTTCGAAGCCTAATACCTCTTACTCCTCTAGTGGCTCGGCCCATCGGTCTTGCGTCAGCTTCTTTGAATCGAATGGCTTGAGCTTTTGCAGTTGATATAATCACCTCATCACCATCAGAAGTTTTTTTGACCCAATTGAGCTGATCTCCCTTATCAAGTTTGATGCAAATAATACCGCTTTGACGAATATTTGCGAAGTCTTCTAGCTTGGTCTTCTTGATTACACCATTCTTGGTAGTCATAAACAAGTATTGGGTTGGTTCATCTTTTTGCAATCGCAACATTGATGTAACTCTTTCCTCTGGACCAACATTTACTACATTGACTATTGATTGTCCTTTGGCAGTCCGTGATGCAGCAGGTATTTCGTATACTTTTAGCTTGAATACCCTACCGAAGCTTGTGAAAAACAGCAGCGTATCATGAGTGCGACACTGCAATACATGTTCAACCACATCTTCTTCTTTCGTAGCCATACCGATCTTACCTTTACCACCTCTTCCTTGAGAAGTATAAGTATTGGCAGGAATTCGTTTGATGTAATTTCCAAGCGTCAAAGTCACTACCACTTCTTCGTCAGGTATCAGGTCTTCGTCAGAAAAACTACCAATTGATTTCTTGATAATCTTAGTTTTGCGCTTATCTCCATATTTCTCCCTCATATCGATTAACTCTTCTCGAATGATTTTGAGGATATTTTCTTCACTACTCAAAATGTCTTTTAAGCTTTTGATAAGTTTTTGTAGCTGAGCATATTCGTCTTCGATTTTCTTTCTCTCAAGACCTGCAAGTGTGCGCAATGGCATCTCCAATATTGCATTGGCTTGAATTTCAGAAAGCTTAAATTGACTCATCAAATTAGTTCTAGCCTCTTCTTTAGTATCGCTACCTCGGATAGTTGAAATGACTTTGTCGATCTGATCTAAGGCAATTTTTAGACCTTCCAATATATGTGCTCGGGCTTCAGCTTTTTTGAGTTCAAACTCTGTCCTACGACGTACTACTATCTGTCTGTGTTGCAAGTAATATCGCAATACCATTTCAAGGTTGAGTACTCGAGGCTGTATGCCATCCACGAGAGCCAACATATTGACATGAAATGCACTCTGCATCGGGGTCATCTTGTATAGCTGATTGAGTATCTTATTGGCATATGCGTCACGCTTCAATTCTATGACAATTCTGATCTCTTCTTTTGAAGATTCATCTCTCAAGTCAGAAATACCAACTATTTTTTTGGCGTGATAAAGTTCGGCAATTTTTTCGACTAAGGTTGATTTATTTACCTGATAGGGAAGTTCGGTAATAATAATCTTTTCGCGACCCTTACTATCTTCCTCAATATTGGCTACTGCTCGCATCGTAATAGAGCCTTTACCTGTACCATACGCTTGAGCTATTGATCCATCATCGAAGATTACCCCGCCGGTTGGAAAATCTGGACCTTTTACTATCTCAGTTAGCTCAGCAACCCCGGCCTTTGGGTTATCCACCAGACATATTACAGCATCTATTACCTCAGATATATTGTGAGTAGGTATGTTGGTAGCCATACCTACTGCAATACCTTGCACGCCGTTTAGCAAAAGATTGGGAAGTTTTGCCGGCAATACCTTGGGCTCTCTCTGAGATCCATCGTAGTTTGGCATAAAATCTACAGTATCTTTATCGATATCTACCAGCATCTCTTCAGATACTTTTGTCATCCTGGCTTCTGTATATCGCATCGCAGCAGCACCGTCGCCATCTACACTGCCGAAGTTACCTTGTCCATCTACTAGCATATATCGCATAGAGAAATATTGAGCCATGCGTACCATCGAGTCATATATGGCAGTATCGCCGTGTGGGTGATATTTACCTATCACTTCACCGACTACTGTTGCTGATTTACGATATTTACTCGAAGCTCTAAGACCCAAAGTATGCATAGAATATAATATTCTTCGATGAACTGGCTTGAGTCCATCTCGAACATCTGGTAATGCACGAGATACAATTACGCTCATAGCATAATCTAGATAGCTTTGCTCCATCTCTGATTCGACTGTTTTTGGAGCTATCAAACCAAAATCAGTTTTTTGTGGTTCAAAATTCGTATCATCAAATTCTATTATTGGTTCTTCGGGTGTTTGTTGTGGTTCTTTTGCCATTATATGTCCAAGTTAGTTACGCTTTTTGCATGAGTTTGTATGAAGTTCTTACGTAAAGCTACCTCTTCACCCATCAATTTATTAAATATAGCATCTGCTTTCTCGGCATCATTCACAGTTACTTTTAGTAGTATTCGATTCGCCGGATCCATAGTGGTTTCCCATAATTGTTCTGCATTCATTTCTCCCAAACCTTTATAACGAGATATTGAGAGACCTGGTATCTTTTCCTCTACATTTGATAGATCTACTTCTTCAGAAGTTTCACTATCCATGGCAAGCTCAGCCAAATCTTCGGCGGTTTCAACATCTTTCTGCACTTCTTTCTTAGTTTCTGCAGTATTTTTTTTATCCTCAATAGTTAGTCGAAGTCGCTCAACAATCTCGTCTCTTTGCGTGTCTGAGTAGGCATAATGAGAAGTCTTTCCTTTTGTTATCTTATAAAGTGGTGGTTGAGCGATGAAAATATTACCATTAGCCACAAGCTCCGTAAAATGACGATAAAATAGAGTCAATAATAAAGTCCGTATATGAGCACCATCTACGTCAGCATCTGTCATGATTATGATACGATGATATCGTAGTTTTTCAATATTGAATGTCTCACCAACTCCAGTGCCTAGAGCAATAATTAAATTCTTTACTTCATTATTTGCAAGCATCTTGTCTAGCCTAGCTCGTTCTACATTCAATATCTTACCTCTTAACGGCAAAACAGCTTGAAATTCTCTATCTCTACCACCCTTAACAGTTCCACCGGCGCTATCTCCCTCGACGATATAAACCTCACTCTTACTAGGATCTTTACTAGAACAGTCAGTGAGTTTGCCAGGCAGTGTCATTCCTTCTAGCGCACCCTTTCGAATCACACTATCACGAGCTGCTCGGGCTGCTAAACGTGCACGAGAACTAAGTATACCCTTACCAATAATTTTTTTAGCTTCATTTGGATTTTCTTCTAGATAATAACTAAGATATTCATTGAGAACTTTCTCAACAACGGTTCTGATCTCGGGGTTTCCCAATTTACCTTTTGTTTGACCTTCAAATTGAGGGTCTGGTAATTTTACCGATATCACAGCTGTAAGTCCCTCACGTACATCATCACCGGTTAGGTTTTCTTCTTTTTCTTTTATGAGGCTATTTTTTCTCGCATATTCATTGATCACCCTAGTGAGAGCCGATCTAAATCCTACTACATGAGTACCTCCCTCTGGATTGAATATATTATTTGCAAAAGCCTTTAGTTGCTCATTAAAGCTATCACAATATTGTATGGCTAATTCTACATTGACTTCTCCAACATTTTTATCCACATAAAAAGTTGGTTGGTTCAAAGATTCTTTACCTTTATTGAGATGTTCTACATAGCTTCTAATCCCACCTTCAAAGTAAAAACCATAGCTTTGCTTGCTACTCTCATCTTTTAAATTTACTCTAACACCTTTTGTTAGATATGCCTGATGTCTTAGATAATCAAGAATTGTTTTGTAGCTAAATTTGATTGTTTCAAAAATATTCTCATCAGGCATGAAACTAATGACAGTTCCGCGCTTTGTGGTTGTACCGACTTTTTTAATATCACTTACCGGTACACCGTTCTTGTATTCTTGACGGTATTCAACACCGTTTTTATAAACAACTGCTATCAAATCGGTAGAGAGAGCATTGACTACACTCACGCCTACACCATGCAGACCCCCTGATACCTTATATCCACCACCACCAAATTTACCTCCTGCATGCAAGACAGTAAGGACGGTTTCTAAGGCACTCTTACCTGTAGTCTTGTGTTTGTCGACCGGAATACCTCGTCCATTATCGGAGCATGTTATCCATCCGTTCTCATGCATAATAACTTCAATGGTATCTGCTTCACCAGCTATTGCTTCGTCGATAGAGTTATTTATAAGCTCCCAGACTAGGTGATGTAGCCCCTCTGGACCAGTACCACCAATGTACATACCTGGTCTTTTTCGAACTGGCTCAAGTCCTTCTAGGACTTGAATTTGCTCAGCTGAATACTGATCTACTTTATTCTTTTCGGGCATTAAACAAGCTTCCCCTCAACAATTCTTAATATGACAAACAAGGTTTTTTATAGTTAAAAAATTAGTTTATCAACTTTTAATAATAAGTACTATTATAGTCTATTTACAGATACCAAGCAAGAATAAATTTTTCTTCAAATAAGCTTTATTCTTGATTTGATGGCTTTTTGAACATACCAATTACAAGTTCAACGATCACGCCCAACACAGCACCTACGACTAGTAGCAGTACAAGCGTCAGGGTAGAGATTGGGTATCCATAATATCGTGCCACTATATAGATTACTAGCCCAAAAACAAGTCCTGTAATAGATCCGCCTATAAGCGCTGAGGGTCTAAATATAGTCTTTGCTGTAGCATCGCTCACCGCTTCTACAACAGGATTATGTACGATCTTCGAGAATGTCCTTGCTCCTCTAGGTAGTTGTGATTGGACTTTCTTTATCTGCTTTCGATAGGCTTGCTTTTTTTCTTGCTTGGTATATTTGGATGCAGGCTTGACATCTTCGTCACGCTTTTCACCTTTTTCTCTTCTTGCTTGTTCTTGAGCCTTGGCCAAATCAATTTCGCGTTTTTCTTTTTCTGCAGCTATTTTCTTCTCAGCCTGTTCGCCTTTTTTTGCGATATCTTTCTCGCCTTTTTCGATCTCAGATTTAGTAATCTTCTTCTCTGGAATTTTTGCTTTTTCTAAATTTTTTAGTTCAGTATTTTCAGCACGTTCAGCACCACTGTCGTGTAGTTTTTCATTATTTTCAGCCATTTGTTTGTACTCCATCATTTAATACTTCGACAAGTTCCAATTCACGTTTTAGTAATCTATTGCGGAAGAATAAGTATACCGATGCCGCAGCAAACAACCCTATGATTATTATAGGAATCACACCAGCACCTGTCGAAGGAAGAGTAGCGAGCACGGGCACACTGGCAGCCAAACACTCTACTTGTTTAGCAGGATTTATGAATAACGGTGTAGAAACTTTACTACCTAAGAATTCATCATCTAATTGACAATCAAAATTAGTCTTGTCGGTTGGTTTTTGAGCATTTGTAGGGATTGGATCTTTTATTTGGACTGTAAATACTTTGGCAACAAAATTAGGATTGTTTCGATCTGAAGATACAGGTATATCTACTGCTGGCCAGACTATCACAGATCTACCGTCTATCTGCTGTATAGTACCGCCTCCTAAATCAACCACATCAGCATAATCAAGTATGTCTGAGATGTCATCCTTAAATACATAACCAGCGATTGGTTCTTCTCCAAAATGAGCTAGTCCAATTTTATACTCTAACTTGTCACCAGCTCTTGCAGTCTGCCCATTTGCATCAGTTGGTTTACCGTCTGTAGTAAGTAATGTCAGATTACTTACGACCTTTGAAGATATGTCTTCACTAGGTGGTGGCGTAGTATTAACGCTAATTGTTATTTCACAGGTATCCTTTGTGGATGTGGCATCACTGTCATTGGAGACTACTTTAACCTTAGCAGTAAAATTACCGGTACTATTATAGGTGTGCTGTAATGACTGTGTAAGCGCACTTGACTGGACAGTTTGCTTTCCTCCGTCACCAAAATCAAACTGATATTCCTTGATTGTTGTATTTGATACAGATGCAGTTGCATTCAAGGTTGTTGTAAAAGGCGTAGCTGTACCTTGGCTTGGATTGGCAATTAGATTTACGCAGCTGAAGGTTTTAGTTGGGGGGGTAGTATTAACGCTAATTGTTGTTTCACAGGTATCCTTTGTGGATGTGGCATCACTGTCATTGGAGACTACTTTAACCTTAGCAGTAAAATTACCGGTACTATTATAGGTGTGCTGTAATGACTGTGTAAGCGCACTTGACTGGACAGTTTGCTTTCCTCCGTCACCAAAATCAAACTGATATTCCTTGATTGTTGTATTTGATACAGATGCAGTTGCATTCAAGGTTGTTGTAAAAGGCGTAGCTGTACCTTGGCTTGGATTGGCAGACAAATTCACACAGCTAAATGTCTTAACTTGAGGAGTGGATGTGACAGTGTATGGCTGCTTACATCTGAATTTCGTTGGAACCTGTTGGTTATCCTGATCATACACATTTAGTATTATTAAGTATTCGCCGTTCTCTGTTGTCCTAAAATCAGTTGCGTCAAAGTTAGTGGCAGGAGGAGCAGGATCTTGGAATTCCTGCAGGCCAGTATCCGTCTGGGTATTATTTCTAGTGATCACCTTTCCTGTCGGCGTATATTTTTTATCAAGGTAAGTCTCTGTCCCATTAGGATCTTGTTTATACTGAGTATAAACATATTTACTAGGTCGCAGACCTGGTCCTGGACCAGTACCTTCTTTTATAGCCTTACCGGTTAACTTTGGAACGAAAGGCGCTTGTCCACTGCTGTTTGCTAGCGTGAGACTTCCACATTGTAAAGTCTTAGGTTCGTTTACTACAAAGGTCATCACACATTCACCCTGCCAACTACCTGGAGCTATCACTTCATCAGCAGCTCCTGCAGCCCTATAAGCCACCCCTAGTCTTACTTCATATGTACCAGCATCATTAAAAGTAAATTTTTGACCATTAGGATCCATGAATTTACCTGATCCGTCGGGATCATCGGGTATGCCAGTAGACTTTTTGATGGATGACTTTGGATTACTCATAGGAGCACCTTGATCATATACAGCATAAGACATGGTAACGGTTTTGTCTGACCCTACATTACCTTGGCTAACTTCAGCCTTACCCTTAAACAATACTTGGGTACCAACTGCTATTGGAGTAGCAATGTCTGATGTAAGTTTCTTGCAGTTTATAACGACATTTGGCTGAGTTGGAGGAGGGGAAGTAGGTTTTAATATAATATTTCCACATTCAAGTATTACCCCCCATTCATACCATTGCCCAGTCTGAGTATCTTGTATTTTACTAGTTCCACGCATCACATTGAAACAGTCTTGAGCCCAACGCGATTCAGCTGGCCCTATATATATTCCAGGTTGCCATTGTGTAGATCCAGCATCTGCATTGCGCCCCATTGATAGCCAACCCTGTCCCTTACAGGCTTGAGCAGTAGTAGACTCTTGCATTTTTGTTCTAGTTATCTGCAATCTATTAAAGACTTGCTGAACACCAGCTGGGTTTTGATCCCATACTGTTGTTATAAGAGATTGTTTTGTAAATGGCCCTCCGGCTACTAGATCTCCAGCAGAGCTTGCATAGCTAGGCTTAGGTGGTGCTAAAATCGTCGCAAATTGCAGCAATAACAATCCTATCATTAAGACTGATGCAAGACGCCTCGTAGCAGTTTCTTTTGCCAATCTTTTAGCGTAGAATCCTAATTTACTTTTTGATATCGCTCCTATCGAGAAGTTTGTTATTATTTCGCGAAAATTTGCCATTTATTACTCACCCTATATTGAATTCAATTTTATATTAGTTACTTACAATATATTCTAATACAAACATATACGCAAGTGCAAACCCGTTATGTTATCCTTGGTTTACCTGGGTCCCTGAATCCACTTTATTTGCCCCCAATGCTGTAACTCCTGAATTCAGACTATCGGCTACTTCCACAGCAACTTCGTCTTTTGGTCTGCTATATTTGCTTCTGGAAAGATCTCTCATTGCTGATTGAAGCTCAGTATTAACAATCTCATTATCAATAGGGGGGTATCCAAGCATTGAAAAAGGAGTCACGGGTCGACCATTGGCAATTATCTTTGCCACTGCATAATGATTTGGGATATTGGCAAGATCGCTAGCGTCAAATTGCGGAGCGAATTGTTTGGTTAGGTACTCTGCATCATCGTTACCTACTCTATGTACCACCATGCTTCCCACATTGCCAAATACGGCATCTCTTATCTGCTCATCAATCTGCTCAATATATTGGTTTGCTACTGTTAAGTTAAAATGATATTTACGAGCTTCTGAGAGTATAGTTGCAAAACTATCAGTTGCAATATTTTGAAATTCATCCACATAAAGACCGAAGTCTACCCTTTCATCTTCTGGAGTATCTGCACGGCTCATTGCTGCCACCTGTAGTTTGATGACAAATATCATTCCCAGGAGCTTAGCATTCAATTCACCCATCAACCCCTTGCTTAAATTCACTATAAGTATTTTGTTGTTATCCATTACGTCTCTGAAGTTCAAGGCGGATTTTTTCTGACCGATTATATTTCGCAGCATTTCATTGTTTGCAACTGCACCAAACTTCGAAGCAAAGTAACCCAACATATCTGACTTTGTCCTAGCATCAGTCTGGGCCATCTCGTTGGTCCAAAATGCTTGTACTGTAGGGTCAGTAAGATACTTAAATTTTTTCTTTAAGAATTCATCATCTGTAAATACCCGGGGTACTTCTATGTAAGTGCCGCCATCTGGATCAGACATGACTGTAAGTGCTGCATTTCTAAACCAATTCTCAAACTGTGGACCAATAAATCCTTGGTGAGTAGGATCATATAGCTTGTATAGCATACTTATCATTTCTTGTACGATGAAGTCCTTTTGCTCAGGCTTGTTTTGATCATATTCCATGATGTTAAGACCCACTGGAAACTCTGTATCACCAGGTGAAAAATATATTACGTCTTCAGCACGCTCAGGCGGTATTCTACCTAGCAACCTTTCTGCCTCATCACCATTGGGATCAATAAAGCAGAACCCTTTACCAGCCTGTGCATCTTGTAGCATCATATTGGTAAGTAAGACAGACTTACCAGTACCGGTTTGACCAATGATATATACATGTCTACGCTTGTCATCTTGAGTTAAGAATATTGGAGTTTCGTTTCCTTGGAAAATATTCAATCCTATTCGCGTACCTTCCGTCGGCAACCCAGCCGGAGCAGCTACTTCTTTGGCAGCCTTACGCTCCAAGTTTGCTGATATACCAATAATTTGGCTAGGTAAGTGGAATATAGTCGCCAGTTCAGTAGAGTTGAGTACTATATTCTTCTTATTGGCGGGAAAAAACCGAAAGATAAAATTGGTGGCGAGTTTTTGTGGTTCATCAGCTGCTTTATATTTAAAACTGTTTGCGCCGCCTTGACTAAGTTGTGCGAAACCCAATGACATATCTTGTACTATTACTTTTGCTCGTGCAGAGCTATCAGAGCTTGCAATCAACCTTATCAAACTCTCAAAAGCCGGGGATTGAGCTTTTTTCTCAATCAACTCTGCTTTTTTCTGATCAACGGCATCAGGCTGCTTGTCAGACTTAGATTTCTGATCACTATCATTATTTGACCTAAATGGTGCTTTTACTATATAGGCAATTAGCTCCATTGCCTTGCCATAATTACTATTGTCCTTTTTTTCTGGATCTAGTACTTGTTTGGCCCTATCTATTGCTAGCTTACTCCAATCGGATCGAGCTGGTCTGACAAGTATTTGGATAGCAGCTCCTTCGTGATCGCCTAGATTTGACAATCCAGAAAGCATACCAGCCATTGCATCAGAATCACTTTCTCTATATGTATTGATAGGCAAAAAACTCTCATGCGCTAACTTCAACTCTCCACCTTGTACTCCAGCGATTTTACTCGCTGCAGAAAAGATATTGGTATCTTCACACTTTTCTATCTGTATATCTGGATATCCTGAGACTAAGGCTTTTTGAACTGCGCTTAAAATACTTGCTGGGACTATTATATAAAAATTAATCAACTTACCTTTTGCAACTATTTCAAAGCTAATATGTTTTTTTCCATAAAAAGTAGATTTTTCAGTCGCTACCCCAGACAGTAAATTAAAAACTCCCTCAGCTTTTGCTATATTTTCTTTGATGACATCACGGATATCACGACTACCTTCCTCTACTTCTTGTGGAGGTAATTTGACCAGTAAAGGCACCATCTTGAGTGAACGCTCAATATCTTTTGCCCTTCTAGAAGTTTTTCTATACCATAAAAACCCAGCCAGCCCTACCGCTGCTATAAAAACTACAGAGGCGATTGTAATAATAAAAATGTATTGATTCATATATATTTTCTACTTAACATCGAGATTAAATCGCTTCTTTAGATAATGCTTGCTCAACACATGCTGATCCTCGTCCTGATTGTAAGGATCATCCTTGGTCTTATCGATAACTTTTTCTGTAATATCCACCCATTCTTTTTCTATCAGATCATCATCTTGAGCCGACATCTGTGCAATGCTCTGAGCTATTTTGGCTCTATCGGTCTGTGCATTGGAATGGAGCTGGTTAGACCACACAGTTCCTGGTGTTTGTGTTGCCTGTTGTTGAGATTGGGCATTTTGATTGCTTGAGCTAGTTGGTTGTGGTTGTGGTGATATTTCAGCCTTCGGAACTACTTCAACAGGTGTCTTGAGGCTTGGGTCAACATTAGATGCAGATTTCTCTAAATTCAATTTGGGTCTGTTATCAATATTTTGACCCATCATGTCAATATTTGGTTTGTTGGTTAAATTAACCTGATCAGAGTTCATATTAGAATTATACCAGTTATGCTAGCATGCTTCTAGATTTATATTTCACAATTGTCTTGTTTGATTTACTAATAATGTACCCACACCGGAGTTCCTGTAGTCGCCCAATTATACAAATAAGCAGCGGCTGATTTGGACATATTCACACAACCGTGACTACCTCCATTAATATAGTCCTGTCCACCAAAGCTCGATCTCCAGTCAGCATCATGTAATCCAACTCCTCCTGCAAACGGCATCCAATAATCAACATACACATTATATCCCCACCCGTATTGTGCACCATTAAGATAACGACTACGCTCCTTGCCGTAGATAGAGAACAGTCCCGTGGGGGTACCAAATCCATACGCCGTTGCACCGCTTGTGATTGGAGTAGAGAAGATAACTTGGTTGTCCTGCCAAGCCCATAGCCTTTGTTGGCTTAGATTGATCTCAATATATCTACTATAGTCCAGGCTAACTGTTCTATTGTATTCGGTCTTAAATGCTACTGGGCTTGAGGTTAAGTTTACCTCTACGTTTTGATTATTTTGCAAACCACTTACTATTGCATCTATTACTGACTTTTGATTAATAGCTCGTCCATCCTTACCTTCTCTCTCTACAGATTCAGCACCATTGCGTACCACTACTTTCTTATTGATAGGGGAGATATCTATTTGATTAGCAATTGATTGTACATATCCTGCAACTTGGTCTGTTGAGATATTTGCCTGCAATTTAGGCTTTCCATTTACACCAGGTACCTCATTAAATGAGACCATATATCCCATCGCAGTCTTATCGGCTACAAAGCTTTTTCCTTCAAAGTTCAATGTTACAGTCTTACTCAAGAAATTTTCAGCCTGTTGCTTGGCCTCCAACGTATCTTGAGTCAAAATATCAGCCTTAAGAGTTTGGGGCTGTAAAACTATATTTTGATCTTTTGCATCAGCCAATGATGTAGACAATATCTTATTCAGGTATTTTTGATCCACCCTCAAGCCATCCTTATCAGGCACAACTGTCACAGTTCCATTTTCTACTTTCAGCGAGGCATTTTGTGCGCTGTAACCAACAGATTTTATTACCGAATCTGCAAAATTCTTTAGTTTGGTCTGATCAACATTATAAGCATAGCCTATTTGTCCTTGATTCTTTATGTCGAAAAGTCCCAATAATGGTGATGAATTATTTCTACCAAGTTTATAGGCAGTATCGACAGTAGTGGATATATCATATCCCGCACCCAATTCATCCGATGTAGTACTGAAAACTTTTTCATTTACTCGCACTGTAAAATTTCTTTGAAGTTTCTGATTCTTGAGATATTCAAAGGTTTGTTCTCTAGTCTTATAACTCACATCATGACCTGCTATTGACACTCCCGGGAACATACCTCCCATAGTAAGGGCTGTTATAGCCAGATCAAATAGGCAAAATAAGAGGATTAAAGATATGATTATAAAATTGATTCTTGCTTTTTTACTAGGCTTTATTCCAGACTTAGAAATAAATTTTGGTAAATGCAAAAAATGAGAGTGAGTTTTATTTTTGTCGTGACGAACCATTAGAACTATTATACAACTTTTACCAAACAAGGGTAATATAATTTATCTAGAAATCTAGATATTCTTAGATAACTGTCGAGTTTTTAAATAATTCTTTTTTCAGTAGATTTTTAGTAATATTATCAACAATATTCGTTATTTCTTGACTGGTAGGTTGAGCTCCTAGATCTAATATTAGCCTGAAACTTATTCGTTTTTTATTAGCTTTTTCAAGATCATCATTTATAAACTCATCTATATATTCTATTTTTTTTAATTCTTCATTTAGCTTTATGCTATCTTGCAATTGTTGCCACCAAATATCATTATCTATCTCAAGGGTAACATCACGACTTATGAGTTGATAATTTGCTATGTTTTGGACTTTGAAATCTTTCATACTTATATCTAATCTATCAATATCTATTTCGCAATAACTAATTGGCCTTGGATTTTTATAATGTTTCTTTAATTGGTTTTTGCTTAGTTGACCATAATTTCCTACTAATTCTTCACCCACTAGAATATTTGCAGCAATTCCTTTTTGATATCTATTATTCTGTAATGGTTCGTATTTTAAATCCCAAACGTACTTCGAATCTAACGCATCTAGCAAAGATTTTATTTTCACATAACCCTCATCGCCAACGACCGTTATTGCCAATAGCCATTTTTCCGATTTTTCATGTTTTGAAGATATTTTCTCGTATACTCTTGATATTTCAAAGAATCCAAATCTATCTTGTGAGTAGTTTGTGTTGTTCTTTACTATCTGCACATGACTACTCATAAGGGTTGTGCGAAGAAACTCTTGTTCAGTGCTCAATGGATTTACTACCTTGAGATGTTTATCCTGATCTAGATTATCGTTTTGCAGATGTTTGTGGCTAACGAATGAATATGACATTACTTCAAACAATCCTCTATCTACAAGTAAATTTCGTAATTTGGTCATTCTCATCATCATCTGATGTTCATTATATGATTCTGGAGGAAGTGAGGGGAGAGTAGCAGGCAGATTATCGTAACCCACTATTTTTGCAATTTCTTCATAGATATCTTGTTCTATACGAACATCTTCGCGCCACCAGGGTGCTGTTATTGCAAGGATGTGATTAAAATTATCAACATACCTTCTAGCTCCTCTATAGTCTGGGTCTTTAGTAATAGTTTCAACTGATTCCTCGATTACTACTTGCTTATCTTTAGGATATTTTTTCCATTTTCCATCTTTTCCTCTATATGTATCGGCAGCATGAATTATTTTCCCATTTCCAATATATATGGCGACATGCGAAAGGCCTTTTCTTTCTTTTCTTGTCAATTTTTCCCATGGTCCATCTCTAAAGACTGTATCTCCAGGCTTTAGATCTTTCACTTCTACTGGCTGTCCAGACTCAAAAAGCTGCAAACATTGATGGCCTACCATTTCTCCGATCAGAGAGTAAACGTAGTCAACAAAATATCCGCAGTCAAAAGCATCAATGCCGTCTTGTTTAAAATTAGCTCCCCATTTATAAGGTTTACCTAAATGTTTTCTAGCTTCTTTTACTATAGAGAAGTGCTCTGCTTCGAATCCTCTTTTTTTGAGTCCTACTAGTATTTGCTTTTCATCCAGTGTCATTCCTAAAAATTTTTCAGCTTTTCGAATTCTAAGACCAACGTGTTGAATCCAAGGCCAGGAATAAAGTTGGTCATTTACTTCGCCTACCAATTCGCCCTTGCAAATTTTCTTATACAAATATATCAGTCTTTTGATTGCATATTCTTGAAGGGGGAGTGGAAGGCCTTTTTCAAATCTTGAACTTGCCTCAGTCCTTATGCCATGTCTAAGCGCAGCCTTACGAACTGTAGTTTTATCGAAGTTGGCAACTTCTAATATTACCTCATCTGTTTTTTCATCGGTTTCCGTATCTTTGCCACCAATCACTCCAGCTAACCCAATAGGTTTGTTTTTGTCTACTATTACTAGATCTGATTTATCTAAGTCCAATGAGCTTCCATCTAGGGTGATTAATCTTTCATTTTTCTTAGCAAATCTTACTTGTAAGTCACTTTTCAATTTATTTGCATCATATGCGTGAGAGGGCTGTCCTGTTTCTAGCATTACAAAGTTGGTAATATCTACTACTGGACTGATTGGCCTCATCCCTGCTGCCAATAAGTTATCCACAAGCCATTGTGGTGACTTTACTTTATTGTTGATTTTTATTCTTGCACTTATAAATCTTTTACATATTTGTTTATCTTCAATTTTTGTTTGCTCTTTTTTATCAAACAATAAATTTACGCTTTTAGGTTCTAGTAATAAATTATTTTTAGAATTTGCAGATATTTCTCTTGCGATACCGACGAAGGAAAGCATGTCAAAGCGATTAGCGGGGGTCTTAATGTCTATGATATCTTGCGTATCTTCTATGTCGCACAATGATATTCCATGGGGGAGGTCAGGGTCGAGAACAGCTATCCCTTCATGATCATCTGACTTACCTAACTCTCTAGGCGAACACAGCATTCCGGCAGAATTCACACCTCTTATTACTGCTTTGCTTATTTTGCTCCCATCCGGGAGTACACTACCCGGCTTCGCATACGCCACCATTTGATTTAATTCTACATTAGATGCACCACACACTACTTTTACAGTTTTATCATCTTTCAAACCAAGCAATACTAACTTCAGCCTATCTGCATTGGGATGCTTATCAATTTTTATAACCCTAGCAGTGACTATGTTCTTATGCAGGCTTTTTGCAGCAATTATCTCTTCTACTTCAATTTCGGTTTTTTCTAAACACTCTACTACTTCATTAGTAGTAAGTTTAATCTTTAAGTATTCATTTATTAAATTTATAGGTATTCTCATAATATTTACATATTTAAAATTGCTCCAAGAAGTCAAATCTAGGTCGCCAAAGTTCACGCAAGTCATTGAGTCCATATTTTATTACTGCAAATCTTTCTGCACCCCAACCAAACGCAAAACCAGTGTATTTATCCGGATCTACACCACCATTTCTAAGGACTTGAGGGTGTACCATCCCTGCCCCACCTAGCTCGAGCCACTTCCCTTTGTATTTACAGTCGAGCTCTACAGATGGCTCTGTGTATGGAAAGTAGCTCGCCCTAAATCTTATATTTACATCTGGACCTAGTAACCCCCTAACTACCTCTAGGAGAGTACCCTTAAGATCCGACATCGATACACCCTCCCCCACTACCAATCCCTCTACTTGATTAAATATCCAGGCATGTGTGGCATCTTCATCTTCATTACGAAACACTCTTCCGGGTACTATTATCTTGTAAGGCGGCTTATTATCCTCCATAAAACGAACTTGCATCCCTGATGTATGAGATCTAGGTAGTAGATTCATCTTACCATTATCTATATAAAAGGTATCTTGCATATCACGAGCAGGATGTTCTTTCGGCATATTCAGTGCTTCAAAATTATACCAATCAGTTTCTATCTCTTCACTGTCTATTATCGCAAATCCTAATCGCGTAAATATTTCAAAAGTCTGCTCCAGTACTCTGCTTGTAGGATGTGAATGACCATAGCTATATTCTTCAGGTGTAAAAGGTCTACTCATGTCTATTGAATAATCACTTGTTTCTTCACTACTCTTATCAACTGCCTGCCGATACAGATTGTTCAGTTCGTTCCTTCGATCATTTAGTAATTTACCGACCTCTGCCCTATCATTTATATTTATTTGAGGAATCATTTTAAGCTCTTCAACAAGTACGCTTTTTATTCCCAAATATTTAGCTTTAGCTTGATCTAACTGCATCTTAGTTGTAGCTTTATCAAAAGCAGTTATTGCTTCTATCAAATATTCATCTGTAATTGATTTTAGTTTGGATTTCATGAAGTTAAGCTTTACGAGTACGGAAATATAATTCTATTATAACTACGGTAAGTATAAAGAGTATTATATCTCGCAAGCTGAGACTTCTCAAGCTAGATAATGCTAGTAAGATTGTAATAGTCAAGCCTAGCAATATACCTGTTCGCAATGTTTTTATCAAAACTTTCCTAGGCTGCATTCTATTAGCTTCTTTCCTGAGTTTCAGGTTGTATTCCACCAAAGTCACTAGACTTGCAATAAATATAGCTACACCTATAAACCAAAAAGTTATTGCCGCAGGACCAAGCTGTTTAGGAGTAAAGTTAATCATCATATACACGTCTATACTTAGAGATCCTATAAGTAGGATAAAAAGCATTAATTCTATAAATAATATCGCTCTATTTCTCATAATACATTTCTCTACTTATTATCCGATAAATATGCTCAATTGTACACTTACTCTAAGTATATTTTATTAGCGTTATAAAAGTATTCAATTTTGAACAACTTTTATGATAGTGATATTATGGCATTATATTTTGAACAATATTATTACTCTTTGATTTTTTAATTAATATTAGTTGCTGAAATTGAATTTTATTGCAAGCTATTTGATACACAATTATTTATATCAATTCATTTGCTGTGGACAAATGTGTATAACTTCACGACATATTGTCAGCATTTACTAACATTAATATATATAATTGTGTCAAATAAGAATAACATTTTATAAACAAAAAACCGCTAAAAAATAGCGGCTTGGTAGATTATAATGCCTTTATGGTTACGGGCCAACGTATCTGCCCTTTGAAAGTATAACTTTAACTGGCACACGCTGGCCCGAGAACTCCCCTAGGTATGATCCTAAGGTAGTATGGGTGTAGTCAATCAACACATATACATTCATATGTAGTGAAGTGCTGTTGACGACTTCCCTACCACTCTTCTGGTAGTACAACCAGAGTGCGCGCCCCAAAAAAGTAGAGCGCAGACTCTGGTTGTCTCCGACGGAATGATAGTGCATATCAGTTACTTAAGGTGCAAAAAATACTGTATAACTGATAGCTTACCTCGAACAGTAGGGAAAAACTGGTCACAAAAAGCAAGGGGGCTGCTTTTTATGAACCAGATTTCCTCTACTGTTAGGTTACGGTTATCCAATTAGAGTTCATGGATCACCTATCGAAATGTAATAAATATATGTGTGTGGCATATTTTTATTTTTTTATTTTTGTTTTAAAGAACAATGTAACTATATTGTATCAAACGCTTATGCTTATGTCAATACAAATTAACGTAATTATTACAATCTTACCTGTTGATAGATATTGTTTATATTACAACAACCCTATCTTTTCTTTAACTTCTTTTAGCTTCTTTCTTGCAATATTAGATGCTTGAGCGTTTCCTTTTTCAATTATATGTATCAATTTTGACTCGTCTGCACGTATAGATTTAAATGATTCTTGAAGTACACCTAATTTATCAGCTACAAGTATTCCAAGATCTAACTTAAACTCTGCGTAACCTTTATTTGCATATTTTTTTTCAATGTCTTCAATCTTATAGTCACTAAAACCAGCAAAAATTTCAAGAAGATTAGTAATTGCTGGTTTTTTTGCTTTGTCGTAACATATTTTGTTATCCGAATCTGTCACAGCACGCTTAAATTTATCTATAATACTATCTTTTGTATCTAGTAAAAGTACGAAGCTACTATCAGACTCACTTTTACTCATCTTCTTTACCGGATCCTGTAAGCTCATTATTCTAGTAGCATTTGGTGTGTGTACAGCTTTTGGTATTGTAAATAGTTCACCATATAGATTATTTAGTCTCTCGGCAATAACTCGTGTAAGCTCGACATGTTGAGCCTGATCATTACCAACAGGAACTTCATTGGCGTCATATAGTAAAATATCAGCAGCCATAAGTATTGGGTATGTATATAATCCTACAAGTTGACCATCTGATGAGCCTTTTTTGGCTTTATCTTTAAATTGAGTCATTCTACTTAGCTCGCCCATTGTGACATAGTTGTTAAGTATCCAACAAAGTTCGCTATGTGCGGAAACCATCGATTGTACCATTATAATACTTCTTTTAGGATCAACGCCAACCGTAATAAGCCATGCTACAAGATCCAATGTACGTCTTTGCAACTCGCTTGGATCTTGTCGAGTGTTTAAGCTATGCAGATCTGCCACAAAGTACAAAACTTGATTTTCATCAGATTGAAAACTTGGCCACAACCTCATTGCACCCAAGTAATTTCCTATATGAGCTTCACCAGTAGGCTTTATACCAGATACTATACGATTCATAGATTTATTATATCAGAAATTAATCTTCTAGCTTAGGTTTTTCCACCAAAATACTCTCTACCGCAGGATCTGTTGCAGCAATCTTCACAACATCCTTATCGATTTTTTTCAGTTCTTTATGTGCTGTATTGTAATGATTTACAGTAGTACCAAGAGAATTACCTAGTTTATGCATGTACTCATCATAATTACCTATATGCTTACCCAGAAGTCCAACTCTCTTTTGGATTTCTTTAGCTTGCTCCTCTATCTGTAAACTTCTCAACCCTTGAAGGACAGTCTGTAGATATGCCAAAAATGATGTGGGAGATACTATAATTACTCTCTTTTCACGAAATGCATATTCTATTAGGTCCTGTGAGCTAGTCTCGAGTGTCCCTATCTTATTCACCAATAGATCATAGTATATCGCCTCAGAAGGTATAAACATAAAAGCGAAATCCATAGTGTTCTTGTCGGGTTGTATATATTTACTTGTTTCATCAATCCTGTGCTTTAGATCTGCTTTGAATTGCTTGATTATATTCTTTTTCTCTACCAGGTCTTTAGTTTCAATTAATCTATTATAATTCTCTAGACTGAATTTAGAATCAACCGGCAACACCTTATTATCTTGCAGGAATACAGCTGCGTCTACTATCAAATCCTTACCGTCATCTCCCCTTCCAATCTTATATTGCAACTTATACTGTTCTGGTCCAAGCGCATTCTCTAGTACACTCCCTAAATAATATTCACCTAGCACACCTCTCTGCTTAGGATTTGATAGAACATTCTGTAAAGTCTTTAATTCATCCGCCACATCTACTACTCTTTTGTTTGTTTCATCAAGTTTTGTTAGTCTGTGTGTTACATCAGCGATTAATTTGGCAGATTCACTCATCTGCTTATGCAGATTAGCTTGAATACTGATATTGTTTGTATCTATTCTATTATGTATTTGGTTCTGGCTCTGAGTTAAACTTGCGCTCAAATTCTGTATATCACTTTTTAGATCCCCTACAGATGTAGAGCTTTGAGAAGTACGAAGCTTTAAATATACCAATATGAGCATTATCAGCAACAAAACACTCATTATTAATACGACAAATACTAAAACATCGTTCATATGATAAGTATAACATAACTTTTACGAACTCTATGCGTACAAAACATGAATTATTTAAGATATCTGTATTATATCTTACTCTTTTAAGAGCCTTGATAAAGCCTTGATAGTAGCCATTACTATAAATATAAAAGTAGCCACAAGTAGACCTGTTTGTAACCATATAATGAACAAGAATACCAAGCCCGAAGGACTAGAGTCTCCCGTAAATACGATACTATACATAATAAATTTTATTAGCTGAATAGAGACAAAACACCCTATAGCATAGATCAGATACTGCCTTGCTTTAGACATAGCTAGCTTACTAGCCCTCTGCGAGGAACGAATTCGTGCTTTTTTAGCTTTCGAATAGCCAGAATTAGACATATATTTAATGTCACTAGATTTAGATCTCTTTACTGTTCTAGTTTTAGCTCTCATGCTCTAACTATATAACATATATAAGTATTTTTCAATAATAACTATTATAAATATCGCTTACTTATAGAAATTTTTGGTATTTTTTAAATAATGAAGTATATACGTTTTTTTCTTTTATAACGGGTTAATATAGATTACAAGTTATATAAATTTGCACTACAATATTACTCATCTCATCCACCAAGGCTGCTTAATGATAATTGTACGATTTGGTATGTATAATCTTGTATTATTATCGAAATATTTATCTATGATGTCTTGCCAATTGTTTTTAAGCCACTTTTTTTGCCTAGTATATAGACTTTCTAGCCCCCTTTCGGCAAATTCCTTTCTTATAACTCCCCCGCTATGTGGATGTCGTTGTTTTTGATCATGAGGTGAGTTAAATCCGTGAGCATAGTGAGTCATCTCGTGTACTATTGTAGCAATTACTACGTATTCAGGTATACTGGTATCTTGATAGAGTGGATTTATAGTGATAATGGTAGAGCTCATGTCTTTTCGGTCAACCCCAATCGAGCCTAGTCTTCTCTTTGCTTTTCTTCCATATCTTATAAATACATCATTAATCTGTTCTATATCGTTGAAATACCTAAACCATATGTCTGCTAGCATATTTTCAAGCCATTCTTGGTCCCTATAACTATCTTTGATTAACATTTTGCTCATATTAAAGCCTCGAAGTTCAATCTGCTCTGACCAATATCATCGAAATTTCTATTTCTAATGTTTGTTGCTATCAATTTGAGTAGCTCAATAGTTTTATCGTTGTTAATTTTACTTGTTTTAGCCAAGATATCGCTTTCAACAAAATACAAACTAATTGAATCGAGTGGTAAAGTCTCATTAATTGTCCAAGACAATGCATAAATCTTCATCTGGAGACTGTCCCTTAATCTTTTATTTGCACTTGCCACTTCGGTCACACTACCGGTTTTAAAATCTCTTATCTCAATCTTTGAATTATCGTTGTATATTGCATCATACCTACCACTTATTTTTATCTTCATAGAGTCTATTGTTAACCTAAATGGCTTTTCGACATATTCCGGAAATCTTTTTACAATTATTTCTCTTTTATAAAGATCCCTAAGGACCTGTTGGCCCTGCTTGTACCTATCAAGTTCATGCTCCAAAGAGACAAATCCCTCATTTTTCCAACTATTTTCGTATACCTGCAGTACGTCCTCGATACTAATAGAGCTATATGAAAGCATCGAATTATAAAAAAATTCAAGAGCTGAGTGTATTGCCGATCCATAAACCAGTGTATGAAACGGCCCTTTAGGTAAATTCAAGACATCAAAATACCAAAATTCCTTTGGCGAACGTAGATAATTAGCTAGTTGATTGGTACTAATATGCAACCACCCATCTTCAGATATAAATCTCCTAAGAGGATCTATCCTTTCCTTAGGCAAACTAGAGAAACTTTGTATAGTACTGATATTATTCACTTTGTCTATCGAGGGTTTATCGAGAATTGTTCCTTTTAACTCTTGTAAAAATCTAGATGGTTTTTTCAATCTTTTCTTTCCGTGATCATATGAATAAGTAAGATATAGATATTTTTTCGCTCTTGTTATTGCTACATACAGCAGTCGGCGTTCTTCATGTATATTCCATTCAATACTCTCATCTTTTTTGTTTTCTATCAGGCCGTCTGGCATTCTTATTCTGTCTGTTCTTTTCCTAGATGGGAAATTCTGTTCAGTCATATCAGGTATAAAAACAGCTTCAAACTCTAAACCCTTAGCCTTATGAATAGTCATGATTCTGACTGCATTGATATCTAGTGGTGATGGTTGGACAGTTATTTCTGCACCACTTTCTTCTATTGCGCTTAAATGCTGCCACAAAGCATAAATATGAGGATCAAATCTATTGACTTGTTCAAATTCTCCAATAATTACAAATAGCTGTGTAATATTAGCAATTTTTTGCGCAGCAGAAGCATTCTTATGCGAATCTTCTATCAAAGATTGTAAATAACCCGTCTCTTTTATAAATTCATAGATCAAGGAGCCAGCATTCTGATCTTTGGAAATCTCACGGTATTTTTTAATCATTTCCAGTAATTTATTACACTCGACCGGAATTTCTTCATTAGTTTCAATCAAAAATCTTTCCAAAGATAAATTTGCCTGCCTTGCTCGACCGCTTAGATGAGCTATATGATTCAAATTGCATTTATACATATCGGATACAAGTAGACCGTATAATGAATTTGAAGCATTAGGGTTATTAATCACATGTATAAAATTTAAAATCAGTCTTATCTCGGACTGCTCAAAAAGATTTTGACTTTCTGATATGACATATGGAATTTTTGCCCTAAGTAGTGCATTTGCAACTGACTTAGATTGGTTATTCTTTCTTATTAAAACGGCTATATCCCTATAATCAATATTCTGGGATTCTATCAATACTTCTATCTTATCAGTTATAGTATCCATCTCAGTTAAGATATCTTGTGCTCCCACAATACCAACTTCTGAGTATCCTTTGCTGCCTATTAGTTTCTTATTAAGTTTATTACGTATTTCTAGACGATATGGATTGTTATTTTGAATTAGTTGATATGATTTATCCAATATCTTCTGAGATGACCTGTAGTTCTTCCTTATCACTATCTGTTTTGCATTGGTATATTCTTCCATAAATTTTAATATATTTGAAACTGCTGCACCTCGAAACCTATAAATAGACTGATCGTCATCACCTACAACCATAATATTTTGTTGTTTATTCACCAACAGTTTTAGCAAATATGATTGAGCGTAATTGGTATCCTGATATTCATCCACCATAATAAACTGATATTTTCTTTTTAGTATTTTCTTAATCTCTGGTCTAGACTCTAATAATTTGATACAAAGTACTATTTGATCACCAAAATCCAACATTTGTTGTTTTAGACAAGTATCGGAATATAGTTGGTAGATTATTGATAGTTCTCTCTGTCTTAGGGCTTCTTGCTTATCTTCTGGTTTGTTTTTTATTACAAATTCAGCAAAATCCTTAGGGCTGACATTCTCATCTTTGAGCCTAGAAACAAATTTGATTAGATCATCCACGAAACTATACGGGTCTCCTAAAGGCCTATGATATATAAGCTCTGAACTATTGACTATGTTTTGCATCATAATCACCTGCTGAAATTTAGTCATTACGATAAAATCAGATGAAATACCTATTTCATTACCATATTCCCGTAAGATCATATCACCAAGCGCATGAAAAGTATGAATACTGACATCTGTGTAGCCATAAGGCAATAATTGATCAACCCTTTCCTCCATCTCCTCGGAAGCCTTATCTGTAAAAGTCAAAGCTAAGATACTCTCACCTTTAACACCAAAATTCTGTATCAAGTTTGCAATTCTAAGTGTAATGATTGCAGTCTTCCCTGTGCCGGCACCAGCTACTACCATCATAGGGCCCACTGTATGAGTCACAGCTTTCTTTTGAGCAGAGTTTAATATAATTTCTTTCACTATATCAATATTATACTACTTAAACTGAGAAGGACTATTTGAATGTATCATAAAAGTAATATTGCTATTTTGCTACCTATAATATACAAGCATTTTGAACAACACTATTCTAATCTGTTAATTATCGAATAATTATTTAAGTTGTAATTAATACTATTATAATTACATCTTGTTTGGAATTCTCAAACCGAGAGACTCAAAACACTGTTTAACCACCTTTAGAGTTAAACAATTGAGCCTTATCCTGTGTGGTTTTGCATCACTCTCTTCAATTATCTTATAACTGTTGTACCAGCTGTTGTATAGCCTACAGATATCATAACAATAACTTGCAAGTATGCTTGGTTGAAAATTGTTCTTAGCTTCATGATAAGATTCAGCTAATTTATCAACATGCAAAATAAGTTTGATTTCAGCCAGTTCTAATTCCTCAAGAGCTTTACTGTTAGTACTATCTGATTTGTCGATATATCCTTCACTCTTTCTTATAATAGATTGCATCCTGACTGCTGTATATGCCAGATATGGAGCACTATTTCCTTCGATATTTAACATATTATCCCAATCAAAGATTATACTGGATGACCGATTCTGCTTAAGTATATTGTATTTAATCGAATTGATAGCCAATATATCTGTAAGTTGTACTTGATCATCCTTACTCAAAGATTTAGAAAGTGAAACTATTTGAGAAAGCACTCTGCGTTTTGTTTCATCTATGAGATCGGTAATAAATATTACATTACCCCTTCTAGTGCTCATAGATTTATCCTTGAACTCCATCCTTCCAAATACTACATGGATGTTTCTGGCATCCGTGAGACCTAGCTTCTCTGAAACTGAATATACTTGGCTCATCTGAAGAGTTTGGGCCACATCTACCACATTTATCATGAGATCTGGATGCCACTGTTGCTCCCAATATGCAACTCTCGCCAAGTCTCTTGTGAGATATAAACTAGTTCCATCTTTCTTCTGAATAAGAGCTGGCGGATCATCTGGATTATCTGATTCACAGACCAATGCACCTTCGCTTTTTACAAATATTCCTTTCTTGATACCGAGATCCACTATGTCTTTTAGTTTATCTTCATAAAAACTCTCACCATTATAATAATCAAATACCACACCAAGAAGTCTATAAATCATCTCCATTTCCGCCATACTCCAAGCCTGTACTTTTGTTAGTAATGCCCTATTCTCTGGATCGTTGTCCTCAATCTTTTTATATTCCAATCTAGCATAATCGTCTAGCTCTGGGTTCTTCTCGGATTCTACATGATAGTTCACATAAAGCGCCAATAGTTCTGGTACTGGATTAGCCTCTATAGCCTGCATATCACCCCAAGTCTTGATAGCATATATCAATTTGCCAAACTGAGTGCCCATATCACCAACAAAATTATCTGCTATGACATTATGCCCAGTGTCTTTATAGATTAGTTTAATAGCATCTCCTATGACCGTAGAAAGCAAATGATGTACTGACATAGGTTTGCCAATGTTCGGATGTGAATAATCGATTACAACTGTCTGATCGGTACCACCCATCTCTATATATTGCCGGATTTCATCCGGATACCTATTATACAAAGCCTCTAGTAGTATTTTGTCTTTGAGGGAAATATTAATAAATCCTGGTTTCTGAACTTCTACATTCTTCATCCAATCATCATCTTTCAGTTTTTTTACCAACTGATTTGCGGCTACCACAGGGTTGAGCTTAAGATTCTTCGAATTTGTAAGAGCAACATTGCAGGCAAAATGCCCGTATTTGAGATCACAATAATCTACGTTAAATTCAACTGGATCGGTACTAAATACTTCCACAAAAATGCTAGCAACTATATCGTATACATCTGATTTTAAGCTTTTCATTATTATATTATAGCTAATTATAGTCATTCTTTGCACCTATTTGATATTTTGGTAGGTTATAATAGCAGATATGAAGAAAGTAGCAATCAACAGGCGAGTAAAATACGATTATGAAATTACCGATCACCTAATAGCTGGTGTGGTATTAACAGGTCAAGAGGTCAAGAGTGTCAAATTAGGCAATGTAAGTCTCAAAGGAAGTTATATTGGGATATTAGGCAATGAAGCATACCTGAAAAATGCTCATATTAACAGATATAAGTTAGCATCTGCTACTGAAGAATATGAACCCACTCAAGATAGAAAACTATTATTACACAAAAAAGAGATTGCAAGCCTACTAAACGCTATAAAATCGGAAGGAAAGATTGTCGTTCCTCTCTATATCGGTATTCAAAAAGGCCTAGTAAAGGTAGAGCTTATAATAGGTAAAAGCAAAAAACGCTACGACAAACGTGAATCTATCAAAATACGAGATATGTTAAGAGACGCTGGTCGTGATATCAAAAACAAGAAATAGAATACATATGTAGTTCTTAGGACATTTTCAATTTAGTAAAATAAGTATCTTGTAACCTGTAATAGTACGTTTTAATTACATACATTTAATGCTGTAGCACTATATTTATGTTGTAATATTTTGTTATGTATGGTGTATTTGTGCTTATGCTATGATATTATTTATCTTAAGGATAAATGATGACTAATAATTCACTTCAAAGTACTGCAAAACAGCTAATGGAGTCACCCAAGGGCATATTGGCGGCTGACGAGAGCAATAAAACATGCGACAAGCGTTTTGATGAACTAGGTATTACCAAGGATCCAGAGACCCGTAGGCAATACCGTCAATTACTCTTCACTACGCCCAACTTCGCAAAATATATAAGTGGAGTTATACTCTATGAAGAGACAATACACCAAAAAACTGATAACGGAGTACTTTTTGCGGAACTATTCAAGAAAAACAACATATTGACAGGTATCAAGGTAGACAAGGGTCTTGTGTCGCTCGATAATTTCCCTGATGAAATGTATACAGAAGGGCTCGACGGATTGTCCGAACGTCTTAAAGAATATAGTAGCCTAGGAGCCAAATTTACAAAATGGCGTTGCGTATTTACTGTAGATGCCAATAAAAAACTACCAACCTCTACAGCCCTCCACTCTAATCTAAATTCTATGGCAAGATATGCAAGCATTGCTCAGAGTAACGAAATAGTCCCTATAGTAGAGCCAGAAGTTTTATATGATGGTGAGCACACCATCGAAGAATGTGGCCAGGTATTATCTCAGGTCTATAGAGTCTTGTTTGAATTACTATTAGCCTACAAAGTAGATCTAAGTGCTGTAATACTAAAAACAAGTATGTCTATGGCTGGAAAATCCTATAAAGTACAATCCTCACCAGAAGAAGTTGCTAATCATACTCTAGATATCTTTTCAAAAAGAGTACCTACAGATATCGCCGGTATTGTATTCTTATCTGGTGGGCAAACCCCAGAACAAGCTACAGCTAATCTAAATGCTATAGAAAGCCAGTCTAAACTATCGATTCCTATTACATTCTCATTTTCTAGAGCTTTACAGGAGCCAGCACTTAGGACTTGGCTTGGCAAGACAGAAAATGAAAAAAATGCCCAAAATATATTTGAAAAACACCTCAAACAAAATTCAAATGCACGACTTGGCAAATTATAATTCAAAAAATCTTATAAAAACTTTCAAAAAAGTTGTTGACAAGGCTTATGCTTAGGCTTTATTATGGATGTAGTGCTGCACACTAAAATTACTCAAAACAAAAACAAAGCTCTTTTCAACAGATTGGCGAAGCTCACAAGGCGACGCCAATTTGTTTTGTAAATTATTAATTCATTTAAAAAAATCTTGGAAATTATTTTTCAAGATTTTTTTTGTATACGATTTAAATTGCTTTGAACTAAGAATACTTAATACAAAAAAACAGGCCCGAAATTTAAATTCATTGACCTGTTTTTTATAATGTAGCTTAGTCGCGAGGTTGTTGTGGTCGTGCTTCACTAACTGTGATAGCTCGTCCTTCAATCTCTTTGCCATTAGTAGCTTCGATAACAGCATTTAGATCTGCACTCTCAGCTAATTCGACAAAACCAAAGCCTTTACTACGACCGTTCATACGATCTGTAATAACATTTGCAGAAGTTACTTCTGCGTACTCACCGAATATTTCGCTAAGTTGTTCTGAAGTAACTGTGTATGGCAAGTTGCCAACAAATAACTTTTTCATCTAGATTATTTTTTCCTTTTAATTCTCTTGGAGCAGGACGACCACTTCTATTCTTGCTATGTCATCTTGAATCAAGAGCGCTAAAGAAAGAAACCTACTTGAGATATAGTATAGCATAAATACTTCTAAAATACTAGACTTTATTCTTTGTCCTATAGATTTATTGCAATACATTTATTATTAATCAATAATTATATTAGTACCTTACGATAGGAGCTGTTGTGCAGATCACAGTCGACCATGATCGCGTTGAGAAAGTCCTAGGAACTCTCTTGGATTCATACCGAGACGGGAGATTTATATATGGTCTTCCGACCACCCAATTACCTCATGAAGTGGCTGATCTCGAAAGAAGATTGGAGTTGGGCTCCGTCGAGCATGCAATGTTTCTATTTGTACTATGTCTATATATGAAAGGCGGTATTAAGAGTAACACCGCCGCCAAACAGCTTGCTCGTCTTTACTCCAGAAGGCCAAGGTTATTTGATCCTTATGAGATAGTTAGGATCAAACCAGAATCTATCACCGCATCATTAGAAAGAGTTGATCTGAGATACCTCAAGAGATCCGCTCCGCCACATTGGATTGAGAACGCTCAAAGATTGTTGGATTGGTATGATGGAGACCCTCGCAAAATATTCGTCGGTGTAGAGAGCTATGAGGAAGCCTGTGATCGTATTCGCAATAAGAGCAGACGGCACAGAAAGACCAAAGAGTTTACTCACCGACAGGGGTTTATGGGTTTCCAGTATAAGATGGTCAGTATGCTTATGTATTTCTACATAGCTACAGATATAATCGAGCCAATCCCCTTCCCAATACCGATCGACTTTCATGTCATGCGAGTATGCATAGAGACTGAGATGGTGAAGTTCTCTGGCGAATCAATAGGTAGAAATATCTATTCTGAGCACCTTCAGACGGTCCTAAGGGGTTTGTTCGCCGATTACTGCAATCGTCACAACATAAGCCCTATAGAGCTCTGTAATGCCGTCTGGCTGCTTTCTAGCGTGGGTTGCGCCAAGAACCCCGGCAATAGAACCCTGTCTAGACAATATCGTGCTCGCCAGACTGAGACTCCCGCTTACATACCCATCTGGAGCGGGTCTGAACTTGAGAGATATAGACAATTTTGTGGGTCTTGCCCAGTTCGTGATATGTGCCACTGGGATGTGCCCAATAGTGCCTACACCCTTAAGGGGGAGCTCATGAAGCTCCGTCCTAGATCAATCCCACCCCAATAAAATACGTTTCTATCAAAAAACCAGACCTATAATAGTCTGGTTTAATTCTTGCTGAAAGACTCTATAGCTCGAGGTATCTAGACACAAAAAAAGACCAAGTCTCAATCTTGATCGTTTTTTGGTGGAGCGAATAGATAAAAGTTGGCACAGTATTTCTGAAAATGTAAACAACTGGAAAGAGTTACTGTATTCACAATATGTGAGATACAAGCTTAACGGATGTATAGAGGTGCACGGAGTGAATTACACTAAGCTATAACCGTATGCTTGCAAAAAGCAATATTATGCTCTAGTATCGAATTAAAGGTTGAATTAGATGAAAAAGTTAATAAAGTGGTTTAAGAGTTTATCCAAAGAAAGCAGATTAGGCTTGATTGCTCTTTCTGCTCTAGTGCCACTGTTTGCTGTTGCTGCATTTGCCTCGAATTATCAGTCAAATAGCCCTAAGGCTGATAACGCAGAACAAACCAAAAAAATAGAAACAACAACTACTACTACAAAAACACCTATACCTTGTACTAAGGAACAGTATAATGACCCAAACTTACTGGTTGGCAAATCAAATGTCACGCAAGGATGTATAAACGGTGAGAAAACTACAACATATACAGTTACTCTAGAGAATGGAGTTGAGATAAGCCGTGTAGTAGCTAGTGAGGCAGTTACAACTCAGCCAGTCTCAGAAAGAACTGCAATAGGCACAAAACAACCACCCCCACCTCCGAACTGCGACACAAACTACTCTGGTTGTGTACCTAACGTATCATACGACCTTGATTGTGCAGATATAGGCTACACAGTTGAAGTATATGGATACGATAAACACAGGCTGGATGGCGACTATGATGGATATGGTTGTGAGTCTTATTAAAAATACTGTTGCTTCTAGATTGGGAGATATATGCATCCAATATTCTACTTTTTAGTAATTTTTGTTCTATACCTTTTAATCTGGACAATAATTTGCTTTATAGGTTACTTAATATCACTAGTTCTACAGAAAGCTGCAGTAATGAAAACTATATATGGTTTATCAGTGGTGGTAATGAATATCTTGTATTTTATAGTCGGGATATATTATCTATATGTAGCGTGGGGTCTTTTCTTCTCTAATTTTTTACATTTTGTGCTGTTTGTGGTTATTGGTGGTTATTTAATAGTTATCGCTATGAGCTTGATGACCACCCCATTTATGCTAATATCTGGTTATTTTACAGAATTGCTTGATGAAAAGTTATCTAAAGAAAGTAACTATAAAACTTCAAAGAAAGATAAGAAGAACGACAAGGATACTATAACCCTTTCAGTTCTACTATTGATGTCTTATTTTATTACTCTAATTTACAACGTTACAGTTGGTTCTATAAATGAAAGTTACAGCTGGGGTGGTCACATAATTGGACCTGCACTTGCAATAGGGGTATTTATAATCATTGGGCTATTAATGGGTGGTCTTTACAATATGGTGAGGCACGAGAAATTTTACCCCAAAGGTAAAAAAAGAACAGTCATAAATACACTAAAAGTTTATGTTGTAATTACGACTATAATCTTTGTGTTTGCAATCTTAAATCTTATACTTGCTGGTGCAGTGGGTTCTTAATGAAAAAGAAAGAAATAACTGAGAGCTCTGTTGCGACTTATATATACAACGAATCTTATAAATCAATTGATACTTATTCAGAGGTAATTATTAGGCTTATTCAGGAAGCAGACCCTGATGCAAAACTCCATAATAATAATAGAATTAAAAATTGTTTATGGGCGTATTTAGTATCGATTAAGCTGACTGTAGTTAAAAATCAATATGGTGAACCTTCGTATAATACGATAGAACAATATATTAAAGATTTATTTATCAAAGACGATGTGGGAAAAGTAATATACAAATTAGTAATTGAATTTATCCAGATATATACCTATTATTCAGATGTTGATACGAACCCACTGGCAGGTTACGATGGGGTGAATTCTGATTTAGTAACTTTACTACTAACTGAAAAGTCAAAAATAATAAGTGAACCTAGTAGTAGTATGATTTTTATGTTAAAGCTTAATATGCTACTTACCGAGGCTATATGCAAACCTCTAATTGAATGGATGGAACAACACGAACTCGTTAGGTAGCTTATGACAAAATACTTTTACAATGTCTGGCTTAAAGATAAAAAAGAGTTAACCCAGATAGTTGTCTATGCCGACACACCTGTTGGAGCCAAAAAGATATTCGCTAAACTCCAACAACTCAAAGACACACCCCTCAGTAAACTAAAGGCTGAAAAGCTACTCCCAAAGTTATAAATATATAGAAAAGAAGTTTCTAGGGCATATCTTAATATACAGATACAGGCTCATATAGGCATATATACCAGTGTCTTGATAGGCAAACCGAGTTTATATATATAATTTTTGTATATGTGAAGCGATAAATGGTTATCTGAATATGTCCAGAGTAGCAATACAAATGGCTACAAGAATATGTAAGGCTACTTGTTTAACTTGCTTTGTAGTTACTTTTACTTAACATTGCTTAACTATACAGGTGGTATATCCCCTGTTTTACTCTCTAACAAAGACACTATGCTTTGATATATATAATATAGTTTGTTGTTTGTAGGTATCCTTTGAGTTGATAAATGGCTGTGTGAAATTACGATACTGTGTATACACTGACTACACCTGTATAACTACTTACAAAAACATATTTGTTACGCTGTGCCTATTAGACAATTAAGCTGTATATTAGTTAATATGAATGACTCATCAATCAAAAGTCTAGATAACGACAGGGATTTTGAAATAACTTATTTGCCTGGCTATTCTAAAAACAGCTATGATTTGTCGGATTATAAGTTAGCTGAGGTTTTATCTTGGTGTGATAGCTTTTATGACCAGCTCGACAGGATTCGTAACAAGCTTAAAATGAAAAAATTATACAGTTTCCCAAAGCAAAATAACCTAGAAAAGCTTGTAGAATTTGTTCATACAGCAAATAAAGAATTTGAATATGGCACAAAAGGTTGGGCAGAGTGGCTAGCTAGCAGATATAAACTTCCTAGAAATTGGGTATTTTCTATAGAAGTTGTAATATTAACTCACACCCTCCCTATACCTCCAGACCAACCGCTTGGATTATATATACCACCAGGACCACTCAAAGGCATTAAAGGTAGACTCATAAAGTCTAGTATCGAAAAATCGTATGCAAAAAACTATCTGTATACACCGCTAATATATTTTAACTACAGAACTTCTATCTCTAGAATAAAAAAGTACCTGGATGACAACAAGTCACAAATAGATAAGGCATTAAGCCAATTGCCAACTAAGCCAAAGGTAGGTATTGACCCCCTTAACCTTAAGATTGGACAAATGGCTTGGCTCTTGAAGAATGAAAGCAAATATAATACCTGGAGAACAGTTGAGGCAAAACTAGCAGAAGAATATGCAGACCTAGATACTTCAAGTTTAGATTTGTCATATGTAAACCTCCAAAAACTTGCAGATAGATTTATTAAGCAACAAAATAAGATAGATGTCTAACCAGCAACATAGGTAGATAACTGGTTATACACCTATAGACTCCATTGGTAGTCTTGGTATATGACTATCAGATACAAACACTATCGAATAAAAAGTTACCTGCACGGCTATATGGTACAGAAACAAGCTGGCTCTCAATGGAATACCGATGGCTACTACCCTACCTTAGAAAAAGCTGTATTAGGACTATTTGAATGCCGTGTTTTAACAGAAACAGCTGAGTATATTGTTAATGTCTCAAACAAGGCTGAAATACGGCTCAAATCAGCTGAGTTAGTGGATAAAATACAAAGTATTGCAGATGATATTATTGAAGGGTTGAGTTTTAGTGAAAAGTAATGCCAAAACTAAACAAAAACCTTTAAGTCAAGAGGAGTTAACTGAGTGGGCAAACTTCTTATATGGAAGATATATTAATATAAAAAAGTTGCATTCAACAGGTAAAAATAAGATAATGGTTAAGGATACAAATTATGACAAGCTTGGTTCTTAATCTAGAATTTATAAATGGCAGTCTCTGTTTGTCGTGTCATAACGACGTATCCCAGAGACTGCCTTTTATGGTTTTTGGAGATAGTTTGTGAAAATAAAAGCAATAGCAAACTGTAGGGTCTCGACTGCTGAACAGAAGCAAAGCAATAGCCTAAACAGACAACAGAGTTCTGTTATGAGAGCGTCTCAAGAACTTGATGCTGAGATTATTAAAGAATGGTCTGGCGATGTTTCGAGTAAAGCAGGAACAAATGTTAAGCGTAGAGACATTAGAGAAATGTTAGATTTTTGCAGAAAAAATCGAGCAGTCAAATATCTTATCGTTGACGAACCTGATAGGTTTATGAGGTCTGTAGATGAAGCTTTTCATTTTGAGGTTGAATTTCGAATGGTTGGTGTAAAAGTGTGGTATGCCTCTGACCCTGAACTAAACACTGACGATATGACAGCTAAGCTTATGAAATTTATGAAATACTTTGCTGCTGAAAGCAGTAACGAGGAAAGACAAAGAAAGTCAGTTACTGGTCATAGGGCTGCAGTCAAAGAAGGTCGTTATACTTTCCCACCTTTGCCAGGTTATATGCATAGCGATAAGCCAGGAGTACACGTTTTCCACCCGATTCAGGGAGTACCTTTTCAACAAGCACTAAAAAGCATCGCAAACAGGATGGCTACACCATCTGAAGCACTAAAGCAACTCAACAAAACCGAATTCATTAGTAACGGCAGAACACCAATGAAGATAGATAAGTTCGTAAAGTTTATAGTGAACCCTTACTATTGCGGCATTATAGTTGTGGGTAAACAAGTGAATGCAAGGTGCGAGAATGGTTTACACACACCAATGATTTCAAAGGAGGAACACGATAGTATAGTTGAGGTAATAAATGGTCGTAAGATTCGGTCTTTTAGAAAATTGCAGTACAACCCCAACTTTCCAATGAACAAATTACTAATTCACGACTGTCAACCAGGAGCTAAGTTTACAGGTTCAAATCAAGGTAATGGTAATGGTAAGTTTTACCCAAAGTATCGTTGCAGAAAATGTGGTAAACAATATCATCGACAAGATGTACACAAGGCTATTACTAATATACTACTGCAAGTTAATTATCAAAATGCTCAACAGAAAGACTTTATGAGAGCTTTAGCAACTGTTTGGAATAAGAAGCAACAAGATAACATCAGAAGTCTTAAAACGCTTCAAAGGCAGCGAGAATCGCTCGAAATAGAGTTGTCTGGGCTATATAGAGAACTTGCTAAAGTGACGTCTGAGTTCAAAGACGGTATACAGGCTGAAATTAGAAAGATACAGCTAGAGATTAGCGAGTTATCTAAACAAATAGCAGATTCAAATAAACTACAGGGGGATTTGGTAGAATTTGTTAAGTTTGGGCTGGAATATAGTAACAGATTAAAAACAGATTGGTGGGAACTAAATCAAGATGAACGCACTTTGTGCCAACAATTGCTATTCCCTGATGGAATTATCTTCAACTCAAATAAAAAAGTTAGCACTAACTCAATATGCACCCTGTACAGGTTGACCCCAAACAAAAAAGACCTCCGAATTACTCGAAAGTCCCTTTTGGTGGAGCTGGAGGGAATCGCACCCTCGTCCATGAAGAATTAATATATATCGTCTACAAGCATAGTTGATTTGAAATTGTTTTCAAAGATATCTACTCTATAAATCAACAAACAAGTAGATCTCTTCCTAGTACTATGAGCTTACCCATCTTCGGCACTAGGCGAATATGTAGCAACCAGATAATTGGCGCCTACTTATCTATCTGGTGTCAGTAAGTTAGACGGCATACTCAATTAAGCGTATGCTGGTGCAAGAGTTGGCAACGTAAACGCTGCTTTTATCTTACTAATAAGTGTATTTGCACTTAAGTTTTTGGAACGGCTAACGTGCATTCCAGCCCGGCTCGCAAATATATTTTAATGTTCTCTATGTCAAAGCTAGTCAGCCCCATTAGGAATATTTTACACTCAATTGTTATTATTGTCAATTATTATGTAGTTTGTTGACATTATTAACTCTACTGCATATTATAAGGCTATCATATTCAACATAAGCTCTATCGATATGCCGTCTAAGAAAAAACCTACAAAATCTACAAGATCAAGAGTAAAAAAAACTCAATTTTTACCTAAAAAGAAAATATCTAGAATTGTTTTGTTCGTTGTAACTTTTCTTATAGCCGTTACAGGTATTATACTGATATATAATAGCTTCGCTGCCAACAATATAAAATGTTCAACTCCAGGTCTGAACTGCAGTATGTTTAGTGCTGACAAAAAAATTAGAGTATGGGATCAAGCTACTGTTTATAATTTAAATACAGGGCAAGCAATACAGTCCCTAGCACCTCTAACAGAAACAAAAAGCGCTGGACTTGCCACCAAAGGAATTGCAAGATACTGGATACTAGCCAATCCCAATAACGACACGACGCCAAGAGGAATATTTATTAATACTGCATTTGAAATAACCAATGCAAATAAAACGGGAGCTGGAAAACCAATTTTTAACGGTGTAGTAATGAATCAAAGAAACTTTATGCCATTAACAAACCAAGTAGCTGTAGGAGGAGACTGTACGGCTGCTAGAGTATGGCATACTAACCTAAATAATAACTTGGTTGCTGCACTACAGCGCGCACAACTTCATCTTGGTAGAGATATACCTTACAATACCGCATGGCGTAGTTTTAGTGAGCAAAGCTGTCTTTATAATAAAGGCGGTAGTGCTCCAGTAGCTGTACCAGGTACTTCCAATCACGAGCGTGGATTGGCAGTTGATATAAATACTGATTTTGCTCAAACTTCAGGAGTAAATGATGTATTTCGTAAATATGGTCTGTGCAGAACTGTTGTGGGTGAACCGTGGCACTATGAATTGTGCAATTAATATTTCCTATAGATCAGGAATCAAGTACTTCCAAATACATATCTGAATATTGACTCCAAGTATCCTCAATATTATGATTCTTAATTATTTTAAGACTAGATTGGCTATATTGCCTAAGTTTTACTGGATCAAGCACGATATTCCCTATACATCGAGCCATTGATGTACTATCTCCTTCAGGAAATACATCACCATTGATTCCTTTTTGGGCCAATTCAGGTAAAGCTCCTTCGTTGACAGCAACAACAGGTAAACCTGCTGCCATTGCCTCTAGTGTCACTATGCTTTGCAGCTCTACTGGTGATGCTATTACAAATATGTCACTAAGTGCGAATAGTCTCTGCTTTTGACTTGTATCACCAACATATCCAGCAAAAATAACCTTGTCATCCATGTCTAGTTTATGAACAAGTTTTTTAAGTTTTTGCTTAGCATTACCGTCACCTATTAAGAGTAACTGTACATCAAAGTTCTGCTGCTGTAATTTATACAATGCTGTAATTATAACATCAATCCTCTTCTCTACTCCTAATCTACCTGCATAAGTCAGTACATACTTAGCATACAAACCTATTCTGGATTTTAATTCTGTTTTATTGATTTTCAATGGATGATTTAAATTTAGATCTATCCCGTTCGATATCACATATGTCGGTAACTTAAGCCCGTGTGATTTTAGAATACTTATGGCCGTCTTTGTGGGTGCAACAACAGCATTTGCTTTGTTGTAGAATCGTACTGTAAGATTCCATCCTAAATTATCAATATACTTATGGAAATCTCCAAATGTTCTTAACCCCACTGTAAAGCTCTCAGGCATAAAATGCCCACCAACCACACAAGGTACACTATTATGTTTGGCATATTTGAGTAGTGTTTTACTTAAAGGAAAAGGATTATTGACATGAATAATATCTACTCTATTCTCTGTTTTACTAAAGTATTCTGAAATCTGCCTGTATGATCTGTAAGCAAATCTTAAATTATTTTGAATTGGCAACCCGATAGATCTGACTCGCAATATTTGGTATCCGTTATCTTTGTGAAGACTTGGAAATTTGCCTCCATTAGATACTGGTGCGACAACAGTTACTCGAAAACCTTTTTTAGATAGGTTTTGGGCCATATTCTCTGTCACTGTTTCAGTTCCACCTATACTGGGTTTAAACAGGTCAGAACCGATTACAAGATGTTTCATAGGGCAATTATAGCGTATTTGCTATACTACATGTAATGAAAAAAGTATTAATTCTAACAACCTCCTATGGGCATGGCCATATGTCTACAGCAGAAGCAATACGTGAAGGAATATTGCTTGTTAATACCAAAAAAGTAGAAGTAGATATTGTTGATTTTACAGATATAATCAGTGAGTTTCTAAACAAAGCCACAAAACGTATGTACATAGATGCAGCTAAATACGTACCTTATCTGTATAAACTCTTCTTTGAATTGACAGACACCGAAATAGCCTCAAAAGCTATCAATGAGCTCAACTATATTTTTAGTAGAGATAAAATTTTAAACTTTTTTAGAAATAAATCTCCGGATCTGATTATCTGCAATTCTCCTCATTGGCAATACATAGCATCCTTAGCAAGACAAGAAGAGTTTAAGAAGACACCCATGGTCTCAGTAGTTACCGATATTGTTACTATACATTCGTCGTGGATCATAGGAGAACCAGACTATTTCTTGGTATCCAACAAAGAGACAAGAATATCTCTACATGCTATGGGTGTTGCAAATATAAAGATTAAAGTATTGGGTTACCCCGTAAAAAGCGCATTTTACGATCATGGCAAGAGTCAGCAAATACTTAATCAGCTAGGCATAGCTAATAATCAAAAAACCATCCTTTTTTTAGCATCCGGCTTGAAACCATCATTCGTCCAGGATACTTTAAACGAAATAAATCGATTGGCAATAGATTCTCAAATAATTACTATTACAGGCAAAGATGATAAATTATTTAAAAAACTCAAATCAAGACAACATAACGATACAATGCTTATCAGTTGGACAAGTAGCTTGGCTGACTTTGTCAAAGCAAGTGATATTGTTATCACGAAAGCAGGTGGATCAAGTATTATGGAATGCATTGTAGCGAAAAAACCCGTTGTAGTTAGCAAGATCATACCAGGACAAGAAAACGGTAATGCAGCTTATATATCAGATAATAGACTTGGGATTGTAGCTCTTGAACCCAGTCAAATAGCTGGTGCAATTACAGATATACTCACTCACTACAATATATATACTACAAATCTAAATAAATATACCGAAACTGGTTCCCTCAATGATATATCAAAATTCTTATTGAGCCTTATCTAAAATTATTGAATTGTAATCTATAAATAACTAATAACTAATTTTGATATTTTATCAGCTGCATCAACATGCTGTTTTCGTACAGATTCATATTTAGCTCCACCAAATTCTATTGTACCGTCTAATATATCTTCTGTAGCCCTTAGAGCTAAGGAGTTTGTTGAAGCCCAAACACCCGCTCCACTCTCTACCACATATAATATATTGCCTTCTTCTTGACCAGGAAGAAAATCATAAAGCACTATAGGCAGATTACTTACAATAGATTCTGTTATTGTACCTGGACCGGCCTTTGTGAGTAAAACGTCTGATGCATGCATCATAGTGGGTATATCATCACAAAATCTATAAATAGTAACTGGATTCTTGAAATTACGCTGTGTTAGAGATTGGAAAAGACTCTCATTTCTACCTGCGACTATAGCAAGATGAACATTAAGCTTTGTCTTGTCGATTTTTCTACACAAAGATGCTATTTTGCCCATGCCATCACCTCCTGCCATTATGAGAATCGTAGGTATATCTGTAGGCCAATCTAGTAACTTTTTCATTTTCATCTTATTCGTGTGATTTGAAAAATCTTTTGCAACTGGCAAACCAATGATCTTTATTTTTGAAGATGCTATTCCGTATTTTCTTGCACTTGTATAGCTATCATTAGAAGGCACAACGATCACATCGTTGCGCTTATCAAACCACATCGGATGACAAGTAGCGAGGTCGGTAACTACAGTAATAAATGGTATATGCCTGTCCATCGCTTGAGCTTCCTGTAGAAAAACATTTGCTGCAAAATGAAAAGATAGTATCACATCTGGTTGATAGTCATTTAGAATCTTATATATATTTTTCTTATAAAGCCTTGCACCAGTTTTAATTGTAAGTTGAGATTGTCGATTCCCCTCTGTAAGTTTGTATATTGCACCCCAGGCTGATTTTACATTTGTAATTTTGGAGTAAAATTTTGGCATACTATTGATAGGTCGTGGAGCATTCTCGAATATGTCATGATGGATTATATTGTACTTGCCAGGTAATGCATTGAGACTACTAATTGTCGCCAGAGCTGCTGCTCGATGCCCCCCTCCGGTCTTTGCAGAAAGTACTAAAATTGTTTTTGGTTTATTCATATAGCTCAATTATCTCTTTTTTGAATAGAACTAGCAATATGATACCATAAGAGGTATATATGCAGTCTAAAAAATTACCCCCATCTAGGCGTTTGAAGCTAAGTGTTGATAGAGAACAACAAAGCAAAAATAATCAACAAAACATAGCTCATGAACCACATATTTCTCCTCAACATAAGGGCATAGAGCTAGATACACATGGCATAGAAACTGAGATGCGACGTGATTATCTCTATGACAATCTTGTGATTATAGCCCCTAATCGAGGTAAAAGACCCTATGACACAAGAGACACTGGCCACATATTGCTAGAAACAGCCAGTAGCCCAAGACTTGATCGAAATGTAGAGATCAGTCAGCTCAAAGACGAAAATGGAGATTGGTTAGTAAAAGTTGTTGAGAACAAATTTCCAAGCCTTACCTCAGATAACCCGCAATCATATGGAAAGCAAGAGATTGTTATAGATACCCCTCTTGCGTCTACCCCCCTCTCCCACCTTTCGATTGATCAGATTACCAATGTACTGAAAGTATATCAAGAACGCACAAAAAAATTGCTTGAGCAAAATGGAATTGAGTATGTATTGGTATTTAGAAACGATGGTTATGAGGCAGGAGCAAGTCTTGCGCATGCTCATAGTCAGATATTTGCACTTCCAGTAATACCACAGAAATTCATGCGTGAATCTGAACTCATCGATCAGTACATAAAAAATAACAACCGAAATCCATTTGATGACATTATAAAATACGAAAAACAAGCAAAAAAAAGAATAGTCTGCGAAGACGATGATTTCTTAGTATTTTGTCCATATGCAAGTAAGTGGCCTTTTGAGCTTTGGATCATGCCTAAAAAACAATTAACTAAATCTACAGAACTAAACAATAAACAGCTAAAAAATATTGCAAAATATTTGAAGCAGTATTTAAGAAAACTCAATAATCATAAGATAAGCTTCAATATATATCTAGAAAATGGGGTCAACTCAAATCATAGGTTCTGTATAAAAATTTGTGGCAGATCCAATATATGGGGAGGATTCGAATTAGCAACTGGTGTAGTTATAAATACCGTACCACCCGAATCAGCTGCAAAATGGTATAAAAAATAATTTGATTGGATGCTTGTTTTTCGCTTTTTATTCGTTTAATATATGATTATTAAAAAAAAAGGGGGGTAAATGTTATCAAGCGTACAAACAATAAGTCATACTGGTCTTGACGGACAAATGGTAGATGTTGAGGCAGATATGCACAATGGTCTACCTGCTTTTATTATCGTTGGTATGGCAAATAAGGCTGTAGATGAAGCAAAAGAAAGAGTGCGTGGAGCCCTAAAAAACTCTCACCTCATGCTTCCTCCTCGTCGTATCACTCTCAATCTGGCACCGGCAGATTTACCGAAAATTGGTTCTAGTTTTGACCTAGCAATGGCAGTTAGTCTATTGGTAGCAAGTGGTCAGGTTGAACATATTTCTAGAGACTGTATATTCTTTGGTGAACTTGCATTAGACGGTACTACAAGACCAGTAAGTGGAGCCTTGTCTACTGCTCAAATAGCAAGCCAAATGGGCCTGAAAAAACTCTATATATCTAGTAGTGTGGCCAAACAAGCCGCAGCAATAGAAGGGATTGAGGTTTACCCTGTAAAAAATTTATTTGAACTTTATCAACATCTAATTGGTGAAAAGTCGATTTTTCCATTGCCCGTTACCAAGCTGGTAGGAAAAACGACCGGTTCAGAAGTTGATTTGTCTGAAATATATGGACAATACCAGGCAAAACGAGCCATAGAAATATCCGCAGCCGGCAATCATAACATATTGCTATCTGGACCACCAGGCTCAGGCAAGACAATGTTGGCTAAAGCACTTGTAGGATTACTACCAAAACCGAGTTATTCAGAAATGCTTGAGATTACAAGAGTACATAGCATGGTCGGAGTAGATAAAGATTCTATAGCAACAAATAGACCATTTAGGACTCCTCATCACACTGCTAGTGATATATCTCTAATTGGCGGTGGTCAATGGCCAAAACCTGGAGAAATAAGCTTGGCTCATCGAGGTGTTTTATTCTTGGATGAGTTACCTGAATTTAAAAGAAGTGTTTTAGAAGTACTTAGGCAGCCTATGGAGGATGGTATAGTTACGGTGAGTCGAGCCTCAGCTACCTATCAATTCCCTGCTAAATTTCTGATGGTAGCAGCTCAAAACCCATGTCCATGTGGTTATTTTGGCGACAATACAAACACCTGTAGCTGCACTGTCACCCAACTTACCAGATACAAAACTCGTATTTCAGGTCCTTTACTCGATAGAATCGATATTATTGTAAATGTAGATAAAATCGATACGAATGATTTGATCCAAAATAAAATGGAAGAAAAATCACACCAGGTACACCAGAGAATTAAAAATGCTAGAGACATCCAAAGCAGACGATTCTATGGTTTAGATATATCTACCAATAATGAAATGACCAATAAAAATATCCATCGCTTTTGTAAACTCAATAAAGAGCTAGAAGATCTTGCAAAAACTGCTATCGATAGGATGAACCTTAGTGCCAGATCATATATGAGAGTGCTAAAAGTATCTAGAACAATAGCTGACCTAGACAATAGTCCAGATATACTGAGCAAGCACTTTACTGAGGCTCTTCAGTATAGAGTTGCAAGAACTACAGTTTTATAATTGAGTAAACCTGGTCACCAATAGAAGATTGAGATAGTAATATATATATCACACCAAATACGCCTATGATTATCCCGGCCAAGATTAGTGAACTTTTCACATCTTTTTTAACATAATACACAGAATCGAATTCTTTATCTGGATTTATGTTTGATTCTTCTGCTAGTACTCTTTTACTTTCAGATTCAACTGAAGATATACTACTTCCTGTCTCTGAAGTATCTACAGATTGGGCCTTATTAAGGTTTGCTCGAGCGATTTTCTGCTTACGTGTTTTTCTATGCTTCTTTTTCTTTGCCATTTTTTACCTCTTTTTTATTTTAACAGTTTATCAATTATTTGCTAATTATCACCTTGGATGGCTATAATAAATACAAGTAACTATTATGATTATTATAATTATACTATTCGTCGTGACTTTAATTGCTTTTGGATTTACACTCTGGAAATTTTTTCAGCTACAAAAAAGTTACGGCCAGTTTTTGCAAGGAGCAGAATCAAAGCAAATCGAACAACTTATTAAAAATTATTCAAAAGATGTAGATGATGCTCTGCATAAGATAGATGAACTAGCTGAATTTGTGGCTAAGATGCACACACAGGCTCAATTTTCCATATCCAAACAATCGCTGATTAGATTCAATCCCTTTGGCGATACTGGTGGAGATCAAAGTTTTGTACTAACATTGTTAGACAATCATAATAATGGAGTGATAGTTTCAAGCGTTCATGCACGCACTTCTACTAGAATATATGCCAAAGAGATAAGTAACGGTTTGAGCAAGTACAATCTATCAGATGAAGAGACTATTTCACTTCAAAAAGCTCTCAACAGTAAAAAAAAGCAATCCAAAAAGTAATATGATATTTAAATTCATCAATAGAAATAGAACCGAACTGCCATTTAATAATTTTGCTGAATATTATATCGGCCCTGATGTTGAAGTCAAAGGAGATTGCAAGACTGATCAGGATATCTATATCGATGGTAAATTCATAGGATCTATTGATACATCGGGACTAATAGAATTGGCCAAAAATTCCAAGATCAATGCAGACATCAAGGCCCGTACTGCTATTATTGAGGGAACTTATAGCGGTAATGCAATTGTATCCGATGAATTGCATCTAACTAGCTGTTCTACCGCTAATGGCAACCTACATGCCCCTAATCTAATCATTGATAAGGGTGCTATTGTGAATGCCAAGATTAAAATGGAGAGAAATTAGATGTACGGATTGTTTATAGACACAAGCGCCACTGACTCAAAAAGTCTTTTGGAGTACTTATCTAACTGGAAACAAAAAAATTCACTACAAACTCAAGAGTATCAACTATCAACTGTTGAAGATATTACTACGATATTAAAGGAAAATGGCGAAAAATTCAGTACTGTTGTGGCGATTGGAAGCCCTGAGTATTTCGAAGCACTAATTGCAGAATCGAGGTTACTACGATCAGATGTAGTTTTTTCATATATACCAACATCCAGAAATATTCTATCGAAAAGGCTTGGCATAAAAGACTATAAAGAAGGTTTTTCAATTGTAGCACAACGCAAGATCATAGAACTCACTGCTTTATCTGTTAATCAGCATTATTTTCTTTTTGATTATATTCTTGAGACAGAACACAATAAGTCAAATGAGCCGGTAAAAAGTATAATAAAAATAGACAAATCTTTAGAAATAAAGATGGATACATACAAGATTATTATTCATAATCGCAACCAAGAAGTCACTCCCCATAATACTGCGCTTTTGATAGAAATATACAATAAGAACCTAAAGCATAAACAGTCTACAAATATACTCAATATTCCAGGACTTAATGGGATATCAAACGACTCACACGATATACTCCAACTAAGATTGCCTGCTCAAAATCTGATATCCGAATCTAGCCAGAGCATGAGTGATAGAAATGGTAAAATCATCAAAAATCCTATTCGCGTTGGATTTAATAAGAAAATAATTCGAGTAGTAGTAAAAAGAGGACAAGAAATACATTCCATCATGTCTCCAGGCTTGATTTCCTGATGATGTCATGTTAATATTGTCTGGAGCTTTAAGGAGATAATATAAAAAAACCGCGACTACGTCTAAATCATGAAATTAGGGCTACCTCAATTCGATTATTGGGGGCTGAAGGTCAACAACTGGGTATTGTGACACTAGCGGAAGCTCTCAAGATTGCACAGCAAGAAGGTTATGACCTAGCAGAAGTATCTCCATCGGCAAATCCCCCTGTTTGTAAGTTGTTAGATTGGGGTAAATACCAATACGAACAAGAAAAGCAGAGACAGAAAAGTCGAAAAAAGCAGAAAAGTGTTGAGATCAAGCAAATTCGCATGGGACTCAAGATAGGTACACACGATATTGAAGTCAAAAGACGAGCCGCAAGGAAATTCTTGGAAAATGGCAATAAGGTCAAAATCACAGTAAGATTCAAGGGCAGAGAAATGGCCCACCAAGAACTTGGTAAGAAAGTGCTTGAAAATTTCTTTGAGGGACTAAGTGATATTGCCACCCTAGAAGGTGATACTTCAATGACTGGTAGAGACATGTCTACTCTAGCTAGCCTCAAGAAAGAGATAATTATTAAAACTCCCATCAAGGAATAAAAAAATATTATGCCAAAGCAAAAAACAAGTAAGACTATGAGCAAACGAATTAAGATATCCGGTACAGGAAAAGTTTTGCGTAGAAAAGCGACTAGAGCGCACAAACTAACACTCAAATCGAGCGCAAGAAAACGAAATTATACACTTGAACATGGGATGGCCAAGGGTGACAGCAAAAATGCTAAGAAAATGGTAGGAGCAAACTAATGAGAGTAAAGCGTGGTGTAACAACTCACAAACGACATAAAAAAATCATCAAACTTACTAAAGGATATAGTAAGACTCGTAGAGCTAGCTACAGAAAAGCTCACGAAGCCGTCATAAAGGCTCTAGCCTATCAATATAGAGATAGACGAAATATCAAAAGAGATATGCGTTCATTGTGGGTTAGTCGTATCAATGCAGCTGCAAGGTTAAATGACACTACTTATTCAAAATTCATAGAAGGTATGAAAAAGGCAGATATTAAACTTGATCGTAAAATACTTTCGGAATTAGCAGTAAACAATCCAGTTGCATTCGAAGCTATTGTTAAGGCATCAAAATAAATTAATTGCTCTCGTGAACATAGATAAAACTCAATAGTTTATCCGAATCTACCGATCCAGAGTAATGAATAGTCTGTGGCGCTAAAGTTTCTTTAGTGACTAATTCAACATTGGCTGCAACTAGCTTATATTTTTCATCTGGTATGGTAAGTGAATAGTTTAGATCGTAGCTCCAACCACCCAGTTGCTTTTGAATAAAAGTATTTATAATAAGTTTGTTACTTAATATATAGCTTGTTGGTATCCTGTATCTAATTGTTTCAGATACCTGGGTTAAGGGCTTTAGATATCTATCATATTCTATGATAGTTTTATTATCACCAGATGTAGAGTATTCATCAGGACTTAGTGAAGTATTGAGTATTTGGGAGTCTTTGGGTAGTACTAGAGTAATTCGACTGTTATTTTCTCCAATCAGCCACGTTTTAGCGTTATTATTTGGATCAATATATGAATATTTATAGTCCGATATATGACTTGAATTAATCTCAACATCTATAATACTAGTACCGTCTTTCTCTATTGTTTGGTGCATATCAATCTTGTTTTTGATATAAGGCGAGCTTTTGTTTGCCGAATAATTAGACTCTGTCATCATGAAGTAATTACCTTCTGTACTTTTAACGCTACCATCTGCATTTACCCTTCGAAATAGAGCCTGGGTTTTATCATCTTTACTGTACATAGTTAACTGTTTTTCATCTATTAACTGCTCTAAAATTACTATATAATCCTTCAGCTGGTATACATCTTTTACTAATAATTTAGAGATCATCTGATTAGCTAACGAACCTAGCACACCTGATTTGGGATCATTTTTGAGCTGCTTATCTATACCTCTCTCTACTTCAAGTTGCACCGTATTACGAAAATTTTCTTTTGTAACTGTCATATCATAATCTTTTAGATATACTGGTCCAGTTTTGTCTAACAATAGCTCTAAAGCTCTAGGTGTAATCTGCACAACATTATCTACAGGTATATTTGTATTTTGTTGATAGTAATACAATGCTTGCCTAGCATTGCTAGTAAAATCAAGTGCATTGCTGCTGTCTCTCAAGGACGGACAAGGTGATAATTTCTGTAAATAACTAGGTTGTAAAAATCTTTTATCATCACATCCTATACCTGAATCTATCGAATAAACACCAACTAGAGGCTTAGTCTCAACCTTCCCTTCATTTGTCTCTATCATACCTACTGTTCCTATGAATCCTCCACCGGTTCTTAACTCCGCATTGTTAGCTAATATCAACAAGGTATTTTGCTTACTACCAGATCCCCTTAACCTTTTATAGATATTCTGATAGGTTTTGAATTTTTCTGATTGAGATTGAATATCTTTTATGTAATCACCTAGTTTTATACTGACTACATAAACACTCAATATCAAAGCAGAAATTACACAAGCTACTAGAAAAAAGTTTTTCTTATTTGACTTGTCCTGAGTACTTCTCTTCATATCTCTCATTAATTGTATCTTTTATTTCTTCAATAAATCTTTTTCTTGAAAATTTCTCTGCATGTTTTCTAATCTGTTCTTTTGAAAAGTTAATCTTTTCAAATTTTAATATAGCATTTTTCAAGCATTCTACGGACTGATCTTTGAAAAAAAGTCCCGTCTCATAATTCACAACACTTTCTGACCCACCGCCTTCTCCATATGATATTACAGGTACTCCAGCTGCCATTGACTCAACAGGGGTAATTCCAAAATCCTCATATGCTGTAAATATAAATCCCCGAGATTTTGCATACAAATCCCTTACAGTCTTATCGTCAGCTTCTACTATAAAATCAATTTTGCCTGACGCAATCTTTCGCAACTTATCTAGTTCGGGACCATTACCTACAACAATCAACCTTCTGTCCAAATCTGAACAAGCTCGTACTGCCAAATCAACCCTCTTATAGGGAATAAGTCGACTTACTACCAAGTAGTAATCATTTTGCTTACTAGACAATTCAAATTTATCAATTTCAACTGGAGGAAATATAATTTTACTTTCTCGATGGTAGTATTTAAAAATTCTATCTTTAACTGTTTGAGAGTTAGCTATCAAATAATCTGGTCTTTGAGCAGCCGCATAGTCCCAATATCGCATTTTATATATAACTTTTGGTAAGATAAATTTTGCAATTGGGCTTAAAGGTCCCAATCCGGGTGAATCCAGATAGTCTTTATAACCGCTCCAATAGTATCTTGTAGGTGTATGAATATAACTTAAATGAAGCACTTCTGTGCTCGTAATAATACCTTTCGATTCTGCGCTAGAAGAAGATATTACTACATCAAAATCAGAGAAATCAAAACTCTCAAATGCATATTTTCGAAGCATTGGATATAATTGATGCTTTGTTTTCGATAAAGGCCAACGCTGCAAGAATGAGGTAACAATCTTTTTGTCCTTAAATAACGTTATACCATTCTCGCTATATACACTTGTATATATTGGAGCAGCAGGAAACGCATCACTTAGGGCGTCGACCACTCTCTCACCACCGCCCAAGTTAGTCAACCAATCATGTACTATAGCTACGCGCATTAGTATCCAGTTCTTTTAAAAACAGCTGGAATAGTACGAAGTAAGATTGCAACATCCAATCCAATACTCCAGTGCTCTATGTAGTATATATCCAACTTCACCCTATTATCATAACTTACATCATTTCTACCAGAAACCTGCCATAGACCAGTCAGACCAGGTTTAATGTGCAGAAATAACCCCGATTCATCTCCATATCTCTCTAGCTCATCATGTACTATGGGGCGTGGCCCTACTAAGCTCAGACTCCCTACCAAGACATTAAATAGCTGAGGCAACTCGTCAAGACTAGTTTTTCGTAGAAACCTTCCAATGGTACTTACCCTAGGATCTTTTTTTAGTTTCTGTGTCTTTTTAAATTCCTCTACCAATGTCGGATCCCCAAACTGCTCTATAATCTCCTGATCAGTTTTATTTGAATATTTACCGCCTGTGCAATAGTCTTGTTTCATAGTCCTGAATTTAATAACACTTATTTTCTTACCGGCCCTTGTTAGTCTGCTATGAAGGTAGAATACCTTACCTGGATCAGTGATTTTTATCAAAATAGCGATTATAGCCATTAATGGGATAGTAAAAATAAATGAAATTATTACGATTATCAAATCCAACAACCTTTTAATGATTCTACCCCAGCCTTCTAGCGGAGTGGTTACCACCTCTAGTACAGGAATATCCTTGATCCGCATCATATGTAATGTAGTATCATACATATCTTCAGTAGTCGGAACAATATGAAGCTGTACTTGATTGGAGCGACAAAAGCCGATTAGCTTGTTGATACTTTCTCTAGAAATTCTATCTTCTAAAATGAAAATGTCATCTAAGGAATGATTAGTATGTAGCTTTTTTATATAAGTTAAATCAAAATTATTATTTATAGCTAAGTTCTCGATAACCTTATAAAGTAAAGTTTCTGAATAAAGATTGTTTTGGAATTTTATTCTAGACGACCCCTTTCCTAAGATTAATGTATTATGCACCCCTATCTTGTGTCTATATAAATACTGCTGTAGATAATACAGCACATTCCTAGCTATTACCACAAAAAATACTGCTAGCACAAATCCATATATAGCTATTGATTTGGAGGGGAAAAATGGCTCTTGGCTGTAATAATCAAGTATGATCAATACCATTACGCCCAATGCAGATGCCGACACTATCCTACTAAACTCCGAAATCCTAGATCTAATAGCTTTTATACCGTATAGCCCAGAGAGAGCATAGATAACTAACCAGACTAAAATTAACGGAACTAGAATTATCAAGAACGACCTACCAGATATCAAGTACGCAAGAGGTTTGACCTGCACATTTCTAATAATATAAGCCAAAGCAAAGCCGGAGATTATCATAATATAATCAACAGGTATAAGCAGAACTCTAAAAAACAACTCGCTTCTTTTTTTCATAGTAGGCTACTATTAGTATACCAAAATACCCCGCATTTACGGGGTATTTTGGTATAAGTTAGCTATAAGCCGAATTCTGTAATCCATCATAGATGAATCGGTAATCATCTATCTTCCCTTACGGGTGTCCGCCGAATGGCGAATCATGCGATATACCCAATCAGAGCGAGAAACTCTGCTACAAAAGTAGACGGGCCCAAAATCTTGCAGTCAGTAGGGTTTACCACTTCTGATAGTCACCTATCAAAACTGTGAGCTCTTACCTCACTCTTTTCACCCTTACCTATCGCTATAGTGATAGGCGGTATTGTTTCTGCGGCACTTTCCCGAGAGTTACCTCTGGTTGCCGTTAGCAACTACTGTACTCTATACTGTTCGGACTTTCCTACCGTCTTTGACGGTCGATTACCCACTAACTTACAGTTATATAATACTACAATTAATGATTTTTGTCTATTATTGAGCGTCTAAGCATTTATTGACTTGGGCGTCAGCCAATTTATTATCTTCTCTATAAACATGTTCGAAACTAATCTGCATGTCCTTAATTATACTTATGATTTGCTGATACAAACCTTTGATATTTGAATTCTTGACTTTGTACTCACCATTCAATTGACGCACTACCAATTGACTATCTAAATAAAATTTTAGCTTATAATCCTTATAATCATCTAGATTACGAAGTGCTAGTAGTACAGCACTATATTCTGCAAAATTATTAGTCTGAATTCCTAAATATTCACAATATTCTGCCAATACTCGGTCGTCTGTAGTAGTTATCACAACACCGGCCGCTGAAGGCCCAGGATTACCTCTTGAACCACCATCACAAAATATTTTTATCTCTTTATTAGCCATAACAATATCACTCCAGTTCCAATTACAATTCTATAAATTACGAAGATTAGCATTGAATGATTCTTTAAATATCCCAATAACCATTTAATCACTATTAAGCCTACAATAAAGGTTAATAAGATTGCCAATACTAGACTCAGCGTAGATACGCTTGGACTTGGATCTTGAATAATATCATAAGCTTTATAAACTCCCGCTGCTAATGATATCGGTGTGGCCAACAAGAAGCTAAATCTAGCTGCATCCTCTCTTTTCAACCCCAGCCATAATCCTGCAGTGATAGTAACGCCAGATCTAGATGTACCTGGAATAAGAGCAAGAGCCTGTGCAAAACCAATTATTAAGCTTTGCTTCAAACCCACATCTTTGATCTCTGATTCTAGTTTTGCGTACTTATCGACAAAGTACAAAATCAAACTAAAAAATATCATCCCTATTCCTACAACCAAAGGAGCATAAAAGCTGATATGAAGATATTTCTCTATAATGCTATCACCTAGAAACCCAAATAAAGCAGCAGGAATAGAAGCAGCTATTATATATAGGAGTATTTTATCTTTGTTCTTAATAAGTCGCAAAAAATCTTTTGCAAAAAAAACTACCAGAGCTAAGGCCGTACCTATGTGTAATGCCGCATCAAATGCCAACCCAGGGTTGGGAAGGTTAAAAACCCAAGGAAGCAAAAGCAAATGAGCTGAAGATGAAATTGGTAAGAATTCTGTGATTGCTTGTGTGATTGAAAGAATTATAAGTATTATTGGGTTCATTAGATATATTGTTTATTTATTGAGTTCTTCACGAATTTTATGAGCCTCAATACTTAATTCTTCTAGATTGGTCTTATTTGCCTTAGTGTGATCTATATCCGAAATTTGAAATATAGAAAATACATGTACGTGAACATGAGGTACCTCAAAACCAACTATACTCAGAGCTATTTTCGGGGGGTTGTAGAGCTTTTTGAGCACTTTTGCGAGATCTTGTGAGACTTTCATGATATTAAGCCATAGAGGCCTCGGTATATCCTCCCAGTCAGCAATTTCTTTATGAGGTATTACAAGTATATGACCAGGATTGTGAGGCTCAATACTTAAAATAGCAAAAACGTTCTTATCGTCATATATGACTTCACCTGGTATATCTTTGTTATAAATCTTTGTAAATATCGTTGCCATAGTTAGATACTTTAACCCTGAAAGTCATTTACATCAAGTGTTATCTGAGCTCCCTTCTGAACACTCCCTGATAATATTCTTTTCGCCAATGTATTTTCGACCAATCTCTGTACTGCTCTACGCATCGGCCTTGCACCTAATCTAGGATCATATCCACTCTCCACCAGGAATTGATAGGCGGCTTCAGTAAGTGAGATTGATATCTTCTGTTTCTCCATCTGTATATTAACTGACTTGATAAGTAGATAAGCAACTTGGAGCAATTCTTCTTTATTCAATGGCCTAAACAGCACTACTTCATCAAACCTATTCATAAGTTCTGGCTTGAATAAGTGCTGATTGATGATACTATCTATAAACTGCTTCTCGAACTGTTCTAGTGATTGGCCAGATTCAATCCTTGACCTTATCTCGTCAGCCCCCGCGTTTGATGTACATATTACAATAGCTTCCCTAAAAGATACTTTTTTACCGCTTTCGTCGGTCAATTCCCCTTCATCCAGTAGTTGCAATAATAGATCTAAGATATCTGGATTTGCTTTTTCTATCTCATCAAACAAGACTACAGAGAAAGGTCTTTGAGATATTTCTTGGAGCAATGTACTTCCGGCATTATTAATATCTGCAGCTGATAAGAATCTATGTACATCCTCAGGAGTTTGATATTCACTCATATCTAGTCTAACTATGTTTTTTTCGCCGCCAAAATATACTTGTGCTAAAGATTTTGCTAGCTCTGTCTTACCAACTCCTGTGGGTCCTAGGAATAAAAAACTCCCGACTGGTCTTGCTTCATTTCTTACTCCCGCCCTTGATCTACGAAGAGCATCTGATATCACTTTGACCGCCCTTGATTGGTTAATCATTCTCCTATGAATCAACTCCTCTAGATTCAATAACTGATTCTTTTCAGTCTGAGTACCCTCTTCGACTTTTACATTGGCAAGAATCTCTGTAGCTTGCCTTACAGAATTCTCAGTGATTAATCCATTGTCTGGATAGTTACAGCTATCTTCCAAAAGAGTAATAGATTTTTTAGGCTGTGCAATATCTCGAATATAGCGTTCGGCAAGATCATATGATTCTTTTAGAGCCTTGAAAGTGATTGCTCTTTTATACTTTGACTCAAAAATAATAGCAAAATCCTGAAGAATAGAAATTGTCTGTTGCTCATCTGTTGGTTCAATTTCAACCTTAGTAAACATCTGTGTAAGTGAAGGGTCTGTCGATGTAATCTTATGCCATTCTTGGTGATTGATAGCCAAAACACAATTAAGATTATACTTCTCCAAAATTGGAAGCATTACTTTTGCGATATTTACAGTCCCTGGTTCATTACCAAAAAACAACTGTGCTTCATCAAAAAATAATATGATATTGCCGGCCTTTATAGAGTCATAAAATATCTGCTCAAAAATACTTTCTAGACTAGTTGATTCTGATACAGAAGAAGTAATTATGGTTGGGTCTATCTGTACAATTTGTTTGTATCGTAAATTCTCCTCAGACTCTCCCCTTATCATTGATTCAGCAAGAGAATACACCAACTGTTTCTTACCAACCCCAGTATCTCCTACCATAGCAATACTACCTCTGTTCTCTCTAGCCAAACTATGGGCCATTTGATTAAGCACTCGCCCCCTAGATACTGCTGAGAAATCCTGATTTCCTTTTTGGATATCTAGACTAATATTGTGACCGAAATTATCTAATACCGGAGTAAACCCCGAAGCCCAATCCCTGCCTATTCCTCCAAAAAGATTGTCTTTTTTTGGTGCTATCTCTCGGCGTAATAATGACTCTTGCCATCTCAGACCTTGAACTATGTCTTCAGTATCTAAGGCTAATTTATCTAACACCGGTTCGATTTTAGGATTGCTAACGATGATAGAGGTCAATATGACTCCAGCTGTAACTTCCGTTATTGGCATTTGTCCTACTAGCTGAATACTAGTGTGCCAGATTAGTATACTATCGCTTACGTTATCAGATACTATATCTGATATGGATTTCTCACTTATTTCATATCTGAGAAGTATAAATTTTACTTCCCAATGATTATGGATGACTCCCCATATTTGCCTAGGAGTCATTTTCTCATTTAGAGAGCCTACTATATCAGCTGCAAGCACTTCGTCAAGTGCAATACTGCCGTTTGGTTGCAAATCCACTTTGGCATTAATATCAGAAAGATCCCATTTAACCCAAGCAACAAAACAAACCGGAATTAAACTGAAACCTATAAGAGTAAACCCTATCTGTACTTGTTGAACCACAAGAATTACTCCTACTATAATCGCAATTATTGCTATCAAGAAAACAATATTTATGGCATGGCCCTTGAAATGCAAACCAAACTTGGCCTTTCTCACTCTCATACTCTGGCTATAGGTTATTGTACTCATAATAATCCCCAGAATATTAGCATAGGGATAACAACAGGTATTAGAGGCCAAGCTATGACTGTCAACATAGATATTATACTAATTAGAACAATACAAAATAGGCCGGCTATAATAGTCAATAACCTAATACTAAAACCTACAAATCTGGATATTATATTGTCCAATAAAGCCTGCATATGACTCTGCAATGACTTTCCAGGGTTTGTTTGTATGCGTTTCCAGGGTGAAAACATTGTTCTAAGTAAGATCGGAATCGAGAATATATTCCATACTTCTATTATTCTGTTCTTTGTTGACTTAGAGAACTGAATCCACCCCGTTGTATACCACCAAGAGAAAAATTCCATAAATAACATGCTGTTATTGTAACAAACTTATGCTTATATTGGCTACTTGCTTATGATTCATACAAAAATTCATAAATAACTCAATGCTTAGATACTAAACGGTGTTCAGGGCAACAGGACAGCGCTTCGACTTCATGCATTCTACCAGGTTTTTGCATCATTAATATATACAGGTCTAGCTCATACTATTCAGGGGTTTATACCCAAAAATTAGGTATAAACTTCTGGTCAGGGTGACAGGACTTGAACCTGCGACCTCACGGCCCCCAGCCGTACGCGCTACCAACTGCGCCACACCCTGTCGTCGAAATTATGCTAAATATTTCGTATCTAATACTACTAGATAATGTAGATATCGCATAGTTTCTCCTTTTAATTTAACAAATAATAAGTAAAATTATTTACTAAAATGGTAAGAAAACCACCTTATATATGATTATATCAAATAAAGTTTGATAAAAGTATTTACATAGTACTTATGCTGTGACATACTAAATATGTAATTTTAGTGTGCAAATAAGTTAATACTACAGCAATGAAAAATGTGAATAAGACGGCGCAAATACTCAAAACTATTGCTCGTAAAAAAATCATCTCCTTGAGTGATCTGTGCAGCTCCAAGGTACTACTGGAGCTTTTTCATAACTCCAAAACTACAACCCCTCAAAGGAGGATCATAGACTCCACGACACTCCTTGCAAAAAAAGGATTTATATCTGTCGGCAATGTCGATAACGAAAAAGTATTTAAAATAACAATCAAGGGTCAAGAGCATCTCAAAAAAGCAGATTTACTTCAGTTTGATTTGCGACCAGCAGCATGGAATGGTAGATGGTATTTGATTACTATAAACCTTCCGGATAGCAAAAAGACTACACGCAACCAAATACTACTCATAGTAAAGCGATTTGGGTTTGTACAATACTCCAAGGGAATATGGATATATCCATATAATCCCTCAGATCTCATTAATAAAATGCGTGAGCAATATCAGCTAAAATACGAGATTAAGCTTGTAATGGCTAGTTACATCGATAATGATAAGAAATACATGAAAATGTTTAAAATAAGTGCTTAAAAGTCCGCTGACGCCGTAAAGTCTCTTAATAACCGTTCCCGCTAAAAGCTAGGTGGGTACCCGCAACAATCTAACTTTCGCTAGATGTAATCTAGAGTTCCCTATGGTTATGATTAATCAGAAAAAGTTATTAGACTATAAAATTCGAACGCAGCAGACTATCTACTAAGTATATAATATATTCTTATAAAACTGGAGACTGCCCAAGTATCAATGTGGCAAGCCAAGTGACTGCACTTATAATAAGTGGAGAAAATAACTGATAAAATATCAACAAGAATGCAAATATTACGATAATACCGTATCTCTCAATCTGATCCATGATATCCTGTAGACTACTTGGCAAGACAGCATACAGCACCCTCGATCCATCAAGTGGCGGGATAGGTATCATGTTAAACACGAAAAAAGCTAGATTGATAAGCACAAATTGCAATAAAAACTGACCCGCAACACCTGATACATCAAATACCCTAAGATACAAACCCACGACTGTTGCCATCAACAGATTGCTAGTGGGGCCAGCTATAGCAATCAAAGCTGCTCCCCATTTACCATATCTAACAGCATAAGGATTGAACGGAACTGGCTTGGCTGCTCCAAACACCACAGGTGAACCCAAAAATATCAATGCTGCAGGTAACAACAATGTGCTAAACGGGTCTATGTGCGACATTGGATTGAGAGTAAGCCTACCCTCTTGTTTGGCAGTAACATCGCCTAGCATATGACCTGCCCAAGCATGACAAAATTCATGAATAGTAAGTGCTATTACTACTATTACTAAATACAAAGCGATTGTTATTAAATCCATAGGTACTGTCGATTTTACCAAAAATAAGCCTTTCAATAAAGTATAATTAATAATATACTCCAAATGGCTCCACACTCTTGCAGTAAACTAACCGATATGCTAAGATAACTAAGTTAAATTTATACTTATGTCATACAAATGCGACATCACCAACAAAGGCAAGCAGTTTGGAAACAATCGTTCCCATTCTCTTCGAGCTACCAAGAAAGCCTGGAAGCCAAATTTGCAAACTAAAACACTAGTAATTGATGGCCAAAAAGTCAGACTCAAGCTAGCTGCTTCAACTATTCGTACTCTGAAGAAATACCAGAATCAGATAGATAATATTGAGCAAGCTAATAACCCAGCAAAAAGTGCATTAGAATCAGCTAAATAATAAAAATAGTCAAGCAATACTATAGGATAACTAATTTTTGTTTATCTGACTCGCTCAGATCTTTTTTGCTTATTTTAAACCTGGAAGTCTTCTCTATATCAGATCCAAATTCTTTACCAAATACATCTATCAAATCTTCAGTATAGCTGTGTGGTATAACTATGCTTGGCTCAATCTGGCTAATCAATTTAGTAGTAATTTCGGCCTTATCCCCAACAATAGGTAGAATCAATACATCTACTGCTGCAAAGACCTCAACTTGTTTATCTGTAAGCACTTGATTTATATTACCCAGGTAAGCCAATTGAACTCCATCAATCAAAACAGTGAACCCCACCTCTTCGTCTATTTGTACTGCATCAATCATACATTTTTTGACTTCATACTCACCCGCAGAATCAAATACCTTAGCTTCGGCATTCTTGATTATATCAGTGGTCTTACCTGAAAAAAGCAACACCTCTGCTTTTGCAGCATACGAATTTATTGCCAAGGTTAATAATTTTGAGTTTATAAGAAAAGCGTTATTATCTGTCTTGGTTATTTCCATAGCTATATTATATCAGTAAATTGAAGTTTATTTTTCAATAGAATCACTATATTTTTGATATAAACTACCAATAATAACAGATGCTGCAGCTGTTACAGGTACAGCAATCAGCACGCCTACGATACCCAAAAGCGTACCTCCAATCATGGCTGCCAATAAAACAAGCATAGGATGTACGCCTACCGCTTTTTTCATCACTTGAGGCACCACCAAAGATCCTTCAAGCTGTTGCATTATTAAGAAAAATATTGCTACAATAACTGCTTTTACAGGAGAGCCGCTCAATAAAGCTACAACAACTGCTGGTATTGCCCCCAAATAAGCCCCTACCATTGGGACAGCCTCCATTAGACCTGCAAACAATGCTAGAGTCAAAGCATAGTCTACACCAAGAATTGTAAGTCCTATATAGCTAACAACAAATATTATCAGACACAGTACGGCTTGACCCCTCAGCCACCTTCCCAATTTATTAGAGATATCATTTGAAATTTCGATAAATTGCTTACGCCATTGTTTTTTTGGCAACAGATTAGAAAGAATAACTGCAAACTTCCTGCCACTTGCCAGCATATATATTAAAAAAACAAAAAATGTTAAAAAATTAAATATACTACCTGCTACTCCAACAGAAATTGATGCTACATTGGAAGAAACACGACTAGTATTGTCCTGAATTGCTTCGGAAGTTTTATCGTATATGTATCTGGTATAAGTCTTTTCATTAGCATATTCCCGGATCCTCACTTGATACTCCGGAATCTTTGAAGACAATGTGCCGCCTTGTTCTATTAGGCTAGGTATAATAAGAGCTATTGTTGTTATAAACACCACTACTATACTTACTACTACTATAGCGACTGCTAATCCTCTTCTAATGCGTAATTTTTTCTCAATTGAAGACACAATTGGATTAAGCGCAACTGCAAAGATTCCTGCTACCACAAGAGAAATGATAATTCCTGAAATTTGAAATGATATCCATACAAGAAACAGCGTAAGAAGTAGATAAATAAAAGTAAGTGGGGATATTACTATGCTAGTTCTATGGGATGCTTGGGGTTTTCTCGGTAGAGAACTCATTCATATACCCTTATCAGCCCTCTACCGCCACCTTAGTAGCTCCATTTTCATCTGTATCATTTGATCTTTCTTCACCCACCAAGACTGTATCGTCACTTGCCTTGAATATACCTAAGCTGTCTAGCAATACTACCTTCTTCGAATCTAATATATCTGTTAGAAATCGATCATTGAGATTTCGTCTATAGTCAAAATCCTCCAGACGCATTGCAGTGTAGTTCAATTCTCTAGTCATTTCTTTCTCTATCTCAGCAACTATTTGTGCTAGCTTTGCTTTGTTCATATCGCCTACAATGAATATATCAATCTGTTGATTGCTACCTCTTACAAATGCACCCGTCAAAAATAAGATGTGTAAATTACCTGCTTTTTGCACTCTTCTTAGGATTTGATCATCTTCTTTAGTTTGCTTGATAGCTTTTGACTTAGAGGGAATTTTTGAAAAAATGGATTGAAGCTCTTTATGAAACTTATATTTTTGATTTATTTCATAATACAAACGATTACCTTGATTGACCGATCTAACAATTCCGATGTTTAGCAAATTTTGCAGTTCCCGTCTTACAGAATTGATTTGCTCGTCAATTTTACGCGTAATCTCTCGCACATAAAAAGGACGTTCAGGGTTGTTATAAAACAAACTCAGAAGCTTTACACGTGTCTTTGATCCAAACAATTGTTCAAACATTATTCTACCTCTCCTCGTATTTGATATATTTATTCAACCATATATCTACTTACTTAAAGCTGATTATACATTATATTGAACACAAATAACAACTACTATTGAATTGAATAATTATTGAGGTCTTTTTTTGGCGGAATTAAAGGCTTTTAATTCTAAAATGTCTTCTAATGAGCTAAGTTTGTATTCAGGGTCTTGAATAGCAATAGCTTGTTGGATGAGAAAATCTGCAACTACTGGATTTTTTGGCAAGAAAGATCCGTGTAAATACGTTCCGATCGCACTCTTTGAGATGACTCCTTCATTTTTTGAGTGTTTGTTATTACCATACCCCTTCAATACTATACCAAGAGGCTTTTCTACGCCATCTAACTCCGTCTCCCCACTGTGATTTTCAAATCCTATAAGTTCTCCAAAACGCTCACTCTTGATCAAAACATTTCCTATCATACGATTGCTTGTGGCTTTGGTAACGATATTGAATATACCTATACCGGGCAACTCACTTCCATCAGAAGTTATAAAATACCTACCAAATAATTGATATCCGCCGCAAATAGTAAGAATAGGCTTATTGAGATTAAAATGCTCATGAATCTTACCTGATTGTAAAAGTAAGTCTTGTGCAACATAACTTTGACCCTTATCTTGTCCTCCCCCCATGAATATGATGTCATAATCTTCTTTTAATTTATCACCTACAGATAATGCATGGTATTGACACTTGATATTGCGCCATTCCATACGCTTTGTCAAAGCTATAATATTGCCATAATCACCATAAATACTCATTCTATCAGGGTAAAGATGTAGTATTTTTATGGGTTTCATATGCTTTTTACCTTATCTCTATTATTAATCTTATTGAGATCTTTTTGCCTAGTGAGTTTCTCGCGCAATTCTAGCATTGCTGTATAGGTCGGTAAAACATAAATATTACTAGAATCTTTAGCTTCGCAAATCTTCTCAACAGCTTTAGTAATGTTTGGCTCAATAGTATAGTTTTTTATTCCTGCATACTTAAGCCGCAATGCCATATCATATGCTCTAGTTCCAGAACACACTATATGGCCAGAATACTTTGATATATCTTCTATGGCAACATCCCACAACCAAGATATATCTCTACCATCTGCAATCTTGTCATTTATTGCAAATAATACTGCTGTAGACTGAGGTGTTGGCTTCAAAAAAGTCTGAATTATCTGATTGAAACCAGTAGGATTCTTTATAAGCAGTAACTTAAAGGACTTATTATTATAAGTAATATTTTCAGACCTACCAAAGGCCGCCAAGGTACTTACAAGGGATTTTACCGTATTATTATTGGGTAACTTCATACTATCAGCTACAGATATTGCAGCTATAGCATTGTATATATTATATATACCTGGCAAAGGTAATTTTATTTCTATATTTTTAGTTTGTGTTGTTGTTTTTACTTCTATCCTTGAAAATTCTTTTGTCAATTCATGCATTTTCAATACTTCAACTTGAGGTTTTGGTCGTGTGATTAATCCATCCTTTGACCTATAAATACCTATATGACCGAAATATCGTTGTGAATATAGCAACTCTTCTCCATTATTTGTATTAAATATGCTGTCAGATGTATGATCATTTTCTATCTTGTCACCTTTGTAGTCAGAAATGCCAAAAAATGAAGTATTTTTACCTGTCGAAAGACTTGCTACCAGAGGATCGTCTGCATTGAGTATGATTTTAGCATCCAAAGATCCAAACACTTCCCGAAAACTATTTGCTATTCTATCTAGTTCACCATATCTATCGAGTTGATCTCGAAATAGATTTGTTACCACAACAATTTTAGGCTTAATAATAGGACAAATAACAGGGATATAGGCTTCATCTACCTCTAATACAGCCATTTCCTCCTTGCATTTTCCATTATTATCACAATTATCAAGTAATGTAGACAATATACCTCTCTTCATATTTGAGCCAGCTGAATTCCTGATATGAGAAATATTGTTATGGGTCAAAATATCAGACACCATCATACTAACTGTGGTCTTGCCATTGGTACCAGTAACAACTATTATGCCTTTATTGAAATTACCCTTGACCAGCTTTTGTAATAAGTTTGGGTCCACTTTATCAGCTAACAAACCTGGGAGTGCTGTCCCTCCCTTACCAGAAAGCTTTGAAGCAGCTTTTGCTAACTTTGCAGAGTATATTGCAATCTTTTTCTTCATAAGTCTATTGTATCAGAGGTGATTAGAAGTGTCTTTATAGATATTGCTCTATAAGGTTGGTGGCTTGGCCTAGGTTATAAATCCATACGATGTGTTTATTTCTTCGAAACCAGCTCATCTGTTTTCTGGATAGTTGCCAAGTAGAATTAACTATAGCACCGAATAAATCGTCCTTATTTTTAATTTTACCATTCAAATAATCTAATACTTCACTATACCCTGTTGTTTGTCTTAATACTTCTGTCTCGCCATATTTATCCCTTAGCTCTCTAACTTCTTGTATAAAATTTTGCTTCAATATTAATTTTGTTCTTACTTCTATATTTTGCTTCAGTATAAGCCTATTCTGATCTATACCTAGCACCAATTTGCTGGATATGTCATTATTTCTATCTTCATCTTTACTAGGTCCTTTTGTAATAAGCTGTATCAATCTACGTCTGTTTTTATTATCAATCTTCTCATAGTCTTTTGGGAATTTTTTTTGAGCAGCGGATTGAAGTTTTTCAAGTGGATACTGAGATAGTCTACCTATGGATACGCTAGATTTATCATTCCTAAACTTATAATCAAACAATACAGCGTCAATGTACATACCGCTTCCTCCAACTAGAAATGCTGTTTTATCTCTTTGTTGTATGTCTAGAATTGTTTTCTGCGCCATCACTTTGAATTCTGCCGAGCTAAATACTCTATTTGGTTCGCAAATATCCAACATATGATGTTTAACTACTTTTTGTTCTTCCTTAGTAGGCTTTGCTGTTCCTATATCCATTCCTTTATAAATCGTTCTTGAATCAGCACAAATAATTTCACCGTTGTAATTCTGAGCTAATTGTATAGCCATAGCAGTCTTACCAGATGCTGTAGGACCGAGTATAGTTATAAACTTAGAATTACTATTCATTATAGAGAACGATTTTTGATTTTTTCTTTTAATGTTGTTAAAAAGTCATCTATTGTACTAGATCCTATGTCACCTTTTTGATATTTTCTTACAGCCACAGTTTTGGATGAGGTCTCCTTTTCACCTACTACCAATATATATGGCACCTTCATCATCTCAGCATTACGAATTCTTTTACCTAATGACTCTGAACTATCATCAGTTACTGCTCTTATATTGGAATCTTTTAGTTTTAACCCAACTTCTTGGGCATAATCCACAAACTTCTCAGAAACTGGCAATATCCTTACCTGCTCAGGTGCTAGCCAGAGAGGAAAAGCTCCTGCAAAATGCTCAATAAGTATCATGATAAATCTTTCGAATGAACCAAATATAGCGCGATGGATCATTATTGGATTAATCTCATTACCTTCTTGGTCGGTATAAACAAGTCCGAACCTTTTTGGGGTAGCAAAATCAAGCTGAACTGTAGCCAGCTGTGTCTCTCTGCCTAGAGCATCTTTGAACATAAAGTCTAGCTTTGGACCATATAATGCAGCTTCGCCGTCCATTCGTTTTGCATTCAATCCCTTGCTCTTAGCTACTTTATCCAAAATAAATTCAGATTGCCCCCAGTCTTTATCATCTCCGATATACTTGTCTGGGGTTTTTGAGTCCCGCACTGACAGAGAAACCCAATGATTTCCCCAAAGACCTAGAGATTGATAAAAACCTGATATGATTTCTATTATCATTTCTACTTCTTGCTCTATCTGTTCTAAGGTACAGAATGTATGTCCGTCATCTACTGTAAACCCTCTAGTACGTTGTAATCCACCTAGTTCCCCGGGCTTTTCATCTCGATACTGCATAGTCTGCTCTACATACCTGATTGGTAAGTCACGATAACTTCTTGGTCTTGAAGCATATATCTGGGTATGATGTGGACAGTTGACGGGTTTTAATACGAATTCTTGCTTGTAATGACTCTGGACCATGAATAATTCATCTTCGAATTTCTCAGCATGCCCTGACGTATTGTAAAGATCTATTTTGGCAAGATGCGGTATTGAAACTTGCTGCATGTCGTACTTTGCTCCTAAATCCTTGAGCACAGCCTTAAGCTCTTCGATTAATACAGTTCCACGAGGGGTATACATTGGTAAACCCGGCCCGACCAGATCGGAGAATGTAAACAGATCAAGTTCTTTGCCAAGCTTTCGATGGTCTCGTTTCTCTGCTTCTTCCAACATACTTAAGAATTTAGATAATTCTGATTCTGTTGTAAAAGCAACACCATATATACGCTGCAACTGGTCATTTGCTTCATTTCCTCTCCAATATGCACCTGCGATTTTGGTCAATTTAAAGCCTATTTTGGCTAGCTCAGTGGTATTTGATACATGGCGGCCTTTGCATAGATCTACAAATTCCCCAGTTTTGTAAACAGTAACTGTTTCTATATTGCCATTACCATCTACAAGGTCACTATCCCCAGCATCCTTAAGAGAAGTAGTACCTTTTTGCTTGAGGTCTTTTAGTAATTCTACCTTATATACTTGGCCTTTCTTATTAAAGTATTCTATTGCATCATCTATTGCCCATTCTTCTCTTACGAAATCTATACCACTAGATATGATTTTTCGCATATCACTTTCAATGCTCTTGAGCTCCTCAAGCTTTAGCGGCTCGTTTAAGAGCATATCGTAGTAAAAACCATCCCCAACCACAGGTCCTACCCCAAACTTAGCTTCTGGGTGCTTATTTTGCATTACAGCAGCAAGTATATGTGCTAGGCTATGTCGTATTTTGTGCATATTGTCGTATTCCATAATATTTCCTTTTTTAAATAATAAAACCACCATCTCATGCCCGGTCCCACTCTCGCGGGAGGTTCCACCGGGCTTATCCTTGGTGGATCGCTTTGTCCTAACAATAACGCTTGCTAGATCGAGACACATAAGTTGGTTGGGCTTATGTATAGTCTTATTCAACTAGTTTGTATTATATCAACTATAAATGTATTTACAATGTAATAAAAATGGTGGGCAATACAGGACTCGAACCTGTGACCTCTTCCACGTCAAGGAAACGCTCTAGCCAGCTGAGCTAATTGCCCTCACATCACATCCAAATAGGACTTTTAAAATTATAGTCTAACCTGCACTGGTTTACAATCATGCGAACTTTGCATGAAATTATATTATCATGATTTATATATATCGCTAAAATAGTTATGTTTTTTTTACAACTTTTATTTTTAATTACTTTTTTGTTTTTATATAGTTACCTTATCTGTATTATTATTAATTTTTCTTTATTTTTATTGATTCATATATTGTATTTAATATATTTTTTTTGATATTTATAGAGAGGTGTATTTCAAGATTTTTACTATTGTTGTAATGTTTGCTTAGTATGAATGCATTACTCCTGTTGATTTAAATATTAATACTTTTTTTGAATCATTATATTTATAATATTAAAATAAATTTAGTACACATACATTTGTATTAAATAATACAAAATATAAATTAAAAGCTAGAATTGAGCTGTTTACTCATATCTGTAAATAGTAATTATCTACCCCAATGGAGTTTTCGTTTTTTAAAACAGCTAAGTACCGTGAATGTGTTGATTATAATCCACATTTATAGAATGCTATTTTGTGTTAGTTCATATATTTGCAAGGAGCCATAAATACATATTAGTACTAATATGTATTTACTGAACTATATTATTATTCTATTTATAATTTCTAATAATATCAATTTTTTACTTTTTGTAAAGCAATATTCTTACATCATACTAATATATTGTGTATAGTAATAGCCTTGATTATTGATATTAAAAAAAGCCCTATCCTGAGCTATTTTTAATATTCGTTGAGCTTATTAGTTTGAGTCTTTGTTATCATTTGTAGACTGCTTACTCTCACCTTCTTTACTTTCTTCAACTTCCGATTCTTCAGTAGACTCTTCTCCTTCTTCTGCAGGGATTTCCTCAACAACTTCTTCGTCTAGCGCATCGATTTCTTCTTGAGATCTAGGTGGCTCAACTTTACATATTAGCTCATCAGGATCCACTAATATCTCAACTCCTTCTGGTACAACTAAATCCTTTATATGAATAGACTTTTCGAAATCATCAAGATCACTTATATCCACTTCTATACTTGAAGGTAGCTTAGCAGGTAGAGTCTCCACCTCTACTTCTTCAATATTGGTAAGTAGAGTGCCTTCTGATTGATAAACCGCAGGTGCCTCGCCCACAAAGCTTAGAGGGACATTTGTTTTGATTGATTGACTCATATTTATTCTTAGTAAATCAGCGTGAGAGATATCGCTAGTAACTGGATGCCTTGAAACATCTTGAATAAGTACATTGGATGATTTGTCTTGATCTATCTTGAGTTCAACTATAGTATTTTGACCAGCTTGTGAGAATATTCGAGTAAATTCATGTGCGTTTAGAAATACTGGCTCATTCTCTTTTTCTTGTCCATACACAATAGCCGGCAAATCACCAGATTTACGAGACGACGCTAATTTCTTTCCAAATATATCGCGTGTGCGAGCTGTTATAACTATTTTATCCATAATTTATTTAAAATCGAGTATCAAGATCTGTTTGATTATTCGTAAGATACAAGTGTAGATTGGCTATCTCATTAGCTGAAATGGGTGACAATTGAGAAAAATGCCTTTTCTCCTTACTACTCAAATCATTCTTTTGAATTTTTCCTCCAAAGCTCTTACTAACTTTTTCTTTGGATTTTTTGGTCAACTGACTTCCTAAGAGCACTGTTGCTAAGATAGGTAGTGAACATTCATTGCAACTGAGTTGCATAAAACAATGTTCGTCGACTCTCCCTAGAAAAGTAATATCATCGTGCTTGTATCTAGAACCACACGATGGACATTTGTAAAATATTTGGAGATTGCTAATCAACTCTTGAAGGTTCTTACCATTCATTTCTTAAATACCCTCTTACAACAAATCATAGCATAGTTATCCAACAGGGTCAATTAGCTATTACTACGTTTATTTTTGATAACACTTGAGAGCAACACAAGTAGCAGGAGTATAGTCAGCACGAGACAAAAAATAGCTATAATTTTTTGCTCCGGAGAAGCTACCAATGCAATAACTCCAAAAATAAGACAAATAGCATATATCAACAATGCTGCTTGTCGTTGAGTAAATCCTGCATCAAGCAAGAGAAAGTGTAAATGACCTCTATCTGCAGTAAATGGTGATTTACCTGACAATATTCGCCTAATTGCAGACCATACAGCATCTATAATAGGTACACCAAGCACAAGAGCAGCAGTAGCGAGCTTGGCCCCTGAGAAAATAGCTATTATACCTAGACTCATACCTAGAAAATATGCGCCGGAATCGCCATTGAATATCTTGGCAGGATGAAAATTGTACAATAGATACCCAACACATCCCCCAAACAGTATTATACTAATCAGAGCTGTTTGAGTCTGAGATATATCTAGTCCTAAGGCCAAAAAGAACATTATTATCGATGCAATTGCTGCAATACCCCCTGAAAGTCCATCTATCCCATCTACGAAATTCATAGTATTGGTCATACCAACAAGCCAAACTGTTGTTAGTAGTAGTCCTAGAATATTTATCTGAATAGAATAACTAAATACATTGAATATAAGATCTGGGTCTACGAAAAGTATTGCTTGTCCCATAGGATTTGATATTGCCTCAACTCTTATGCCGAAGAAGCTATAAGCCAATATAGCCGCAAATATTTGTACTGATAGCTTTAGCCAGGGATTGAGTGGTGAAATATCATCTATAAAACCAACCACCAGTACTATGGTGGAGGCCACTACAAGGCCCCAATAGCCCAGATTGTGCTCAGGTAAAAAAATGAGAGTAGTAATCAGAAAAGCTAGATATATTGCTATTCCACCTCCCCTAGCCATATTTTTAGTATGTATTTTACGACTATTCTTCTCATCAGGCTTTTTGTCTACAGCACCGACATGAAAAGCGAATTTCTTTACTACTGGGACTAACAGTACTGCAATTACAAAGCTCATAAATGCAGGTATGATATATTTCATTTCTTGACAGCCTTTTCAGTTACAGTAAATCCGAGATACTTACCAAGCATCAGTCTAGTCTGTGCACTTATCGCTGCAAATGCTCCAAATTCTATAGCCGTAATTGGAACAAGCACCCACTGCAAGATCATAAATATTATCTTGTATCTTCCATGATGAGGTGGTCGCTTTGGCAACATTATAAAACTAATCCATATAGTCACAAACAATCCAACGGTAGCCAATGTCAAAATATTGGATGCGACTATCGGAAGTTGGTGAGCCAAAGCTTGTTTATTGAAAGATACATTGAGATACAGTGGCGCCCATGCCGCAAAAGTTAGTATCAAAGGTGCTGTAGACCAGCTGATATGGCCTTCTAGCAATCGGCCAATCTGTATCAACTTGTTACCTAAGGGTATTTCTTTGTTCTTGATAGAATTTTTCACTACATAAGGAAAGTCACTTATTCCATATGCCCATCGCTGAAGTTGTTTGAATTGAGCCGTAAATGTTCTAGGGTAAGTTCCTGCCAATACAGCATCTTGATATATCGGTATGAACAATGGTTCTACCATGTAATCTCCATTAAAAGCAAAATAACTACGATAAAATTGGTGCCCGTCTTCTACTGGGCTAGTTATAGACCAGAAATCTGTGTCCTCCAACGCATCTAGACTTTGGGCATGTGAAGCGAAATTCCGCAGTCTACCTTGTCTTACGCTTTCTATCATTACCCAAAATGAATTACTTGTGGCAATTACCCTCATAGGAGCCGGAACGTCCCAGATGTTGTTGTTAAACAATGCCAGTGGCTGGAATGAACTATGCCTACGATTGGGGTTTGTGCAGTATGCATATGTAAGACGACTTAAGTATTCGGGGTGTACCCTATGATCACAGTCTAGAGTGGTTACAACCACATCTTGAGTCGGAATACCTCGTTTCTTGATACTTTGAAGAATTTTTCTGCCAGCAAAGCTAATATTTGCCCCTTTTCCCTTCAGTTCACCGACTATGCCATCCGGGTGCATATAGGTAACGTACTCACCAAAGCTATGTTTAAATTCTTTTTCCAATTGCATAGCTGTTGCCTTAGATGATGCACCGCCTCTTTGTTCATAGGAAAAAACAAATAGTATCTTCTTGGGATCATAATCTGATTTGGCTAAAGCATCTATGGCGGGTCTGATGACTTCAATCGACTCATTATACAAAGGCATAATGATACAATGCGTAATCCTGCTGGGATCAAATAATATAGTTTGATGATCAGCAAGTAGCTGTAGTCTATCTACTTCCTTCTTGAGGCTTTTAATGTACGACCTTGGTGCTTTTCTGTTGATGGCCATGTCCAAATGTTTAGTGGTACTTTTTAGTGAACTTTCGATATTTGATAGCTCCAGTAGCCTATTACTCCAATTGATAGATTCTGTCTCTTGACTCTTTTGATGACCCCTTACCAAGGAGAAGCTCATCCTGATTGACTTGAGCAACCAGAATATATCAAAAGCAATTATGAAGTAAGCTACTGCAACAGGATAGAAAAAACTCAAAATGATTGGAGCTAATAAGAGTAACCAAGTAAGAGAACCTGGGATAATCTCTAGTAGTCTATAAAACCATCTTGAATCAACATAGCTCGTAGCTGTATTTAATGTTTCTGTATTAGTTTGCGCCATATTTTATCACCGTAAATCCTAGTAATATTGCTATAGCAAGGATCACTATCATAAGTGTTGTAACAGTCAAAAAGATACTGAGTATTCTGTTCTTCTTGTGCAAAATAATGGCTAAAAAAAGGTTTATAAGAGTGACTATCATACTAATAATCGCTATTTCATACAAACTATACCACGCACCTAACTGATCAAAGTTTGAAAGTGAAGTAAATCTTATTGGTATATCAATACCTATATTTTTTATATGCGTAGCTGACCATATGATAATAAATGCATCACCCAACAAGGTTGCGATAAGCAACACTACCAACCAACTATCTTTGAAGAAATTCTGATCTTTTAAGTCTTTACTAAGTTTTTTAAAAATATTCATAAGTGTTGTATCTATTATACTCTTAGAATTAGATATATTTAATAGCTGAAGATATCTTATTGGAGCCACCTACCGGGATCGAACCGATGACCTATGCTTTACGAAAGCATCGCTCTACCAACTGAGCTAAGGTGGCGCTTCGACATGCGCATTCGAGCTTATTAGGCTCTAAAGTAAGAATTTTCAGAGCCTCAATAACATATTTGTGAATTAGATTCAATTTACTAAAACAAAAGCGGTCTATTTATGACCACTTTTATTTTAGCATGTACTACCTGTTAAAATATTAGACTATGCGTTTTTTGAGTCTCTTGGATAGCTTTTGCCAAGCTTCGTATTCGGTGATTTTTCTCTCATTAGGACTTAAGAAGAATGATCTCCCAAATCTAGACTTGCCTTGCTGAGATAAAGCTCTTATATCAATTACATTTTCACTACCCAAATAAGGCACATGTTCATGAGCCTTTACCACCCTCACCTTTACCTTACGTGGTCTGGTGACTTGATAATATGTTAACATTGCAACTTGCATGGTTGCCCTCCTTTTGTTTTTATTTTTATTAAATTTTAGTTTTTCTTTTTGTATTGACTACAAAAAGATATAAACACCCTCCAAGCTGCACACTTCTTGTAGGAAGTTTACATACTTCTGAACTCCATCTCTAGAAGTTAACCCTATATTAGCAAAAATATTCATAAATGTCAACAACACGCTTGTGTTTGTAAATAATTTAACCCCAGATAGATTAGGCTTATCTGGGGCTCAATGTAACGATATTTATATTATGGTCTTTTGATACCAAGTTGCCTGAGCGCCATGCGCTCTCGAGTACGACGAAACGCCAGATATTCGGCCCACACATCATGACCAGGAAGCGGATTGACCAATACTGTACCCATACCAAGAGCAGCAGCTGGGCTGGTATCGAATAGCAGCTTGTCACCCACCATCACGACTTTCTCAGGCTCTAGGTCGAGAATCTCGCAACCCAGAAGGAATATGGAGGGATCGGGCTTCTTGAGAATGCCGTTATCGGAATCCGGCTGAGCTAAGTGGTGACAGAAATGCCGGAGAACATCATTTCCATATGGATATTCGGAATTAGTACAGCAAGTCTGTACGAATCCTGCTGATCTTGCCATTTCCACTACCTGCAATGCATATTCTGTCATACTTCTGTAACCAAGTGGTATCAGAGTCCGTTCGAGGTCCCAAAGGATACCTCTGTATCCATGGTTCCAGAGCATTTCGAAGAAAATCTTGTTGGCCTCCGATACCATCCAGGTAGGTACTACTGGTTTTACCTTCATCACGCCTCCTTTAGGTGCATTAACAGCTTATATTTAAACACTAAACGCGAGAATATAAAAGCATGGGCAAGATGATACTTCTATCAAGGATAACTGAAAACTACATCTAATCTTTTGGATTTTAATTGGCTCGTACCGGATAGTGACATAATACTATGTTTATGTCTAACCGGCGAGCTGTGATCTATGCCAGTTCAATACTAATAGCATCTACCAAAGAAAATACCCCAGCTTTGCTGAGGCACTTTCTTTGGCGGGCCCGACCGGATTTGAACCGGCGATCTCCTCCGTGACAGGGAGGCGTGTTAGGCCTCTACACCACGAGCCCATGCGCTAACCAGATAATCTTAGCAAAATATTGACAAATATACAAGAAAACAGACCCTAGTAGTATCTAGAGTCTGTATTTAGATCTGTGAAACCAACATTACAATATTTGCTTTATTAGAGGCATATTCTAAATCGCCTATACTGTATACATTATTTATTCTTTTTATGCTCCTTTCAGCCCCAACAGCGTCGCAAGACGATAAGTAACTGATATTCTAGGTGAAGAATACGGGGATCTTACCGAGTGAGTAATGCGCAGATCTTCATCTGACTCCACCAATCCAGGAGCTCTAAGAAGCAATAAGCTTCCGGGAGAAGTTTGAATAAACTTGCTTGCGTTAGGATCTTCTCGTCTGTCATGTATACCTATCTCACCAGTCCCCTTCACCGTAAAAGATGCTACGAGATGTATATCACTAGCGAAATCACGGTGTCTGCCTATACCGTCGTATCTGCCTGAATACTTCTGCACAGCAACATCATTGGGCTGCCAGCTACGAAGAGGTACATTCTGAGCTGCATTTGAGCGTACAATAGCGCCAATAGCATCTCCCAACTCCCTAAGCAGTGGAAACCTATTGCGAGTATCAGGGCTGAAATAGTCTGGTGAGAAAACAGCAAACTTCTGGTATACACCTAGTGATACATCCAAGAATTCTTCAAAAGGCCCACCAGATACTTCTTTAGCCAAATCTAGGTAGAATGCCCTGGTAAGTACTTGAGTGTCAAAGCTATAGCCAAGCTTGATAGTATCTTTAACCATGTTCTCGGGACCAAATGTAGGTAAGAAGATTTCCATCAGGTTCTCCTATCGATGTTTCGGACTAATTTAGTCCAGCAACCACAATGTATCTTGTATCCTAGATGACTCAATCGATCTACAACTACCTCGCCTATCTGACCCTGTTCAAACGAACGATAGCAGCCGTCACACTCTACATCTATCATTTCGCGGTGCTCGCTGACATGAAACCATTCACCCATCTCTAGTCCACAAGTAGACGGCTGGCTCATCTCGTGATATTTCATAAGCCCTGCGTATTCAAAGTGGAAAAATGGTATGTGCTCCACTATTTGGCCACACCATTGGCATATGGAGTGCTGTAGATCTTGATTGATACCATACTTAAATGTTCCTTCACATCTACTTTGTACCGCAATGTCACTATAATCCTGCCACTCATGGCCTTTCTGGCAAAACCACATCTGACCATTCCAGCCTTCGGTAGAATCAACCGCTGTGTTGTCGTAAGGGCACCTGCCCACGTAAGAAAAATCTTGCATGATATGCTCCTTTGTTTGGAATGTATAGGTACTCTCAGGCTATAATCAAAAAACTGCCCGAGAAGGCAGTCTTTGAGATATGATATGTGAATTCTAATAAATAAGCTTAAAAACTACCTTCCTGCGCAGTTTCTAGGCTTTTTTGGAATGATGACCATGTAGTGTGTTTGTTGTTTATTAACATTATTCAGCCTCTTAATAATTGTAGTTTAGCATAAGTATTAATCTTAAACAAAATCACTCGCCTATAAACGAGTGATTTTGAACGGATCTGATGTTGGTCTAGGGCTGGAAGTACTGAACAATCTTGGCTTGGTTGCGTTGATCACGTAGCCAACTTTCAAAATCTACACCTTTGATAAGAATATGAGAGGCTCGCACCTGATCTCCATTTTTCTCTGTGACTTTTATGATGTGATAGCCATATTGTGTCTTCACTACTCCGCTTACTTGACCTGGCTCCAATGCATACGCAGCAGCTTCAAATTCTGGCACCAATTGACCCTTACCAAACAATCCTAAATCACCACCATTGGCAGCACTTCCGTCTGTACTATATTGCTTGGCTAGAGTAGCAAAATCTCCACCAGCTTGAATCTGAGCTAGTATTGACTCAGCTTGTTTCTTGGCAGGTTCTGTTAGGGCTGGATCGGCTAGAACCTTGTCGGCCAACTTCTGTCGTACTAATTGCTCTCTAATTTTGTTCTTGAAGTCATCTGTTGACCATCCATATAGCTTGTCGAGAGTTCTTTTTACTTGGTCAATTCCACCCGCATCCTTGACTAGTTGGTCAAATTTCTCATTTACTTCCTTGCCGGAGACATTGATGCCATATTTAGCAGCTTGTTGTTTGACTATCAACTCATTTTCAAGCTGAGTGATTAACTCTTCTTTGAATTGTTGAAGTTGTTTCTTACCCTCTTCTGAGTTGAAGTCTTGATTTTGTGAAGCAAAATATTTTTGAGCTGAGGCTAATTCGAACAGATAATCATTGTAACTAGTGGTATTCCATATAATATTGCCATTGACACTAGATACTGGATAAGGCACTACCTTACTGGCGATCTTGACTGCTCTATTTGCAACCTTATATTTGTAAATTAGTACTCCGAATACAGTAATAGTAACTAATAAAGCAACCAGAGCAATTATGCCAACATTGCGAATGGTTTTTTTATTCTTCTTGGGATCTACACCCAGTTTTGAAAGCTTTTGCTTGAAAGAAAGGCTTTTTTGGGAGATTGCAGCTTTGGCACTGGCGCCTTTTCTAGCCAGATGACTAGTCTTCTTGGTGCTACTAGATGTTTTAGTTGATTTAGTTTTCGATTTACTCTTTGACGTTTTGATGTCTGGATCCTTGGGCATAATAGTTTTATTTACTCCGTAATTTATTTCGACTTATACATATGATACACACTGAAATGTTATTTGTCCAAGCCTTCTCGACGTACTACTTCAAGTACTGCCTGCTGAAATTGAACAGGCTTATGTATATAGTTGAGCTGAAGGGGTTCACCACCTGATAATGTCTCCACAACCACATCTCCAAATCCAAATACAGAAGCTTGCATACCCTTAATCTTGTAGTTGACATTCTGGACATTCGAAAGTGCAAGTTCACTAACTTCTCTGCCAAAAAACCCAGTAGTCTTTACAATCATTATCCTATAGCTTGTAAGTACATATACTGTGTAATACCAACTAACCCAAGTTCTCAACCAATAAAACCCAAGCACAAGTACACCGAGCAATAGAAACCAATTTGCGTATATCAGCCACCCGTAGTCATTGCCTGTAGCGATAGCCCAGGGCAACATAAATACTACTATCATCAGCATACCAACTATGAGCTGCCTGCGCAGAACTATCGGAAATCTGCGTGCTACCAATATTACTTCTTCACCTTCTTGTTGACCAGCAAAGGCTCGACTTTTGGCACGATGTTTTTTGGTCTTCTTTGTCATATAGCTACTATTGTATACCAGTTGTGTCTAAAGTTTCTACTACAAATCATAATTGAAGTTGGTACCCTGGGAGGGATTCGAACCCCCGACGCCCGCCTTAGGACGGCGGCGCTCTATCCACTGAGCTACCAGGGCGTATTTCAATTGTACAAGATATAGCTGATTAGTACAGAAGATATCTTTGGTATAATAAAGCTATGGCAATGCCAAAAGACTTAATACTGGTAAGACACGGGCACTCCGAAGGTAATCTAGCGGTTGAAACCGCCAAGCTCGGAGATAATAGCTTCTATACTCCAGAATTTAGAGAGCGACCTGGACATCAATGGCGCTTGACTGATGATGGCAGGGTTCAGGCTACTAAGACTGGTGAGTGGATATCAACAGAATTAGCAAAAGAATTTGATAGATACTATGTATCACCATATATTCGCACCAGAGAAACTGCGGGACTACTAAATATAGAGGGTGCAGAATGGCGAATATCCCAGCGTTTGAGAGAACGCGACTGGGGTGACATAGACGCTATCCCATTGACTGAATTCAAGAAGATATTTCCTCATAATGCCCTCCGTAAAGAGATAGATGCACTGTACTGGAGACCTCCAGGCGGTGAATCCATCGCCGACGTGCGCATGAGGGTAAGGAGTTTTTTTGATACCCTTCACCGGGAGTGTGCGGACAAACGAGTAATAGTAGTAACTCATGGAGAATTTATGTGGGCAATGCGGGCCGAACTAGAATATCTAAATGATGAGCAATGGATCGCAGCTGACAAAGATCCAAGCATGAAGATATATAACACCCAAGTATTGCATTATTCCAAGACCGACCCAAATGGCAAAAACAACACTCATTACTTGGGCTGGGTAAGAAGCGTTTGTCCATGGATGAAAGATACAGATTCTGGATGGAAAAAAATTGATAGAAATAAATATTCTAATGAACAATTATTAAGTCAAGTCGATAAAATCGAGCCGATTATAGATAAAAAAGCCTAGGAATTTCTACTAAGCCAACTTTTGTATTGATCTAATTGATAGCGTGTCATAGGAGTAAGATCCATCTTGAGGCATTCTTCTAAGCTCAACCATTTATGATCTATCACTCTATCGAACTTAGTGACATGAGGTTTTCCTGAAATATATTTACACTTGTAAGTCATGCCTACCCAAAACTCATTATTATCAGTACCATAACGCACATTTGTTCCAATAATGTCTATGGGTTCAATATTGATTCCCGCTTCTTCTAAAACTTCTCTCTTGATAGTTTCTTCTGGAGTCTCACCGTCTTTGAGTAGCCCTCCTAGCAACTCCCACTTGTAATGTTGATCACGAGCCTTTGAGCCACGCAAACCTAAAAGAATCTGGTCTTTACTATTTATGATAATACCTCCTGTGCCGACTCTAAATAATACTTCTTTTGCCATAGATAATTCTCCCATTCTAATTACTGAGTCATATGTTTGTGATGAATAGCTTCATAATCATACAGTTCATCGTGACTAAACCAAAGATTTATTTCAAATTCGGCTTCTTCTGCATCCCCTGATGCATGTATAAGATTGCGTATCGGACGCTTGGCTGTATTGGCATAGGCTGATGAATCAAACGAGTAATCGCCCCGTATAGTTCCAGGATCTGCCTTGGCTGGCAATGTAAATCCAGTAATTTTTCGCACTACTTCTATAGCATGGGGACCTTCGAGAACTAGGGCCATTACAGGAGATTCTGATATAAACTCTACCAACCATCCCTGTATCTTTAGCCCTATCTCTTTGGGGTCCTCTGTACCAAGTTCCTCGACTGGATCTAGTCCTTGTTCTTTGTAGCTATTGAGAGTCTTTTGGCCCATGCCAACTATGAATTCTTCTCTATCTTTAGGATAATGCTTATCGGCAAGCTCTTTGGGTACTTTGAGCATCTTGGCACCGATTATCTTGAGTCCGACCTTCTCATAACGAGATATTATCTCACCCATTATACCTCTCTGCATTGCATCGGGTTTTATTACTACTAAAGTTTTTTCATTCATTTTTTATATCTCCATTAATTTTTCTAATTCTTGTTTTTTGTCTTGCTCATATGGGCCTATCATAGCTAGCTTGACCGAGTCTTTGTGTAGATAAGACTGAGCTACTTCCAATACGTCTTGTATAGAGACTTCATCTATCTTCTGTAGAGACTCCTGCAGTGTTCTTACTCTTCCAGTTAATATCATCTGCAGACCCATCATATCGGCAACTGCTGCATTGCCCTCTAGTCCCATTATATAATGCCCTCTCACCTGCTCCTTGGCTTTGTTGAGCTCCTTTGGACCTACAACTTCTTGCTGGATCTTTTGTAATTCTTCATTGATGGCCCTCAATGCCTCGGGCAACTTGTCGTGATTTACTCCCGCATAAATCTCAAACTTACCACTATCGATAAAGTTGTAATATCCCATATGTACTGTATAGGCCAAGGCCTTGAGCTCTCGGACATTCATAAATAGCCTGGAGCTCGATCCAGCCCCCAAGATAGTACACAATATCTTCATAGCAGCTTCGTCTTTGGCATCTATATTGGGCGCTCTACCTGCCAATACTATATGAGCTTGGTTGGTATCTTCAGTCTTTAGATAAATCTTCTCTTTAGATATACGTCCTCTCACGGGCTGCCAGGTACGCGATACCTTGGAGCTATTACTTGAAAGTAGCTCTAGAGCAATATCTATCACTTGCTTATGCGTAACATTGCCAGCTACTGATATTACCATATTATTCATAGTATAGAGTTGATTGAAATAATCCTTGATGGTCTCTCGACTCATTGAGTTAATTATTTGTTCATTTCCAATCACATTAGTACGAAGTGTATCTTGAGGCCATAACAAGTCACCAACAAAGTCAAAGACATAACGGGATGGATCATCCTTGAACACCTTCATCTCTTCTAGTATTACATTGCGCTCCAGATCAATCTGAGCTTGCTCAAACAGTGGATCAGTCATGATGTCGGCCATTACATTGAAGGCTAGACCAAAGTAATTTTTGGGTAATTTCACATAGTAGCTAGTGTGATCCTCCGTAGTATAGGCATTGATATATCCTCCTACAGAATCTATCTCTTCCGAGATCTGTTTGGCGGTTGGTCTCCTGTGAGTCCCCTTAAAAAGAAGGTGCTCTAAGAAGTGAGATACGCCATACTCAGTCTTCATGTCTTCATATCTTCCACCTGCACCTACAAAAAAGTTTACAGTGACACTTTCTGTTTCTGTCATTGTACGAGTAACTATTCGAAGTCCGTTAGGTAGCTGGCTAATTTCGTGCATTTATTTTTTTTTCTTATTGAATTTATGCTTTCTGATATGTTTGACATGATGAATGATTTTTGCCCGACTCTCCTGGTCTTTCACCATATGTACCAAGGAAGGAATCGCTGTAACAACTATTATCAATAATGTAAGTGGCAGCAGATATTTCTCTGCATCAGGGATTGCTTGTCCCAAGAAATATCCGAGTAACGTAACTCCTACAGCCCATATCAAAGCTCCTGTGATATTGTAAAAGAAAAATTTACGAAAATGCATCTTGCCTACCCCGGCAATAATTGGGGCAAAAGTACGCACTACCGGTACAAACCTAGAAAGTATGATAGCTTTGCCTCCGTGTTTTTGATAGAAAGCTTCTGACCTATCTATGTTTTCTTTGGTGAATAGTAATGAATCTTCTTTTTTGAACAATCTAGGTCCAGCTTTGCGGCCAAATTGATAACCTACATTATCACCAAGCACAGCAGCTATAAAAGTAACAGTACAAAGAATTGCTATATTGAAAAACCCCTGTGAGGCCAAGAAGCCTGCAGTAAACAACAAACTATCTCCTGGCAAGAAAAACCCTATCAATAGACCTGATTCTGCAAAAATTATTGCAAATAAGCCTACGTAGCCGACGGTTTTAAGTAAATCATTAAGATCAAACATAGAGTTTATTATATCAAACCAAATTCGTTGATGACGAGTTTTTTATCGAGAATTTTGTGTTTGATTACCTGCAAAAGCATGTACCATTACTATTGATAAATCTGCAGGTGTTACGCCTTGAACCAAAGAAGCTTGAGCGATAGATTCTGGTCTTATCTCACTAAGTCGTTTTTTGGCTTCATTTCTGAGACCTGAAATCTTCTGATAATCAAGTGAAGCAGGAATAGTATGGTGTTGTCTCTCAATAAGTTTGTGCGCTTCTAGCTCTTGGCGCTTAAAGTATCCTGAATATTTGACCAATATTTCTACGTTATATGCCACATCTGGATCTATCTCGATGTCGGATAGTTTAGCAAGACTATCGAGTGAGTTCTCAGGTCGTTTTAGCCAGTCGTATGCCGTGATGGTTTTGTCTTCTGCTAGAGTTATTCTGGTGTCTTTCAGTTTTTGGATCTCTGATCTGATACCTGATTCTTTCTTCTCTACCCTTGTGAATTCACTCTTGGGTTGCAATCCTATCTCAAAGCCTTGCTTTGTAAGCCTTGTGTCGGCATTATCATTGCGTAAGAGCAATCTATATTCTGCCCGGCTCGTAAACATACGATATGGCTCGATATGAGTCTTTGTGACTAGATCCTCTATCAGCACACCGATATAAGCTTGGGTTCTGTCCAGTACAAAAGCTGATTTTCCGGCAACTTTTCGCGCGGCATTGATGCCTGCTATGAGTCCTTGAGCTGCAGCTTCTTCATATCCAGTTGTACCGTTAAGTTGTCCAGCCAAGAATAGTCCGCTGACATTTTTGGCCTCTAGGCTTGTGGAGAGTTGATGTGGTAAAAAATAGTCATAACGCACTGCATATCCATACTCCAAAAACTTGGCGTTTTCTAAGCCCTCTATAGTATGAAATATCTTTTCTTGCCACTCGGGCGAAAAAGCCGTACTACAACCCTGTAAATACATGCGTTCCCCGTCTGGGGTGCCTTGTCGACCGACAGGCTCTATAAATATGGGGTGACGAATCTGATTTGGAAAGTTACTGACCTTGAGATCTAAGCTTGGGCAACTGCGCGGACCGGTTTCAGTAATTAGTCCAGAGGTATTACCAGAGAGATGATAATTGTCGAGTATCATCTGATGGGTTTTATAGTTGGTATAGGTTAGCCAACACACCTCTTGATTTTTTAGCGGTAGTGTCTCTCGATCTGGATGGGAGAAGCTGATATTACCGGCTGTACCAGGAGCTTCCTGAAGCTTAGTATAGTCAATGCTGTCTCTTTGTATTCGTGGTGGCGTACCAGTCTTGAGACGTCCTCGCTTGAGACCTAGAGCAGTCAGAGACTCGGATAGTCCATGGCTAGCCGGAGCATCCATACGACCACCTTTTTTGATGACTTTTGGCCCAAGTACAATCTCACCATTCAGGAATGTACCCGAGCATATAATTACTGTTTTCGTAGGGATAGCGCCATTATTCTTGGTATTAGCAGCGGTTATCTTAGAGTTTTTAGCTTCTACACCAACTACTTCGTCTTCGAGCATATCTAGACCCTTAGTGTTCTTGAGTGTTTTGAGCATATTTTGGTTGTACTCAGTACGATCTAACTGAGCACGATAGGCTCGAACAGCTGGGCCCTTGCCGGTATTAAGCTCTTTGAGCTGTATAGCAGACTTATCTACTATCTTGCCCATTACTCCGCCTAGTGCGTCTATCTCGCGTACTAGATGACCTTTGCCCGGACCACCGACCGACGGATTGCACGGCAAAGAAGCGACTTTAGTAAGATCGCCTGTAATTAGTAATGTTTTGGCACCAATTTTGGCGCTAGCTATTGCTGCCTCGCAGCCAGCGTGTCCAGCGCCTACCACCACGACATCATAGTTATTTTGCTTATTCATTTGAGCTACATTGTAGCAATTTTTACCTGAAAACTCAATAATGCACTGATTTGCTTCATACATGTCGCACAATATATAATGCAGTTATGTTTAGTGAATACATGAGCGATTTCTTGGAATATTTGGAAGTTGAAAAAGGTCGAAGCCTCAAGACTATTGAGAACTATAGCCTATACCTCAATAGATTTATAGAATTTACTGATGATTTAAAAGTCTCCAAGATTACTTCTCAGACTATTTCCAAGTGGCGTCAGTGGCTCAATCGCCATACCAGTGAAGATGGCCGTACTATGGGCAAAGCCACGCAGAACTACCATCTGATAGCCATGCGCAGCTTTTTGAAGTACCTTGCCCGTCGCGATATTGATAGCCTTGCTCCGGAAAAAATAGAACTAGCTACCAGCACCCGTCCACAAGTGAGCTTTCTCAATATCGAGGAAATCACAATGCTATTTGAAGCAATCGACACTAGTGATGTAATGGGCCTCAGAGACCTAGCTATCGTAGAGTTACTCTTCTCTACTGGACTTAGAGTATCTGAGCTAGCAGCACTCAACAAGGATGATCTCAATTTCAAAACCGGTGAGTTCTCTATACGTGGCAAGGGTCAAAAAGACCGGCCGGTATATCTAAGTGAATCAGCTGCTGAGGTACTTAGTAGATACCTAGAAGCCCGACAAGATGACTATGCCCCACTATTTATACATTATCGAGGTACTAAGTCAGATTTCAACAAAGGTGAATATACACGACTGACAGTGCGCTCAATACAGCGCTTAGTTGAGCGCTATGCCAAAAAAGCCGGTATTGCCAAGCATGTAACACCTCATACACTCCGGCATAGTTTTGCTACAGATCTACTTACCAATGGTGCCGATTTACGCAGTGTACAGAGTCTGCTGGGACATACCAACATAGTTACTACCCAGGTATATACTCACGTAACTGACCCACAACTACGCAAGGCTCATCAAAAATTTCATTCTGGAAATGTAGGAGACTAATTACATTCGTTATTACTTAGTTGGGCAAAATCTTGACCCACTGTCAATCTCTTGCAAATCTTTTCATAAGAATATAGCACATCTGATATAGCGTTGGTATTTTGTATGCTACCTAGTTGCACCTGACCCCTAGCTCTACGATAATAATCACCCACTCTTGCAGTCACATCGATCAGTGCAGTATTTGATTGTACCGATTGGGGTACGCCATTTTTATTGAACTCTGCTTGGTAACTTGTATCTTTATATCTAGGTCTTACCAGTATTGCCACGTTGGAATTGGCGTTGGTACCAAGATAAGCTGATAAATCTAGCTTGAAGCTGCATTGATAACCATCCACCCCTACTGCACTGGTACATGTATTATCGGTTACGGCATTATTGAATTCACTTGGCTTGCCTGTATTGACTTCTTGAACTGTTGCTTTTGGCATAATCAGTACCGTTTTGGGCGTAATACCATTTATTGCATTTAGAGATGAATCTTGCCAGCTAAAAAACATAAGTTCTAAAATAGCTGGCGGACTACATTGTAGTCTATATATCCCATATGCTAAGTCCAGGTCTATATAATCTCCGAGCGGTCCAGATGTTCCCCTCTCACATGTCTCTAACTTACCCCACTTAAATGTCATATTATAATCTCCTTTGACACCATAGACTATTGAGGTTCTATCCTGATCTACCTCTCTTTCTATCACCGTTCCTCCGGCAGACACTGTCTTGCATGTAATCTCAGTATAATTCTCAGCATCTTCAGAGAGTTTTATGGTATTATCACGCTCATCGCAGCTATCATCTATTAGTGTTGGGTTCTCGATGATTTCTTGAGCTGTTTCTTTGACGTAAGATTCTGCTGCCGCTAAAGCTCGATTGGATAAATCAGTACTCAGTGCTTGGCGGGATTCTCTTATCGATAATGCCGTAAGACCACTAATAATGACAATAAACACCAAAGACATAGCTACTACTATGAGTAACGATGTGGCACCTTTGGGATGATATCTTATATTTCTTTTGTGGCTCTGAAGCATATTAACCATATTTTATACTGTATGTGGCTTATTCGCAATCTTGTTGTGCTTATCACTCAGTTGCAACAGAAGTATATGTGACTTTGTCACAAAAATTATCTCCCTCCCTACAATTATTGTCCGGTTCTGGCTCACCATTTATAACATCTATAGAATATTCAACGCTTTCCTTGAGATATTGTCGTGTCGAAATGTCATTGTAGATACCGTTATTAAGGGCGCCATATACAACTACAAACTCTAGCCTTGTGACTTTAGTATTGGTTGTGCTAGAAATTTCTTTATTACTAGCGAAAGGATCTCTACAGTTAGTATCTTCATCTGGATACGTTTTTACATTAATTTTATTGGTAGGATTTCCGTTGATGGAGCCCAAGTAAATCTTTACATTACCCTGTTTTGAACCATCAACTTTCTCTGTATCTCCTATCAGACATAGGTCAGAATATGTACCCGTTGAAGCATCATAAGTACTAGCTCCAGTATTTACAGTGCGTGATGCTATCAGCCTGCCTATGTCATCCATTATCTGGCGAGAATTTTGCTGGTTCACACGCGTAGTACCAGCCCAAGTATAAAACCGGAATACACCTATAAATGTCGTGATAGCCATGGTGAACATCACACCCAATAGAACAGTGGCAAACAACAATTCTATAAGTGTAAACCCTTTGGATATGTTATTTTCATTACTAGTTTTGGAGTATCTCTTATTCATATCAAAATTTCTTCGCTAAATTTACCAGATTGATTACACTCGATTCTTTGCCATATGGGTCTATCCACTTTACCTCAATCCGAGCACGTAATATCTCGCATACTGCAAACGGCGTTGTATCGGAGGGACTCACACATACAAATTTTGTTTGTACTACCTCTTCCGAGCGTGCGGGTTGCAGAGTAGTTCCTGGACAACCCTCATACTCACTATCCAATATAATCCATTGTTTTACGATTGGTGGAGGTGGACCACTGTCTACTTTTGCCATGCAATATGTATTTTCGGGATTAATATCATCAGTAACCAACGAATCACTACCATTAATAAAATTCGGTTTTCCTCCTTGGACGTCCCACGGCAAGCTATCTCTATAGGCTTTGAGAGCCTGAGCTTGGTATTGAGCCAAAAATACCGCCTGTGTACGCTGTTGTGCAGCCACGGCAGTCTTGCGAGCCTGTATAGCACCGGTAAAAGCAAATCCTATAATTGTAGCCAGTATGGCAAATGCAAATATTACCTCTATAAGAGTATCACCGTTATTGTAAGTATTTTTTATAGTTCTCATTTGAAAGAATTTCCTCTTTTTACAGAAGTGGTGTTTCTACCTGTCAGATCGACAGTCAAGAAGTAGCGCGGACTGGCAGATTGCCAGGTGTTCGAATTTGTAAGGCTAGGACCAGATTTATCGGCTACTTGGGCCAATACAAGATTTAATTTACCTTGTCTTTCTAGCCCCTGTGATGATGTATAATTACTAAGATCAGCAGCCAAGTTGAGAGTAGCTAGATTGCCATTAAACACATACATAGCACCACTACCATTGCGCACCACAATACCTACCGGATCACCACTGACAGTGCTAGATATAGGAGAAGTGCTGAGATTATTATATCCAACTGATTGTGGCTTTGCATAACAAGAAAGATCAGTACCGCAGGTAGTTCCAGTATTTATAAGGTTGAAAGCCATGTTGTAAGGCACATCTACTTTGTATGCACCATAAGCATATATATTATTGTTACCTATTTCCCTTGCTAGTTTGATTACATACATACAAGACTTCTCGCTACGATTGGCTGGATCTAGGTCTCTAGGATCACTAGGAATAACATAACATTTGTTTCCAAAACCAATAGCTTGCCCGAATAACTCACTATTAGGTTTGCTGGCTATTATTTCTCTTTCTACGTCGGTTGTAGGTCCCTGTCCCTTCTGAGCTTCATTTCGGATAGTCTGTATTACTGAGGCAATTTGCTTGAGAGCATCGTCGGTTTCTAGGCCTTTTCTGAGATTATATATACCCGCCACCATGCCTATTAACACCAGTGATAAAGCCATAACTATAGTCACTTCTATCAGTGAGAATCCTAAAGCATTTGTCTTGTTTTTCATTGATTGTATTATATCACTTATGGTTGAACGAGTTATAGACTAGATCATCGAAAGATACCAGCTACTTATCTGATTGCCGAAAAATAATCCAAAATATAAGCCAAATATCAAAAATGGAGCCAGTGGTACAGCGTCAGTACGTTTCTTGAGCTTGATAGCTATCAGAGTCACGCCTACTAGTGCACCAATCACATATGCTACAAACACACCGACCAAGAGCTGCGGAACAGAAAGCAGCAGTCCCATTAGTACTGCCAAGCGTATATCCCCTCCCCCCAACAACTTACCTTTGGAGACAACCCAAATAACCAGATATAGTCCAGCAAATACGATTGTAGCTATCAGCTGAGCATATATCGATGCTATACCAAACTGCCATACTTGTACTGCTAATAACACTGTAGCTATAGCTATCACAGGAAGAGTAAACTTGTCAGGCAGTATCATCCAGCGCAGATCATAAACAAATGCTGCCACCAACAAAACAGTGACAACGCACCAAGCTATGACCTGGAACCACATATACATATTAGTTGGAGCGAAGTATAGGTATATAGCGACAAATAAAAGGCTGGTAATAATCTCAACCAATGGATATTGAACAGAAATAGTCTTGTTGCAATAGCGACACTTACCTCTAAGTAACAGGTAACTAACTACAGGTATATTATCAAGTGCAGAGAGCTGATGCCCACAATCTGGGCACATCGAACGACCTTTGACTACACTCTTATCTTCTTTGGTGCGCCATACCCATGCATTTACAAAGCTACCCATAGCAAGACCAACTACAAAAAATATAATAATAATCAACATATCCATAAGCGTATTATCTAGGAAAAGCTACAAGATGGCAAATCAAAAAAGGCTCTAAGTTTAGAGCCTTTTTTTAGATTAATTATTGTTTATCTGAAATACAGTATGCCCCGCCAGCTTCTTGATAAATTGAAACTGCAAAAGAATTAGATGGTGAACTAGATACAACTGCTCCATCTTGACATTTTCCGATTGACATAAATAGATAGGCTGTTTCCTCATTGGAAGCCTTCCCTAGTGCATACTGAGAATTAGTTGCGGTTAAACCAGTATTTGGGGCTTGATATTCTGTAAATAGAGTTTGGGCTTCTGCTTGATTTTGTGGGAATTTACCACTATTATTTGCTGCGAACTGTTGTGCTGCTGCAAGTATTTGATTGGCTTGGTTCTTCCTGGCTGTGTCTCTTTGAGCCCTATTAGCACCTTGTACCGCCAAGAATACAATCACCATTATAAGCGAAGCTATAGCAAGCACTATTACTACCTCTATCAGTGTAAATCCTTTGTTTGATAATTTTTTCATTTTGTATATTTCTACCTTTCTTAGGATGGTATAAACTACCGGGGGTTAATTTATTTGTTATTACTTATTTTGTAGCATAAGCACTATAATGTCAATAATTATCTAGATTGATTGGTACTGGTCGGTGTAGTACTAGGGGGTGTAATGCCCTCACCGACAAGGCTATATATCGGATATAGTATTGCAAGTATTATGAAAAATACCATCCCGCCCAAAATCACTATCAATATCGGCTCTATCACTGTACTAAGATTCTTGACAGCCTGATCTACCTCTTCTTCATAGTATGTAGCTATCTTGGCAAGCATTTCACCAAGCGTGCCAGATTCTTCACCGACCTTGATCATCTGTGGTACAAGCTTCAAGAAATATTCATTCTTACTCAGTGCAGATGACAAAGATTTACCACTTCTGACATCTTCCGATGCTCCTCTCACTATCTCTGCTAGTATCACGTTGTTGATAGAGTCGGCACTAATAGACAGAGCTTCGAGCAAGGGAACCCCAGAATTGACGAGACTGCTCATAGTACGGCTAAATCGAGCCATATATACTTTCTTGAACAATATACCTATCACAGGAAGCTTGAGCTTGAGTCGATGCCAGCTTTTGATGCCATTTGGAGTTCTCAGATAGGCTCTTATACCTATACCAATGGCTATTAATAGAATTATTGTGACTGGCCAAAATGTAGTCACCAAGCTTGAAATTGCTATAGTTTTTTGTGTAAGCAATGGTAGTGGCTTGTAGAGCTCAGTATATAGA